>LNFB01000094.1 GCA_001464385.1 Deltaproteobacteria bacterium Ga0077550 | reverse complement strand
CCGGCGCCGAAGTCCTCGAGCGACAGCGGCGCGGCGGGGTCGTAGGCCGGTGCAGCGGCGCCCATCAGCGTGTCGAGCGGCTCGGAGCCGGTGTCGTGCGCGTCGCCGTCGTCGCCGAGCGACTGGAAGTTGAGGAACTCCTCGTCGATGAGCTGCAGGATCAGGCTCGATCCGCCCGGCGGGCTCGAGGTCGTCGAGGGCTGCGCGCGACGCAGCTCCTCGAAGGTCTCGGCCAGCGCGCGCGCCGACACCTTCAGGCTGCGCGAGAACAGGAACCCCAGCAGCTCGTCGGCGAAATCGCCGGCGGTCTGGTAGCGCGTGTCGAGGTCCTTCGCGAGCGCGCGGCGGATGATCCGCTCGAGCTCCTGCGGGACGTCGGGGTTCTTCTGGCTGATGCTCGGGACCTGGGCGGCGCGGACCAGCTCGACGGTCTGGTAGTCGGTCTCGCCGAGGAACAGCCGCTCGCCGGTGAGCATCTCGTAGGCGAGGATGCCGACGGCGAAGATGTCGGAGCGCGCGTCGACTTCGTGGCCCTGCGCCGCCTCGGGCGACAGGTACGAGAACTTGCCCTTCACGACGCCGGGATCGGTCGACTCGAGCTGCGTCGACGCCTTGGCCAGGCCGAAGTCGGTGAGCTTCACCTCGCCGTTCCACGAGAACAGGATGTTCGGCGGCGAGATGTCGCGGTGGACGATGCCCAGCGAGCGGCCGGTCTCGGGGTCGCGGAGGTTGTGGGCGTAGTCGAGGCCCTTCAGCACCTCGCCGATCACCCACATCGCCTGGTGCACCGGCAGCGTCGCGCGCCGCTTCGCGAGGTGCTGCAGCACGTGCTTGAGGTTGGGCCCCTCGACGTACTCCATCACGATGAAGTAGGTCGACGAGCTCTTGCCGATGTCGAAGACCGAGACGATGTTCGCGTGGCTGAGGTGCAGCGACAGCCGCGCCTCGTCGAGGAACATGCGGACGAAGCGATCGTCCTTCAGCAGGCCGGGAAGGATGCGCTTGATCGCGACCTTCTTCTTGAAGCCCGCCATCGACTCGGCCTCGGCCACATAGACCTCGGCCATGCCGCCTGAATCGAGCTTGAAGAGTGGGCGATAGCGGTCCGCCATGGGGATGCGCGTCGGGGACGGGGAGATGGCTCGCACGGGCCCGCACGAGACTCGTACGGGGACGCGTGCCGGGAGTGACTGGGAGTGTAAACCCAACCGGGGTCGAACCGGCGGGGCGAAGAGGGCGAAAACCGGCCGGGTTCACGGCTCCCGCGCGCCCGCAGGGCCATGCCGCCTCGGCGCTTCAGGGGGGCGGCGTAGCGTCAGCGCTCGGTGGGTCGTATGCGGTCAGCTCGAGCCGCAGGGCACCGACCCACATGTCGCTCTCCATCGCGAGCGGGATCCGCCGGCCGTCGTTCGACAGCCAGGCCCGCATCGCGAAGGCACGCTTGCCCGGGAGCGGCTGGTCATACGGATCCACACGCGTCATCGTTCCCGAGATCTTCACGACGTCATTCTTGCCGAGGCCGAGGGCCTTGCCGACGCTGGGCATCTTCTCCATGGGGCCCGCCGGCAGCGCCTCGACCTCGATCCGCATCAGCGTGGTCCCGTCGATGACGTGGGCCTTGGACTTCTCGCCCGGCGTGAGCTTCTGCGCGCGGACCCACGCCATGACCGACAGCGGATCGAACGTGTCGATGGGCACCTTCTTGAGGTGCTTGCGGGACTTCTCGTCCTTGGCGTCGTGGATCCGCACCTGGCCGCGGCCCTCGTAGTTCGCGGTGGTGACGCGGCGCTTGTAGCCCACGGGGCTCCACCCGCCGTAGACCAGGACGTTCTCGGACCAGATCGTCGCGCCGGAGCGGGCATCGACCAGCGTGACCATGTCGTCGTTCACCGTGGCCAGCAGCGAGACGATCCCCGAGGTGCGCGCGTGGCCCTCGATGCGCACGACGGGAGCGCCGTGGGGCGGGCCGCCGCGGGGATCGGGCTCGAGCGCCACGATCGTCGCCTCGGCCATCCCCGCGGAGTTGCCGGCGAAGGTGACGTCGAACCGGAAGCGCTCGCCGACCGCCAGCGTCGCGCCGAAGTCGGCGGGGCGCGTCGTGGCCGGCGCGCGGCGCCTCGCGTCGCGCAGCGGCGGATCGAGCAGGACCGCGGTGAGGCCGACGGCAGTGCGCGGGCCCGCCGCGCCGACGACCTTGCCCACGCGCCCGCCCTGGGCCTCGTTGCGCGGGATCGACGGGGCGTCGGTGTCGGGCGTGGGGCTCGCGTCGATGATCGCCGGGGCGGCCGCGACCCGGGCCGGGGCACCGATGCCGAGGCCTGCGCCCACGGCGAGCAGGCCCGCCGCCAGGGCGACACCGCGACTTCGGCCCACGCCCAACCTCGCCGCCAGTCCCGCGCGCAACACGGTCGTCAGGCTACCACGGGGCAGGGGGTGGCGCGCCCCCGCGCCCTGGCCTAGCATGCGCGGCTTCCATGGCCCCGATCGTGATCACGCAGGGCGATCCGGATGGCGTGGGCCCCGAGCTGTTGCTGCGCGTCGCGGCGGCCGATCGGCTCCGGCCCGGGGATCGGGTGCTCGCCTGCCCAGCGCGGCTCGAGGCGACGGCGGCGGGGCTCGACGTGCCCTGGGCCCGCCGCGGCCTCGCGCAGATCCTGCCCCTGCTCGCGCCCGAGAGCCGGCCCGGGCTCGGCCAGTACGCGGCGCTGGTCGCCGGCACGGATCTCGTGCTCGCCACGCCGGGCACCCACCTCGTGACCGCGCCGATCGACAAGGCCCGCGCCCAGGACGAGGGCCTCCGGTACCCGGGCCACACCGAGTACCTCGCGGCGCGGGCCGGCGTCGAGGCCTACGCGATGTGCATGGTCGGGCCGCGGCTCCGCGTCGCGCTGGTCACGATCCACCTGCCGTTGCGCGCGGTGCCCGACGCACTGCGCAGCGAGGACATCGTGACCAAGGGCTCGCTGCTCGCCGCCGCGCTCCCGGGCTTCGTCGGCGCCGCGCGGCGGATCGCGGTGCTCGGGCTCAACCCCCACGCCGGCGAGCAGGGCCGGCTCGGCGACGAGGAGACGCGGATCATCGCGCCTGCGATCGAGGCGCTGCGACGACGCCACCCCGACGTCGAATTCGTGGGCCCGCTGCCCGCTGACACCGCGATGCCGGCCGCGGCGGCGGGCACCTACGGCGCGATCCTGGCGATGTACCACGACCAGGGGCTCGGCCCCTTCAAGCTCCTGCACTTCTCCGACGGGATCAACGCGACGCTCGGCCTGCCGTTTCGCCGGGCGTCGCCGGACCACGGCACCGCGCGGGACATCGCGGGCCGCGGCGTCGCCGATGCGACGAGCATGCTCCACGCGGTCGCCCACGCGCGCGGGGAGGATCCTTGAGCCGCGCGCGCACGGGCGGATCGACCCCGACCCGCGGTGGTCGCCGCCGCGACGCCGCCGAGGTCGCGGCGCCGCCGGCCCGCGCCGGGCGCAGCAAGGCCTCCGCGGTCGCGGACGCGACGCCGCCGGTCCGCGCGGGGCGGAGCAAGGTGCCTGTCGTCCCGACGGAGGTCGCGCCGGTCGCCGTCGTCGAGCCGCCGCGCGCGAGCTCCACGGCCCCGACCGCGATCGCCCCGGCGGGCTGGATCCGCATCCGCGGGGCCCGGACGCACAACCTGCAGGGCATCGATCTCGATCTGCCCCGCGGCAAGCTCGTCACGATCACGGGGCCGTCGGGCTCGGGCAAGAGCAGCCTCGCGTTCGACACGATCTTCGCCGAGGGCCAGCGCCGCTACGTCGAGAGCCTCAGCGTCGCGGCGCGGCAGTTCCTCGCGCAGATGCCCAAGCCCGACGTCGATCTGATCGAGGGCCTGTCGCCGACCGTCGCGGTCTCGCAGGACGCCCGGGGTCGCAACCCCCGCTCGACGGTGGGGACGACGACGGAGATTCACGACTTCCTGCGCCTGCTCTTCGCCCGCGTCGGCGTGGTCTACAGCCACCGCACCGGCAAGCCCATGAAGCGGCACGGGGTGCAGGACATGCTCGACGAGATCCTCGCGCTGCCCGAGGGCACGCGGATCTCGGTGCTCGCGCCGGTGGTGGTCGGCGTGCCCGGCGATCACGCCGAGCTCCTCGAAGATCTTCGCCGCCGCGGCTTCGTGCGCGTCGCCGTCGACGACGAGGTCCGCGATCTGAGCGCGCCGTTCGAGCTCGATCCGGCGGTGCGCCACACGATCGAGGTCTACGTCGATCGCATCAAGCTCAACCCCGACGTACGCCCACGCCTCGGCGACTCGGTCGAGCTCGCGCTCGGGCTCACCGGTGGCCTGGTCGAGGTGCTCACCGTCGAGGGCGCACGGCTGCGGTTCTCGGATCGCTACGCCGAGCTCGACGAGGGCGTCGCGTACCCCGAGATCACGCCGGCGCTGTTCTCGTTCAACTCGCCCCACGGCGCGTGCCCGGCGTGCGATGGCCTCGGGCGCACGCGGGTGTTCGATCCGTCGCGACTCGTCGATCCCAAGGCGACGCTGCGCCACGGCGCGATCCGTCCGTGGGCGCGGCGCGGTGGCGGGCACGGCCGCACCCTCGCCGCGCTCGCCGAGCACCTCGGCGTCGAGCTCGACGTGCCCTTCGGCGAGCTGCCGGCCGCCGCCCAGATCGCCTTCGTCGAGGGCACCGGCGCCGAGGTCGTGCCCGGGCTCGACCGCCCGTTCGAGGGCGTGCGGCCGATGATGGCCCGGCGCCTGCGCGAGCTCGAGGGCCGCGTCGACGACGGCGGCGACGACGAGCCCGACGCCGAGGACATCGAGGCCTACCTCGACGAGGTCGTCTGCGCGAGCTGTGAGGGCGAGCGGCTGTGCCTGCCGGCCCGCATGGTCCGCATCGGCGAGCACAACATCGCCGCGCTCTGCCGCATGCCGCTCGATCGCCTCGCCGCGGCGATCGCCGAGCTATCGTTCGACCGCGAGCGCCACGAGATCGCCGAGGCGGTGCTCGGTCAGGTCCGCGCGCGCCTGCGGTTCATGATCGAGGTCGGCCTCGGCTACCTCACCCTCGATCGCGCCGTGATGACGCTGTCGGGCGGCGAGGCCCAGCGCATCCGCCTGGCCACGCACATCGGCGCGGCGCTGGCGGGCATCACCTACGTGCTCGACGAGCCGAGCGTGGGCCTGCACCCCCGCGACAACGATCGGCTCATCGCGACGCTCCACCACCTGCGCGACCTCGGCAACACCGTCCTCGTCGTCGAGCACGACGAGGCGACGATGCGCGCCTCCGACTGGTTGGTCGACATCGGCCCGGGCGCGGGCCCGCAGGGCGGGCGCGTGGTCGCGGCGGGCCCCACCGCCGACGTGCTCGCCAACCCGCGGTCGATCACCGCGGCCTACCTGTCGGGACGAATGTCGATCCCGGTGCCCGAGCAGCGCCGTCGCCCGCGGGGCCCGTCGATCGTGGTCCGCGGCGCCCGCGGGCACAACCTCGCCGACATCACCGCGCGCTTCCCCATCGGCATGCTCACCTGCGTGACCGGGGTCAGTGGCTCGGGCAAGTCGAGCCTGGTGATCGACACGCTGCTCGCCGAGGCGGCCCGCGTGTGCAACGGCGCCGCGAGGCCGCCGCTGCCGTGCGACGGCGTCGACGGCCTCGAGCACATCGACAAGGTCATCTACGTCGATCAGTCGCCGATCGGCCGTTCGGCGCGGAGCAACCCGGCGACGTACACCGGCATCTTCGCCGAGCTGCGCACGGTATTCGCCGGGCTGCCCGACGCGAAGATCCGCGGGTGGCAGCCCTCGCGCTTCTCGTTCAACGTCAAGGGCGGGCGCTGCGAGGCCTGCCAGGGCGAGGGCCTGCGCCGCATCGAGATGCAGTTCCTCCCCGACCTGCACGTCACCTGCGAGACCTGTCGCGGGCGCCGGTACAACCGCGAGACGCTCGGCGTCACGATGCGCGGCAAGAACATTGCCGACGTGCTCGAGATGAACGTGGCGGCGGCGTACGACTTCTTCGTGGCCCACCCGGGGCTGCGGCTCAAGCTCGAGGTCCTGCGCGACGTCGGCCTCGGCTACCTCGGCCTGGGCCAGAGCGCGCTGACGCTGTCGGGCGGCGAGGCGCAGCGCATCAAGCTCGGCCGCGAGCTGGCGCGCAAGTCCACCGGCAAGACGCTGTTCGTGCTCGACGAGCCGACGAGCGGGCTGCACTTCGGCGACGTGAAGCAGCTGCTGCACGTGTTCGCGCGGCTGGTCGACGAGGGCAACACCGTGGTCGTGATCGAGCACGACGTCGACGTCATGAAGTGCGCCGACTACATCGTCGACATCGGGCCCGACGGCGGAGATCGGGGCGGTCGCCTGGTGACCTCGGGGACGCCGGAGCACGTGGCCAAGGGTGGCCAGGGTCACACCGCGGCCTATCTGCGCGCGGCGCTGGAGGGGGCGGGCGCTGCCCGCCTCGCATCCAGCGTGGTATGAATTCCCGGCCCATGGCTCGATCGGACGCCAAGGTCGTCGTCGCGCTCGTGTTCGCCCTCGGAACGCTCGGCTGCGTCGTCGTCCCGCAGAACCGCCGCGAGTACCTCGCCGATCCGACCATGCAGCTGCAGGACGATCCGCTCGAGGCCCGGTCGAATCGCAAGCTGTGGACCGCGCGCGAGGGGGCCGCGGGCGGCGACGCGAAACCGGCGGGCGGCGGCTGTGGCTGTTCGAACTGACCGCAGTCGTGTCGGCATCGCCTGGGTCGCCGCAGCCCTGGCCATCTCGAACCCCGGCTCGAGCGTGGCAGGCTCCGAGCGCCGCCGGCCCAGGGCGACGGCGAGCGCGACCAAGGGCCCGACGATCGAGGACCTGTTCCTGCGCTTCACGCTGTTCAACCAGCGCGGGCGGGGGTTCCAGTCGAAGGCGGGGCCGCCCGCGGGACCGGGCTCGGAGAACATGCTCGTGTTCCAGCCGATGGGGCAGCTCGGGATCCGGCAGCGCAACCCGAAGTGGACCCACCAGGTGACGTTCGCGCTCGACGTGATCTCGGCGGCGTCGCCCGACGGCCTCGACGCGGTGTCTTCGGCGTCGCGCTACAACGAGGCCGGCGAGCTCGACGTCACCACGACGTATGCGTCCGAGACCCGCGGTGAGTGGTCGATGCGCTACGGCCTCCACTTCGAGGAGCCGTTCCGCTCGGGCTTCGCCGGCCTCGGCTGGGTGGGCCGCTACTTCGAGGACAACACGACGGTCGCGGTGAACACGACGTACATCCTCGATCTGTTCGACTACATCCACCCGTTGGGGTTCAGCCCGGTGCAGGTGGAGAAGCGCCTGACGATCAGCGACAACGTCGGTGTGACCCAGGTGTTGTCGCCGACGACGCTGCTTTCGGCCTCGTACGGCGTGACCTTCCAGGCCGGGACCCTGCAGACGACGTGGAACTCGGTCGCGATCAGCGACGCGCCGACCACGGGTTGTCCCAACGACTTCGGCCAGGCGCCCGAGTACGACTGCCCGAACCGCGCGCCCGAGCGCCTGCCCAGGACCCGCACGCGACACGCCGCCGCGCTCATGCTGAACCAGCACATCCCGCGGACGCGCAGTACGATCAAGCTCGCCTACCGGTTCTACGACGACGACTTCGATCTGCGCGCCCACACGCCCGGCGTGATGCTCTACCAGTGGCTCGGCCGGCGGACGTACCTGCGCGCGATGTATCGCTACCACTGGCAGCGCGGGGTCTCGTTCTATGGCGTGGCGACGCGCACGGACGCCTCGGACGAGATGCCGCTGACCGCCGACTCCGATCTCGCCCCGTTCTCGGCCCACCAGGTGGGCTTGAAGGCCGTCGTGTACCTCGTGCCGCCGGGGAGCGTCCGCGGGGCGCAGTACCTCGACGGCGGCTACTCCCGGTACCAACGCAGCAACGATCTCCACGTCGATGTCGTCTCCCTCGGGTATGGCCGTGACTTCTAGGACCACTCGGCGCGGGGCCCTGCGCGCGCTCGCGGCCACGGCCGTGCTCGGCTGTGGTCCCCGCGGCGCGACGCGGCCGCCCGCGGCCGCCGACGGCACCGTGCCGCTCTCACCGGGGCCGTCGTTCGCCGAGGTGACCGCCGGGCGCGTCACCGTCATCGACTTCTGGGCCACGTGGTGCGAGCCCTGCCGCGTGTCGATCCCCAAGGTCATCGCCTTCGCCGCGCGCCCCGAGCTCGCCGAGGTCGCGATCGTCGGCGTGCACGTGGGCCAGGGGTTCGAGGGCGCCGAGGCGTTCGCGCGGGAGGCCGGCATCACCTATCCGCTCTTCGCGGATCCCGAGTACCGCCTGTCGACCGCGCTGGGCGCCCCGCGGGTGCCCACGATCGTGGTGCTCGATCGCGACGGCGCGGTGCTGGAGCGCGCCGCGGAGATCGACGCCGCGATCGAGGCTGCCGTCCGCGGCGCGCTTCAGTCGCGGAGCACGCGGGCGTAGCACCACAGCGCCAGCGACCAGACGAAGCCCAGCGAGAGCACCATGAAGACCCAGCCGCCGGCGGTCATGGTGCGTCCACCTCGTCGTCGGGCGGCCGGCGACCGTCGAGGTCGAGGCCGAGCGCGCGCCAGCGGACCTCGCCGATGCGGATGAGCACGAGCAGGACGAGCAGCACACCGAGCACGAGCGCGATGGTCTGGCCGGCGACGGGATCCTCCAGCAGGGCGTCGATGCGCTCGCCGAGGCTCTGCCGGCAGAACGCCGCGAACACCACCAGCAGGTACACCGGCGCGACGTACTTGATGACGAACGCGACGACCCGCGGGATGCGGAGCTTGGCCCCGTAGTGGGCCTCGGTCATGCCGCGGTCGATGCCGAACACCCAGCCGAAGTAGATGACCTGCACCGTGGCGAGGACGAAGATCGCCGTCGTGCCGACCCAGAAATCCATGGTGTCGAGGGCGACGAGGTCCTTGGTGTGCTGGAGGTTCCACAGCGATCCGCCGGCGGTGAAGAGGATCACCGCGATGACGGCCCGGCCGTTGGACCAGCCCAGCGCCTCCTGGATGAACGCCTTCACCGGCTGCAGCATCGACAGCGAGCTGGTGATCGCCGCGAGGAACAGCATGAAGAACCACAGCGCGCCGATGACGTTGCCGAGCGCGCCCATGTGGGCGAACACGACGGGCAGCGTGTTGAACCCGAGGCCGAAGGTGCCGCCGGTGGCCCCGCTCGCGCCGAGGAACACGAACGCCGCGGTGAGCGTGATGAGCCCGCCGAAGCCGACCTCGAAGACCTCGTTGGTCGCGGACGCCGTGAGCCCCGAGAGGACGACGTCGTCCTTCTTCCGCAGGTACGAGGCGTAGTTGACGATGACGCCGAACCCCACCGACAGGCTGAAGAAGATCTGGCCGGCCGCCGCGAGCCAGGTCTCGGCGTTGCCGAGCGCGTCGAACCGCGGGTTCCACATGTAGCCGAGGCCCGCGGTGACGTTGAGCTCGGGGCGGCTCGGGTCCGGCGTGCCTAGCGTCAGCACGCGGACGAGCACGATCACCGCGCACACCGCCATCGCGGGCATCGCCCACTGGCAGAACTTCTCGATGCCGCCGGACAGCCCCTTCCACACGAAGTAGGCGTTGAGGGCGATGATGACGATCCAGAACGTCAGCGTGCTGCCCTTCTCGAGCAGCACACCGTCCTCGCCGATCCCCGACACCGCGCCGAAGAACGTGCCCGATTGCGCGGCCATCTGCGCCGCATCGCCCTCGAGCCCGATGCCACCGGTGGCGAACGCCCACGCGTATTGCAGGCACCAGCTCTCGATGAGGCCGTAGTACATGTACACGACCATCGGGATCAGCAGCCCGAACACGCCGAGGTACCGGGGCAGCGCGCCGCCACCGACGACGCCCATGATCGCGGGGCACGAATGGAAGCCCTTGCGCCCGCCGTAGCGGCCCATCGTCCACTCCGCCCAGCCGACCGGGATCCCGACCAGCAGCAGCGCGACGAAGTACGGGATCATGAAGGCGCCGCCGCCGTTGGCCGCGGCGGTGCCCGGGAACCGCAGGAAGTTGCCGAGGCCCACGGCGGAGCCGGAGACCGCCAGGATCACGCCGAAGCGCGTCCCCCACTGCTCTTGCTTGGCGTTGCTCACGAAGGAGGATCGCTCAGGTCATCGCGCCGAGGCCGTCTTGGTCCTTGAGGACGACGGTGCGGCCGTTGAGATCGAGCAGGCCCCGCTTCTTGAACTGGGCGAGCGTGAGCGAGATGGTCTCGCGGGTCGAGCCGATGAGGTTCGCCATCTCTTGATGGGTGATCTTCAGCCCGATCTGGATCCCGTCCTCGCACTCGACGCCGTACTCCTCGCCGAGCTCCATGAGCAGCGCGGCGAGCTTCGCCTGCACGTCGCGGAACACCAGGTGCTCGAGCTTGGTCTCGAGCTGACGGCGGCGCTCACCGATGACGCACGCGAAGTTGAACGCGAGCTGCGCGTCCGAGAGCAGCAGCTCGTGGAACGCCTCGCGCGGCAACTCGGTGATGATCGCGTTCTTCATCGCCTCGGCCATCTCGCCGCGCGGCGCACCGTCGATGATGCACAGCTCGCCGAAGATCTGGCCCGCACCGCGATACGCGAGCGTGAGCTCCTTGCCGTCGCGCGTGACCTTGCTGCACTTCACGCGTCCGCCGTTGATGAAGTAGACGCGGTCGCCCGGATCGCCGGGCAGGTAGATGACCTGCCGCCTCGCGATCTCTCGGAGTTCGACCACGCTCGCGAGCTCGGCGAGCTTCGCCGGCGGGACCCCCTCGAGCAGGGGTATCTTCCGCAGGTACCAAGCTGCGCGCTTCTCGTCCTTCGCTTCCTGCTGGGCTGCCTTCGCCATGGTGGCAGCAAACGTATCCGAGCCGACGAAGGCCCACAATCGTGTGAGGTGGATGACGCGCCAGTTTTTGGTCTACCGCCGAAGGTCGCCCGCAGCGCCGGCACAGCCGTTGCAGTCTGGCGGTCCCGCCCTCCGATCCGCGCGCCACGTGTCCGCCCGACCCGAGCGACGTACCGAATGATTTCCAGGCCTTACACCACGACCCGCGCCCCGGCCCGGGGCCGAAACGCGGCGCGGACTATGAAAAGTCTGCGTACGGACCGCATCGGTTACGGGTCGGCCGACCCTTCGCTCGGCGTCCCCGCCCGTCGGGGGCAGGGGTGGGGCCGAGGAGATCGCGGCTTCTCGATCATCGAGCTGATGGTCGTGCTCGCGGTCGTCGGCGCCCTGGCGGTGGTGGCCGCCGCGGGCTTCCGTCGCAACGAGTTCGCCAACCAGCGCACCCGCTTCATCGCGGACGTCGAGGGCATGCTCGTGCAGGCGCGCAACGCCGCGGTCGATCGGCAGACGCGCGTGCGCGTCAGCGTGGACGCGACCTCGGTGACGCTGACGGCGTTCGACACCGCCGACGACACGTGGCGCCCGCTCAACCGCGCCGCGCTCGAGAACCCCAACGGGTCGCTGGTGACCGTGAACGACGCGGTGTGCCTGTACGGGTTCACGCCGGGGGTCCAGGCGCCGTCGCAGGCCTCGGCCGTGTCGCCGCCGGCGGACTGCGTCGGCGAGCCGCAGCTGCTCGTGTTCGAGTCCGATGGTCGCTTCAGCGATCCCGACGCGACCTTCTCGGCGGTGCCCAACGCCGGCGCGACGCTGTGGATCGCCGACCGCACGATCCCCGGCGCGCCGAAGTACACCATCTTGCAGATCTTCCCCGGCGGGCTCATCCGCAAGTTCGACCAGCTCGACTAGAGGTCCCGTGCCGCAGCCCAACGTCCACCGTCGAGTTCGTCCCAGGGCCGGGAGCCCCGGCTTCACGCTCGTCGAGGTGCTCGTGGCGATCGTCGTGTTCGCGATCGCCATCGTCGGCCTGGTCGCGATCGAGGGCCGCAGCGTCGAGAGCCAGCGCGCCTCGGCGTACATGCGCGAGGGCGAGCGGGTCGCCCAGGACGCGATGGCCGAGCTGCAGTCGCGGAGCTTCGTCGAGCTGCTGTCGTTCGACTTCGCCGGCGGCGTCGCCACGCTCCCGTACGACGAGACCGGCATCGACGCCGACACGCGCGTGCGGGACTTCCGGCGCCCGCCCGCGGACATCGCCGAGTCGACCGACGTCGTCGGCGCGGTGCGGGGCTCGTTCCTCGTGTTCCGCACGGTGGATTGGGTCGTCGACCCGCTCAATCCGCCGTCGGCGAACCCGCCCGACCTCACCGTCGATCTGCCCCTCATCAACGCGGTGGTGCTGCAGGTGACCGTGCTGTGGATCGACGACTCGAACTCGGCCATGCCCCCGCCGGTGGGCCAGACGGTGCTCGATCTGACCCCGGCGATGGCCGACCCGACGAACGCCGCGTACGCGCCCTACGTCGGATCGATCCAGCTGCGGACGGTCCGGGCCAACGACACGGTGGTGACGCCATGAGCCGGCCGCAGCAGCGCTCGACTGCCGAGCCCCTGGCGCCGCAGCGCGGCTTCACGCTGATCGAGCTGATGGTCGCCCTCGTGGTGTCCGGCATCGTCGTGCTCGGCATCTTCGCCTTCTCGAACATCCAGCGCAGCAACGCCGGCGCCCACGAGCGCAACGTGATGATCCAGCAGGCGCTCGAGGGCGCGATGTGGGCGCTGGGTCAGGACGTACGGCAGGCCGGCCTCGGCTTCAGCCGGCTGTGCACCGAGCTGCGAGTGTGGGACGCGGCGTCGGGCCAGCTCATCAACCCGGGCATCGGTGATCCGGCGCTCGCCGTCGCCGACGCGGTCACGGGCGAGCACTACTGGGTGCTGCGCGACGGCATCCAGGCCGACTGGCGCAGCGACGGCGCCGGCACGATGGACCAGGCCGTCGATAGCCTCGACGTGATCCTCGGCGAGCCCAACTACCTCGGTTTCGCCGGCGTGTTCTCGATGGCGACTGCGATCGATCCGGCGTCGACGAGCCTCACGGTCCAGACCTCGACGCTGCTCGACAACGGCAACGCGCAGCACGTGGCCCAGGTGCAGCAGCTGTTCCCGCCCGGAACCTTCGTGCTCGTCGCCTCGCGGCCCGCCGCCGGCGGCATCGCGTTCTCGCCGGTGACCCAGGGCCAGTGCCTGCTGCTGCAGGTCACCGACGACGTCGGCGGCGGCGCGGACCCGCAGGACTGGACCATCCCGATCGACATCACCTCGGGCTTCAACGCGAACCTCGCCGCGATGCTCGACGGCTTCGGCGCCGATCCGGCGTGCGAGGCGGACGCTCCGGTCGCGTGCGCCGACGACTGGGACGCCGCGACGATGGGTGCGCCGATGGTGGTGCCCCTGGGTCGGCTGCGGTGGTCGCGGTACGCGATCGACTACACGGTGCCGCAGCTCCCGTACCTCGTGCGCTACGACATCATCGGCCACCAGCCGACCATCGACCCGGGCGCCCTCGGGACGGGGCCCGACTACCCCCACTGCGTGGCAGGGCAGTGTCCCGCCGCGGGCCTGCACCTGCCGGGTGGCGACTCCCCGCCGGCGGCCGTGGCGATCGGCCCGATGATCGAGGACCTGCAGGTCGCGGTCGGCTGCGACGGCTGGTCGATCGCCAGCGCGGCGCTGCGCAGCGTCCGGTCCCCCGACGTGGGGTTCGAGGAGGTGGGCCCCGCCGAGGGGGCGCAGGCGGGCCTGCCCAACTCGATGGTCGACGAGAACCGCAACGAGTCCGGGGCGCGCACCTCCGACGAGTGGCTCGGCAACGCCGTCGGCGAGGTGAGCGCGCCCGACTGCGTCTTCTACGGCACCGGCGAGTACGACCGCGACGCGTGGGCGGCGGCCGAGGCCAACCCCGGGCCGGGGTTCCGGATGAGCCCCCAGACCCTGCGGGTGACGCTGGTGGCCTCGGCGGAGGCCGACGAGGCGGCGGGCGGCCTGGCGACGGCCAACGTCGCGCCGATCGAAGATCGCGTCGAGTTGCCCTCGCTCGTCGGGACGCGACAGAGGTTCACACTCACCGAGCGCTTTGCGCCCGAGAACGTGCGGTGGCGGGACCCGCGACTGCAGTAGGAGAGCTCGATCATGCGGACCTTCACGAACCCCAACGCCGACGCGCGTCCCGATGCGAACCGCAATGCCATGCGTGGTCGCGCGCAGCGGGGCGCCACGATGGTCAGCGTGATGCTGCTGTCGGTGTCGCTGATGACCGTCGGCCTGCTGGTCGTGCGAAGCTCGGTCCGCGAGGTCGAGCAGGCCGGTCAGCTCGTCGCGCGCGAGCGGGCGCTGATGGCCGCCCAGGCCGCCGCCGACCTCGCCGCCGCCCAGTACATCCGGCTCGAGCCGGACCTGCTCGACGCGGCGCTCGTCGGGTACAACCCGCAGGCGGGGGCCTGCGCCGATCCCTGCGGCGACTGCATCCCCGACGCGGCCGACATCGTCACCGGTCAGCGCAACGAGGTGCTCGCGGGCGCCGCGGTCGGCTGTGGCGGACGGCCGTGCATGCGCCAGGGGGCGGTGTCGTTCCTCAACGACGCCGCCGGGGCCGCGCAGAACTGGTGCGGTCTCCCGCTGCGCGACCTCGTGCCGGGCGGCGACGCCGAGGCCCAGGTCTCGGTGTGGGTCCGCAACAACTCCGCGGACGCGCTGGGGGCCAACGGCAGCGCCGACTGGACCAACGACGGCGACGGCCGCGTCGTGGTGACGGCGATGGCCACGGTCCGCAATACGACGGTCACCGTCGAGCAGGAGCTGGTCCTGTCGACGGGGACCGGCGCCGCCGTGATGCAGCCCCAGTCGCCCGACGAGGGCTACGGCGGCGGGCACAACAACGACAACTCCGCGGTGTCGGTGTGCGCCAGCCAGTACGTGGCGGCCGAGCAGAACTGACGTGATAGCATCCTGCTCGCGTGCTCTCTGCGGCCGACTTACCCACACCGATTCGAAAATTCCTGCTCGACTCCGGTCTGGAGACGGAGGCGCCGTTCGAGCGCCGCATCTTCACCAATCGTGACCTGAACTTCGATTCGATCTCGATCATCGGCTTCGACATGGACTACACCCTGGCGATCTATCGCCAGGAGGAGATCGAGGCCAAGTCGCTCACGACGACGACCGACAAGCTGATCGGTCGCGGCTACCCCGAGGCGCTGCGCGAGATGCCGATGGATCCGCGCTTCGCGATCCGCGGGCTCACCGTGGATCGGCAGCTCGGCAACGTCATCAAGATGGACCGGCACGGCTACGTCGGCCGCGCGTACCACGGCCTGCGCAAGCTCGAGCGTCCCGAGCGCAAGGCCATCTATCGCGACCAGCGGCTCGGCAAGGAGCGCGAGCGCTTCGCCCCGGTCGACACCCTGTTCGCGCTGCCCGAGGTGACGCTGTTCGCCGGCGTGGTGGAGCTCATCGATCGGGCCCCCGAGTCGTTCCGCGCCGGGGCCGGGGCGCCCAGCTACGCCGAGGCGTGGCTCGATGTCCGCGAGTGCATCGACCTCGCCCACCGCGACGGCTCGATCAAGGACCACGTCCGCGACGATCCGGGCCGCTTCATCGAGAAGGACCCCGACCTCGCCCGCACGCTCCACCAGCTGCGCTCCGCCGGCAAGAAGCTGTTCGTCCTCACCAACAGCCTCTTCGACTACACCGAGGTCGTGATGCGGTACCTGCTCGACGACGCGCTCGAGTCCTACCCCGACTGGACCGCGTACTTCGACTGGGTGGTCGTCGGCGCGGCCAAGCCGGGCTTCTTCACCGAGAACGCGCCGTTCCAGGAACTCGACCGCACCGGCGCGCCGATCGGCGGCCGTAAGCAGCAGGTCCAGCGCGGCAAGATCTACACCGGCGGCAACCAGCTCGGCCTGCAGGAGAGCCTCGGCGGCTACGCCGACGAGGTGCTCTACGTCGGCGACCACATCTACGGCGACATCGTGCGCAGCAAGAAGAGCTCGGGCTGGCGCACCGCGCTCATCGTCCAGGAGCTGCAGCACGAGCTCGAGGTGCGTCACGACTGGGAGATGACCCTGCGCGAGATCGGCAGCCTCCACGGCCTGCGCTCGCGGCTTGCGGAGGAGATCGGGGCGCACCGCTACCTCGCGCGGATGCTCGCGCGGCTCGAGCCGCAGGAGCTCGTCGGCACCGGGGTCACGCTCGTGGAGGCGGCCCGCGTGCTCGAGGCCACCCGCACCGATCTGCGCAAGCGCCTCGAGTGGCTGCGCAACTACGAGCAGGAGACCCGCGACACCCTCGAGCGCCGCAGCAAGGAGGTCGACGGCGCGTTCAACCCCTACTGGGGGAGCAGCTTCGCCGAGCGCCACGACACCAGCCGCTTCGGCGCCCAGGTCGAGTCGTTCGCGTGCATCTACACGTCGCGGGTCAGCAACTTCCTGTTCGCGTCCCCGGCGAAGTACTTCATCTCGCCCCACGGCCTCCTGCCGCACTGGGCCCCGTCGGCGGGCTGAGGCCCCGCGGCGGGCGCAGGTGCGGACCGGCATCGGCCTTGCACACCATGGCCGCGGCCCAGCCCGGGCCCGCCCGATGCCCGCCCCCATGCCCGCCATGGTCCCCGTGATTCCCAGGGTTTGCCCGCCCTCGTCCGCCCCGCGCGCGGGCGCAGCCCCGCACGCGGTTGCACCGACCTCGCAGGTTTTTCATAGCCCGGCCCGACGCCCGAGCGCGCCCGTGGGTCCGCAGTTGCTCCGCTGGAGGTCCCGATGAGCCCGTCCCCCGAGTCGCGCGCCCCGATGTCCCGCCGTCCCGACCGCCGACGGGCCCGCGCGCTGTCCAGCCTGCTGGCCGTCGCCGCGCTGGTCCTCGCGTGGGGCCTGCTGCGCTCCTCCGAGGCGCGGGTGCGGCCGTACTACGTGATCCAGGGCGCGAGCTACGGGGCGATCCAGCCGCGGATCCTGTTCGTGCTCGACACCTCGGGCTCGATGGGCCTGCAGGCCAACGACAGCGACACACTGTGCGAGTGGTCCGAGTGCGAGTCCACGGTCGGCACGCAGACGGCCAGCCGCATCGCCACCGCGCGCGCGGCGATCAACTCCGTGGTGACGAGCGTCGGCGACAACGCCTCGTTCGGGCTCATGACCTTCGAGCAGGTCTCCCCCCGGACGCCGCCCAATGTCCCGGGCAAGTGCGCGCCGGGGACCGACGAGGAGCGGCGCTTCACCTGGGTGAACGAGTACTCGTACGTCGGCGGCTTCGGCGGGTGGACCAGCATCGATCGCGACGCGGGGGTGACCGGTGCGTGGCGCCTGTGCCAGGGCGGCACGATCCGACCGTACCCCTACCTGCGCTGGGACGAGCTCGGCGAGGGCTCGGTGATCTCGTCGAACGCCGAGACCGGTGACGTCCCGCCCTCGCCGCTCATCAGCACGGCGTCCGGATCCATCGACAGCGCCGCGAATGCGCAGCGCCGTGTGCAGTGGTTCCGCACGTTCATGGGCGTGCGCGTCCACCTCGACGACACGAACGACCCCGACCACAGCATCACCTACAACACGATCGGCGACTGGGGATCGTCGAACGCGGACCGCGACGCGAACGTCCGCGGCCACGACTTCTACTACTGGCCCTACGTCGACGGCTTCCCCGGCTACGCCCAGTGGAGCGTGCGGCCGATCTCCGACGGCCCGGACAACGCCGGCGTCAACGCCGACGACAACGGTGTCGACCACGCGCACCTCTATGCGCCGTTCTACCTCGACCTCTCGGGCTCCGGCATCCCGGTCGACGACTGGGGCCCGGCGAGCCGCGAGGCGGGCAACGACGACGTCGCCCGCCTGACCTCGCCCATGACGCACGGCGGCGTCGACACCGACGGCCCGACGCCATGGGCCTCCGTCATCGGCGAGACCAGTGTCACCCCGCCGAGCATGAACGTCGCCTTCTCGCACACGACCGTGGCGTCGTACCTGACGTTCGCCACGGGTTCCGACACCCCGGACGCCTGCTCGCCCGTCTCCGCCGTGCTCGTCACCGACGGTGATCCCTCGGCCGGTGAGGGCGGCGCGACGCTCTACGAGCGGCTCGCCGACCTGCGCAACGAGCTCAACGTCGACACCTACGTGGTCGGCTTCTTCCTCTCGAGCGGGCCGCTCAACAACATGGCCTGCGCCGGCGCGGGGGCGTGCGCGGCGGGGGGTTGCTCGACCCCGTGCGACGACACCCCGGCCGACGACTGGGACACCTGCGAGGATCCCGACAACCCGACGACGTCGTGCGCCTACGTGGCCAACGACAGCGCCGAGCTGATCGCCGCGCTGACGAGCATCGTCGGCGACGCCGTCGACGTGCAGCTGCCCAGCGGGCAGGGGAGCTCCATCAACTCGTTCGGCATCGGTGGGGGCGGCGAGCCCGGCGCGGGGACGATCGTCCAGACCGACTTCGTCGCGTACACCGAGTTCCCCGGCTGGCGCGGTCACGTGACGCGCACGCTGTGCGACGACGTCGACCTCGGCGGCGACCCGCTCCCGCACTGCGTGCTGCCAGTGCCCGAGTTCGAGACCGCCGAGCTCGAAGAGACGTTCGGGCCCTGCGACCAGAGCCACGAGTGGGACGCCGGCGTCTGCCTGCAGAGCACCGCATGGAACGACCGTCGGCTGTTCACCAACGGCTCCGGTGGCGGTCGTACGTTGATCCCGGTGGCGAACGCGGACGGCACCGCGAGCGGCGGCTTCCAGGCCGAGCTCGAGAGCCGCGGGTTGCTGACGTCCGCCGACCACGACGCCGAGGCCGACGCGATCGCGGCGTTCCTGCTCGGTCAGAACGCGCCGGGCGGGTGGAAGCTCCCGGGCGTGTCGAACTCGGCGCCGGTCGTCGTGCGGCGCGTGCCGCCCTTCCGCGCCAACCGCCTGCCCGAGGTCGCGATCAACGATCCGCACTGCGCTGGCCGGCTCTTCGGCGATCTCGACGCCGGCAGCCTGCCCAACAGCCTCGAGGACTTCGCGCGCGACTCGAACTCCGCCGACAACATCCTCGGCAGCCCGTCCGCCCACAACGAGTACCAGGAGGCGGTCCTCGTCGGCGACGACATGGGGGTGCTGCACGCGTTCCAGCTGAACAGCGGCAACGAGCTGTGGGGCTTCCTCCCCAACGAGCTGCTACCCGCGCTCGCGGCCCAGGCGGCGAACGGCGCGGCCAGCATGGGGCAACCGGCCGACATCGACGATCACATCTACGGCGTGTCGGCGACGGTCAACCACGGCTTCGCGTTCGATGCGACCGGCTCGCGCTGGGTGCACCTGGGCGTGTTCGGGTTCGGGATCGGCGGCCAGGAGTTCTACGCCCTCGACCTGTCACACATGAGCCCGGAGTCGCCCGACGGTCCGTTCGAGATCCTGTGGACCACGGAGGACGCGGCGCTCAAGGATGGCTATGACGATGTGCTGGGCCAGACGTGGGCCCGGCCCGCGCTCACCTACCATCTCCTGCCGTCCGACGACCTCGCCAACATGCCCCAGGCTCGGCTCGTGCTCGGTTCGGGGTATCCGGCGAGCGCCACACCGGAGCCCGGCGAGGGCCGGACGCTGATCCTCGCGGACGCAGTGACCGGCGCGCCCTTGGATTCCACGGAGCTTCCGGCGGTGACCGACCCCGTCTTCGAGGCGAGCTTCGGTGCATTGGTCGATCCCGCCGTCGCCTCGCACTGCCTGTCGCGTTACTGGGCCGAGGCCCAGGAGACGTACATCGCCGATCCGGCGGGGCGGTTGTTCCGCTGGGATCTGGGCATGGCCAGTGGCGCGCTGTCCCACGCCGCCGACAGCGAGGCGGTGTGGGGCGCGAGCGCCCAGCCCGTCGCCCGCTTCCCGGCGTGCGAGGGCGTTGGGACCGACTGCACGGTCGCTGCCGGCAACCGCGGCGACGTCTTCGTGTTCGCGCCGGCGGTGTCGGCCAGCAACCGCATCGACGATGCCAACCTCCCCGTGGTCGACGAGGAGGACCAGTTCCTGGTCGCGCTCATCAGCGGTACCGGGGCGGACGAGACCATCGACGGGCGCAACCCCGCGAACGCCTTCCACAGCAGCCTCTACCTCCTCGTGGACAACCACATCGCCGACTCGCACGAGGGCTTCGTGATCCCCCCCGACGCGCCGAAGTCGGTGGCGAGCGACTCGGTGGCGGGAACGACCTTCACCGCCGATGCGAACTACCTCCGGCTCGCGCTGTCGGACATCGTGCGCACGCGCATCGTGGTGCCCTACGAGGGCGCAACGCCGATCACCGAGACCCGCGCGTTCTCCAAGCTCGCCCGGCCGATCCGGGCCCCGCGGATCTTCGTGACCGGCGTGGCCGACAGCACCAGCGGCGCGCCCGTCGTGGTCGAGGGCCTCGAGGTCTACAACATCACGTACACGGTGTACGAGCCGGGCAGCGGCGAGTGCAACGAGGCGTTCTACGACGCGGCGAACAACACCTGGCACTTCGACCAGGGGTCGACGTACGAGATCACGTTCCGCCTGGTCGCCGACGCGACGAGCGGGTTCAACTTCACCGCGGGGGCGAGCCCGCCTGGGGTCGACTTCGGCGGCGGATTCACGCCCGCGCTGACCCTGGCGTCGGTCTCGCAGCTGACCACCGAGGGCTGCACCGGCGGCGCCTGCGGCATGGTCCCGGGGGGCGGCAGCGCGGTCCCGTGCGACAACAACAGCGCGGCGCCGCCGGCCGGCGTCACCGGCTTCGCGGTGCCGACCAGCACGGCGCAGATCGCCGGGTTCACGCCGGTGGAGTAGTCGGGTAGGGTCCCGGCAAGCCCGGGCCCGCCTTGTCCAAGCTCATCGACATCCTCCTGCACCTCGATCGGTACCTCAACGGCTGGGCGGCGGACTTCGGCGGCTGGCTGTATGTGCTGCTGTTCGCGGTGGTGTTCGCCGAGACCGGCCTCGTCGTCACCCCGTTCTTGCCCGGCGACTCGCTGCTGTTCGCCGTCGGCGCCCTCGCGGCGACCGACGGCTCACCGATCGACGTGTGGCTCGTCGGCGCGCTGCTCACGGTGGCGGCGATCATCGGCGACGCGGTCAACTACGCGATCGGCCGCCGCATCGGCCCGAAGATCTTCGCCAGCGACACGTCGCGCCTGCTCAACAAGCAGCACCTGCTCAAGGCGCAGGGCTTCTACGAGCGGCACGGCGGCAAGACGATCATCCTCGCGCGGTTCATCCCCATCTTTCGCACGTTCGCCCCGTTCGTCGCCGGCATCGGCCAGATGAGCTACGCCCGCTTCGCGACCTACAACGTCGCGGGCGCCTTCGCCTGGGTGTGGTCCTTCCTGATGCTCGGCCACCAGTTCGGCGGCCTCCCGTTCGTGAAGAAGAACTTCACCTACGTCATCTTCGCCATCATCATCGTCTCGGTGATGCCCGCCATCATCGAGTTCATCCGCGCCCGCCGCGAACCCCCATCGTCTCGGTGATGCCCGCCGTCATCGAGTTCATCCGCGCCCGCCGCCCGCCCGCCGCGAAACCCTGATCTCGCTCACGGCGACCCTCGGTCACGGCGACCTTCGGTCACGTGGCGCGAGAGGAGCGAAGCGATGGAAAGGGGGAGGCTCCGGCTGGGCTCTGCCCAGCCGGAGGGGGAAGCGGGCCGCTTCCCCTGACGGCTAATTCGGCGCGACCGCGACCAGCTCGACCTCGGTGCCGGGCGGGACCTTCTCGCCGGCGACGGGGGTCTGCTTGAGGACGTAGCCCTCGCCGCGCTCGGCGTGCTCGACCCGCTTGATCGCCCCGACCTTGAGGCCGGCGGCCTCGATCGCCTGCTTGGCCTTGCCGAGGTAGAGGCCCGTGAACTTGGGCACCTCGATGCCGGCGGCCTGCGCCACGACGAGCCGCACCATCGAGCCCTGCTTGGCCGACGCGTTGGCGTCCGGAGTCTGCCGGAGCACCGTGTTCTCGGGCTTGTCCGACGCCTCGGGAGTCGCGTCGCCGACGGTGAAGCCGGCGGCCTCGAGGAGCTTGCGCGCCTCGTCGATGCCCTTGCCCGCGACGTCGGGGACGATCTGCGTCTCGCTCTTGCGCGCGACGGTGACGCGGATCTCCTTGCTCGACAGCTCCGCGCCCGGGGCCGGTCGCTGCTGGACGATCGTGCCGGGCTCGGCGCCGGAGCCGTCGCGCTCGCCCTCCTCGATGATCTCGATGCCCTTCGCGCCCCAGCGCTCGCGCGCCTCGGCCACCGGGATGCCCTCGAGGTTGGGCGCGGCGAGCTTGGCGTCCTGCGCGGGGATGGTCGGCGTCGACCTTCGCGGTCACGCCGGTCGCCGCGATCGGCACGACCCCCTGCAGCTTCAACAGGTACGGCCCGAGCAGCAGCTGGGACGCGACCGTCGTCACCAGGGCGATGAAGAACATCTTGAGCGAGTCGTTCATCGGCACGGGCGTCAGGCGCGGGCGCCGTCGCTGACCCGGCAGTCTAACAACATCCCCACGCGCCGCGCGACTCTGTACGGGCGCGCAGGGATGGTTTTTCGGGGGACCCCGCGCCGAGCGTGCGGGCGGCATCACGGGATGGACCGCGGCCGCGATCGCCGCGGCGGCGATCGGGCCCGATCGCCCCGCTGCGTCACTCGTGTGGGTCGGGGGCGGGCATGCGCAGGCGGATCCCGACGGCGGGGTCGTCCTCGTCGGCCTCGATGGCCTCGGCCACCACCGTTCCCCCGGCCGCGACCGAACCCTCGAGGATCGCCCGCGACAGCGGGTCGATGATGCTGTGCTGGATGAGCCGCTTGAGCGGCCGGGCCCCGAAGTCGGGGTCGTACCCGCGGGAGGCCAAGCGCTCGCGGGCCTCGGGCGTGAGCTCGAGGTGGAGGCCGCGGTCGGCCAGCCGCGGCTGCAGCCGCGCGATCTGGATGTCCAGCACGGCCGCCATCTGCTCGGCGCCGAGGGGTCGGAACGCGATCACCCCGTCGAGTCGATTGAGGAACTCGGGCCGGAAGTGGCGCCGCAACGCCGCCTCGCGGACCTTCGCCGCCTCGCGCTCGTCCATGCCCGCGCGCATCAGATCGGAGCCGAGGTTGCTCGTCATCAGGATGATGCAGTTGCGGAAGTCGACGGTGCGACCCTGGCTGTCGGTGAGGCGGCCGTCGTCGAGCAGCTGCAGCAGCAGGTTGAAGACGTCGCCGTGGGCCTTCTCGACCTCGTCGAGGAGCACGACCGAGTACGGCCTGCGGCGCACGGCCTCGGTGAGCTGGCCGCCCTCGTCGTAGCCGACGTAGCCGGGCGGGGCGCCGATGAGCCGCGACACCGAGAACTTCTCCATGTACTCGCTCATGTCGATGCGGACGACGTGCTTCTCGTCGTCGAACAGGAACTCGGCGAGCGCCTTGGCCAGCTCGGTCTTGCCGACGCCGGTGGGGCCGAGGAACAGGAACGATCCGACCGGGCGGTTGGGATCTGCGAGGCCCGCCCGGGCCTGACGCACGGCCGCGGCGACGCGCTTGACCGCCTCGTCCTGGCCGACGACGCGCGTGTGCAGGCGGTCCTCCATCTTCAAGAGGCGCGTCTGCTCGGCCTCGAGCATCCGGGACACGGGCACGCCGGTCCACTTGGCGACGATGGCCGCGATGTCCTCGTCGGTGACCTCCTCGCGGAGGAACGAGCCCGCCGCGATCGCGGCGTGCAGCTCCTCGCGGGCGCGCTCTCGGCTGCGCTCGAGCTCGCGGAGGGTGCCGTAGGTGAGCTCGGCGGCGCGGTTGAGGTCGCCGGCGCGCTCGGCCCGGGCGGCCTCGCTGCGGATGTTCTCGATCTGCTCGGCGAGCCGCTTGAGCTCGGCGATCCGATCGCGCTCGGTCTGCCACCGCGAGCGCATCGCCGTGACCTCTTCGCCGAGCGTCGCGAGCTCGGTCTCGACCGCGGAGAGGCGCTCGGTCACCGCGGGCGTCTTGTTCTCGCGGCCCAGGGCGCTCTTCTCGATCTGCAGCCGGGTGATCCGCCGCTCGCGCTCGTCGATCGGCAGCGGCACGCTCTCGACCTCCATCTTGAGCTTGGCCGCGGCCTCGTCGACGAGGTCGATCGCCTTGTCGGGCAGGAACCGGTTCTGGATGTAGCGGTGCGACAGCCGGGCCGCGGCCACGAGCGCGGCGTCCTGGATGCGCACGCCGTGGTGCGTCTCGAAGCGCGGCGACAGCCCGCGGAGGATCGCGACGGTGTCGTCCACCGACGGCTCCTCGATGAGCACCGGCTGGAAGCGGCGCTCGAGCGCCTTGTCCTTCTCGATGTGCTTGCGGAACTCGTCGAGCGTGGTCGCGCCGATGCAGCGCAGCTCGCCGCGCGCGAGCGCCGGCTTGAGCATGTTGGCGGCATCCTGGGCGCCCTCACCACCGCCCGCGCCGACGAGCGTGTGCAGCTCGTCGATGAACAGGATGATCTTGCCCTGGGCGCTGGCGACCTCGCTGAGCACGGCCTTCAGCCGCTCCTCGAACTCGCCGCGGAACTTGGCGCCGGCGACGAGCGCCGCGAGATCGAGCTGCAGCAGCCGCTTGTCGCGGAGGCTCTCGGGGACGTCGCCCGAGGCGATGCGCTGGGCGATGCCCTCGGCGATCGCGGTCTTGCCGACGCCGGGGTCGCCGATGAGCACGGGGTTGTTCTTGGTGCGGCGCGACAGCACCTGCAGCGTGCGGCGGATCTCGACGTCGCGGCCGATGACCGGATCGAGCTTGTCCTGACGCGCCATGCCGGTGAGGTCGCGGGCGTACTTGGCGAGCGCCTCGTACTTGCCCTCGGGCGCCTCGGTGTCGACCGACTGCGAGCCCCGGATGTCGCGCAGGGCCGACAGCACCAGCTCGCGGCTCGCCCCGAGCTCGCGGAGCACCGAGGCCGCACGGATGCGCTTGCGCTCGGCGTCCTCGGCGAGCAGGCCGAGCACGATGTGCTCGGTGCTCACGAACTTGTCGTGCAGCGCGTCGGCCTCGCCGGCCGCGAGATCGAGCAGCTCGCCGAGCTCCTTGCTCACGCGGAGATCGGCGCCCTGCGTCTGCGGGAGCTTGCCGAGCTGGCCCGCGAGCGCGCGCTGCAGGGCGGCGCCGTGGACCCCCGCGCGCTCGAGCAACGGGCCGACGAGCCCGCCGTCCTGCTGCACGCAGGCCGCCAGCAGGTGCAGGCTCGTGAGCTCGGGGTGACCGAGCTCCTTCGCCATCGCCTGGGCGTGAGCGAGCGCATGGCGGGTCTTGACGGTGGCGGTCTCTGGGCTGAACGCGGCCATGGTCGGTGGTTCCTCGGCTTCGGGCGCTCGCGACGGGCGTGCGCCGGTTGGGCCCAGCATGGGCTCGACGCGCATCGGCGCAAGTCGGGCGCAGCCGCTGCGCACGCGGGCGTCGATCCAGTACGCTTCGTCGGTGGTCAGGCCCAGCGCGAGCCGCAGTCGGAGCGGAACGACGTGAACGCGATCGCGATCGCCGTCGCGCTCGCGCTGCTGCCCCCCGCCACGTCGGCCCCGCGCATCGTCGACGACGCGCCGGCGGCCGCGGAGCCCGGGGCGCCGGTCGATGCGGCGCCGGTCGATGCGGCGCCGGTCGATGCGGAGCCCATCGACGCGGCACTGGTCGATGAGGCTCCGCCCGTCGACGACGTCGAGCCCGTCGACGACGCTGCGCCCGTGGCCTCGGAGCGCGGGCGGTCGCGAACGCCGTCGCCGCGGGTGTCCGAGCCGCACCCCGGCGTGGTCGGAGGGTACTGGGACATGGATCGCACCCAGGGCCCCGAGCCCGACGACGGGCAGGAGCAGATCATCGCCGGGTCGATCCTGGTGCCGCTCGGCATCCTCTCGGTGAGCTCGTCGGCGGCGACGATCTGGCTGAGCGCGCCGGGACACTGCACCGAGCGGTGGGCATCGGTCGGCGGCTCGCCCACGGCCGATCAATGCAAGGGCGTGCGCACGTTCGGCATCATCCGCGTCACGTACGGCAGCCTGATGGTCGTCACCGGCGCGGTGCTGCTCGGCCTGGGAACGCAGCGCCGCGAGAAGCACCGGCTGTGGGAGCGCAAGCAGGCGGTCGCGCCGTGGTTCGACGCGCGCGGCGGCGGCCTGGCGTGGGGCGGCCGGTTCGGCGCGCGCCGGTTCTGACGGGTCAGCCCGACGGCGCGGCGGGGTCGGGCGGTGCGGCCGCCTCCGCGGGCAGGCGGGCGATGGAGATCCCCAGCATCGCGTACACGATCGCGACCACCGGGTTGATGTAGTTGAGCACCGCGTAGGGCAGGTACGCGGTGGTCGACACCATCAGCGTCGCCGCCATGAACGCCCCGCACGTGTTCCACGGCACGAGCGGCGACGTCAGGGTGCCGCCGTCCTCGAGCGCGCGCGAGAGGTTCTTCGGGTGCAGGCCGCGCTCGCGGAACGCCGCGGCGTACATGCGACCGGGCACCACGATGGAGATGTACTGATCCGCGGCGATGATGTTGATGCCGCACGACGTGAGCACGGTGGTCGCGATCAGCGAGCCGGCCGACCGCACGCCCCGCAGCAGCTGGGCCGCGAGCACGCCGAGCATCCCGGTCGACTCCATCACGCCGCCGAAGGTCATCGCGCACAGGATCAGCAGCACCGTCTTGGCCATGCTGTCGAGGCCGCCGCGGCTCAGCAGCTCGTCGACCGCGGCGTCGCCCGACGTCGACTTGTAGCCCTTCATCGCCGCGTCGAGGACGTCGGCGAGCGAGGCGCCCTCGAGCCCCCAGGCGAGCGCGCCGCCGAGCACCGCGCCGAGCAGGAGCGTGGGCAGGGCGGGGACCTGCCGCGCGACGAGGACCAAGACCACCACCGGCGGCAGCAGGTGGAGGATCGACGGCTCGAACTGGGTTCGGATCGCCTGCTGGATCGCGTCGACGGATCCGGCGCTGGTGTCGACGTCGGTGCCGAGGCTCAGGCCCGCGTAGACGATCATCGCGATCAGCCACGAGGGCAGGGTGGTCCACACCATGTGGCGCACGTGGGAGAAGAGGTCGGTCCCCGCCATCGCCGGCGCGAGGTTGGTGGTGTCCGACATCGGCGAGAGCTTGTCGCCGAAGTACGCGCCGCTCACGACGGCACCAGCGGTCATCGCCGGGTCGACGCCGAGGGCCGTGCCGACGCCGATGAGCGCGATGCCGACGGTGCCCGCGGTCGACCACGAGCTGCCGCTGACGAGGCTCACCGCCGAGCACACGGCGCACGCGGTGGGCAGGAAGTAGCTCGGCGCCAGCAGATCGAGCCCCCAGTGGATGAGCGCCGGGACGACGCCGCCGGCGATCCACGTGCCCATCAACATGCCGATGACGCACAGGATGAGCACGGCGCCCATCGACAGGCTGATCGCCCGCACGATGCCCTTCTCGAGGTCCTCCCAGCGATGGCCGTACGCGGCCGCGACGATCGCCCCGACCGCCCCCGACAGCAGCAGCGGCAGGTGACCGGTGCCCTCGAAGCCGTCCTTCCACTGCGGCACCACGAGGATGACCAGCGACAGCAGCGCGACGAGGGTGACGACGGGGACCAGCGCGGCCCACGTCGGGATCGGCGACGGCTGGGCTGGCGCGGGGGAGTCGGCCACGGTGGCGGCACGATACCAGCGCCTGCGCAGCGCCGCGCGGCCCCGGGGTGCCTGGTACGCTCCGGTGCCGATGGACCACGACGATCCGCTGCGCGCGTTCGTGCGGGCGCTGCCCAAGGCCGAGCTGCACGTCCACCTCGAGGGGTCGATCCCCCCGGAGCTCGCCCTCGTCCTCGCGGCGCGACACGGCGTGCGCCTGCCGGGCGGCGAGGGTGGGGTGCAGGGCGTGCGCGCGGCGTTCCGGTTCGTCGACTTCCGCCGCTTCATCGAGGTGTACCTCGCGCTGTCGCGGTGCCTGCGGACGGTCACCGACGTGCGCGAGGTCGTCGTCGCGCTGGCCGAGCGCGTCGCCGCCCAGGGGGTCGTGCACGCCGAGGTGACGTTCACGCCGATGACCCACATGACCCGCGGGGTCCCGGCGGACGCGCTGATCGAAGGGCTCGTCGAGGGCCGCGCGCGGGCGGCCGAGCTCGGCGTGTCGCTGATGTTCGTGCCCGACATCGTGCGGGGGTTCGCCGATCAGGCCGCGCCGACCCTCGACTTCGCCCTCGCGCTGCGCCGGCGCGACGACGGGGCGGTCGCGGGGCTCGGGCTCGCGGGGCCGGAGGGCGACGAGCACCCGCTCGGGCCGGTGCTCGACGTCTTCGCGCGCGCGCGCGCGGAGGGCCTGCGCAGCCTGCCGCACGCGGGTGAGTTCCTGGGGCCGCCCAGCGTGCGCGCGGCGATGGACGAGCTCGTGGCCGATCGGATCGGCCACGGGGTGCGCGTGATCGAGGACGCGACGCTGGTCGCCGAGCTGGCCGCGCGGCAGATCCCCCTCGAGGTCTGTCCGTCGAGCAACGTCGCGCTCGGCGTCGTCGCGGCGCTCGGCGATCACCCACTGCCGCGGCTGATCGCGGCGGGCGTCGCGGTGTCGCTGGCGACCGATGATCCGGCGCTGTTCGGCGTGGACCTCGTGGACGAATACCTGCGCTGTGCGGGCGCCTTCGGTTGGGGCGCGGACGAGCTCCGCGGCCTCGCCGAGGCCTCGCTGCGCCACGCGAGCGCCGGCCCCGACGATCGGGCGGCCTGGCTCGCCGCCGCCGCCGCGGTGCCTGGTCCCAACCGATTCATCGGCGATATGCCGTAATATTGAATCCGTCCAACGTTGGGAAAATCCGACGATTTCGTCGGTGATCCCGCGGTCCCGGGTTGACTTTACGGCAGGTTTTGGGACAAATCTCCCACCCCTCGCGGGGAGAACGGCCGGGCCCATGGACGTGCGTTGGAGAGACCGGCTCGAGGGCAAGGCGACCCCCGAGCTCGAACACGAGATCGATGTCTTCGAGACCCAGTTGCGGCTGCGCAAGGAGGGCAAGATCGAGGACAAGCTCTTCGCGGAGACGCGGCTGCGACGGGGCGCGTACGGTCAGCGCTACGACAACGGCAAGCGCTGGGACGGCGAGAAGGATCAGACGCTCGCGTTCCCGTGCGGCGATCTGACCAAGGGGCCCGAGACGGTCTGGGATGCGCCGGGCATGGTCCGCCTCAAGATCCCGTTCGGCGCGCTGACGGCCGATCAGCTCGACGTGCTCGCCGACTGCGCCGAGGAGTACTCGGACGAGATCCTGCACGTGACCACGCGGCAGGACATCCAGCTCCACTTCATCCACATCGACGACACGCCGGATCTGTTCCGCCGGCTCGCGGCGGTCGGCATCACCACGCGCGAGGCGTGCGGCAACTCGGTGCGCAACGTGACCGGCTGCCCGATCGCCGGCGTTTGCAAGACCGAGGCGTTCGACGTCTCGCCCTACGCCGCGGCCCTGACCCACTACTTCCTCGGGCACCCCGACACGCAGGACTTCGGCCGCAAGTTCAAGATCGCGTTCTCGGGCTGCGCCACCGAGGCGTGCGGCCTGGCGCTCATGCACGACATCGGCCTGGTCGCGGTGACGCGCGCGGGCGACGACGGCCTCGAGCAGCGCGGCTTCGAGTTCTACGTGGGTGGAGGTCTCGGGGCCGTGCCGCACCAGGCCCTGCTGCTCGACGGCTTCGTGCCCGAGGCCGAGCTGCTGCCGCTGTCGCAGGCGGTGTGTCGTGTGTTCGCGCGCCACGGCGAGAAGGCCAACCGCGCCCGCGCCCGGCTCAAGTTCCTGGTGAAGAAGCTCGGGTTCGACGAGTTCCGCCGGATGGTCCTCGAGGAGAAGGCGAAGATCCCGGTCGAGGAGCGCTGGACGTCGTGGATCCCCGACGTCGCCGCGCACGATCGGCCGAAGAAGCCGCCGTCGGCGCTGATCCGCAAGGCAGGCGACGCGGCGTTCGACGCCTGGTTCGCGACCAACGTGCACGCGCAGCGGCAGGCCGGCTACTCGGTCGTGTCGGTGACGATGCCGCTCGGCGACTTCACGCCGGATCAGTCGCGCGGCCTCGCGGACATCGCCCGCGAGTTCACGGGCGACGCCATCCGCCTGACCGTCGAGCAGAACCTCGTGCTGCGCTGGGTGCCCGACGGCGACGTCCCGGCGATCTACCGCCGGCTCGTCGCGCTCGGCCTCGGTGAGGCCGGCGCCGAGACGATCGTGGATGTCACGTCGTGCCCGGGGACCGACACCTGCAAGCTCGGCATCTCGGCCTCGCGCGGCCTCGCCGGCGAGCTGCGCACGCGGCTCGCGGCGCGCTCGGCCGGCCACGACGCCGCGGTGGGCTCGCTGCGCATCAAGGTGAGCGGCTGCTTCAACTCGTGCGGGCAGCACCACGTCGCGGACCTCGGCTTCCTCGGGGTCCAGCGCAACGTCGACGGCCGCCGCGTGCCGCACTTCCAGGTCGTGCTCGGGGGGCAGTGGCGCGAGAACGCGGGCCAGTTCGGCCTGGCGATCGGCGCGGTGCCGTCCAAGCGCATCCCCGAGGTCGTCGACCGCATCACCGAGCGCTACGCGAACGAGCGCACGGCCGGCGATACGTTCCAGACGTTCATCAAGCGGGTCGGGAAGTCGAAGATCCGAGACATGCTCTCGGATCTGATGGACGTGCCGTCCTACGAGCTCGCCCGCGAGCTGTACCACGACTGGGCCGATCCGCGGGAGTACGGCATCGGCGACATCGGCGTCGGCGAGTGCGCCGGCGAGATCGTGTCGGTCGCGAAGTTCGGGCTGTCGGACGGCGAGCGCGTCGCGTTCGAGGCCTCCGAGAAGCTCGAGAACGGGGACGTCGTCGGGGCCGCGCAGGGTGCCTTCGCGGCGATGCTGCTCGCGGCCAAGGCCCTCGTTCGCGCGCAGACCTTCGACATCGGCGACGACCCGGCGAAGATCATCGCGGAGTTCCGCGCCCGCTACTACGACACGCAGCTGTTCTTCGACAAGTACGCCGGCGGGAAGTTCGCCCACTACTTCTTCCGCCTGGCCGAGCGCGACCTGAGCCTCGCGACGGCCCAGGACGCACACCACTGGGTCGAAGAGGCCCAGCTGTTCATCGAGGCCGCCTACGCCTGTGAGGCGCGGCTCAACCAATCCCAGGGCGGCACCGCCGCGTGAGCCCGCCGATGTCCGTCATCCAATACAGCTTCAAGTTGCCCCTGCGCGGCGAGCCGCCCGCGCAGGATCTGTACATCCCGATCTTCCACGACTGGATCCGCACCCGGGCCATCACCGACGACGTCCTCGTCGACGTGGCGGACTACGCCCACGTGCAGGGCGGGCCGGGCGTGCTGCTCGTGTGTCACGAGGGGCAGTACGTGGTCGATCGCAGCCGGGGCGCCGTGGGCCTCGCGTACCACCGCCGCCGCGGGCCCGCGCCGGACGACGCGGTCCACGGCGTCGCGGTCGGACTCGGTCGCCTCATCTGCGCCGCGAAGCTGCTGCAGGCGGACGCGCGCGTGCCGGGGCTCGCCTTCGACACCACGCGGCTCGAGATCCGCGTGCTCGATCGCCTGCGCGTCGGCAACGACGACGCCGGCTGGGCGACGGTCTCCGGGCCGCTGCAGCAGGCCATCGGCCGGGCGTGGGGCGGAGAGGTCGCGCTCGAGCGGGTCGAGACCGATCCGCGTCAACCGCTGACGATCCACGCGCGGCTGCCGGAGCGATCGATCGCGGCGCTGCAGGCGTAGTGGCGAGCCCGGTGCACTACGCGGCGAGTGGATCGAACCAGCGCAGGCCCTCGAACCTCGCGAAGTCGCGATCGTTCGAATGCAGCTCGCCGCCATGCTCGATCGCGTGCGCGGCGAGCTGGACGTCGGTCGTGAGGTTGGCCGCCGTCCCCAAACCACCGAGCAGCGTGAACGCGATGTCGAGGTGGCGGATGCCCGGAACCAGGAACGTCACGTTCGGCTGGGCCAGCCACCGGCGAACCCGCTGGAGCGCGTCCGTCACGGCCAAGGGCTCGTCGAACACACGGCGGTGGGTGCCGATGCGGATGAAGCCGAAGACGGCCACCGAGGCGAGCCCCACGGTGCGATCGCCGGCGAGGGCATCCTCCCACCAGCGGCGAGCGGCACGGTGCTGGGGAAACGCGTCGATCTCGGCGTACAGCAGTAGGTTCACGTCCGGGACGATCACCGCGCCGCCGCCCCGACCTTCGTGATCACCGCGTCGTCCTCCAGCTCGTCCGCGAGGCGGTTGAATCCTGCAGCAGCGTCGATGCCGGGGCGCAACGCGGTCTTGTGCGGGCGCACGCGGTAGCGCGGCGCGGCGCGGGTCGACGCCCTCGGGGACAATCCCCGTCGGATGGCGTCGTTGACCACCTGCTTGAAGGTCACCCCCCGCCGGGCTGCCTCCTTGGCGAGGAGCTGCGCGACGTCCGGATCGAGCGTCAAGGTGGTCCGCATCGAAGCATCATGATGCCTCGGCCGGGCCGGGTCAACCCGCGGGCCCTACCGCGGCAGCGTGCCGCCGCCCTTGCGGACGACATGGGCGAAGTGCTCGGCGCTCACCGGCTGCACCGACAGCCGGCCCGGGCGCACGACCGCCATCTCGGCGAGCTCCGGATCGTCGCGCATGCTCTCGAGCGTGACCATGTGCGGGAGCTCGGCGACGAACTCGACGTCGACCATGCGCCAACGCGGCGCGTCGGGCTTGGACTTCTCGTCGTAGTACTTGCTCTTCGGATCGAAGGCGGTCGGATCGGGGTACGCCTCGCGGCACACGCGGGCGATGCCGACGGCGCCCGGCGGGTTGCAGCTCGAGTGGTAGAAGAGCACGAGGTCGCCGACGCGCATCGCGTCCATGTTGTTGCGGGCCATGAAGTTGCGCACGCCGTCCCACGGCGCGGTGCCCTTGCGCCGCAGCTCGTCGAGCGAGAATGCGTCGGGCTCGCTCTTCATCAGCCAGTACTGGCGGGCCGCCTTGGATGCGCTGGGCTTCGGGGATGCGGTGGGCTTGCGGGGCATCGGTTCACCTGGCCTCGACGCCGGACCGGCCGACGCGGGGCGCATTGTGCAGGCAGCGGGCGTCCGTCGTCACGGCGACGGCGGGGTCAGTGGCGCCGACGCGATGCGGGCGGCCTCGGCCTGGGCGAGCCAACGCCCGGCCGCCGTGATCGCGTCGGGGTATTTGCCCAGGGATCGCAGCCACAGCTCGGCCTCCGCCACGTCGGCGAAGACCTTTCGCGGGTACGAGACGCGCGTCAGCAGGTAGATCGTCGCGAGCGCGGCCCGGGCGGCGCTGGCTTGGAAGCCGGTGGCCGACAGTACGGTGGCCGAGCCACACGTGCGCGGGCCGTACGCGGTGAGCAGCCGATCGGCCGCGGCCTGGACCTCGGGCTGCAGGCGGTGGGCGCCGAACGCCAGCGAGAACTGCAGGATGGGCTCGGCCGGCATGAGCGGGCCTTGCCACGCGAGGATCTCGTCGAAGGCCTCGGCCGTGAGCGGCGTGCCGTAGACGCCCGCGAAGACCGGACCGAAACGCCCGATCCGGATCACGCCCCGCGCGCTCTCGTAATAATGGTCGGGCCGATCCATGGCACTCGGATCGTAGCGCCGCCGCAGCGCCATTCGCAAGCGCGAGTCCTGCCGCGCCGCGTCAGGACCCGCCGCGCAGGGAGCGGACCACGCGGCGGGCGAGCGCCGGCGCGCCGACCAGCCGCAGCGGTTCGCCGGGAGTGAGGACGAGCTCGACCGTGGGCTCGCCCTGCCACAGCGACGGATCGGCGTAGCGCGGCGTGCGATGCACGAGCGTTTGGTTGCGCGATCCCACGAAGCGCCTCGCCGCGTCGGGTTGGCGCGCGTCGAAGCGGCCGTCGACGAGGGTGTCGATGCACGCCCAGAGCCGCTCGAATCCGACCTGTCCGCGCGCCTCGGCGAGGGTGTGGCCGGTGAAGACGATCACGCCGAGGCCCGCGGCCGCGGCCGCTTCACACAGGGCCGCGACCGCGCCGAGCTGCTGCAGGGGTTCGCCGCCGAGGACCGTGATGCCCTCGACGCCGGCCGTCTGCGCCGCCTCCGAGATCGCCCGGTTCAGCGCCGGGACTTCGATCGTTCGGCCGCGACCGCGGACGAACATCTCGGGGTTGCAACAGCCCGGACACGCCAGCGTGCACCCCTGCACCCACACCGCGAAGCGGCGGTGCGGACCCTCGGCCTCGGTGCCCACGGCGGTGCCCGCGATCTCGAGGGTGATCGCGCCCGGTGGGCTCGCGGCGATCGGGCGGATCATCCCGCCGGCGTGTGCTTGGTCAGCCACGTCAGCACCGCGTCGTGCCACTGCACCGAGTTCGCCGGCCGCAGCACCCAGTGGTTCTCGTCGGGGAAGTGCAGGTACTGACTCTCGATGCCGCGGCGCTGCAGCGCCGTGAACGTCGCGAGCCCCTGGGTGTCCGGCACGCGGTAGTCGAGCGAGCCGTGCACGACCAGCATCGGCGTCTTCCACTTCGTGACGAAGTTGACCGGGTTGAAGACCTCGTAGCGCTTGGGCACGGCGTACTGCGGCCCGCGGTGCTCCCACTCGGGGAACCACAGCTCCTCGGTCGAGTAGTACATCGAGCGCATGTCGAACAGGCCGTCGTGGTTGACCAGGCACTTGAACCGGTCGGGCCACGCGCCGGCGATCCAGTTGATCATGAAGCCGCCGTACGAGGCCCCGAGGGCGCAGGCACGGGTGCCGTCGATCCACGGGTACTTCTCGAGCGCCGCGGCGAGCCCGAGCTGCAGGTCCTGGAACGGCTTGCCGCCCCAGTCGTCGTTGATCGCGTCGGTGAAGGCTTGGCCGTAGCCGGTCGAGCCGTGGAAGTCGATCATGAGGGTCGCGAACCCGGCGCCCGCGTAGGCCTGCGGGTTCCAGCGGTAGTGGAAGTGATCGCCGAAGCTGCCCTGCGGTCCGCCGTGGATCAGCACCGCCAGCGGGTAGCGCTGGAGCGGATCGAAGTCGACCGGCTGCACGACCCAGGCGTGGACGGTGTCGCCGCGCGCACCCGCGAACGTGAACTGCTCGGGCGCGCCCATCCGCGCCGCGGCGACGCGCGTGGTGTTGATCGTGGTCAGCGCGGTGGGCTCGCCGCCCGCCCGCGGCACGCGATACAGCTCGGCCGGCGCGCGGAGATCGTCGCGGAGGTAGACGACCTCGGTGCCGGTCGGCAGCGGCGACGCGGTGGTGCCCGTGGTCGTCACCCGTGTCGCCGTGCCCGAGGCGAGGTCGATGGAGAAGATCGGCTTGTGCCCGAGCTCGTCGGCGGTGACCCACGCGGTCTTGCCGTCGGGATCGAGCGCGAGCTCGTCGACCGATCGATCCCACGCCTCGGTGACGGCGCGCGCCGGGCCGTCGGGCCAGGCCACGGCGACGAGGTGGAAGCGATCGGCCTCGTAGCCGGGCCGCTTCATCGCCTTGTAGACCAGCGTCTTGCCGTCGGCGGTGAAGCGCGGGTGCGAGTCCCACGCGGGGTTGTCGTCGGTGAGGTTGCGGCGCTCACCCGAGCCGTCGCTGTTCACCGCGTAGAGATCGAAGTCGGTCGACCACGGCTCGCTCGCGCCGACGTCGCGGGCCCCGAACACCAGCGTCTTGCCGTCGGGCGAGAACGTGAACTCTTCACCGCCGCCGAACGGCTTGCTCGGCACGTCGGCGTCGAGGCCGGCGGTGACGTCCACCGCCGCGCCGCCCGCGGTCGGCATCGTGAACAGGTGCGAGCGGCGGCCATCGGACCAGCTGTCCCAGTGGCGGACGAACATGTGGTCGTAGAGCACGCCGGTCGACGGGCTCCCGGTGGCCTCGTCGAGGCGGGCCTTGGTGCAGTCGAGCACCGAGGCGCCGTCCTTGCCGCAGTCGACGAACACGTCGGCCGCGAACGCCAGCGTGCTGCCGTCGGGCGACAGTGCGAGGCTCGCGATCGGCAGCGCGAGCGCGGTGACCTGCACCGGCTCGCCGCCGCCGGGCGGCAGCTTCCACACCTGCGCGCTGCCCGAGCGTCCCGACACGAAGTAGATCGTGCCGTCGGGGGCGATCCGCGGGCTGTCGTCGGCGTCGGGGTGATCCGTCAGTCGCGTCGGCTGCCCGCCGGTGACGGCGACGCGCCAGAGATCGGTGCGGCCGCGGTTGGCCGGCATGTCCGTCACGCGTCGGACGAACACGACGTTGCCCTTGCCGTCGAGCTGCGGATCGCTGAGGCGATCCATCGCGAGCATGTCGAGCACGCCGAAGGGGTGCGGCGAGGTGTCGGCGACCGGCGGCGGATCCCCGGCCGGCGCGGGCTTGCTCGGCGTCGCCGCGGGCGTGCTCGGGCTCGCGGGCGCAGGGCTCTTCGCGTCGGTCGGCGCGGCCTTGCCGGGCTCGGCCTTGTTCGGCGCGGGCGCCTTGCGCGAGCCGGTCGCCTCGGGCTCCGCATCGCATGCGAGCGACGGCGCGAGCGACGGGGCGACGAGGGAGGCGGCGAGGATGAACGAGGGCGAGCGGGAGGCGCGGCGCATGGGCGCGCCAGGGTACCAGCGTCGCCGCTGCGATTCACTCGCCGACGACGCGGACGGTCGCGCGGGGGTCGAATTGCCAGTCGCCGCGGCCGCCCGTCAGCGATGCGTCGACGTCGAAGCTCACCTCGACCTCGGCGTCGGCGTCGAGATCGAGGTCGATCGCGAATTCGATCTCGTCGGTGGCGAGCGCGGCGCTCTGCCACGCACCATCGACGGCGACGCGCGGCGCGTCGACGACCACGAGCAGGCGATCGTAGTGATCGGGGAGCAGCGGCACCGACGTCTGCTGGCTGCTGCCGTCGAGCGAGAGCTCGACGCGACCGGTGCCGCCCGCGAGCCAGACCCACGAGTCATCGCTCTCGCGGTGGACGAGCACGTCGACGAGCTCGAGGTCGACGGCGACGACGCCGTTGCTCGGCATCGCGGTGGCCTCCACGACGACCGCGAGGCGCGGCGTCCCGTCGCCCTCGTACTGCGCCGACTCGGGCAGGAGCTGCAGGTCGCACGCCGCGAGGAGCAGCAGGGAAGCGAGCGTCGCGAGCGGCTTTGCCTTCGTCGTCATGCGTAGTCGTCATCGCGTTCTCGGCGTCCCGGCTTGAGCCCGGCCCCGAGGAATCCCGCGAAACGGCCCACCTCGGGCCCGCTGTCGCCCCCAAGGGTCCCGCCGCGGACCGGGAATCCCGGCCGGGCGCCGCGCGCTCGTTGCTGCCGAATCAAGCCGCGGGCGGCGGATCGATCGGCAGCCACGCCCCGGGCGCGAGGTCGTCGGGCAGCACGACGTCGCCGTAGCGCACGCGACACAGCCCGAGCACGAGGGAGTCGAGCTCGGTGAAGATGCGCCGCACCTCGTGGAAGCGCCCCGAGGTCAACGTGATGGTCGCGAAGCACCGCGTCGTGTCGGGCACGACGAGGCCCGGGTGCATCTGCGCGGCGTCGCGGGCCTCGAGCGCGACGATCGTCGGGACGTGCCCGTCGGCGAGGGCGAACTCCGGTGGCACCGGTCGCCACGGGCCGCCCAGGGCGACGTGGTACGTGCGCGGCACGGCGCGCCGCGGGTGCGTGAGCCGGTGGAGCAGATCGCCGTCGGTGGTCCACAGCAGCAGGCCGGTGGAGTCGAGGTCGAGCCGACCGACGGCGCGGAGCTCGGCCCGCAGCGGCGCGCCCTCGAGCAGATCGTAGGCCGTCGGGTGGGTCGCGTCGCGCAGCGCGGTGACCACCCCGAGCGGCTTGTGTTGGAGGAGATCCATGCGGGCGCGCAGCGTGATCGCAGCGCCGTCGACGACGAGGGGGCGCGGCAGCTCCTCGAGCGCGATGGGGGTGCGGCCGTCGTGCAGCGGCGCGCCTTCGATGTCGAGGACCCGCCCGGAGCGCAGCAGGCGGGTCACCGCGGCGCGGCCGATCCCGAGGTTGTGCGCGAGCAGGAGGTCCAGTCGTGGCAACGCGGCGATGGTAGCCCCGGGCGCAGCGCCCGCGGTACCCTGCGGCGCGGTGACCCGGCCCGATGCCCTCGCGGACGAGCGCGCGCTGGTCCAGCGCGCCGCCGCGGGTGATCGCCGCGCGTTCGAGCAGATCTATCGGGCGTACGCCCGGGCGATCTTCGCCTACGTGCTCGTGCCGATGCTCGGCGACAAGGACGACGCCGAGGACTGCCTGCGCGACACGTTCCTGTCGGCGTTCGGGGCGCTGCCCAACTATCAGTGGAAGGACCCGGGGCTCTACCCGTGGCTGAAGGTCCTCGCGAAGAACAAGGCCCGGGATCTGCTGCGCGCCTCGGGGCGGCGTCAGCGGCTGCGCGGCGCCTTCGCCGAGCACGTCGACGCCTTCGTCGAGGAGGGCAACGACCCGACGCAGGACGAGCTCGAGCGCGAGCAGCTGCGCGCGCGCATCGAGGCCGTGCTCGGCGGCATGAACCCCCGCTACGCCGAGGTCCTGCGGCTGCGGCTGCTGCAGGGGCGCTCCCGCGACGAGTGCGCCGCCGCCCTCGAGGTCAAGATCGGGACCCTGGACGTGCTGCTGTTCCGGGCCTGTCGCGCCTTTCGCCAGGCCTGCGAGAAGCAGGGCGTAGCCCTGGCAGGTGAGCCATGACGCCGCGATCCGTAGCCCGCTGCGGTCGAGCCCCCGCGCGTGGCGTAAGCTCCCCCGCGTGGGGGGCGTTCGGGGCCCAGAACCGACGGACGACCGAACCATGAGCGGGGAGCAGCAGGACAGGGCAGTGACGGATCCTCGGTGGGAGGACGAGCTGCGCGCCGGCATGGCGGCCGAGGGCGACGCGGGCGGCGTCGAGCCCGAGCTCGCCGCGCTGCGGTTCCTGCTCCACGCCCGCGCGCCGGCCGAGCTCGGCGACGCGCGGCAGGACGCGATCTGGCGCGAGATCGACGCTGCGATCGCGCCGGTGCCGTGGTGGCGTCGCCGCCTGTGGATCTGGGGCGCGCCCGTGCTCGCGGCCGCGGCCGCCGTGCTGCTCGTGGTCGCGCTGCGGCCCGACGCGACGACGGACTCGGGCTCGGCTCGGTCGCCGTCCGTCGCCCGCGTCGACGGCTCGCTCGCCGAGCAGCTCGAGGGGCAGTTCGCCGCGCTCGCGCCCGGGGCCCGCGCCACCGTGGCGCGCCGCGTCGACGCGTCTCGCGGCAACCTCCGCGGCGAGCTGCTGGCGATGGCGCGCAGCGGCGGGACCCAGGGAGGCGCACCATGACCCAGCGATGGCTCACCCTCGCCGTCGGCCTCGTGCTCGGTGCGGGATCGATGCTCGTCGGCCTGGCGCAGGCGGGTCGGCTGGCGCCGGCGCGCCCCGATGCGCTGGTCGTGCTCGCGCAGACCGTCGAGGTCGAGCACCGACGGATCGATCTGCTGCTCGAGCGCGGCGACGAGGCCGGCGCGATCGCGGCCCTCGAGGCGCTGCGCCGCCAGAGCTGGCCGTCGCGCGAGGACGGCGGCGATCTGGCCGAGCAGCTGCGCCACGACGTCTACGGCCGCCTCGTGCGGCTGCGACTCGACTTCCCCGACATCGATCCCGTCACCGACGCGGCCCTGCTCGCGATCCTCGACGAGGGCCTCGGACCGGAGTACCGCGAGGTCGAGACCAACCCGTTCACCGCGCGACTCGTGGCGCTGCGCGGCGAGGTGCTCGAGGAGCGCGGCCGCGACGACGAGGCGCTCTCGGCCTACGAGGAGGCGCTCGACATGAACCGTGCGCTGCTCGAGCTCGAGCTCGCCGAGGGGCCGTGAGGGGCGTCCGCGTCGCGATCCTGCTGATCTCGTGCGCGCTGGCGTGCGCGAAGCAGGACGGGCTGTCCAAGGCGTCGAAGGCCCCGGAGGCCGAGACGGCGACGGTCGCCCCGGCCGACGCGGCGGGTGCCCCGCGCCCTGCGATGGGCGGCGCCGCCGATGATGGGGACGTGCGCGAGTCGACGGTCACCGTGGTGGCGCCCGCGTCGCTCGAAGATCTCACCGCGTCGCTCGAAGAGCTCGAGGTCGAGCTGCGCGGGGAGGGCGTGCGTCTGCGGACGTACCGCAAGGCCGGCGCGAAGAAGGACCACGCGCCGCGCGACAAGCCGAGCACGAAGCAGGTACCAGGGGCCGGCGCCCCGGTGAAGGACGAGGATCCTTGCCTGCGGATCTGCGCCATCGCGACGACGGTCTGCGCGCTGCGCGAGCGCATCTGCCTGCTCGCCGACGAGCACGCGGACGAGCCGCGGTATGCTGCGACGTGCAAGCGGGCCGAGCGGGACTGCACGCGTGCCACGGAGGCGTGTGATGACTGTGGGTAGTTCCAAGGGTCGTCGGCGTGCGCGGTGGGGCATCGCGGCGCTCGTGCTGATCGCCGCGTGTCGCAAGTCGGCGCCCGCGACGAGCCCCGACTCTGCCACCATGTCGAGCGGCACCGTGGACGAGCTGGCCGCGGCGCAGGCGGAGCTCGTCGGCAACGCCGACGCGCTGCGGGCCCTGGGCGTGGTCGTCCGGGAGAAGGGAAAGCAGGCGCGCGACTTCGACGACGGCGAACGCCGGAAGCAGGAGCCGTCCCCCGTGGCGCCCGAGGCCGAGCCCCTCGAGGACGAGGTGAGCCCGGGCAAGCCCTCTCCGATCTCGCCGCCGCCGAAGAACGCCCCGCCGCCGGCGCCGCCCAAGGCCGCCACGACGGCTGCGCCCGACGCATGCGGCCGCATCTGCGCGCTGGCGGGAGCGGCCTGCGATCTGTCGCAGCGCATATGCACGCTCGCCGAGCAGCACGACGGCGACGCGCGCTACGAGGACCTCTGCTGGAACGCCCAGCGCCAGTGCGAGGCGGCCAGCGACGCGTGCTCCGACTGCAGCACGTGCTGAGCGCAGCACGTGCTCGAGCGTCGTCGCCTCAGCCGGCCTTCGCGGCGCGCAGCCCGTCTTCGTAGGCCTTCGCCCACAGCTCGACGGTCTTGTTCGCGCCGAAGAGCTTGAAGAAGAACGCGTCGCCGGAGCCCTCGACGATCGCGGCGATCATGCGCTGGTCGTCCTCGTCGACCATCGCCGTGCTGCCGGGCCGCTCGGGCGCCTTGTAGTGCCCGGTGATGTCGACGAGCGTGACCTTCAGCGTGCCGACCTCGAACGACGAGGTCTTGGTGATGTCGTCGACGGTCTTGCCCTCGGGCGGGACGAACTGGCCCTTCCACCGGGCGATGTTGGCGTCGACGCCACCGGCACCGCCGGCGAAGCGGAACACGACCATCTCGGCGTCGCCGCCCGGGCCGGGCACCACGAACTGGGCGACGCGCATCGGGCTGGCCACCGCCAGCGTCTCCCACTCCTTGGGCACCGCGAAGCTGAGCTCGGCGGCCTTCTCGGTGCGGGTCTCGCCCGACGGCGTGATCTCCCGCGGCGGACCCTTGGGTCGCGCCGCGGGGGCGGGCATCGCCTGGGCGTGCGGGTTCGGTGCGGCCTTCGCCTCGTCGCCGTGGGACTTGGCCTCCGGCTTGGCCTTCGCGTCGCCGGCCTTGGCGTCGCCGGACTTGGCGTCGCCGGACTTGGCCTCGGCCTTCGCCGTCGCGGGCGGCGGCGTCGAGTCGCAGGCGGCGACGAGGAGGAACAGCGCGGTCGCGACGGACGAGGTCGATGTCATGGCGCGCGATGGTACCGCTATTGACAGACGGCGCCCATCAGGCCGTTGCCGCCGGCCCCAGCGGGGGTGCAGGTCGCCGGTTCGACGCAATCCGCGTCCGAGTTGCACTCGCCGCACACCCCGAGCTGGACGAAGCCCATGAAGAGATCCGCGACGCCGCAGTGGCCGGACATGCACGCCGCGTCGTTGCCGACGCCGGCCTCGAGGGGGCAGCCGCCGCCGTTCTCCACGCTGCCCGGGTCGGCGCACGTCAGGTAGCCGGCGAAGCTCGCCGCGTCGTAGATCGGGGTGCAGATCTGCTCGCCGGCGCACGGCGCCGACGGCCCGCAGTCCGAGCAGAAGCTGGCGTTGAAGAGGCCACCGGTGTCGATGAGCTCGGTGCACACCAGCTCGCCGGCGCAGCCCTCGTCGGAGTCGCACATGTTGCCGATCGATCCATCGGTGCACACCGCGTACATCGCGGCGGCATCGATCGCGCAGGTGCCCATCTCGCAATCGGCGTCGGCGAGGCACTCGGAGCACACGCCGCCGACCATCGGGATCGTGTAGCAGAACGCCGACTCGCACTCCTCGTTGGTGCCGCACTGCGCCCCGTTGGGCCCGGGCGCGGTGGGGCCCGACTCCTCGCTGTCGGGGTTGATGAAGCCGCCGCCGCTGTCGGACTCGCTGCCGTCGGCCGAGGTCCCGACGGTGGTTCCGGGCGACGTCGTCGACGCCGACGTCGAGCTCATGCCCATGGTCGCCGACGCCGAGACGTCGGTGGTCGAGCCACCGCTGCTGCTCGATTCCTCCGCGGCGGCGGCGGTGCCGTCGTCGCTGCAGGCGGTGACGAGCGCGAACAGAGTGGAGACCAGGACGAGCTTCGATGCATGCATGGTGACCTCGCGAGCAACAGGGGCGCGGGCGATGGTTCGCTCCGCCAGGAGAATCAGCCCGGCATCATCCGGGTCGTGCCGGACCTTGTCCAGGCTCGTTGGCGCGGTGGATCGGCCGCTCGTTCGGCCGCGCTCGGATCACAGGGGGCGACGGACGATCGCGGCGTATTGCACATCCACCCAACCGGCGGAGCGCAAGGATCCAGTGATCGAACTCACCAGCGGAACGGCGAGGGCGAGTACCGGCGCGCCGTCGGGCAAACGTTCGAGGAGGTGATCGAACGCCGCGTCGAGGGCATGCGCGCCGGTGGACGCCGTGACGGTGCGATGCACCGCGAACGCTCGGCCCTCGCGACACACGTGGTGCGTGACCGCGAGCTCGGGCCACGCCAGCGTGGTGCGCTCAGCGTCCGGCGTGCGCTCCCAGGCCTCCTGCAGGTAGCCGTGCAGCTCGAGCGGCTGCCTCGGCGTGTCCCACGGCGTCGGCGGTGACGAGGGGGAGTGCGCGCCGCGACCGAAGGCGAGCAGCGTCGTCGTCGCCTGCACGTCGACGAACCCGCACGCGCGGTACAGCGGCAGCGCGCCTGGGGAGGCGGCGACCTCGATCGCGGTCGCGCCGAGGTCGACCGATGCGGCAGCGAGCGAGTCGAGCAGCGCCGCGGCGACGCCTCGACGACGCCACGCCGCGAGCACGCCGACGCCCGCGGCGCGCACCGCCGGCCGCCTCGACGGCGGTCGACCGGCGAGCACGAAGCCGATCCACGCCCGCGGATCGGTCGGATCGTCGCCGACGAACGCGACGCGGGTGAGCGCGTCGTCGAGGCACTCGCGCGCCAGCTTGCGGCCGAACCACCCCGCGGGGCGATCGCCGGCGCCGAACACCCCCTCGACCAGGGTCTGCAGCCCGGCGAGCCCGCCGGCCTCGCGCGCCGCGGCGATCGACCAGCTCACCGCAGCCCGAACGCCGCGCGGCAGCGCTCGAGCGTGGCGGTCGCCAGGGCTCGGGCCCGCGTCGCCCCGTCGGCGAGCACGGCGTCGACGCGGGCCGGATCCGCCAGCAGCGCCTCGCGACGCACGTGCGCCTCGGCGAAGCGCCGCTCCATGCACTCGGCGAGGTAGACCTTCGCGTGCCCGTAGCCGAACGGCTGGCCGTCGCGCGCGCCGGCGCGATACCACGTGCGGACCTCCTCGCGACCCGCGTCGTCGAGGAACAGATCGAGGATCGCCAGCACGTTGCAACCCTCGGTGGGGAGCGGGTCGCCCAGCGGCGTGGAGTCGGTCACGATCTTGCCGACGAGCTTGCGCAGGGGCTTGCCGGTCGCGAAGATCGGGATCGCGTTGCCGTAGCTCTTGCTCATCTTCTTGCCGTCGAGCCCCGGCACGTACGGCGCCTTCGACAGCCGCCACTCGGGGCGGCGCAGCACCGGCTGCCCCACCGCCTCGTTCACGTAGGTGGCCATGTCCTGGGCCATCTCGATGTGCTGCACCTGGTCCTTGCCGACCGGCACCACCGACGAGCCGTAGACGAGGATGTCCGCGGCCATCAGCACCGGGTAGCAGAACAGGCCCATCGACGGCTTGATGCCGTTCGCGACCTTGTCCTTGAACGCGTGCGCGCGCTCGATGAGCCCCATGCCGGTCACGCACATCAGCAGCCACGTCAGCTCGGTCACCTCGGGGACGTCCGACTGGCGGAACAGCATCGCCTTCTCGGTGTCGAGGCCCAGCGCGAGGTAGGTGACGGCGACGTGGCGGACCATCTCGCGCAGGAACGCGGGGTCACGCACGGTCGTCAACGCGTGGTAGTCGGCGATGAAGAACAGGCACTCGCCGGGGAACTCGGCCGGCAGCGCGATGTGCTGCACGATGGCGCCGAAGTAGTTGCCCAGGTGGAGCTCGCCGGTGGGCTGGATACCCGAGAGGATGCGGGGCGGGAGCTCGAGGGGCGCGTCGTCGGTCACGGCGCCCGCAGCCTGTCATGGGCCGCGGTGGCTCGTCAAAGGTCGTGGCGCAGGGCACCGCGCTCGCGGTGGCGCGCCTGGCCCAGCGCGCACAGGCGATCGATGAGCTCGGGGTAGGGGATGCCGGCGTGGGCGATGAGCTTGGGATACATGCTGATCGAGGTGAACCCCGGCATGGTGTTCAGCTCGTTGAGGTACGCCGTGCCCGACGTGCGGTCGAGGAGGAAATCGACCCGGGCCAGGCCGTGGCAGCCCGTCACGCGGAACGCCGCCAGCGCCGAGTCGCGGATCGCCGCGATCTGCTGGGCCGCACCGATACCGTCGAGCACGGCCGGGATCGCCAGCGTCGCGACGTCCTTCACATACTTCGTCTCGTAGTCGTACCAGACGCCGGCAGGCAGCACGATCTCGCCGGGCGCCGATGCGAGGGTGTCGGGCCCGCCGTCGCCGAGCACCGCGACCTCGATCTCGCGGGCGTCGATGCCCCGCTCGACCACGATCGTGTGATCGAAGCTCGCGCTGCGGCGCAGCGCCTCGAGCAGGCCGTCGATCCGCGTGACCTTCTCGACCCCGACCGAGGAGCCGAGGTTCGCCGGCTTCACGAAGCACGGCAGCCCGAGCTCGGCCTCGATGTCGGCGGTGACGTCCGCGACATAGGCCTCGTCGCCGAGGCGCCGGCCGTCGACCGAGCGCCACGGCACCAGGGGGATCTGCGGCGCCGCGCTGGCGATGACGTGCTTCTGCGCGACCTTGTCCATGCACAGCGCCGATGCCAGGACGCCGGAGCCCACGTAGGCGACGCCCGCGATCTCGAGCAGGCCCTGCATCGTGCCGTCCTCGCCGTGTGGCCCGTGCAGCACGGGGAACACCACGTCGGGGCGCAGTGAGCGGAGGTCGCCGACGACGTCGCCGTGCGCGACGAGGTCGGTCAGATCGCGGTCGAGGGCGCCGGTGCGCCAGGTGCCGTCCCGGGCGATGCCGACGAGGACCGGCTCGTAGCGATCGCGATCGAAGGCCGCCAGCACGCTCGTCGCGGAGCGGATCGAGATCTCGTGCTCCGAGGACACTCCGCCGAAGAGCAGGACGACGCGCGTGCGGGACATCGGGGGAAGTTGTCGCCGATCTCGAGGCGACGATCCAGCGCGCGGCCGATCCGAGCGGGTGGAGGCGGCGGCGCCTAGCCGCGGGCGACGCTGGGCTCGAGCAGCAGCCGCACCACGCGATCCTGCAGCGCATGCGCCGCGTGACCCGTGACAGGGCCGTTCACCAGCACCGAGAACGCCAGGCTCGGCGCGCCGCTGGCGTCCACGACGATGCCGGACAACGCACTGGCGCCGGCCAGCGTGCCGGTCTTCGCGAACACGCGGCCCGTCGCGTCGTGCAGGCGGTCGCGCATCGTGCCGTCGATCCCCGACACCGCGAGCGCGCCGACCAGCTGCGCCGATCGGCTGCCGGGGCGCTGCGACCAGGCCAGAAGATCGACGAGCGCGCGGGCCGAGGTCCGACCGCGGCGGCTGTAGCCCGAGGCGTTCTCGAACACGAGCGCGTCGGCGTCGCCGCCGATCGCCCGCCAGAACTCGCGCAGCGCCAGCGTGCCGTTCTCCCAGCTGCCGGCCTCGCCCGTCATCCGCCAGCCCAGCGTCCGCAGGACCTGCTCGGTGGTGAAGTTGTTGCTGAACTTGAGCGCCGAATGGAGCACCTCGACCAGCGCCGCCGAGCGGTGCTCGGCCAGGGGCAGCGCGCGCTCGCCCGCGTGGCCGCGGACGATCGGCAGGGCCGCAGCCTCGGGTCCGAGCGCGGCCGCGAAGACCGATGCGGCGAAGCGACCGGGATCACCGACGCGGCGTCGCAGGGTCTCGACCCCGGCCCGCCGCGCGAGCGTGCCGCGGATCGACACCACGGTCTCGTCGCCCTCCGTCGTCGTCTCGATCTCGAGCGCGGTCCGCCGGGCGAGCGTCGCCCCGTTGACCACGCGGACGTGGGCGCAGGGCGGATCGACGTAGACCTTCACCGCGCCGTCCTCGGGCACCGCGGTGATCTCGATCGTGTTCCACTGCACCGAGAGCGCGCCCGATGGGGCCATGTAGCTGAAGCCGGGGCCGCCGGCGTCGTAGCCGGGGCCGAAGCGCTCGGCGCTGAAGCGGCCGTCGTCGATCACGATGCGGCGGACACCGGACAGATCGATCTGATCGCGGACCGCGTGCGCGAGCTGGGCGAGGTGCTCGGACTGCAGCGACGGATCGCCCTCGCCCACCAGCACGAGGTCGTCGCCGTCGAGGAGCACGCGGGTCTCGAAGCGGTACTCGGGTCCGAGCAGCTCGAGCGCTGCGATCGCGGTGAGCAGCTTGTGGTTGCTCGCGGGGTTGAGGGCCCGATCGCCGGCGGCGTCGAGGAGCGACGCGCCGGTGTGCAGGTCGCGGACGTGCACGCCGACCTGGGCGCCGCGGCCGACCCCGCGGCCCAGCGGCTGCAGGCGCGCCGCGAGCTCGCCGGCCCGATCGGCCTGGCGACCGGTCGGCTGGGCGGCGCGGGACAGGGGTGCAAGACCTGCGAGGCGGTCCTGGATCCGCGTCGCCCATGGGTCGTTTTCGCGCAGGTCGCCCGCGACCGGGGTCGGAAGCGCGATCCGCGAGTGCGGGGTGGACTCCAGCGAACGGGGCGAGGATGCGGCTTGAACGGCGTTCCCTTGGCTAGCGCCGCCCAGGGTGAGCATCGCGAGGAGGAGGAGGAGACGTCGGCGCATGTGGGATAACCTCGCCTATCGTCCCACTGGTAGCAGGTGGCCGCGCTGGGCCCAAATTTCGAACGCCGTTCGCCCCACCCGAGGCCCGCCGGGAACGCTGGTAGCGTGCGCGCCCCATGCTCGACATCAAGCTGCTGCGCGACGAGCCGCAGACGCTCGCCCGCAACCTCGCCGACCGCAACGTCGTCGTGTTCGACGACCTCGCCACCGACGTGCCCGACTGGGCCGCGCGCACCGTCGCGCGACTCGTCGAGCTCGACACCGCGTGGCGCACCTGCATCAGCGCGGTCGAGGACATCCGCCGGCGACAGAACGCGAACTCGGAGGCGAGCAAGGCGATCGGGAAGCTGCCCAAGGAGCAGCAAGCCGACGCGCGCGCCCCCCTGCTCGAGGAGGGCCGGGCGCTGCGCGACGCCGAGAAGGAGCAGACCGCGGCGGCGGCCGCCGCCGAGGCGGCGCGCGACGAGGCTTGGATCCGCCTGCCGAACCTCACCCACGCCGAGACCCCGCGCGGCAACACCGACGACGATCATCGGGTCGTGCGCGAGGTCGGCGTGCGTCGAGACTTCGCGGCCGAGGGCTTCGTGCCCTGCGATCACGTCGATCTGTGCGAGCGCCTCGGGCTCGCCGACTTCGCCGCCGGTGCCAAGGTGGCGGGGCAGAAGTTCTACTACCTCAAGGACGATGCGGTCCGACTGGACCTCGCGCTGCAGCAGTACGCGCTCGGCGTCGCCTCGAAGCACGGCTTCACGCTCCACACCACGCCGGACGTCGCGAAGGTCGAGATCCTCGCGGGGCTCGGGTTCAACCCGCGCGGCGCGTCGACGCAGGTCTACAGCGTCGCCGAGACCGACCTCTGTCTGGTGGGCACCGCCGAGATCACGCTCGGGGGCATGCTCGCCGACGAGATCCTCGAGGAGGAGCAGCTCCCGCTGCTGCTCGCCGGGCTCTCGCACTGCTTCCGCACCGAGGCCGGCGCGGCCGGACGCGACGCCCGTGGCCTCTACCGCGTGCACCAGTTCACCAAGGTGGAGCTGTTCGCCTTCGTGACGGGCGACCTCGCGGTGAGCGAGGCGATGCACGCCCGCTTCCTCGCGATCGAGGAGGAGATCTTCACCGGGCTCGGCCTGCCGTATCGCGTGCTCGACATCGCCTCGGGCGACCTCGGCGGCCCGGCGTACCGCAAGTTCGACCTCGAGGCGTGGATGCCCGGCCGCGCCGGCGACCACGGACCCGGCGCGTGGGGCGAGGTCACGAGCACCAGCAACTGCACCGACTACCAGGCGCGACGCCTGCGGATCCGCTATCGACCCCGCGAGGCCGACGGCACCAAGGCCAAGAAGCCGAGGTTCGTGCACATGCTGAACGGCACCGCCGTCGCCAACACCCGCGCCATCGTGGCGATCCTCGAGAACTACCAGCAGAAGGACGGCAGCGTGCTCGTCCCCGAGGCGCTGCGGGCATGGGTCGGCAAGGACCGCATCGAGGCGCGCCGCTGACGATCACGCGCGCACGCGTTCCGCGATCACGCGCGCACGCGTTCCGCGATCACGCGCGTACGCGCTCCACGATCACGCGCGTACGCGCTCGATGATCAACCACACGGCGCCGGCTGCCATCGCGAGGTCGCCGACGCCGAGGCCCGCGCCACCGACTGCGAACTCGGTGAACGCGACGCCGGGACCCGCGAGGATCGGCGCGCCCCAGATCATCGCGCCGGCCCAGAGGCAGCCGAGCGCGAGGAGGTCGGCGGGCTGGCGGCCGCGGCCGCGGCCGATCACGATCGTCGCGATCGTCACCGCTGCGATGACGGCGAGGGCGACGAGCTGGCGCGAGAGCGGATCGGCGAGGCTCACGCCCGGCAGGCCCTCGCGGACGGCGGGCGCGAGCGCGATCCCGCCGGCGAGGTCGATCGCGCCGCACGACGTCGGCGGGCTCCACGGATCCCACGCCGCCGTCGACGCGCCGGGGCAGGCGCCGAGGCGCGCGATGAGCTTGACCCAGACGTCGACGCCGACGAGCCACGCGCCGAGCAGGCCGGCGCGCAGCGATGCCGAGCCGTCGCCGCTCACGGGCACCCCATGGGGATCCCGACGCGCCGCGCCGGCGCTCGGTCGTCGGTCGTTGGAGGCGCGGCGGTCACGGAAGCCCGTATCGTGCCACACCATGCTCGCCGTCGGTCGGTCGGACGTCGCCCGCCGCGGAGTTCGGCCCGCGGGGTTCGGCGGCCCACTCGCGCCGCCGAGCGGGCCCCCGCGCGAATCCCGGGACGCGCGGGGGTTCCCCTTGGCCTTGGGATGCGCCAAACTCCGAGCCTGAGGTGGGCGTCCGTCCCCAGCAGCCAACCGACGAGTCCGAGGACACGTCGGCCGAATCGGCGGGATCACGTCGGCACAACGACGAGTTCGCCGCGCAGCAGAGCACCGATCGCGGGATGGTGCCGACGCCCCGCGACCTCGACGATTTCCCCGGCGCCGTCGAGGAGCGCGTCGAGCCCCCGGCGGCCGATGGGCTCGATCACTCGCCGCTCGGGATCTACTTCCGCGAGATGGCGGCGGCGCAGCTCATGTCGCCCGCGCAGGAGCTGTCGGCCGCGCAGAACATCCTGGCGCGGCGCGAGCAGTACTGGCGCGCCATCTTGAACTACCCGCCGTTCGTGCCTGCGATCGTCGAGGTCGTGGATCGCACCTTCCACGAGCCGGACTGCCCGCGCGTCGAGCTCGACGCCGTGGGGGCGTCGTCCCGGCAGCTGCGCGATCGGCAGACGCGGACCCACGAGGAGAAGTTCGCCGCCGATGCGGCACTCCTGGCGAAGACCATGGCGCGCCTCGACACCGATGGCGAGGCGACCGAGCCGATCGTCGCCGACCTGCGGGCGATCGCAGCGGGGCGCGGGGCCGGCGTGCGGCTCGCGGTGACGCTGCCCCGACACGACAGCGCGCCCTTTCGCCGCTACATGAGCGCGATCGAGGAGGCCGCCGGCGCGCTGTGGGCCGCGAAGAACGCCTTCGTCCGCGCCAACCTCCGCCTCGTCGTGACGATGGCGCGCCGTTACTCGCACGGCCGCATGGCGCTGCCCGACCTCATCCAGGAGGGCAACATCGGCCTGCTCAAGGCGGTCGATCGCTTCGATCCCGATCGCGGCTACCGCTTCTCGACCTACGCCAGCTGGTGGATCCGCCACGCAATCAGCCGTGCTGTCGCCGACAAGGCCCGTGAGGTCCGCGTGCCGGTGCACATGCTCGACGTGCACCACAAGCTGCGCAAGACGAAGCAGCGGTTCGAGATCACCCAGGGCCGCGAGCCCGGCGACGAGGAGCTCGCCGCGAGCGCCGAGGTCCCCGTCGAGCGCGTCCGTCGGCTGCGCATGTGCCTGCTCGACCAGGCGCCGAGCCTCGACAGCCCGATCTCCGGCCACGACGCCCGCACCGCCGGCGAGCTGCTCGAGGACGAGACCATCCCGCAGCCCATCGAGGGCATCCAGTCGCGCGTGATGGACAGCAAGATCCGCGAGCTCGTCGAGCGCCTCCCGACGATCGAGGCCGACGTGCTGCGCAAGCGCTTCGGCCTCGACG
>LNFB01000093.1 GCA_001464385.1 Deltaproteobacteria bacterium Ga0077550 | reverse complement strand
TCTCAGGGTTCGGTGCCCGTGCTCGCGAGCTCCGCGTGCCAGCAGCAGACGCGGTTGCGGCCGGCGTTCTTGGCGGCGTAGAGGGCGACGTCGGCGGTGTGCAGGAGCATCTCGGCGGTCGCGTCGGGGCCGAGCAGATCGGTGCCGGAGATGCCGGCGGAGATGGTCTGGGTCGGCGCCGCGGTGAGCGTGCCGCTCTTGGCCTCGAAGCCCCGGCGCAGGCGCTCGGCCAGCGCGGTCGCGTTGGTCGCCGTCGTGTCGGAGACCACCACGACGAATTCCTCGCCGCCGTAGCGGCACGCCAGATCCGAGGGACGCACCGTGCTCTGCAGCAGCTCGCCGACGAACTCGAGCAGGCGATCGCCGACCTGGTGGCCGTACTCGTCGTTGACGCGCTTGAACCGATCGATGTCCAGCATGACGAGGCCGAGCGGTCGGCCGTAGCGCTTGGCGCGGGCGAGCTCGACGGCGAGCCGTTCGTCGAGGCTGCGGCGGTTCGCCAGGCCCGTCAGCGCGTCGCGCCGCGCCATCGCCTCGAGCTCGCGGGTCTTCGCCTCGAGCGCCCATGTCAGGTGGCGGATGCGGAGCAGCGCGCCGATGCGCAGGCGCAGCTCGAGGGGGCTCGATGGCTTCGACAGCACGTCGTCGACGCCGACCGACAGCGCGTGCTCGCGCGAGGCGTCGTCGGACAGCGACGTCAGCATCAGGATCGGCACGTAGGACGTCGATCGGGCGCGCAGCAGCTGGGTCAGCTTGAAGCCGTCGACCGTGGGCATGACCGCGTCGACGATGACGAGATCGAACGGCTCGTCCTGGAAGAGCCGCACCGCGTCGGACCACGAGTCCGCGACCACGCCCGTCCAGCCCTCGGCCTCGACCATGTGCTGCGCCGCGCGGGCCGCGGCCGGATCGTCGTCCACGATGAGGATCCGCGAGGTCGTTGCCCGCGGGTCCTCGGTATAGGCGCGCCACTGTCCGGTGCCGGCCACGTGCGCCGCCATGATAGCAAGGCCGCCCCGGGGCAGAGGCCGATCGGCCGGTCCCATTCGCGCGGTCATCGCGGGGTCCGCCGGCACATCCCCCGTCTGGGCGCAAGATTTTGACGGGGATCCCCGAGCGGGTAAGGTGGCGCCGGCTCGCCGGTGGCGGGCGGAGTTTCCGCGATGTCCCAGCTCGAATTGCTGCCGCCCGCCCTCGCAGCGGGGTCTCCCACCGATCCGGCGCCGGCCGTGTCCGCGCGGGGGGCCGCGACCAGCCCCGCCGGTGGTGGCGAGGGCGACGGGCCCGGCATGCTGGACGGCGACCTCGCCGAGGAGACCCGCCGCAAGTACCTGAACTACGCGGTGTCCGTGATCACGGCCCGCGCGATCCCCGACGTGCGCGACGGCCTCAAGCCGGTCGCCCGCCGGATCCTCTACACGATGGACTACGAGCTGCACCTGCGCTCGGACGCCCGTCACCGCAAGAGCGCGAAGGTCGTCGGCGACGTCATCGGCAAGTACCACCCGCACGGCGACAGCGCGGTGTACGACGCGATGGTCCGGCTCGCGCAGGACTTCGTGATGCGGGCGCCGCTGGTCGACGGCCAGGGCAACTTCGGCTCGATCGACGGCGACGCGCCGGCCGCCTACCGCTACACCGAGGCCCGGCTCACCGCGGTCGCCGGCCAGCTCCTCGACGAGCTCGGCAAGGACACCGTCGACTACCGCGACACGTACGACGGCACCGGCAAGGAGCCGATCGTGCTGCCGGCCCGGTTCCCGCAGCTGCTCGTCAACGGCGGCACGGGCATCGCCGTCGGCATGGCGACGAGCATCCCGCCGCACAACCTCGGCGAGGTGATCAAGGCCTGCATCGCGCTCATCGACGAGCCCGATCTCACCGTCCGCAAGCTGCTCAAGTTCATCAAGGGCCCCGACTTCCCCACGGGCGGCGACCTGATGGCGACCAAGGGCGAGCTCGCGGAGATCTACGAGACCGGCCGCGGCTCGTTCAAGCTGCGCGCCCGCTGGAAGCTCGAGGACGGCAAGCGGGGCCAGCGGCTGGTCATCACCGCGGTGCCGTACGGGGTCGAGAAGGCCGCCATCGTCGAGGAGATCGGCGCGATCATCCTGGCGAAGAAGCTCCCGGTGCTCATCGGCATCCAGGATCTGTCGACCACCGACATCTGCGTCGAGCTCGAGCTCGACAAGAAGTCGACCGTCGATCCCGAGCTGGTGATGGCCTACCTGTTCAAGCACACGCGGCTGCAGGTGTCGGTCAAGGTCGACATGACCGTGCTGGTGCCGACGGCCAACGTCGAGGTCGGCGCGCCGGCGCGGCTCGACCTCAAGCAGATCCTCCAGCACTTCATCGACTTCCGCTTCAAGACCGTGAAGCGGCGGCTCGAGTACGAGCTGCGCCTGCTCCGCGAGCGCATCCACATCCTCGAGGGCTTCGAGAAGATCTTCGACGACCTCGATCGGGCCATCAAGATCATCCGCAACAGCGACGGCAAGGCCGACGCCGCGGCCAAGCTGTGCAAGGCCTTCGACCTCGACGACCTGCAGGCCGACGCGATCCTCGAGACCAAGCTCTATCGCCTGGCCAAGCTCGAGATCAACAAGATCCGCGAGGAGCTCGCGGCCAAGCGGGCCGAGGCCGCGCGCATCGAGGCCCTGCTCAAGAACAAGGCCAAGTTCTCGGCGCTGGTGAAGTCCGAGCTCGAAGCGGTCGCGACCGGCTTCGCCGACAAGCGGCGCACGAACATCAGCGACGACGACGTCACCGAGGAGTTCACCGCCGAGAGCTTCATCGTCGAGGAGGACGCGGTCGTGCTGGTCACCCGCGACGGCTGGCTCAAGCGCCAGCGCACGATCAACCTCGAGACCACGCGCATGCGCGAGGGCGACGAGCCGCTCGCCCTGGTCGGCGGCTCCACCCGCGAGTGCATCATCCTGCTCACCAACCTCGGGTCCGCCTACGTCGCGCGCATCAACGACGTGCCGGCGTCGAGCGGGCACGGCGTACCGGTGCAGAAGCTGTTCAAGTTCAAGGACGGCGAGCGCGTGATCGCGGCGCTGGGCACCGACCCGCGGGTCATGCCCGAGTTCGAGCACCCCAAGCCCGAGCTCGGCGAGGCCTACGAGGACCCGTACCCGCACGTGCTCGCGGTGACGAAGAAGGGCATGAGCCTGCGCTTCACGCTGTGGCCCCACAAGGAGCCCAGCACCTCGCGCGGACGCATGTTCGGCAAGCTGGGCGAGGGCGACGAGTTCGTGTCGGCGTTCAAGGTCTACGCCGAGGACGACGTCTGCGCGATCACCTACCAGGGCCGCGCGCTGTGCTGCAACAGCCAGGACGTGAACCTGCTGTCGGGCGCGGGCAAGGGCGTCATCTTCATGCGCCTCGACGCCGACGATCACATCCTCGCGGCGTTCGGCGCCAACACGCCGGTCGTGATCGAGAAGTCGTCGGGCGGCGTCCAGAAGCTCACCGGGGCCGACCGCGAGCGCACCGGTCGCGGGGGCAAGGGCCGCCCGCTGTTCCAGCGCGGCCACGTCAAGAAGCTGAAGTTCGATCCTCCCGCGGTGCCCGCCTTGGGCGGTGATGCCGAGGAGTGAGCGCCGACCCCCGAGTGAACGAAAGCGAGACCGCCATGGCCAAGCCAGCCTCCAAGCCCGCACCCAAGCCCGCCGCCAAGACCGGCAAGCCGGCCTACGACGCGTCGTCCATCCAGGTGCTCGAGGGCGTCGACCACGTCCGCAAGCGGCCGGGCATGTACATCGGCGGGCTCAACAAGGAGGGCCTGCACCACCTCGTGTGGGAGATCCTCGACAACGCGGTCGACGAGGTCATCAACGACCACGCCACCGAGATCTTCGTGACGCTCGACGACGATCACAAGGGCATCACCGTGACCGACAACGGCCGCGGAATCCCGGTCGACATGCACCCGCAGCTGAAGATCCCCGCGGTCGTCGCGGTGTACACGAAGCTCGGGGCGGGCGGTAAGTTCGACGGCTCCAGCTACAAGCACTCGGGCGGTCTGCACGGCGTCGGTGCGGCGGTGGCCAACGCCCTGTCCGAGCGGCTCACGGTGACGGTGTGGCGCGAGGGCTTCCGCTGGCAGTGCAACTTCGTCCGCGGCGTGCCCGAGGGCAAGATCGTCAAGCTCGGCCCGGCGCGCGGCTCGGGCACGACGGTGCACCTGCGGCCCGATCCGACGATGTTCGACAAGGTGACGTTCGACACCACGACGCTGCGCGAGCGGCTCGAGGCCAAGAGCTACCTGCACAAGGGGCTCAAGATCACCTTCGTCGATCCCAAGGGCACCGGCCCCGAGACGTTCCACCACGCCCAGGGCATCTTCGAGTACCTCGGCAAGCTGATCCAGGTCCGCGGCAAGCCGGCGGTGCACCCCGGGCAGTTCGGGCTCGAGCGCGCCGAGGACCCCAAGATCGAGGTGGCGTTCGCGTGGACCGAGTCCACCGAGGACGCGATCTATTCGTTCGTCAACGGTGTGCCGACGCCCGACGGCGGCACCCACGAGCAGGGCCTGCGCAACGCGCTGAACAAGGCCCTGCGCAACTACATGACGACGCACAACCTCGAGCCCAAGGGCTTGGTCATCGGGCTCGACGACATCCGCGAGGGCATGGTCGCGATCCTGTCGACGTACGTGCTCGAGCCGCAGTTCCAGAGCCAGACCAAGAACCGGCTCAACAACCCCGAGGTCACCGCGCAGGTCGAGGGGGCGATCCGGCCCGTGCTCGAGCTGTGGTTCAACGAGAACCGCAGCCGCGCCGAGTCGATCGTGGCCCGCGTCATCGCCTCGGCGCGCGCACGCGCGGCGTCGCGGGCCGCCAGCCAGAAGGTGTCGCGCAAGACGGCGGGCGGCATCCGCCTCAACCTGCCGGGCAAGCTCGCCGACTGCGGCAGCGACGACCCGCGCAAGAGCGAGCTGTTCATCGTCGAGGGCGACAGCGCCGGTGGCTCCGCGAAGCAGGGCCGCGATCGCGAGCACCAGGCGATCCTGCCGCTGCGCGGCAAGGTCCTGAACGCCGAGCAGGCCAGCCTCTCGAAGGTCCTCGAGAACGAGGAGCTCGGCAACGTCGTCAAGGCGCTGGGCTGCGGCATCGGCAAGGACTTCGACGAGACCCGCCTGCGCTACCACAAGATCATCTTGCTGATGGACGCCGACAGCGACGGCCACCACATCGCGACGCTGCTGCTGACGTTCTTCTACCGCTACATGCCGCAGCTCATCCGCCGCGGGCACGTGTTCCTCGCCCAGCCGCCGCTGTTCCGCGTCGACATCGGCAAGGAGAGCCACTGGGTCGCCGACGACGCCGCGCTCGCGGCCCTGCTCGCGCAGCCCCGGCGGGCCAAGCCCGAGGTGCAGCGGTTCAAGGGCTTGGGCGAGATGATGCCCGCGCAGCTCAAGGAGACCACGCTGGATCCGAAGAAGCGCCAGCTCATCAAGGTCGCGATCCGCGACGAGCTCGCGACCGAGCGGACCATCAGCGAGCTGATGGGCAAGGACACCGCGGCGCGCTACCAGTTCATCATGGACCGCGCGGCCGAGGCCGAGTCACTCGACGTCTGAGTCGTCGTCGCTGGGCCCCTCGCCGTGCAGGCGGCGGGCCCAGTCCTCGAAGCCGCGCATCGTGGTCTGGGCCACGCCGGGCGAGGCCGCGAGCGCCTCGATCTGCACCTTGAGCATCGCGCGGGCCCGGCCGAGCCGGCTCTTCACCGTGCCCTCGGCGATCTCGAGGACCACGGCGATGTCGGCGATCGGCAGCTCCTCCCAGTAGAACAGCTCGACCGTGATCTGGAAGTCGACCGGGAGCCGGCGAAGTGCGCCGAGCAACAGCTGCTCGTCCTCGCGCTGCGCGATGACGCCGGTGGGCGAGGCGACCGACCCCGCGTCGACCTCGTGCAGCGACAGCCGATCGGGGTCGAACACCCGCGCGGCGCGGTGCTTCTTGCGCAGCGCGAGCATCAGCTGCTTGCGGGCGATGGCGAACAGGAACCCGCGGAACGAGCTGTCCCCGCGGAAGCGCGGCGCCGACTCGACGCACCCCAGGAACGTCCGCTGGGTCGCCTCCTCGACCTCCTCGGGGAGCTTGTGGCGGAAGAACCGGTAGATCGCGGCGAAGTGCCGGCGCATCAGGGTTTCGGCGGCGGCCTCGTCGCCGCCGCGCCAGGCCTCGAGCAGCTCGTCGTCGGTCGGCTCCACCCGAGCGCTAGCCTTTCATGCCTGCCCGCGGCACGCCAGATGCCGGCCTGCGCGCGCCCGCGCGCGTCACAGCCAACGCTTGCGCCGGAAGTACCAGATGAAGGCCACGGCGGTGATGCCCATGACCGCCAGGGTCCCGACATAACCGTAGCGCCACTTGAGCTCGGGCATGTTCAGCGCCGACGCCTCGGGATCGAAGTTCATGCCGTAGAGGCCGGCGATGAAGGTCAGCGGCAGCATGATGGTCGAGATCAGGGTCAGCACCTTCATGATCTCGTTGAGCTTGTGCCCCTGCATGCTCAAGTACGCGTCCATCGTCGAGTTGACGGTCTCCTTGAAGCCATCGGCGGAGTCGACGACCCGCACGAAGTTGTCGTAGGCGTCGCGGAAGAACGGGCGCGCGGCCTCGGGGACGATGTCGAGGTCGCGATCGCTGCCGCGCGACAGCCGGTTCAGCACCTCGCGCTGGTGGACCCCGACCCGGCGCAGGCGCTGGACCATGTCCTTGATGTCGAAGATCACCTGTAAGAGGTGGGGCCCGGAGTCGCGGATGATCGCGGTCTCGAGCGCGTCGATGTCGCGATCGAGACGCTCCGCCAGCGGGAGGTAGCGCTCGGTCAGCACCTCGGCGATGAGCGCGGCGCACGACGCGGGGCCCTTGCGCAGCTGGTCGGGATCCTTGCCCGCGGCGGTGAAGGCTTGCTCGATCGACGGCAGCGCATGGTTGTGCGAGGTGAGCAGGTAGTTGCGCCCGATCATCACGTCGAGGTCGCACAGCGTGAAGTCCCGGGTCTTCTCCCAGCCGGGCGTCAGCGCGTGCCACACGACGTAGATGTAGTCGTCGAAGCGCTCGAACTTCGGCGTCGGCGCGTCGGCGAGCATGTCCTCGATCGAGGTCGGGTGGAGCTTGAACACGTCCTCGAGCAGCTTGCGCTCGGGCTCGCCGGGGTCGAGCAGATCGACCCAGACGACGGAATCGGGATCGGCCAGCAGGCCGGGCAGGGCGTCGAGGCCGACGGGGGCCGCCGCCGCGTCGCCGGGGCGAATCGCGAGGATGCGGGTGGTCACGGCGGCAGGGTATGCCGAGGACCGCGACGGCTCCGCATTCGCGGCGAACTCGCGGGGGGCACTCGCCCGGCGCCGCGGCGCTGGCCCCGGGGCGCCCGCATGGGCGACACTCGCCGCCCGCCGTGGCAAAGCCCCGCTCGCAGGTCGTGTTGCGCAAGCCCCTGCGGGCGACGGTGGCCGCGGGGCACCCGTGGATCTTCCGCGACGCCCTGCAGCCCTTCGAGCTGCCCGCCGGCACCGTGGTGACGATCGTCGATCCCCGGGGTCGCTTCGTCGGCCGCGGGCTCGTCGACGACGGACCGATCGGCGTGCGCGTCTGGACCGCGGACGACGAGGCGGTGGGTCCACCGCTGCTCGCCCGACGACTCGCTGCGGCCGTCGCCCTGCGTCGCCGCGTCGTGCCCCCGGAGACGACCGCGTACCGGCTGGTCCACGGCGAGGGCGATCGGATCCCCGGGGTCGTGTGCGACATCTACGGCGGCTTCGCGAGCGTGCAGCTCGACGGCGCCGCGGCGCAGGCGTGGCGCCCGGCGATCCTCGACGCGCTGCGCGAAGCCGTGGGCGAGCTCGGCATCGTCGGCGCCCTCGTCCGCACCGGCAAGCGTGGCGCGAAGCAGGTCGAGCACGCCTGGGGCGAGGCGCCGCCCGAGACCATCGAGGTGCAAGAGTGCGGCACGACGCTCACCGGCAGCCTGCTGCGCGGCCAGAAGACCGGGCTGTTCCTCGATCATCGCATCGGTCGCTCGCGCGTCCGCGAGCTCGCCCGGGGCGCGCGCGTGTTGGATCTCTACGCGTACGTGGGCGGCTTCTCGGCCAACGCCGGGCGCGGTGGCGCGGCGATGGTCGACACCGTCGACGTCGCGCCGGAGGCGATCGCTGCCGCGGGGCGGACGTGGGCCGCCAATCAGCTCGACGCCGAGCGGCAGGCGCGACACGTCGCGGACGTGCCCGAGTTCCTCGTGGCGGCCGCGGCGGAGCGCCGTCGCTGGGATCTGATCATCGCGGATCCGCCGAGCTTCGCCCCCAACGAGGCGAGCAAGGCCGCGGCGCTGCAGAGCTACACGATGCTCCACGCCGCTTGCCTGCGGTTGCTCGCGCCGGGCGGCCTCTTGCTCGCCGCCTCGTGCTCGAGCCACGTGCGCGCGGTCGAGTTCGAGGCGGCGCTCGCCCAGGGCGCCGCGAAGGCCCACGGCATCCTGCAGGTGCTCGAGCGCTGGGGCGCGCCGCCGGATCACCCGCGACTGCTCGCGTTCCCCGAGGGCGACTACCTGAAGGCGCTCCTCGTGCGGGCCGGCTGATCCGCGGTGACTCGGCGATGCTCGACGTGGGGTCGTGCGTGCGGGCCGAGCCGCGTCACTCGCCCTGCTTGATGTCCCGCAGCGCCTCGTCGAACAGGCGCTTGAGGCCGGTGTCGGCGTCGGCCGGACGGGGCTTGGGTCGCTTCGCCGCCGCGGGCTTGTCGTCCTTGGCGTTGTTCGCCGGCGCGGTCTTGTTCGCATCGGCGCGCCGGGGCACCGAGCTCAGCAGGGCCTCGACGCGCTTGCGCTTGAGCTCGAGCAGATCGTCCGCCGACAGGGGCGCGACCTCGGGCGCCGGTGCGATCGCAGGTTCGAGCGCGGGGTAGGGCCCGGTGATCGGCGCGGGGCCGGCCGGCGTCGGCGTGGGGCCTGGGCGCGCGGAGATCCGCGCCGCCAGGGCCTGCGGATCGAAGGCCTGTGGATCGAAGGCCTGCGGATCGAAGGCGTGGGCATCGAACGCCTGCGGATCGAAGGCGTGGGGATCCGCCGCGAGCGGCTCGACGAACGCTTGCGGCTGCGCGAACGCTTGCGGCTGCGCGAACGTCTGCGGCTCGACGAACGCTTGCGGCTGCGCGAACGCCTGCGGCTGCACGAACGCCTGCGGCTGCGCGAACGCCTGCGGCTGCGCGAACGCGTCGTCGGAGAACGGCGGCGGCGCCACGGGCTGCTGCGCGAACGCGTGCGTGTCGAAGCCGTGCTCCTCGTGGCCGACCTCGAACGTCGGCGCCGGGGCGGCGGGCGCAGCGAGACGCGGCGACTCGAAGGCCGGGCGCGTCGTCGTGACCGGCGGGTGCTCGAACGCCGCAGCGAAGCCCCCGAAGTCGTCGTCGTCGGCGGGCAGCGCGATGGGTTCCATGCCCGGGCTGTCGAACGGTGTCGCCTTCGCGTAGGCGTTCGGATCGTGCGCGGGCGTCCCCGCGAAGGGCTCCGAGGGCGCCGCTGGCGGGGTCGGCCACGCGTCGGGCGTCCGCGTGGGGAACGCCGCGGTGGCGCCCGCCCAGAACGGATCGCCGCCGTCGGCGATCGGCGAAGGCCTGCGCGCCGCGGCGGGCATCGGCCTCGCTGGTTCTGCGGCGAGGGGCTCGATGATGAACTCGGCCGGCGACGACACTCCGCCGTCCTCCCAGCCCGTCGAGGATCCGGCGGCGGGCGCGTCCCAGCCCCCGTCGAACCCGATCGCGTCGGGTCCCGCGGGGCCCCACGGTTCCGGGGCCACGTGCAGCCCCATCGCGGTGCTCGGCGTGGTGCGCGTCGCGGTCTCGACCGGGGCTCCAGCGGTGGACGCATACAGCCCGGCGAGATCGACCTGCACCGTCCGCGTGTGGGGGACCTCGCTGGTCAGCGTGGACTCGACGTCGATCTCCGCCGTCGCCTCGCCCTCGAACGCCGACGCCGCCTCGACGGGGAAGAACGTCCGACCGGGCAGGACCTCCTGACCGTGGTGGAAGATGCGCGTCGGGATGTCCTCGAGCTCACCGGCGCCGAACGCAGGCACCGGCGGCGACTCGTCGCGTGCGCCGCGGAGCATCTCGTCGAGCATGTCGACGGCGAGGCAATGATCGACGAAGGCGGCGAGGCGCGCGTGACAGGTCTGCTCGAGCTCGAGGAACCGCAGGCCCCAGCGGTAGCTCTCGGCGGCGGCTCCGAAGCGACGCGACGCCCAGGCGACCTCGGCCCACGCGCCGATCGGCTCGCCGTCGAGCTGCAGGACGATGCCGACGCGCTCGCCCGTCCGCGGACACCACGGCGTCTCGACGGAGCAGCCGCCGACGCTGAGGTCGAACGTCTGGAGCCGAACCTCGCGGGCGCCGAAGGCGGCGACCGCTTCACCGGTCCACTCGACACGCGGCTGCGCTCGTCGATCGTGGTTGGTCATCCGCCCCGCGTGCTCCCCCCACGTCGACGGTAGCGCGTTTGCCGAGCGCGGTCATCGGGCCTGCGAGCCCCGAGTCCGCCCGCCCGAATGGGGGCGAGGTACCCCGCGGGAATCCCCGGTGCGGACCCGGTGACAACCCCTCGACACCACGTCGCGCCAGCGTGACCCAGCGTGACCCAGGTGACGTGGTTGGGCTAACGTGACGCGCATGGCCGATCGCGTCCAAGCCTCCCATATCCTCCTCATGTACCAGGGCTCGATGCGGTCGACGGCGACGCGCAGCAAGGCCGAGGCACAGGCCGAGATCGCGCGGCTCGACGAAGAACTCCAGCAGGGCGCTGACTTTGCCGCGCTCGCTCGGGCCCACTCGGACTGCCCGTCCAAGGCCAAGGGCGGCGACCTCGGGAGCTTCGGTCGGGGCCAGATGGTCGGTGCCTTCGAGGAGGCCGCGTTCGCGTTGCCGGTCCACGGCACCAGCGGCGTCGTCGAGACGCCCTTCGGCTACCACATCATCCGCCGCAACGGCTGACGTGGAGGTGGTCTTCAAGATCTGTGGCGCCGCGCAGTGGGAGCGCTGCGGGGCCGAGGGCACGCTGCCCGCGTCGGCCGTCGACGCGCGCGACGGGTTCGTGCACCTGTCGAGCTGCGCGCAGGTGGCCCAGACCGCGGCGCTCCACTTCGCCGATCGCGAGGATCTCTGGTTGCTCGCGGTCGACGTCGCCGCGCTCGGGGACGCGCTGCGCTGGGAGACCTCGCGCGGCGGCGCATCGTTCCCCCACCTCTACGGCGCGCTGACGCGGGCCGCGGTGGTCCACGCCGCTGCGCTGCCGCGCGACGACGACGGCGCGCTGCGGTGGCCGTCGTGGTGCGCTCAGCCTGCCGCCGGCGGCACCGACAGCACGCGCACGCCCGACGCGCCCGCGAAGCCGTAGCCGACCGCGACGTCGACCCCCATCACGGTGACGCCGGCCGGCGCCTCGGCTTCGAGCGAGTGGGTGCCGGCCGCGAGCTCGACGTGCACGTAGCGGTGCGATGCGCCCGCGAGGGTGCCGACGTCGGTGAAGTCCTCCGCTGGGATCGCGTCGCCGTCGAGCCGCACCTCGCCCGCGCCGCGGACCACGACCGTCGCCCAGTTGCGCTCGTAGCCCTCCGGGATCGCGAAGAGCGAGCGTTGCTCGTGCTGTCCGGTGGGCGGCAGCACGATCATCGCCGGATCGCCGAGGCCCGAGTCGCCGAGCTCGGTGCTGCTCAGCGTGAACTGGGTGATCGTGAACGCCTCGTCGTCGCCGAGGCTCTCGACGGTGAACGGCGCGGCCGTCGAGAACCACGTGCCCTCGCCGGCGCCGAGCGACTCGGGCGCGCCGGATGGTCGCTTGGGGCACCACTGCAGCTCGGCCCCGCCGTCGCCCGCGAGGATGCGATAGAACGCCGGCGCGTCGCCTCCGTCGTCGGGATCCGGCGGCGGCGCGATCGCATAGGCGTCGCCCCATGCGGTCGCCGGCAGGAGCTGGTGCTCGAGGTGATCGGCGCAGCACACCGTGGAGTTGGCCGGGATCGCGGTCGCGACGTTGCCCGCGAACACGGCGACGGGGTCGCTGGCGTGGACGCGCGTCCCCGAGAGGTTGCCCCCGCCGTCGGTCAGCGCGTCGGAGATGATGGTGGCGACCTCGCCGCGATCGAGCGTGACGCGATCCGCGATCCCGCCGACGATCGGCGCCGTGGGCGAGAACTCGACCTCGGTGCCGTCCACGGTGGCGACGACCGACACGAACGCGCCGGCGTTGACGGGCATCGTGTCGCCGGGGCCCATCCCGAGCAGGATCCCGTCTGCGGTCGCCGCGGTGTAGTCGGCCCCCAGCGCGTTCTCCGGCAGGAGCAGCGACGCGTCGTTGGAGTAGACCTCGACCGTGTTCGCGGCCGGGTTGAACTGGTAGGCGGCGACGGGGACGTCGCTCTCGATGCGGAACGCGACGCCGTCGAGCGTGGTGGTCGCGGCGGCGATGCTGGCCTGGCCGAGGTCGAAGACGTGGGTGGCCAGGGGCGAGAGCGTCGCGCTGGTGAGCGGCGCATCGTCGACGCCGGAGAACACCTCGACGTTGGCGTCGCCGAGGGAGGAGACGTTGGCGACCACGACGGCGAAGGGCTGCTCGGCCGCCGGTGGCGACATCTCCGTGCCGCGCTCGTCGTTCGGCAGATCGACCGCCCAGAACGTGCAGCCGAGGTTGCTCGGGGCGTCGGCGACGTCGTCGCAGCTCAGCGAGAAGCCCACCGATCCGTCGGGCCCGCCGACGTCGAACTTGAAGCCGTCGTCGCCGCCGGCCTCGGCCATGGCGTCGTCGCTGCCGGAGTCGGCACCGTCGGGCGCGCAGGGATCCGGGGTGGGCTCGACGACGCCGCTGCCCACCGTGATGTCGGTCGGGCCGGTGCTCGTCGCTCCCGCAACCGGTGCGGGTGGGTTGCGCTCGTCGCCGAACCCGCAGGCCGCGAGCGCGCACGCCAACGCCGACACCCAGGCACGATGCGTTGGGCCCACCATCGATCCTGTAACACGGTCGGTCGGCCCCGGCCATCCCGGCCTCCCGAACGAAGGGTCGGTTCGGGCGCGCGCGTTCGGGCGTCGTGACACCTCTTGGGCCAGGCCGGCGTCGGATGGGGACGCCGTCGGCGGTCGCGTGGCACCGGAATGCGCTTCCCGTCGGTTCGACGGCGGGCGTATGCTGCCCGGGCATGGGCGCACGCCAAGCACTGATCGACGCCACGACCTCCTATCTGCGCACGCACCCCGAAGAACTCGTCCGCGTCTTCCGCAACGCGATCGGCCTACGGTTCGGCGTGCCCATCGCCTCGCTGCGCTTCCTCGCGGGGCAGGGTGGGGAGGGCGGGCCCAAGGACATCGAGATCGATCCGGACCCACCGGGCATCCGCGTCGCCGCCACGCTGGGCCTCATGGGCACCACCGTGCGCGCGGTGACCTCGATCTTCATCGAGCGCATCAAGCTCTCGGCCGAGGAGCTGCGCGTCGAGGTCCGCCTCGAGGGCACGACGCTGCGCGTGCTCGGCGACGCCGAGTCGCCGGTGGCTGCGCTCATCAAGTCGGGCGCGCTCGACCTGACCAAGAGTGGCAACCTCGCGGCGCACCTGCCCAAGCTCAACCGCCTGCTCGGCGAGTCGACGGGCAATCGCCTCGTCATCGATCTGATGAAGCACCCGAAGATCGGCAAGAACAAGGCGGTGCGACGCCTGCTCGGCCTCGTCTCCTCGGTCGTCACCGTCCACGGCGTCGAGTCGGATGACGGCCACCTCGATGTCCTGCTGCGCGCCTTCCCGCGTGGGGTCGGCGGGGCGGTGCGGGCGGTCCGCGATCACCTCTTCACCGACGGCCCGACCTGGATCCGGGGGATGCTCCCGGGGCGCGGCGGCGAGGCGCGCTCCGGGTACTGAGTTCACGCGGGTGGGGCCGGACGCCGGCCCCGTCGCGACCGAGCCCCGTCTCGGGCGATCAGGCGGGGCGCAGCAGCATCGTGCAGGTGAGGTCGCCGCCCGGCGGCGCCTCGATGTAGTCGACGTGGTAGAGCCGTTTGCCGGCGAACTTGCGCGAGATACCGACGACGAGTCCGTGCTCGAAGTGCCGTGGGTAGGGCGTCTCGCAGCGCACCTCCCAGACCCCATCGGGTCGTCGCGTCGAGTAGTAGTGGCCGACGTTGCCGCGGTGGTTCGCGTAGTAGATGTCGTCGAACGCCCCGAGGACGGCCTCGAGGTTGTTGAAGACCGGGGGCAGCTCGATGTTCTCGAGGATCGCGATGCCGACGCGGTGGAGCAGGTTGCTCCCGATCTCCTCCTGGATCTCCTTGAGCGCGTCGAGCCACCGCTGCACCGGGATGAAGTTCTCCGGTCGGAGGTCATCGAGGCCGAGCTTGTGGCGATCGATGAGATTTCGACCCAGCGACGGGCGCAGCTGGAAGGCGTCGAGCGTCGCGCGGACGTTCGCGGCACGGACTTGCGCGTCGGGATCAGGAGAGACGAATTCCATGGGGGGTCCTCGCGGGGCGTAGAGTGCGGGCGGCGGTCGGTTGCCGAGCGGTTCGAAGAGCGTTGCAGCTCACCGAACCGGCATCATAATCGGCCGCTTGGCCAAACTCAACGGCGGCGCGAGGACCGAGGGGCCCACGCCGTTCAGAACGCGGGGCGGATGCGGCAGTCGCCGGGGCAGCTCGCGGTGCCCTCGTCCGGGTCGCACTCGGCATCGCCGCAGGTCGGGGTGCAGTCGGCCGCGCAGCTGTCGTTCGCCTCGCCCCGGCTGACCGAGCACACACCGTCGCCACAGTAGGGCTCCGGGAGCGGCGGCGAGTTGGGCCACAGCGACGGTGCACCCTGGTCGCCGAGCTCGAACGGGAACCAGATCGACAGGACGAAGTGGGTACGATCGAGCACCCGGGTCCAGCCCTTCGCGTCGAAGGCCCCGCCGAGCGTCGGCGAGCCGGCGAGCGCGAAGAAGCTGGCGAAGTCGAGCTCACCGGGGGCCGGCGGCGCCACGCGATCGTCGATGTAGACGATCTCGACGAGCTGCTCGGGGCGGCTGTACAGCAGCCAGACACCGGTGAGTCCGCGCTCCTGCGCCTCGTCGACGAGGTCCGGCAGCAGGTCCTCGAGGTAGTCCTTCCGGTTCTTGTTGCCGGGGATCTGCCAGCGCTCGGTCCGCATCACCACGTGATCGGTCGAGATGTCGCCGAGCTCGTAGGCGCCGATGTTGGTCCACTCGTGGCACTCGGGCGCGACGACCTCGGGGCGGGCGAGGAACTGCACGCCGTCGAGGATGTAGTCCTCGGTGACCCACTCCTTGTACGCGTGTGCCTGCTGCTTGGTGCCGAAGAGGTAGCGACCTCCGCTGGCCATCGCGCCCGTGAGCGGGTCGATGCTGAGGGGAAGGTGCTTGCCGTAGAGCATCCCCGGTTGGTCCGCCATGTACATGCGGTCGCGCTCGATCGTCGGTGCGATCAGCTCGGGCGGGGTCCCCGGGGCGATCATGAAGTCGCACGAGAACCCGGCCTTGGCGTCGATCTCGATCGCTCCGTCGTCGTCGTCGTCGTCGTCGCAGTCGCCTCCGCCGTGGCCGCCTCCACCGTGGCCGCCTCCACCGTGGCCGCCTCCACCGTGGCCACCTCCGCCGTGGCCACCCCAGCGGAACTCGGTGTCGAGGGGAGAGGGCTCGCTGCCGTCGTCACAGGCGACCGGGGCGAGGGCGAAGAGGGCGGCGAGGAGGGGGAGACGGTGGGGTAGCGTCACGGCGCGGGACTCCTATCGGGGCCGACGAGTGCTCGACTCGGCACGGGGTTGAGGGATCGCAACGGGCGGGCGGCGTCGGGTGGAGCGGAGGTGGATTCGCAGAGGCGGATCCCGGCGCGGTTTTACCTATCCTAGAAAATGCAACGTAGATTAACGTTTACTCATGTATGAAGCCGAATGGGGACGCAAGTGCGGCGATGACGCCCGGTCGGCCGAACCGTCCCGTCTCGGGCGCCTAGCCATTGGAATCGTGCGAGTTTTTCACCAGCTGGGGGGACGCGACGCACGGCTTGCGGCGTCGGCCGGATGGCCGGTCGGTCTGGAGTTGCGCAGCGAGCGCGAAGACGGAACCCAACAAACCCAGCATTTGCCGCCCGAAGACCCCACATCCACCGCGGCCGTTCGGTGCATCGCTGGCCATTTGGCCAGAATTCCCCGGACTTGCGTCCGGACGATCGTCCCACTACCCTGAAAAAGTAGTGGTTCATCTATCAGTTTTCGGTGGGGGTGAACGTTGGTAACGCGTCAAGAGCGCATGCCCGAGATGACGGAACCAGGGACCCTCGCGGAGCAGGCGACCCGCAAGGTCGACGCCCTCGTGGCCGGTTTCGGGTTCGAGGCGCGCCGGGACGAGATCCGCGACTGCGTCGTCGACCTCCTCGGGGACCACGGCGCCCGCCCCCGATCGGAGCCCCCCGCGTGGCCCTCGGACATCTGCGATGACCACGGGCCCTTCGAGTTCTCGGTGGCCCTCAACCGCAAGCACGCCGCGCTGCGCGTGCTGGTGGAGACGGGCGGGGCCACGCCGAGCCTCGCCGATCTGCAGGCCGCGGGCGAGGCGATGACCGACCAGCTCGCGGCGCGCCTCGGGGTCCCCCTCGATCGGCTCCGCACGATCGAGTCGCTCTTCCGCAGCGACGCGCCGACAGCCCAGCTCGCGCGCTGGCACGCGGTCGGGTTCGAGGGCGCCGCGCCTCCGGCGGTCAAGGTCTACCTGAACCCGCAGGTCGGCGGTCCGTCCGGGGTGCCGAGCGCCGCGCAGCGGGTCGCGCAGGCGTTGCTGTGCCTCGGGATCGACGAGGCGTGGCCGCTGCTGCGCGACGTGCTGGCGCGCGACGAGGCCGACGAGCTCAAGTACTTCGGACTCGATCTCAGCGCCGACCGACACGCGCGCGTGAAGGTCTACGTCCGCCACCACGGCATCGATGGCCGCGGGATCGAGCAGGCGCTCAAGAATTGCCGCGGCTACGTCGCGGGCGAGGCGAGCGACTTCTGTCGGCGCATGACGGGCGGCGACGGCCCCTACGACGCCAAGCCGATCATCACGTGCTTCTCGTGGGTGCAGGGGGAGGCCCGACCGTCCGCGACGCTGCACGTGCCGATCCGCGGGTACGCGCGCGACGATCAAGTGGCCAGCGACCGCATCTGCGCGTACCTGCGCAGCGTGGGCATCGCGACCGCGGCCTACGAGTCGGCGATCCCCGCGTTCGCCGCACGCCCGCTCTGCGCCGGCGTCGGCATCCAGAGCTACGCGTCCCTCAAGCACACCGCAGACGGCAGCAACGTCACCGTCTACCTCGTGCCCGAGACATACTGCGTGCGGCCGCCCTTGGCGATCGCGTCCCCGTTCGAACCCGCTGGAGTCGATGCACGATGACGAACAAGACCATGGCCGACGTGATGCGCGAGGTCGATGATCAGCGCCGCGGCTTCTCCGACCACGCGTTCCTGCGCATGCTCGACGCGTCGAGCGACGTCGAGGACCTGCGCCGCTTCGCGCCGAACCTCTACTTCTACGTGTTCGCCTTCCAGGACATGCTTCGGCTGTCGCACGAGGGGATCGTCGATCCGCACCTGCGCGAGATCGCCGGGCGGCACCGCGACGAGGATTCCGGGCACGAGCAGTGGTTCGCCACCGACATGATCGAGCTCGACTGCGTCCGCGACGTCCCGTGGGTGTTCGCCGCGCACCACCGGGCGGCGCGCGACCTGTCGTACGCCATGCTCTCCGAGGTCCTCTCCGCCGACGACGATCGCCTGCGCCTGACCGTCCCGCTCGTGCTCGAGGCGGTGGGCGCGACGTTCTTCTACCGGGTCAACGGCCTGCTCGAGCGGGCGCGATACGACCGGCCCCTGCGGTACTTCGCGCGCTCGCACGAGCAGGTCGAGTCGGACCACGACATGTTCACCGAGGCCGGCGCCCACGCGATCCGATCGATCCCCCTCGACGACGCCAACTTCGAGGCCGCGGTCGCGCTCGTGCGGCGCTGCTTCGGATACTTCGCCCGCTTCGCCACGCACCTGCACACCGCCCACCACGCGCCGGCGCCCTGACGCGCGTCGCACACCCCCGGGCTCGACCATGACCGAAGACACGCCCCTGTCCGAGACCGCGTCGCGGCGGCTGCACGCCATCCCCGGGCTCACCGTCGCGCACGGGCCCGAGGCGCGGGAGGTCGAGCGCGACTTCGGTGGCCTCGTCGTCGGGCGTGCCCACGCGGTCGCGCGGCCCGAGCACGTCGATGCGCTCTGCGCCCTCGTCGAGCTCGCGCGGGCCGAGTCCGTCGCCTTGACCCCCCGAACCCTCGGCTACAGCCAGAGCGGCCAGGCGGTGCCGCAGGGCGGGATCGGCGTCGACATGCGGGCCTTCGGCGGGATCACCATCGATCCGGCGCGGGCCATCGCGCGCTGCGGCGCGGCGGTGTCGTGGCGACAGCTCCTCGCGGCCACGTCGGCCCACGGGCTGGCGCCCGCGGTGATGCCGTTCAACCTCGAGCTCAGCGTCGGGGGGACGCTGTCGGCGGGTGGCATCGGCAGCACGAGTCACCAGCGCGGCTTCGCGGTCTCGTCGGTCGAGTCGTTCACCGCGGTCACCGGCGCGGGCGAACAGGTCGTCGCCGGTCCGCAGGATCGCCGCGAGGTCTACGATGCGGTCCTCGGCGGGCTCGGACAGTTCGGCTTCCTCTGCGAGGTCGAGCTGCGCCTGCGGCCGCTGGGCCGGACCACGCGCACGCACTGCCTGCTCTACGACGACCTCGCGACGATGATCGCCGACGAGCGCCGCATCATGGCCGAGCCGTGGTGCGTCCACCTCGAGGGCTTCGCCTCGGCCGCGCTGCAGGGCGTGCGTCGCGGGCCACAGGGGCGCCGCGTCCCGTTCGCCCGGTGGTTCGGCGGCCTGCACGTGTCGATGGAGTTCGACGACGACGCGCCGAGCGTCGACCCGCTGCACGGCCTGCACCACCGCGAGGTCCTCCACGTCGAGGACAGCGACAGCGTCGAGTATGCTTCGCGCTACGATCTGCGCTTCGAGTTCATGCGCGCGACCGGGGCGTGGCAGCAGGTCCACCCGTGGCTCGAGTGCACGCTGCCCGCCGACGCCGCCACGGCGCTGCTGCCCGAGCTGATCCCGACGCTGCCGGTCTTCCTCGGCGATGGCCACCGCGTCATGCCGGTCGCCGACGTGCCGCGACCCGCGTTCGTGATGCTGCCCGTCGCCCCGATCGTCGGCCTGGCGATCCTGCCCGTGGGCGTGCCCGCGCCGTTCCAGCCCATCGCGCTCGACGCCCTGCGCCGCGCCCACGATGCGCTGCTCGGCATCGGCGGCAAGCGCTACCTGTCGGGCTGGCTGTTCGAGCCCGACGACGCGGCCTGGCGCGCCCACTACGGTGCGCGCTACGACGACTGGCGGCGGGCCAAGGCGCTGTTGGATCCGAGCGGCATCCTGCGCTCGGTGCTGACGTCACCGCGGTGAGACGCCGTCGCGTCTAGTTCGTCGGGAGCTTGGGCACGGCCGTGCCCCACAGCCCCGTCTTCGGCACGCACAGCGCGGGCAGTCGCATCGAGCTCGAGAACACCCCGCCGCTGGCGTAGCAGCCGGTGTGGAAGGTGCCGTCGGCGAGACGCTCGAGGTACGCGCCTTCATCGGCCGCGCAGTCCTGGCCCGCGTCCTCGTACCACGCGGCACGGTGGGCCTGCAGGATCCCGTCGTCCGCCGTGGGGGCCGCGACGTCGGGGCTGCGCTCGATCGCGTACCACAGCCGGCTCGCCTCGGCCTTGGTCGGCAGCCGCCACGCCTTCGGGCACGAGCCCAGCGCGTCGCCGTGCGTCGTCGGGTTCACGGCGCTGGCGTACGACACCGGCCGCACGCGGGCCTCGTCGTACTCGGCGAACAGCGCCAACAGGGCCTTTCCGTCGTCGGTCTGGCCGGGCTTGGTCGCGCAGTCGCTGAAGTCCCCGAACTCGGCGCGACTCCAGCACGGCTGCAGCGCGGCGCTCAGCCGATCGATCGCCTCGCCACCTCCGGGATCGAAGGTCTCGGCCCAACCCGCGGCGTGATCGGTCCACTCGTCGTAGGTGAAGTCCTCGCGCATCACCGGGGTCGTGTCGTAGATGCCGAAATCGAACGGGCGGCCGCCGTCGACCATCGCGCCGGCCTCGTCGGCGTGGATCGACAGCACCGCGTCGTACAGCTCGGCGAAGTCCTCGATCACCGCGTTGGCCTGGTCCGCGGCGCGGGCCGACGCGAGCATCGCGTCGACGACGACCGACGTGCTGGGGAAGTTGCCGGTGCGCTGGAACTCCTGGCGGAGGATCCCCATCGGCACCGCCACGCGGGCGCCGTTGGCGAGGTAGCCGCGGGCCGGCGCGCCCCCGCACGCCCCGGGGCCTGCGGCGCCCTGGTCGTGGCACTTGTCGAGCTCGACGGAAGCACGCAGCTGCTTCTGGGCCTCGGCCGCGACCGCGAACGCGTCGCCGTCGAGCTTCGACAGCGCGGCGAGATCGACCGACGGCACGAAGCCGCGCGACTGCACGAACACCGAGACCTCCGCCGACTCGTCGGCCAGCGCGCTGGCGAACTTGCTGCCGAGCGAGGCGTCGAGCGTCGCCGGTCCGGCCTTGATGCCCGAGGCCGCGAGCTTCGACTCGACCTGCAGCTTCTTGTCGAGCGTGCTCGACTCGATCTGGATCAGCATCACCAGCTCGGCGCCGTGGGCGACGCCCGCGATGTACTCGGTGCCGCACTCGCGGATGAACTGCGCCGGGTCGCTCTGCAGGGTCGCGAGCGCGCCGTCGGTGAGCTCGTGGGCCTGCTGGTTGATGACGGTGTACACGTGCCGCGATCGCAGCAGGATCGACACCGTGCGATCCGAGCTGCGGAACGACTGCCCCAGGCCGACCTGGCCCGAGCCCGACAGCGGCCCGAGGGCGAGCTTGGCCTGCGCGTCGATGTCGAGCGCCTGCTCGAGCTGCTTGCGGCTGCTCAGGTACTGCAGCTCGGTGTCGATCACGTCCCCGCCAGCGCGGAAGTCCGCGACCGCGAGCCCGCCGTCCTCGGGCAGTACGCAATTCCTACGGATCGCCGCGTCGACGACCCGGTTGTAGCCATCGAACACCTGGGCCGACGCGTCGTGCGTCACGGTCAGCGCGGTGCCGATCTGATCGCCCTTGGTGCCCCAGGCCGGGAACTCCCAGGTCTCGGGATCGTCGCTGGAGGCCGGCGTACAGGCCGGAATGCACAGGACGAGGGCCGCGATTGCGAGGGCCGAGGAGAACGTGCGTCGCATGGAAGCTCCGTGGATGCGGAGGGCCGCCGCGGCCGATCCGGCCGCGTCCTCGCCCCCCCCACGCGGAGCTTCGCCCGACGGTGTGCGAAGGTTCCCACCCGCGTCGCGGCGGGGGGGAACCACCCCGTCACTCCACCCATCACTCTACGATGACGCGATCGCTCGCGCCGCGGCCGAACGTCTCGGGGTGATACATCTCCTCGGCCTTCGGCGGCGGCACGACGAACTCGCCCGGCGTCGTGGCCCGCGCGACGTAGTCGTAGTCGTGGACGCCCTCCCAGAGCAGCGAGGTGAAGGCCTCGACCCGCTCGTCGCGGAGGTTCTGGTGCTCGTACCAGGTCCGCCACCACCACCACCAGCGGTCGCCGCCTCCATCGCCCTTGGGATCGCTGGGCAGCGCGCCCGAGGTCGCGAGCGCGGGGTTGACAGGCTCGAGGCCCGCGGGGAGCGGGTCGACCAGCGCGACGTGGTAGCGCCGCGCCTCGGCGACCATCTCGAGCCGCACGCGCACGCGCGCGCCGGCCTTGATCCGCCACGTGCCGTCGTCGTCGCGGCGCACGTCGGCCGGATCGTCGACGGCCTCGTAGCGGCGGGTCACCGCGAACCCGGCGTCGTACGCCGGCATCTTCAGGTCGCGCGGGGCGTAGCGCATCCCCACGCGGTAGTAGAGCCGGCCGGCGCCCGTCTTCGACAGCACCAGGTCGGCCCCGTCCTTGGCCTTGGATCCCGCGAGCCAGTCCATCGGGATGTCGATGCGGTGGGTCTCGGTCGTGCGCCCACGGAACGCGTGGTCGCCCGCGTAGTCCTTGCCGAGCCACGCCTTGGCCACGAAGTCCGGCGTCGCCTTCTCGTAGACGTCGAAGTAGCGATCGAGGCCGACCAGCACGAAGCCGTTCTCCTGTGTGCTCGACCAGCGGCCCGCGACGCGGTGATCGAGCAGCCCGCGGACGAGCTTCGGGATCAGATCGCTCTTGGGATCCGAGGCGATGAGCCCCTCGAGCAGGATGGCGTCGACGCGGCGATCCGAGTGCAGCAGCAGGTGCGCGCCGTCGGAGTACGACGTCGCGAAGTGGGCGCCCGCGGCGGTCTCGCTGACCTTGCTGCGCAGCAGCTTGTGGATCGCGGCGACGGTCTTGCGCGAGTCGGGGTCGCCCGCGAACGTCGGCAGCAGCCACGCGACCAGCTCGAGCGGGTGCTTGTCGAGCTCGGCCGTGTCGAGCAGCGCGTGGGCCTTGCGGACGTCGGGCGAGCCGCCGACCGCGAGCACGTACAGGGCGTAGGCCCGGATCGCGCGCTTGACCTCCACCGGGTAGTCGCCGGGGATGTGCTTCTCGACGTCGCGCAGGTACGTGCGCGCCGTCTCGAGCATCGACTTGTCGACCTTGAAGCCCTCGAGGCGTGCGCGCTCGAGCGCGTGCGTCACGTGGATCGTCAGGTACGGCCACGACGGCCAGCCGCGGCCCCAGAACGAGAACCCGCCGTCGTCGGTCTGCATCCGCTTCAGCTTGTCGAGGTCGCGATCGACCGCGGCGACGAGCTCCTTCGCGGGCGGCAGGCCCTCGGCGCGGAACGCCTCGAGCACGTCGCGCAGCGCCGCGATCGCGAGCACGCGGGACGCGACCTGCTCCGAGCACTCGAACGGATACGCGACCAGGTACAGCACCGCGTCGGTCAACGCGGCGACCGCCGTCGACGTCGTCGAGATCTCGAGCCCGCCGAACTGCGGGAACACCCCGGCGGGGGCCTTGACCGGCTGCGCCACCGCGCCGGAGTCGAGCTCCCCGTAGGTCGCAAACGCCTCGGTCGTCGCGGGCGTCCACACCGGCAGCTCGAACTGCGCGGCGTCGGACGCCTTCGTGCCGCTGGCCACCGCGCCGACCTGGAAGCGCGCGGTGCCGGCGAAGGCGGCCGCGGTCGGGAAGCGGACCTCGACGCGATCGTTCGCGGGCACCTGCACGCGGCGACCCGCGCCGCGGGTGAGCTCGGCGTTGTGCGCCCGCACGGCGACGTCGACGGTCATCGGCGCGTCGGTCTGGTTCTGCACGACCACCGGCAGCTCGACGCGATCGCCGAAGTTGAGGAACCGCGGCGCCGACGGCCGCACCATCAGCGGGAGCCGGGCCGTGATCGCGGCATCACCCGCGCCGAACTGCTTGGTCCCCGCGACCGCGACCGCCATGATGCGGTAGCGCGTGAGGTTGTCGGGCAGCTTCAGCGGCACGCTCGCGTGGCCCGAGCCGTCCGTCTTCACGCTCGGGGTGAACAGCGCGAGCGCGTCGAAGTTGCTGCGCATCGCGATCGCGCCGCCGTCGTCCTTGCCCTCGCCGCCCTTGTCCTTGGCCTTGGGGGAGAACCTCGCGGGGCTCGGCGACTCGGGCGGCGCCGGCGGGGCCGCGTCGGCCATCGCGAGGCTGGCCTCGGCCCGCTTGCCCCCACCTCCAGGCGCCGCACCGTCGCCGCCGAGGCCGCCCAGGGCGATCGTCGTGTCGGTCGCGAGCAGCACCTGCGCGCGCAGGTAGTGATCGCGCGCGCCACCGTCCCGCATCGAGTAGAACGCCGCCAAGGGGTCGGGCAGGCGATACCCGGTCAGGGCGAGCACGGACTCGTCGACGACGACCAGCGCCACCTCGGCGTCCGCGATCGCCTTGCCCGCTGTGTCACGGACGTCGACGGTGACCGTCGTCTTGCCGCCGGGCTCGATCTTCGCCGCGCCGGGGCGGACGTCGAGCACGAGCGTGCGCTGCCGCGGCGGGATCGACAGGCTCACGTTGCCGCTCGCGAACGCGACCCGCGGCGGCCGCTTGGGATCGGGCTTGCCGTCCGGGCCCCTGCGCACCGCGCTACCGACGAGGTCGACCTGCACGACGACGTTGGGCGTGAGCGCGTCGGTGATCGGGACCTCGATCACGCTCGACGTCCCCGTGAACCGGAGCCGGCGGGTCTCGAGGATGCCCGAGCGCCGCAGCGTCACGAGGCCCTCGGCGTCCGGCCACGGCGCCGACACGGCGATCTTCGCGGTCTGGCCGGGCTCGTACGACTCGGCGTCGGGGATCAGCAGCACCTGCTCCTGGGCCACGTCGCGCGGCGCCGGCAGGTCGCCGCCCGCCACCCAGAGCTCGAACTCGGTGCGGTTGATGCGCCCCTCGTCGTCGGTCGTGGTCGCGACGATGCGATAGCTGCCGCCCTTGGCCGCGGTGAAGCTGCAGCGGACCGGATCCGCCGCGCTCTTCTTCTCGCAGGTCTGCGGGTCGAGCTCCTTCTCGACGGACTCGCCCTTCTCCTGCTGCCACTCGAGTCGGACCGCGCGCAGGGCGACCGGGGCACCGATCGCCCGCTTGCCGTCGATGTCGGCGACGACGGCGTCGATCTCGATCGCCTCGCCGGCCTGCACGAACGCGCGCTCGCTCTTGAGCCCGATGTAGCGCGATGCGGGGTGCACGACGGTGCTCGTCGTCGAACTCCACGCCTGGCGGTTGACGTCGGTGACGGTGGCCTCGGCGGTGACGCTCATCGCCCGCGCGGGGTTGACCGACACGAAGTCGATCGCGAGCCGGTGCTCGCCGGCGCCGTCCGTGGTCGTGGTGAACGTGCTCGACTTCGGCTCCCGCGCCGGGTCGGGCGTGTACGGGCCCCAGCCGCGCCAGAAGCACCACCACGGCTCGATCTTGCCGAACAGCCAGCCATCGTGGCCGGGCGGCTGGTAGCTGCCCGGCATCGAGGTGACGCGCCAGTCGACCGCCGCGTTGGGCAGCCCGCCGCCCGCGTAGTACTTCGCGCTCACGGTGGCGACGGCGCGGCCGCCGACGACGTGCGGCCCCTCGTCGAGCGCCGTGGTGACCTCGTACTCGGGCCGGCGGAATTCCTGGACGTCGAAGCTGTGCCAGTACTCCGCGCCCATCAGGCCCTTCTTCGCGCCCTTGGCGGTGAGCACCAGCGACGCGCCGCCGAGGTTCATCGTCTTGGGCAGGGCGAGCACGGTGTCGAACGCCCCGAACGCGTTGAGCGTCAGCGTGCCCGACTTGATCTTGTTGCCCTGCGAGTCGGTGAGCGTGTACGCGACGTCGCGCAGGCCCGCGGCCGCCGTGACGTCGCCGCCCTTGTCGCCCTGCACGTTGCGGATCCAGCCCTTGACGTGGACCTCCTCGCCGGGGCGATACAGGTGGCGATCGTCGAAGACGTACCAGTGCAGCTCGTCGCCGCGGGTCGACTTCTTCCACGAGCCGTCGCCGGCCGACCACCACCACACCGCCTCGGGGAGGAACGCGACGTCGTTGCCCTTGCGCGCGACGACGACCGGCGCGGCCTTGCCGGGCAGCACGAGGCGCGCCAGGCCGTCCTTGTCGCTGTCGGCCTTGGTGCCGCCGCCGAGCTCGACCGCGACGCCGGCCTCGGGCTTGCCGCCGTCGAGCGACGTCGTCCACACCAGCATCTGCTCGCCGTCGACGTGCGCCGACAGGCCCAGCTTGGTGGCCTGCACCCACGCGACCACGCGCTGCTGCATCCACGGCTCCTTGGGCTTGCCCGGCGGCTCGACGATCACGATGACGTGACCGAGGCCGCCCTTCAGCGCGGGTCGCAGATCGACGAGCGTCTCGACCATCGCATCGTCGTCGCGACGCACGTCGATCTCCTTGTCGAACGCGCGGGTGCCCGGCGGCTTCACGTCGCGGGAGTCGCGGCCGATCCGCTCGATCATCGCGAGGTAGTCGCGCCAGTCGTCGGGGTCGACCGTGTACGCGCGCACGCGGAGTTTCTTGTGGTTGGTCGAGTAGACCGCGAACTCGGGCCCGGCGGCGGGATCGAGGACCACGAGGCCCGAGCCCTGCGCCGACAACGACTCGGGCGCCGCGCCGACGCGGAACGTCAGCGTGTCGGCCTTGCCCAGGCGCTGCCCGAACATGTCCGGCACCGTCTCCGACACCGTGACCTGGTACTTGGTGCGGCCCTTGGTGCGGCCGCTGACGACCATGTTCTGGCCCCACACCTCGACGCGCATGTCGTCGATCGCGGGCTCGGCCTTCACCATCGCCGCGTCGAACTTCTTGGGGTCGATGGGGTTGGTGAACTCGATCTCGAAGGGCTGGTCGGGCGGGCAGTTGCCGTCGTAACCGCAGCGGTGCGCCGCGATCCGCATCGGGCCGTAGGTGCTGAACTCGAAGCGTTCGGCGGCGGCGCTGAGCTCGGGGCCCTCGGCCGACGGCACCTTGGGGCCCAGGGTGATCTGCACGCGGCTGTCGCTCGGCAGCGCGTCCACGGGAACCACCGCGAGCCAGCGATCCTTCATCGCCTGCTCGGCGAGGGTGCGGACGACCTCGTCGCCGGCGATCTCCTCGGGCTTCGCGAGGCGCACCGCGCGGCCCTTGCGACCGACGCCGAGCTCGATCATCGGCGCGACCTTCGCGGGGTCGATCGCCTGATCGAACTCGACGAAGATCACCGGTCGCAGTCGGGTGGGCTGGCCCTGGGGATAGAGCTGCTTCACCGTCGGTGGCGGGGTCTGGAAGTCGAACGCCGTCGCCTTCGCGGTCTTGGTGCCCACTGCGGAGCGCGTGCCCGCGGGGATCTCGACGCGGTAGCGCGTCGCCATCGGCAGGCGCTCGGCCGGCTCGAACATCAGCGTCTTCGCGCCGACCCAGCGCCACTTGCCGGCGGGCGTGGGCGACAGCTTCACCGGCACGTCCTTGGCCGCGAGCTCCGCGACCGACGTGACCTCGACCATCGGCTGCGAGAAGCTGATCGACACGTGCGGCGCCATGGGCACCGCGCCCTCGGGGGCGAAGCGGGTCACCTCGAGCGGCCCGCTCGGGCGCGCGGCGACGGCCGGTGGGCTGGCCTTGGGCGGGAAGGCGCCGAGCACGGTGGCGCCGGTCGTGGGCGGAGGCGCCGAGCCCGGGCGCATCGCGAAGTCCTTGGTGTCGTCGGGCGATGCGGGGAGCTTGGGCAGGCGCGCGAGCACCTTCGCGGTGTCGGCCTCGCCGAGCACCGTCGCCTCGGCGAGCTTGGGTCGCGCCGCCTTGCCGCCGTCGGCGTCGGCGTGGCCGAGCGTGATCGTGAGGCCGGGCTCGTCACCGGTGCGCACGGGGGGCGCGGCGTCGTCGGGATCGATCATGGCGAGGGGACCGTCCTTCTTGCCCCGGCATGACAGGACCGAGAGCACGAACAGGGCACCGAGGATGAATTTCGTAGAACGCACGCGCATGACCCCTGGTTCCGTCGCCACACCCATCGAGCGTGGCGGCGGCACGCTAACACCCCGGGGGTGTCGGCGCGGGGCGCAAAAACCGTGCGGATCCGCATCGCCGAGGGCGCCGCGGTGTCCGGCGGAATGCCCGTCCGTCAGCTTCGGTAGGCCTTGCCTCCCGCGGCACCCCGCCGGCGGGCGACTTTGGGAGTTCGTATCCATGTTCGCCGTCGTGTGCATCGTCGCCACCCCCTTCGTCTTCACCGCGTGGCTGATCCAGCGCGTGCTCGATCACCGCACGCAGATGGCCGCGCTGCGCCAGCCGGCGCCCCGCCCGGCGCTGCCGGCCCCCAGCTCCCCCGAGGTCGAGCAGCGCCTCGCGAACCTGGAGGCGATCGTCTCGAGCCTCGACTTCGATCTCGCGGTCAAGATGCGGGAGATGGGGCCCAGCCGCGCAGCGTGAAGTGGCCGTGCGGCGTGACGCTCACAGGTTGTCCCAGCCGTAGCCCTCGCGCGCCACGGCGTCGTCGGCGAGGCCCTTGATGAGCTCGTCGTCGTTGTCGTCGATCCGCTCGAAGTTGGCGCGGATGCGGCGGCGGGCCTGGCCGGCGAACACGTTCAGGATCTCCAGCTCCTTGGCGGCGCCCTGGGTGCCCGAGGCGACCACCGCGGCGTTGACCCGCGAGATGATCGCGGCGAGCACGAACATGTCGATCATGATGTCGGCGAGGCGGCTCGACGCGAACTGCTTGCCGATGATGTGCTTGCCGTGCTTGCGCAGGATCCGATCGGCGGCGGTCGCCAGATCGCGGGTGCACACCGCGAAGATCTGCGCGGCCGGGGCGACCGACGGCTCGATCTTGGTGAACGCCGACTTGGCCCGGCGGATCCCGGTGGCGAGCGCGGCGCGGCGCAGGGCGTACGCCGACATGACGCCGAAGCCCTTGATCGGATCGTCGAACACGCCGCGCAGGCTCGACGCGAGCTCCTTAAGCTCTGTGCCGACGTCGTTCATCGCCGACAGCGCGATGAACAGCCGCAGCACCTCGTTGGTGCCCTCGAAGATGCGGTTGATGCGGCTGTCGCGGACCACCCGCTCGTACGGGTAATCCCGCATGAAGCCGTTGCCGCCGGCGATCTGCAGCGCCTCGTCGGCGGTGCGCCACAGCGCCTCGCTGGCGAAGACCTTCGAGATCGCGGCCTCGATCGCGTACTCCTCGTAGCCCTGGTCGATGATGCCGGCGACGAGGTTGACCACCGACTCGGCGGCGTAGCAGTCGACGACCATCTGCCCGAGCTTCTGCTTGACCAGGCCGAACTCGGCGATCGGGCGGCCGAACTGCTGGCGGGTCTTCGCCTGCTTGGAGGCGGCCTCGACGAGCCGCTTCATCGCCCCGACCGCGCCGCCGCCCAGGCCGGTGCGCCCGTTGTTGAGGATGTGCATCGCGACCTTGAAGCCGGCGTGCTCGGGCCCGAGGAGGTTGAACGCGGGGACGCGGACGTTGTCGAAGTACACCGACGTCGTCGACGAGGCCCGCAGCCCCATCTTGTCCTCGTGGGGTCCGATGCTGACGCCCGGCATGTCGCGGGTGACGACGAAGCCCGACAGCTTGCCGCGCTCGTCGGCGCCGCCGGTCTTCGCGAAGACCGTGAAGAAGTCGGCGATGCCGCCGTTGGTGATCCACAGCTTGCTGCCGTTGATCACCCAGTCGTCGCCGTCCTTGACCGCGGTGGTGCGGATCGACGCCGCGTCGGATCCCGCGCCGGGCTCGGTCAGGCAGAACGCCGCGATCATCTCGCCTGTGGCGAGCTTGGGCATCCACTTGGCCTTCTGCTCGTCGGTGCCGTAGAGCAGCAGGCCACGCATGCCGATCGAGCTGTGCGCGCCGATCGTGACCGCGACCGACGCGTCGTGGCGCGCGACCTGCTGCAGCGTGCGCGAGTACGCGGCCGCGTGCATGCCCATGCCGCCGTGTTCCTCGGGGATCACGAGGCCGAACAGGCCGAAGTTGCGCAGCTCCTCGAGGAACGACGCGGGCAGCTCGCCGGCCGCGTCCCAGTGGCGGAAGTCCTCGGCGCGCGGACCGAGGAGCTCGTCGACGGATCCGACGACCGCGCGGAGCGTGTCGCGCTCGGTCTCGGACAGCGCGGGGTAGGGGAGGATCACCTCCTCTTCGATGGCGCCCTGGCACAGCGAGCGGACGAAGCTGATGGTCTTGTCGACGGCCTTGTCGCTGGTCTTGCCGGTGCCCGTGTCGCTGGTCTTGTCGCCCATTGGGGGCGGAGCGTATCATCGTCGTCGCGATGACCGGCGCCCCCGAGGATTCCCAACGGGCAGCACGCCTGGCGGAGGACGAGCGCCGCACCAAGGCGCTCGAGGACGAGATCCGCACGCTCGCCGAGACGGCGGGCCCCGCGGCCGCGACGACCCGCGCGATCGAGGGCTACGGCGGCGAGCTGCTCGGGTACCTCTTCGCGCTCGCGCGCACGGCCGACGACGCCGAGGAGATGTTCTCGGAGCTGTGCGAGAAGCTGTGGCGCGCGTTGCCGTCGTTCCGTTGGGAGAGCAGCTTCCGCACGTGGTCCTACGCGATCGCCCGCAACCTCGTGCGCGAGGCGTATCGGCAGGGGCACCGTCGGCACGTGGTGGCGATGTCGGAGGCCCCCGAGGTCGCCCAGCAGGCCGCGGCGGTGCGCACGACGACGGTCGCGTACATGCGCAGCGACATGAAGCGCCGGCTCGAGCTGCTGCGCTCGACCCTCGACGAGGACGACCGCACGCTGCTGGTCTTGCGCGTCGATCGGCGCATGTCGTGGCGCGACATCGCGCGGGTGATGTGCGACGACCCCGACGAGGACCACGACAAGGCCGCGGCCAAGCTGCGCAAGCGCTTCGAGCGGGTGAAGGAGCGGCTGCGCAGCAAGCTCGGGCCCGACGGCGCGTCGGGCTGACTCGGGTTGTCGCCCCGTCGGGGGCGGTGTCGGCGTTGCCGGTTCGGGCGGGCGCTGCTAGCGTCGTTCGCGATGACGCGCGCCTCGATGTTGGTGCTGGTGCTGGTGGGGTTCGCCGCGCCCGGCTGCACCGGATCGCCGGTCGAGTCGAGCACGGTCGCGAACGCCAGCCAGGGCGCGGGTGACGGTGAGGGGGACGGTGACGGCGACGCGACGGGCGGAGTGACGCGGGGATCCGACGACGGGTCGGGTGGGGTTTCGGCGGAGGGATCCGGCGCGAGTGATCCGAGCGACCCGAGTGACCCGACGGATCCGACGGACCCGAGTGACCCGACGGATCCGACGGACCCGAGTGACCCGACGAACCCGACCGATGCGACGGATCCCTCGGGGACGACGGGCGTCGACGGCAGCAGCACGGATCCCACCGCGGTGGAGTCGAGCGGGTCCGCGGAGGTCGGCGTCGGGCCCTGCGAGGAGGACGACGAGTCGAACCAGGACTACGAGGACTCTGTGCCGCTCGGCGATCTCGCCTGCGACGGCGGCACGCTCGAGCACAGCGCGGTCGTCGACGCCGCGACGAGCCCCGACTGGTTCTACTTCCAAGGGCAGTGGTCCGACGCCTGCGGCAACGGCGACGCCCAGCCGTCGGTCACCTTCACCGAGGGCGCCGACCTCGAGTTCTGCCTGCTGCCGAACTGCTCGGCCGGCGGCACCCAGGCGACGTGCACGCAGGGCGAGCCCAACGGCGACCGCTGCTGCGGCACCGGCACGGTCGCGATGACCCTCGACTGCAACGGCGGCTACGAGAACGCCTCGATCGACATCATCGTCGACGCCCCGGACGCCGCCTGCGTCCCCTTCACGTTCACGTACAGCTACTGACGGGGGCGTGGCGTGGGCGTGGCGGCGCGTGGGTCCGGCCGAGGCGGGCCGCGGAGCGCGGAGGTGACAGCGCGCAACGCGCTGATTGACGGGGCGCGGCGCGGGCGGTACATACCGCGGCCTCACATCGGGGCGTAGCGCAGTTTGGTAGCGCGTTCGGTTCGGGACCGAAAGGTCGGAGGTTCAAATCCTCTCGCCCCGACCAGTTGGAAGAGCAGCAGAGGGGGCCTACGGGCCCTTTTTCGCGTGGTTCGCGGGGTCATGGCAGGCGGTGAGGGCGTTGCAGCTCGCCGGCCGTCCCGGAGCTCGACCCATGCTCCTGGTCCATTCGCTGGAGCTTGGGATCCCTCCGGTGGTGCCTCGGGCGAACTCCGAGCGTGGAGAAGTGCGCGTCTCACGGAGCTTGGGTAGTCTGCCCGTGTGGCGCAGCAGAAACCGTACCCGACGATGGTCGTCGTCGTCGCGGTCGTCGTCGTTGCCGCCGCGGTGGTCGGCGCTCTGTTTCTGGTCCCCGTCGAGCGGTCGGCGGTGCGGGAGCGCAACGCTGAGACCGACGCCGAGCTTCAGCGCCGTTGCAGGACGCTGAACCTCGCCACGATCCGCAAGATTGAGAAGGACCGCACGTGCGCCAACCTGTCCGGCCGCGGGTACGATCGCTGCGTGATCGCTGCCGCGGCCGAGGCCAAGCGCGAGCTCCGAGATTGCGACCGGTGCAGCGGCGGCGAAGTGACCGACTGCATGGTATTGTCTGAGGAGCAGTCGCTGGAGTAGCGACCGCCCACTGTCCTCCACGCTCGAACCCCGAACTCGCGTCCGCGGGCAGTGGCAGCCAGATGCGGTCTAACATCGGGTTGCGGAAGCCGGCAAGGCGACGGAGTTCAGCCGCGACCTGTTCGAGCCTGCGACCTGTGACGCCTGCGGCGTTAGCCTTCGGCCGCAGCCTCGCCCTTCGAGCGCAGGATCGCGATGCCGCGGCCGAGGATCTCCACCGCCTTGGCGAACGTGCCGTTGCTGGCGGCCTCCATCATCCAGCCTGAGAACCCTTGATCTCGCGTCGTAGTGCTGTTGACGGCGACGCTCCCGTCATGGGTCGTGATGGCGGCGAGGATTTCCGAACCAGATGCGTGTTCGTCCAAGGTCAAGCTCCGCACGTGGGGCGGCGGCATGAACGACGGGTCGATCTTATTCACGATCCTGTAGAGCGCGTCTGGCTCGCAGTGGATGATCTTGTTTCGCAGCGCGTTGCACTTCGGGAGGAAGTCCTTCTCGTCGTCGGTGAACGGCCAGTGTCGGAACAAGAGCGGGAGCAGGCCATCGCGCGCGCCGAGGTCGAGATCGATGCTCTCGCGCGCGAACCGGACCTGCGCGAGCAGGCGTGCGGACAGCTCGAAGTGGAAGCACGAGCCCATCGCGGCTTCCCATGCCCACAGGAAGGTGCCGAGCATGGGCCCGGTCGCGCGGAGCCCGTCGCCGTGGGGGAGCCACGGCCTCCCCGAGCGGTGACAAGAATCCGAGCCAGCGAGGCGCGGTTGCGCCGTCGTCGGGGCCCGTGGGCGGACTGCACAAGCCGAGCGCTGCGTATCGAGCGATGTCGCGGTGGGTGCCGAGGATGAAGTTGTGACCGATACGGCTCCACCGCATCAGGTCGTCGAGGTCCATCCTCAGGCAGAGTTCTTGCGCGTGCGTGCGCAGCCGTGCTCGGGAATCATTGTCCGTAGCCATCGGCGGACATGGTCACACGGCGCGGGACTTGGTTCCGGTCAAACCGCGGTCCAGTCCTGCGTGCGCGCGGGCGCGGTGGCCGACTGGTCCGAGCAAGGGGCGTTGCCGGCAGCCCACACGAGCTGCTCCG
>LNFB01000092.1 GCA_001464385.1 Deltaproteobacteria bacterium Ga0077550 | reverse complement strand
ACGCTTCACCCCGCCGGCGGGATCAACGACGAGATCGCCCCCGTGAGGCACTTGATCGCGGGGCTGAAGTCGTCGTCGCAGATCGACTCGATGCAGCACCGCGGCGCGCTCTCGTCGAGGGCCGGCGTCGACGGATCGTCCGGGATGTTGAGGCTCTCGCAGACCTCCTGCGCGCGCGTCGGGAAGATCGCGCTGCCGTTCTCGTTGCGGCAGCCCGGCGCGATGTTGCCGAACTCCCAGACCTTGTCCGCGACCGTCACGTTGGCGTCGACCTCGACAGGCGTGAGGTCGGCCTCGGTCCACGCGCGATTCTGCAGCGCGTAGACGCCTCCGGCCGTGGGCTCGAACGGCGGCGAGTCGCTGTGCGCCGTGACCTCGGGCACCCCGAAGATGCCGAGCATGACGACGTCCTTGTCCTGCTCCTCGACGAGGTACCGCAGATACGAGATGTAGCGGTCGGTCGGGTGCAGCACGCCGTTGTCGGTCGAGACGCAATCGGTATAGGCACCCGTGGAATCGGGGCCGGTGCAGCTCACACCCCCGTTCCAGCACACCGCCGAGGAGACCGCCGGCTGATCGGTATCGGGGTCGATCTCCCAGTACTGATCGTTCTCGGAATTGGTGAAGTACGTGAAGCCGCCGGGCGCCTCGACCGAGCAGTCGGCCTCGTCGGTGACCATGGCGATCGCCAGCAGCGCCCCGTCGCGGAGGAATGGCTTGTTGAACTGGCCCCATTCTGGATCGACGGCACAATCCTCGCGCGACGGGTCGTTCCAGCACGCCTGCGGGTTGATCGCCTGCAACATCGACTCGAGCGGCGCCTCGTAGCCGCACCCGTCGATGCCCTGGGGTCCGATGCACGACAACGCCTGTCCGACCTTGTCGAGCGGCACATTGGAGCCGTTGGCGTCGAAGTGGATGAACTGATCCGACGGGACGAGATCGGCTGGACAGTTGGTCGTGCACGCCTCCTCGAGGACGAGCGGATGAGTGCCGAAGCCGCTGAATCGATTGATCCGGGCGTTGCAGCCCTCGTACACCGGCGCGCCCCGGCGCGGCTCGTAGTCGTCCTTCTGGAACTGCGTGCACAGCGGGTGCCCGAAGTCCGACGTCGTGACCATGACATTGACGCTCGGATGCACCGGCTGGCCGGCAGCATCGGTCAGCGCCTCGAGCTGCTGGATGAGCAGCGGGAAGTTCTTCGCGAGGTTGAGCTGCTCCTCGCCCATCGTGCCCGAGTTGTCGATGACGAACAGGAGGTCGATCTCGACACAATCGCCGTCCGTCGCGCAGCCCGTGGGGCCCCCGGTGGTGTCGACGAGCGAGTCGAGCTTGATCGTGCCGTCGCCGCTGGACTGCGTGTCGTCCGACGCGGTGACGGGCGACGTGATCGTGCTGCCCGAGCCGTCCGTGGCCGAGGCCGTCGCGCCGACAGGGTCATCGCCGCAGGCCGCGGCGCCGACGGAGACCGCCAGCCTCGCCGAGAAGGAATGCATGCGTGTCATCGAGGGCTCCGCGCGCCGCATCGGCGACGCTGCACCCACTCGACGGCGCGACGGCGGCGGATCGGCGCAGGCCCGGCGCAGCGATGCGCGCGCCGGGCCGTGAGCGGCCGCGGTCGAATGCGAGGATCGGCGTGAGCCGATTCGGACGCGCTGCGGTGTCAGGACGTCGGCGCGCCCATCGTCTGCACGGGAGCGCCGAGGTCGACGCCCGCCAGCCCGATCTGCAGCGCCCGCGCGCTCCATTGTTCCGCGGTGGTGTCGCCGCACAACCACGCCGCCACCTCGCGCCGCGGCTGGAACTCGAGCTCGCCCCAGCGCAGCACGACGGGCGCGCCCAATCCGACGGACAACGTCCAACCGAGATCGACCAACGCGACGATGATCCCGGCGCTCCACCGCTCGCCCAGTCGGAAGACGAGGATCGCGTCGGAGACCTCCACGAGCCGGCGACCGCACCGGGCCTCCTCGTGCTCCCGCATGGCGGGACCGCGGGGAATCCGATCCATCGAGACCCCCGCCATCGCTTGGGCCTCGCGTGCGACGACCTCGCGCCAGCGGGCGAGGTGCACCCCGCCCGCGTCGGTCCACGCGACCGGCTCGAGCTCGTCGCGAACACCGCGTCCGTGGTGCAGCAGCTTGCGCTCGACCCAATCGAGGTCGCGCACGAGTACGCTCGCGGGCCGTGCATCCGGCTCCGCGGGGGTCACCGCGCGTTCGCGGGCCCGGGCGACGCGCTCGGCGAGCGGAGGATGGGTGTCGTACGGATCGACCTCGTCCACCGATTCGATCACGAGGTCATCCGCGCCCGACGGCGCCGCGGCCCGCAGCGCGAGGAATTCGCGGAAGCCCTCGACGATCGGCGGACGTCGGCCGCGCTCGACCAGCGGCTCGACGTGCGACGACACGAACTGGAGGAACGGAATCGAGAGCCGGTCGATCTTCTCGAGCGCGCCCGCCATGGGCTCCGACCCCACGTGCCGCACCGCCAGCGCGTCCGCCCGCCACTCCTGCGCGCGAGACAGCCCCGCGGTGCCGCGCAGGAACGCCTCGGTGAAGCGCTCGAACGGCATGCTCACGAAGCCGAGCACGGCGGCGAACGGGCCGAAGTCCTCGCCGACGTACTTCGCCGTGTGATGGAGGTTCGCGATCGTGCGCAGGAGCCCGTACCGCACCTGGTAGAGCCACGGACCGACCTTGGTGTCACCGCCGTGGAAGTGGCCGAGCTCGTGGGCGATCACCGCGCGCACCTCGTCGACGGTGAGCGTCGCGAGCAACGGCAACCCGAGCCCGAGCACGCGCCGCGAGCCGATGCCCATGATGCCGCCCCGCTCGGTGACGAAGGCGTTGGCGTCGCGGCACAGGTAGACGTGCGACGGCATCGCCTGATCCGTCGCCGCCGCGAGCTCGCGCAGCTCGCCGAAGAGCAGCGGCGCGTCGGTCTCGAGCAGCTCGGGCCCCGGCGGTTCGAAGCGATCGAACCGCGGCAGGATGGACCACAGCACCACGAAGCCCGCCACGATCATCGCCGCGGCGACGATGACCCACGCCTTGGCCGCCTCCGCAGGCAGCGTCGCGAACATCAGCACGGCGGCCGCGAGCAGGCCCACCGCCACGAGCACCGCCGCAGCGTGGAAACCGACGAGGGCGGCCACCGCCCCCACCACACCCAAGCCCCGCCGCCCCTCCTCGCTGGTCTCCGAACGTCCCACGCCCGTCCTGATGTGCAGGATGCCCCGGAATCGATCCGGCCATCCCGAGGATCGTTCAGAACGACGCGCCGGGGGCGATCCGACCCGCACCGGCCGTGGGGCTGCCCCCCGACCTCAGACCACCTCACACCGCGCAGACCTCGTCCGTGTCGAACTCCGCCTCGTAGTCCACGCCCGGGATCTCGAACCCCCGCGTGCGCCCGTACTCGGTCATGAACCGATCATACAGCGCGTCGTCGAAGCGCGAGCCCGGCACCGCCGCCTCGAATCTCCGCGCGACCTCGGCCTGCACCTCGGGCGCGAGCTCGCGATCGTCCATGCGCAGCAGGCCTTCGCCGTCGAGCGTGGGGCCTTGCTCGCCGAAGTGTTGATCGAACATGCGGGTCATCGACGCGAGCGGATCCTCGAAGGTCTCGCCCATCACGTCGAGGATCTCGGCCATGTACAGCGACACGCCGGGGATGCCGCCCGACGCCTCGGTGACCACCGCCGGCCCCTCGACCGCCAGCGCCCGGCCGCCCACAGCCGTGCGCAGCTGGGCGTCCAGGGCCCGCGTGTGGAACTCGAGGTCGGCCTTGGCCAGGCCGATCAAGCCCTTGCGGTAGGTGCCCTCGTTGAGGACGTTGCCGCGGTAGCTCACCGTCAGCACCGTGAAGCCGGGCGCGAGCACGTCGGCGTCGCGCAGCGCGTTCACCCACGTGCTCACGATGCCGCCGCCCATCACGTAGATGGTCGCGATCGCCTCCTCGGGGGTACCGGGCGCCAGCTCGAGCGTCGAGATCACCGAGCCGCCGTCGCCCTCGCGGCCGCCGAAGGTCTTGATGCTGACGGGCTTGCCGAGCGGTCGCAGGGCGCTGTTCACAGCGGCGCCGGTGCGCGGGTCGATCGCCCGCGGGGCCGCGAGCGCCCAGATCACGCCGTCGAGGCGGCCGTCGAAGTGCTCCTGGATCGCATCGATCGCGCGGCGCTGCACCGCGGGATCGAACGCGTCGCCGTCCACGCTGCGCGCCACCAGCCCCGCGGCCGACAGCGCCCGCTCGATCGCGAGGTTGCGGTGGAAGCCGGGCGAGCCGAGCTTGCGGATCTTGTTGCTGCTCTCGGGGTTGGGCTGCGCGTCGTAGGACACGTTCAGCGTGTGCGCGCCGCGGCGCATGCCGAGCACGACCCGCGCCGCGCTGCCGAAGCCGCCCGAGCCGCCGACGACGAGCCAGTTGCCGCCCGAGCCGCGCGCCGGGGCGGGCTCGATCCTCGCGCGATCGATCATCGCCTGGGCCGCCACCTGCGTGCCGACCGGGTGGAAGTTGCCGGGGTGGATGACGTTGCCGAGCGCCGGCACGAAGCGGAACTGGAACTTCGGGACTGAGAGCCGCATGGCGAAGCGGCGATACCACAGGCCGGCCCGGGGTGCGCCGGGCCCCCGCGGATCACTGCGGCAGGGCGCCCTTGCCCTCGCGGAGCACCTCGACGACGTCGTCGACCAGCCGCAGGACCGTCGACGGATCGGGGTGCATCGCGCCGCCGTCGACGATCACGGCCACGTCGCGGGCGTAGCGGCGCTCGTAGTCGTCCGGGTCCTCGAGCTGCGCTTCGGACTCGCCCTTGGACTCGGCGGGTGTCACCGAGCCGGTCAGCAGCGGCTCGTCGAGGAGCTCGACGAGCATGCGGCACACCGCGTGGTCGGGCACGCGCATGCCGACCTCGTGGTTGCGGTTCTTCATCGCGCGCGGCACCTCGGACGTCGCGCGCAGCACCATCGTGTACGGCCCCGGCAGCAGCCGCCGGATGATGCGGAACACCTGGTTGCCGACGTGGCCGTAGCGGGCCATCTCGGCCAGGTCGCGCACCAGCATCGTCAGCGGCTTGGGGTGCTTCTCGTGGATGCCCTTCAGGCGCCGCAGGATCGTGATGCCCTTCGACGACGACAGCGCGCAGCCGAACGCGTAGCCCGTGTCCGTCGGATAGATGATCACGCCGTCGTCGCGCAGCGCGTCGATCGCGGGCTTGAGCAGCCGCGGTGCGGGCCGCTCGACGTCGATGTGCACGATCATGGCAAGCGAGGACGGCGCGCTTTTGCCACACAACCGCCCTTGGGTCTACCCCGCGGCGGCGGGCTTCGCGGCCCGTCGGCGCGCCCGCCAGGCCCGGATGCGGGGGCTCGCCCAGAGCACGCCCTCGACCGCCAGGATGAACGCGTAGGGATCGTACGGCGTGCGCAGGCGGATCGTGCCGAAGAAGATCGCCGCGACCACAATCGAGTTGACGATCTGCCAGGCGACGAGGGTGAGCGCGGGGCGGCGGCGGATCCACCACACCCCCAGGCCCATGCCGAGCATCGACGGGGCCCAGATGACGATCTGGAACAGCACGCTGTAGACGTCGACGATGGGCAGGAAGATCTCGCGGCCCTTCTCCATCTCGGGCCACTGCCGATCGACGAACCACGTCAGCATCACGTTGACGAAGCTCATGCGGATCTGCTGCCAGACGCCGCTCTTCGCGTAGCACTGCCTGCGGATCTCGCGGTGGATCTCGGGATCGCCGATGTAGCCGACGAACCGCACGCTCTCCTCGCCGAGCACCGGCCGCAGCGCCATCGGGTGCCACGACGGCAGCTTCCACGCCAGGCGGAAGTTCGGCAGGCTGACGCGGCGGCCGTCGTTGGTGTTCTCGCGGTTCACCGCGCGGCGCATCTCGGCCTCGGTGCGGTAGGCCTGCGTCACGATGTTGTGGCAGCGCCCCGCGGTGAGGTTCATGTTGGCGTTCTCGGCGACGCCGGCCCAGTAGCCGGTGTGCGCGTGGAAGCGCCACGCCGAGAACGCCAGCATGCCGAGCAGCGGCAGGGCGATGAGTCCGAGCTGGAGCGGCCGCACATGGGGCAGCCGCCTTCGGTTCACGAGCCACGTGACCGCGACCAGCAAGAAGAACAGCGCCGACTGCGGCCGCACCGCGAACGCGATCGCCGACAGACAGCCGGCGAGCAGCGCCCCCTTGCCGGTCTGCAGCGTGCGCACGAGCGCCAGGGTCGACGCGAGCGCGAAGCACAGGAACGGCGTCTCGCTGAGGAAGTAGCCCGCGTTCGACACGTTCGGGTGCCACAGGAGCACGACGATGCCGATGAACTCCGGGACCTTGGGGCGCGTGCACACGCGCGCCGCCAGCAGGTACGACAGCGGCACGGCGGCGGCCGCCATCAGGCCCCACAGCGCCGCGGCGGCGTCGAGTCGATCGACGCCGAACAGCCGCAGCGGGATCGACAAGAGCACGTGGGTGCCCCACGCCTGCCACGCGAACTCGCGGTGTCCGACCGCCATCCCGAGCTCCGCGACCTCGGTCGCGCGCTCGAGGTACTTGCGCATGTCGCTGAAGACGTAGTCGCCCGGCGGGTGCACCAGCAGCACCCACAACAGCCGGGTCACCACCGCGAGCACGGTGAGGATCAGGAGAACGCGCCGGTTGGGCTGGAGCACGGGCCCGAGCGACCAGGCGCGCGTCGACGATGACCCGGCGGTGTCCACGACGTTGCGGCGGCGAGCGTCGTCCGAGGCCCACGAGCTTGTCAAATGCGCTGGCCACCGCCGGCGCCCGGCGCCGACGCGCGGCGACGATACGCGGCGCCGATGCGAAGGCGCCGATGCGCTACAGTGGCGCGGCCATGCCCGAGCCCGCCTCCGCCCCGAGCGCCGCCGTGTTCCGCCGCCGTCGCGCCACCGTGGCCGCGAGGCTCGGCTCACGCGGCGCGCTGGTGTTCGCGGGCGGCTGGCGCGGCCGCAACTACGCCGCCAACGTCTACCCCTACCGCTGCGGCAGCCACTTCCTCTACCTCGTCGGCGCGCCCTTGCCCGACGCGGTGCTGTGGCTGTCCGGCGATCGTGCCGAGCTGTTCGTGCCGCCGCCGGGCGACGACGACGCGCTGTGGCACGGCCACGTCCCCGACTTCGCCGAGATCGCGGCCCGCACCGGGGTCGATCGCGTGCGGCCGCTGCCCGAGTTCCACGACGAGATCCTGCGGGTCGGCGCCCACCACCTCGCGACCCTGCCCTCGCTCGATCCGCACACGTGCGCGCGGCAGCGGGCGTGCCTCGATCGCCGCTGGCCCGACGACACCACGCCGGCGGTCGGCAGCCTCGACGCCGTCGACCTCGAGCTCGCCGACGCGATGATCGCCGCGCGGCTGTGCCACGACGACGCCGCGCTCGCGGCGATCCGCACCGCGCTCGAGGCCACCGCCGCGGGACACCTGGCCGGTATGGCGGCGACGCGGCCCGGCATCCTCGAGCACCAGGTGCGTGCCGCGATCGAGGCCGAGTTCATCGCCCGCGGCACCGAGTGCGCCTACAACAGCATCGTCACCGTGCACGGCGAGGTGCTGCACGCCAACACGTACCACCGCCGCCTCGCGGACGGCGATCTGCTCCTCGCCGACGCCGGAGCCGAGCACGACGGCTGGGCCAGCGACGTCACCCGCACGTGGCCGGTGTCCGGATCGTTCTCGCCGACCCAGCGCGCGCTGTACGAGCTCGTCCTCGCGGCCAACGAGGCCGCGATCGCGAAGGTGCGCCCCGGCGTGCGCTACCGCGACGTCCACCTCGAGGCCGCCCGCGTGCTGACGCGCGGCCTGGTCGACCTCGGGATCTGCCACGGCAACCCCGACGGCCTCGTCGAGCGCGGCGTGCATGCGATGCTGTTCCCCCACGGCGTCGGCCACCTCCTCGGCCTCGACGTGCACGACATGGAGGACCTCGGCGATCGGGCCGGCTACGCGCCCGGACGCTCGCGGCACTCGCAGTTCGGCCTCGGGTACCTGCGGCTCGATCGCGAGCTCGAGCCCGGCATGGTCGTCACGATCGAGCCCGGCCTCTACCTCGTCGACGCGATCCTCCGCGACGAGACGCTGTGCGGCCCGTTCGTCCGCGACGGCTCGCTGTCCCGCGAGCGCCTCGCCCAGTTCGCCGACGTCCGCGGCATCCGGATCGAAGACGATGTGCTCTGCACACCCACCGGCCCGGTGGTCCTCAGCGCGTCGATCCCGAAGGCGCCGGACGACGTCTGCGCCCTCGTCGGCCGGCCCGCGACGGGTTCGTGATACGCTCGGCGCCGTGGGCCCCGCCGCGATCGAGATCCCGGGGCCCCGCGGAGCGAGCATGCGAGCTTACGGCCTGATCCTGACCTCGGCGGCGCTGGTCGCCTCGTGCACCAGCGACCTCGACGCCCCGTACAACTACCAGCTCGGCACCACGACCGGGCCTGGTGCGCTCGCGGTCGGTTGCGGCGAGATCCCGCAGGCGGCGGTCGGAGCGGACTTCGCCCACACGCTCGAGGTCGACGGCGGCGAGGGCCCCTACACCTTCGCGGCGACGCTTCCCGCGGGGTTCGTGCTCGACGCGACCACGGGCGACATCACCGGCGCGCCGACGACGGCCGGGCCCGCGATGTTCGACGTCACCGTCACCGACACCAAC
>LNFB01000091.1 GCA_001464385.1 Deltaproteobacteria bacterium Ga0077550 | reverse complement strand
CGTCGGCGCGCGCGCGGCCGGGGCGCGAAGGCTCGGTCGGGAACGGATCGTCGCCGTCGGGGATCCCGTCGCCGTCGCAATCGCGGGTGTGGCTGTCGAGGTCGCAGCCGGGCGGCTCGCCGGTGTCCGTGGTGGTGGTGTCCTCGCCCTCGTCGTCGTCCGGGGGTCCGACGATCGCCGGCCCGCGGCCGCACGCCGTCGCGAAAAGCAGCGCGACGAGGCGGGGCGAGGCGGGCATGCGCGCGGCGAGTGTACCGGCTACCGCAGCGGACGGTGGGCCTCGCCGATCGCCGTCACGCGCTTGGCCTGGGCGCCGCTGTCACGCGCCAGCACACGCCAGCCCGCGACGGCATCGTCGACGCGCTCGATGATCTCGAGCGCAGCCGCGCGATCGATCCCGTGCCGAGCGCCCAGCCGCAGCACGCCTTCCTTCGTCGGTGCCTTGCCCTCGCCGTCGATCGTCATCGTGTGCTCACCGCCCGGGCCCCGCGCGAACACCAGGTCGTACGCGGGCGAGAGCGACCACTGCCCGCGCGCGTCCATCAAGAACGCGAAGTTCTTGGCGTGGTCGTCGCGGTTGTGCGCGACGACGTTGAACACCATCCGCCGGAAGCACTCGGTCACCGCGCGCACGTCCCCGGTGAGCGCCCGCGCGACGCGGAGCAGCTGGTCGTAGTCGCACGACGGCAGCCGGTAGTCGGCGTGCAGGAGGCCGCCGAGCGTGTGCATGTGCAGCCGCCGCGACGGACCCTCGCGATCGAAACGCTGGACCCCGAAGAAGCGGCCCTGGGCGAAGAGGCGATGGGGTGGCACAGCGATCCCTGCTGCCTCTGCCATCCGCATGTACGCGTGCTCGAGCCGACCGTCGTCGGCGCCATCGGTGCCGAGGGCGAACTTGACCAGCCAGTGGGTCCAGCCCTCGGGCAGCTCATCGACCCCCGACAACACCTGGTGACCGCGCACGCCGACCACCACCTTGGGACGCGCACCGCCGGGGGATGGAGCCGCCCTGCGTGCTCACTCCGCCGGCACGCGCTCGCGCAGCCGCCCCTGCCGCACGACCGGCTCGGTCGCTGCGCCCTTGCTCGGCCGTTTGTCGAACGTCACCAGGTCGATGTACGCCTGGTCCTTCATCAGCACGAACGGCTCCTCGACGAAGCTGAGGTGACCCGCGCCGTCGTGCTCGATGACCTCGAGCTTACCCATGCCGTAGCCCATCGGCCCGCGGCCGTAGTAGTGCGCCTGCACCTGATACGGGAACGCGCGGGCGTCGTCCTGGATCGCGAAGCACTCGGGGCCGTAGCCGGTGGTGACGTCGGCGTACAGCTCGCCGCCCGAGGGCATCGACTTGCTGCGGAACCACGCGTGCCCGCCCTTGCCGTCGTAGACGTGGAGGTCGACGTCGTTCGCGTCGGTCTCCCAGTTGAGCACGAAGCGGAGCGACGGGCGGGCCTCGATGCTGGCGTGGCGCTCCCCCACCGCGCGGGCGATCGTCGGCTCGCGCGTCGGCTCGGCGGCGAGCCACGCCGCGGCGATCAGGCCCAGATCTTCGCGGAGGATCCGCTGCACCTGCGCGAAGCGGTTGTCGGGGTACTCGCGATCGATGCCCGCGATGATCGCGTTGAAGGCCTCTTCGTGCCGACCGGCCCGCACCAGCGCGTAGGCGTACAGCCGGTGGCTGCTGGGGTGATCGGGCCGCTGCGCGACGGCCTTGGCGTACGTGTCGAGGGCGAGCGCGGCCCCGGGCGCGCCGAGGTCCTCGAGGTGCTCGCCCGCCATGCGCCGCAGATCGGTGCGCGATGGGAAGAGATCGATGATCGATCCGTACGCCCGCGCGGCGCCAACGAGATCCCCCGCGGCGTGCAGCGCCCGGCCGAGCGCGACGAGGGCCAGGACGTCGCCCGGCGCCTTGGCCCGCCACGCGCGCGCCAGCAGGACGGCGTGGTCGAACTTCCCCGCGGCGATCTCGGCCATGATGATCTTCATGTCGCCGTCGTACGGATCCGACGGGTGCGGCTTGCCGGAGTCGCCATCGTCGGGGGCTTCGTCACTCCGTGATTGCTCCTCGATCTCGCGGATGGGCTCGGCGGGCCGCCGAGCGTGGGGCGGCGGCGAGATCGGCCGCGGTCGCTCGGGCTGCCGCGCATCGGCCGGCTCCGCGTCGGCGGGCGCGGGCGAGTCACCGGCGCTCGGCGCTGCGGACGGCTCCGCCTGCGGCGCGCTGCCCGGGGCCGGCGGCGCATCGGCGTTGCGCGCCTCGCCCCCGTCCGCGCGCCCGTCGGCCTCGCCGCCCTGCCCGCCGATGTCCTCCAGCCCCGCGTGCAGCGTCGACGACTTCGTGTCGACGTCCTTGTCCGCCTTGCCCTTGTACGCCAGCTTCTCTGGGCTCTTGTCGGTCGCCACCGGGATGCCGCCGCGCGCGACCACCTCGATGCCGTTGCGGCCCACCGTCATCACGTCGGCCATGGCGCTTCGCTCGATGCCGAAGCGGCGGTAGTCGTCCTCGGTCTCCAGCACGAGCAACGCGGTCTCGTCCGAGAGCACGCGCTGTGAGGTCGACAGCGCGATGATCTCGCCGCGCAGCCGGTCGACCTGCGCCGGCGCGCCGTCGGTGCCCAGCGCCGCGAGCTCGGCGGTGAGCTGCTCGATCTTCGCCTGCGCGCGGGCCCGCTGCAGCAGCGGCCGCGGTGCGCTCGCCACGGCGTTGCCCTCCTCGGTGATCGCCGCGTCGCCGATCGACACCTCGAGCGCGCGATCGGCCGGCAGCTCGGCGTAGACCAGCACCGCATCGCCGGGCTGCACGCCGTCGACGACCTGCGGCCACCACCAGCTCGCGCCGGCGACGGCGACCTTCAACCCCGAGCGCGTGGGTCGGCCGATCTTGTCGGCGAGCTGCCCGACGCTCACGCGCGCGTCGAGGACCATGCCGTCCTTCTCGAGCTCGCCGCGGGCGAGGTCCTCGAGCACGGCGCGATCCTGCAGGCCGCCGTCGACCAGCGCGTCGAACCGCGTGACGCCGGCCGCCTTGGCCGCAGCCCGCAGCGACTCGAGCAGCGCGGCGCGCTCGCTGGCGCCGGCCGTGAACACGCCGTCGCCGACGTACAGCACCCGCGCGGCCTTGGTGACCGCCGCCAACCCGACGCCGAGGTCGCTCGCCCCGAGCGCGCCGCGCTTGCGCAGGATGTCCAGCTGCGTCGGCCCGAACCCCGAGGCCGGCCCGTCGAACACCAGCTCGGCGCTCTGATCGAAGCCGATGACGCGCAGCGCCGTGTCGGGCTTGCGCCGCGCGAGCTCGCCGACCAGCGCCCCGAGCCTGTCGATCTGGCCGTCGAAGTCGAGCGCCCGCGAGGCGCTGGTGTCGAACAGGATCGTGAGGTCGTCGAGGGGCTCGTCGGCCGCCGCGATCGCGGGGGTCACCCGTGCCACCGCGAGATCACCGGCGCGCAGGATCGGCGCGGGCGTGTTCCCGGTGCGCAGCTCGAGGTCCATCTTGGGCGCGTAGCGCCGCTCGTGGAGCTCGACGCGGTGCAACACCGCCTCGGCGCCGTCGTTGGGCGCGCGCACCAGCACCTCGACGTCGAGCTGCTCGAGCTCGGGCAGGCCGCACACCGGCAGCACATAGGGCTCGCTCGACGAGGCCAGCGCCTGCGACCACCCGATGATGATCTCCTTGCGCGCACGGGCGGCGATCGGGAACACCCGCGCCTCGAAGCGATTGCCCGCGCCGGTCTCGAGCAGGGCAGGATCCTGGCGGCGGTGCAGGAAGTCCTCGTAGGCGACGCGCGCGGCCTGGCGCTCGACGACCTCGCCTTCCTGCCACTTGTCGCCGATCGCCATCGCGAAGCGGCTGAGCGCCGCGCCGGGCGGCAGCTGGATCGAGAACCTGCCCTCGAGCTGCCGCGCCTCGGGGTTGTCGAACGACAGCCGCAGCTCGGTGTACGCCAGCGGCCCCTCGACCACGCCCTTGGCGTCGAACGACGCGAGCCGCAGGCCCGTGCCATCGGACGCGGTGAGCGACAGCGGCCCCGCGTCGGCGCAGCTGTTCGCGCGCACCCACGACAGCGCGACCTCGGGCGGCGCGGGCCGGACCACCGTCGGTGCGTCGGGCACCGCGGGGATCGGCGGCGTGGTGGTGCCGACCACGGGCGGCGTCGCTGTCGGCTTGGCCTCCTCGACCGGCGGCGGCTCGTGCTTCGCACACCCCGGAATCAGCGCGAGCGTCGGAATCATCGCGAGTGCGGGTCCCAGCACCCAGCGCGGCCCGAGCGTCAGCACCGAGGGAATCGACGACGTGCGGGCACGGGGCATGGTCGGGCGATCAACGCACGATTCGGCCGGCCGGTTCTGCCCCCGCACGACAACACGGTTCGCGCGGCCCTAGCGGCCTGTGGCGCACGCCCTCGGGGCCGGGCGGCCACGCCCGTCCTACCCCTCCCAGTACCCCCGCAGCGATCGCACCCACTCGTCGAGCCCGTCCACGGTCGAGCGTCGTTCCGCGGGATCCCGCGCGAGCCGCTCGATCGCCGCGACGAGCTGCTCGCGGGCCTTGCGGAGGCGACCCCGAACCGCGGGCACCGTCTCACTCAACGTCTCCGCGATCTCCGGCGCCGTCATCGCCTCCCAGTAGTGCATCTCGAGCACGACCTGCGAGTCGACGGGGATGTGGCGCAGGCCGAGCAGGAGGAGCTGCTGCTCCCGCTTCGCTCGGACGACCGAGCTCTGACCCATGCCGCAGTCGGCGAGCGAGGTGTCGTCGGGATCGAACGTCGTCAGCTGCCGTCGATCGCGGAGGTGCTTGAGCAGGGTGTTCCGAGCGATCGAGAACAGGAACGTCCGAAACGCAGCGTCGCGGCGGAACCCGGCCCGCGCCGCGATGCAGGCGACGAGCGTCTGCTGCATGAGGTCCTCGACGTCCGACAGGCTCGCGAGCTTGTTGGCGAAGAACCGGTGGAGCGACGCGAAGTGGCGCTCGAACAGCTCGCCTCCGGCCGTCCGATCACCGGACGCCCAGCGCTCGAGCAGTGCGTGGTCGTCCACGTCGCGAGGGTAGACGAGGCGCTCCCGCGCTGGCAACGTCGCTCGCGTGTCGAGCACGCAGAGTCCGTTGCACTCCGAGATCTCCTGGAAGACCAAGGCCGAGCTGCACCTGCGCCCCGGCGAGCGCGCGGGCACGAGCGCCTGGTGGTTCCGCGACGACGCGAACAACGTCGTCGCCCTCGACCAGACCCACACGCTGATCGTCGAGTACGGCGAGGAAGGGCCGCCGACC
>LNFB01000090.1 GCA_001464385.1 Deltaproteobacteria bacterium Ga0077550 | reverse complement strand
GTCCGAGGACGCCGTGACCGCCCCCGGACGCACCGCCACCCTCGAGGCCGCGATTCGCGGCGAGCTCAACGCCGCGGGCCTGCGCGCGACGCCGGCCCGGATCGGCGTCCTGGCCAAGCTGCGGCGCCTGTCCGGTCCGGTGAGCCACGCAGAGCTGAGCGATCAGCTCGCGGACGAGCCGTGGGATCGCGCGACCGTATTCCGCTGCCTGGTCGCGTTCGTCGGGGCGGGCCTCGCCTCGCGCGTGGATCTCGGCGATCACGTGTGGCGCTTCGTCGCGAAGGCGGCGACAGCGGGCGCGGGCGATCGCACGCAGCCAGCCGCTGCGCACGCCCACCCGCACCTGCTGTGCACGTCGTGCGGCGCGGTGACCTGCCTGCCGGGCGCGCAGCTCAGCATCGTGCGTGGCGCTCGCGTACCCAAGTCGGTGCGCGCCGCGAACACCGACGTGCAGGTCCGCGGTCTCTGCGACGCGTGCGGCTAGGCGCGGGCGGCCCGACCGGCAGCGATCGTCTTACACGCCATCGGATTGCAGGTGCAATCGCAATGCGTGTGCGGTCACACGGCACGACCGCCCCCTACTTGGTTTCCTTGTGGATCGTATGTCGCCGGCAATGGCGGCAGTACTTCGGGAGCACCAGCTTCTCGGGGGTGTTGCGGCGGTTCTTCTCGGTGGCGTAGTTCCGTCGCCCACACACTTCGCAGGCGAGGGAGACGAGGATGCGTTGTCCGGCGGCCATGGGTCGGTCCTCTGGAGGAGCGAAGGACGAGTACCAGGGGCGACACCGACATGCAATTCAATTGCATCAAGTGACTGAGCCGAGCATCACGCCGCCCCCGGCACGTCCTCGCCCGCCGCCGGGAACGGATCGACGAGTCGCGACCAGTCCGACGACGGCGCGCTCGCCAGCGCCTCCGAGATCAGGCACGCGTCGAGCTTGGTTCGCCATGCCGCCTCGTCGAGGCCGCGCCCGATGAACACGAGCTCCTGCCGGCGGTCGCCCCAACGCGGATCCCAGTCCGGCTGAGCGTCGGGTCGCGCCTCGGCGTCCGCCGGCCATCGCTCGCGGGGGACGGCCGCCCACCACCACGCGGAGGGCTCGAAGCCCAGCGAGCCTCCAGCGACCGCGAGCTGCCAGGCGTGGGCGGGGCGCGTCGCGAGCCAGAAGAAGCCCTTGGCCCGCAGGACCCCGCGCCAGTCGTCGTGGAACACCGCCCAGAGCCGGGCGGGGTCGAACGGGCGCCGCGCACGGTAGACGAAGCTCGAGAAGCCGTAGGTCTCGGTCTCCGGGACGTGCTCGTTCTCGAGTTCGCGCTGCCAGCCCGCCGATGCCTCGGCGCGTTCGAAGTCGAAGCGACCGGTGCCGACGACGTCGTCGATCGCGACCCGTCCGTGCGTCGCGTGGACCAGCCGCGCACCGGGGTTCAGCCGACGCAGCGCCGCCTCGACCTCGCGCAGGCCCTCGGCGTCGACGCGATCGACCTTGTTGATCACGATCACGTCGGCGAACTCGACCTGGTCGATCAACAGGTCGGCGACCGTCCGGCGATCCTCTTCGCCGAGCGACTCGCCGCGGTCGGCCAGGAAGTCGGCGCGCGCGACCTCGTCGAAGAACGCGCCCGCGTCGACCACGGTCACCATGGTGTCGAGCCGCGCGACCTCCGACAGGGTGGTGCCCTGCTCGTCGACGAACGTGAAGGTCTGGGCCACGGGCACGGGCTCCGAGATCCCCGTCGACTCGATGACCAGGTAGTCGAAGCGCCCCTCCGCGGCGAGCCGTGCGACCTCCTGCAGCAGGTCCTCGCGCAGCGTGCAGCAGATGCAGCCGTTGCTCATCTCGACCAGGCGCTGCTCGACGTGCGTCACCGACGGGCCCCCACGCACCAGCGCGGCGTCGATGTTGACCTCGCTCATGTCGTTGACGATCACCGCGACGCGCCGCCCCGCGGTGTTGTGGAGAATATGGTTCAGGACGGAGGTCTTGCCGGCACCGAGGAACCCGGACAGCACGGTGACCGGGAGGCGCGAGCGTTCGTCGGGCATGCCGTGTATCTGCAACACGATTGCATCTACTGTCAAGCGACGTTCTGCGGCTGCCTCGGGGAAACCATCCCAGCTCCGACCCGGCGCCGAAACCTCCGCTGCGCCCGGGGGTTCGAACGGCCGTTCCTCGCCCCGAGACCACCATGACCCCGACCGCAGCACTCTTCCCGTCCGTCCCCATGGCAGCGCTGTGCACCGTGCTGCTCGCCTGTGGCGGCGGATCCACGACCCCGCAGACCGAGACCGGCGGCTCGACCGGCACGCTCGACACCACGACGACGGCCGCGGTCGCGTCGACCTCGAGCAGCGAGTCCTCCGGGGTGGAGGGCAGCACCGGCGGAAGCTCCAGCGACGACGGCGCGGCCGACACCTCCACGGGCGAGCCGAGCTGCGAGGTCGTGCCGCGCGAGTGTCCGATGCCCACCCCCGGTGAGCTGCGCGAGGTCACTGGGACCCCGGCGAGCCCGTACCTCATCCGCGATCCGCAGGAGGCCACAGCACAAACCGAGACCGTCCTCTTCTTCCCCGGTGGCCCCGGCGGCATCGACACCGCGATGCCGACCTACGCGCTGTGGCTCGAAGACGGTGACCCCAGCGGCACGTTCCGCGTCGTCGTGCCGTACGCCGCCGACGGCGACTTCCAGGACGAGCACGAGCGTGTGCTGGCGATCCTCGACGAGCTCGCGGCGTGCTCCTGCGGCTCCGACCGCGTGCACCTCGGCGGCACGTCGCTCGGGGGCCTCGGGGCCTACGCGCTCGCCCTCGCCCACCCCGAGCGATTCGTGTCGCTGCTCGGCGCGCCCGGTGCCTTCGACGCCCCAACCGCGGCGTCCGTCGCCGCGCTCGCCGGACACTCGGTGCTCAACGCCGTCGGTGGAGAGGACGGCGCGTGGCAGTCCCAGGTCGAGGCCAGCCACCAGGCGCTGCTGGACGCCGGGGTCGACTCGCAGCTGCTCGTGATGGACGGCCAGGGGCACATCCTCGACGAAGCGTTCGACGAGACCGTGTTCTTCGACTTCTGGTCGTCGCACTGAAGGGCGTGTCACCGATCGCGGGGGACCTGCGACGACGAAACGTCCGCCCGGCCGCGCTACGGCGCCGCGGGGTCGCGCACCGTCGCGAGGCCGTCGCGACACGCCTGGGCGTGGGGCCCCACCGCGTTCGCGCAGGCCTCGTAGTACTGCCGCGCCGAGGCCCGATACGTCGCCGCCATGTCGGGCGCCTGGCCGCCCGCGGACATCAGGGCCTGCGCCTGCTGGCGGTAGCCCTCCATCTCCGCCGCGAGGTGGGCGTAGAACTGCGCGGTGGCCAGCACGACCAGCTGACGCCCGGCGTCGTCCGCCGCGGCACGGAACGCGCCGTCGAGGGCGAGCAGGGCCGCATCGTTGAGCGGCCGCTTCTGCTTCGCCGCCCACGAGAACATGCCGTCGATCCATGCATCCATCGGATCCTTGCCGGCCTCGGGCACGAAGCGCAGCTCGATCGCCCGCTGCACCGCGTCGCGCACGTCGGCGGGGAGCGTCGCGATCGCGTCGACGGCGACAGGCGCCTCGGCGGCGGGCGCCTCGGCCGCGGGCGGTGACTCGCTCGACGGCGGCGTGGAGGCGTCGGGCTGCGGGCGACAGCCGACGAGGGCGAGGAGCAGGGCGAGCGTGCGGCGCATGCCCGGGTGCCTACCACGGAAGCGGCGTCCCGGCGTCCCGCCCCGAATCACCCCGCCGGCGCGGTCGGGATGCACGTCGGTGACGACACCCCGACCGGGTGCTTCGCGTAGGGGAACGCGTCGTCGGCCGCGACCTCGATGATGTCGTGCTCGCCGTTGCCATCGTCGTCGTCGAGATCGTAGCGCCATGCCGACGACACGAAGTCGGGGAACACGACCTGTGTGCCGCGATCGATCATCAACAGGTCGCCCCCGTAGAACGCCGGATACGGCAGCGTCGGCCACTGCAGGAACGTGTCGAGCACCGTGCCGTCATCAGGGTCGAGCTCCACGATGTCGACCGGCGGTGGGTTGTCGCCGTAGCCGCCGATCGCGAACACCCGCCCGTCACCGGTGCCCACGACCAGCGTCATGATGAATGGCGTGCCGCCCAGGAAATGCGTGGTGACGCCGGCTTCGTCGACCTGGGCCCAGCCGAACGATCCGGGCAATGCGCCGCCGCCCAGGTTCTGACCGATGTCGTTGCCGACGAACATCCGCTCGCTCTCGGGGTCGTCGGGGTCGATCACCGCGTAGGCCTGCGAGATCGGGTTCGGCAGGCTGTCGTTCGCGTAGAGGTTCGGCAGCGACGCGCACTGCGAGAGATCCGCGAGATCCACCGACAGGAACGCGTTCACCTGACTGTCGAAGATGAGCGCCCGCGCCTGCCGATCGACGACGATGCCGCTGAGCCGGCGGTACTGCGCGAGATCTTCGTCCCACGCGCACTCGAGCGCGCCGAGCAGCGCGAAGGTGCCCGCGATCGGATCGAAGCGGTGGAGCTCGGGCGCGTTCGCGTAGGGGTTGCTCGAGTCCTCGAACAACACGACGACGAGATCGTTGCCCTCGGCGCAGTCGTCCACGACCCCGCCGGTCTCGGCCGAGCCGACGTCGAGCAGCGGCGCGTCGTCGTTGGAACCATCCGAGGAATCGACGGGCCCAGGCCCGCTGCTCGAGTCTGCCGGCCCCGACGGATCGGACGACCCGCTGCTGTCGGTGGTCGTCTCGCCGCCGATGCTGGTCGAGCCCCCGCTCGAGGACGCGGGCCCGGTGCTGCCCTCGACGCCCCCCACATCGGCGACCGGAGTCGAGCAGGCGAGCAGCATCGCGGCGGGCAGGGGGAGCGTTCGCGGGGCCACGGCTCGTCCATGCGCGCCGAGCCCCGGCGCTTCACCGGTGCACGCAAGAAGTCCACGGGCCAGTGACTCCATGGCGCGAGGTACTTCGGGGATGCATGGGTGTCGGGCCCCGACGATGCTCCTGCGTGCCGTGTCGGTCGCGCTCGCGGCGGACGCTACCCGCGCGGAAATCGGTTCGCCTGCGTCGTGCAACTTAAACGGCGAGGAGAGATCATCATGCGGCACTTCATCAGTCTCGTCATCGTCGCCGTACTCACGGGTGACTCGTCCACCAGCACGCCGACGGCGGCCTGCGACACCACGACGGGCGACGACTCGACGTTGCCACTCGTCTCGACCGAAGACGCCACCGGCGGCGTACAGCTCGACCTCACGTGCGAGGAAAAGCGCATCCTCGACTTCGTGGCTGTGCAAGCTGCACTGAGCGCGCGCCCCCGGAGAACCTGACGATCGCGGACGGGACGAGGACGCCCACGGTGCTCGCCCCGTCCGCCCCTCGGCCGGAACAACAGCTTCCCTACGGCGGTGGCACCAGCGGATACCGCCGCGGATCCTCGCGGAACGCGTCGCGACAGGCCTCGGCGCAGAAGTAGACCTCGGTGCCCTCGTGGGTGAGGTGCGGGGCGTCGGGCTCGGTGCGCACGCGCATGTGGCAGACCGGATCGATGACGACGGTGACCGCCCGCGGCGCAGGAGCCGAGACGTCCCTCGCCGCCCGCGTGCGCAGCTCGGCGACGAGCGCGTCGAGCTCGGCGTCGGAGAGCGCGCCGCGGTAGCTCGGCATGATCGGCAGGTAGCCCGCGACGACCTCGCGGGTCGGCTCGAGGATCGCGCGGCGGACATACGCGTCGTCGGCCTCCACCGTGGTGGTGTCGGCGAGCGCCCGCGGCCCGAGGAGCGCGTCGAGCGGCGGCGCGATCCGTGCGCTGTCGTGGCAGCCGGCGCACCCGAGCGCGACGTAGAGACCTCCCGCTGGCGTGGGCGGAGCCGCCGTGCGCGACCGTGACAGCCCGCGCGCATCCTCGATCAAGCTCGCGAGCTCGGCCTCGTCGTCGCTCGAGTACACGCCGCGGACCTGGCCCTCGGCGTCGACGAGGAAGAAGACGTTGCTGTGGATGATCGGGTTGTCGGGGTCCGCGGTCGGCGCGGCGGTGACACGGAAGCCGGCGACGATCGCCTTGCGTTCCTCCGCCGACATCGCGAGCAGCGACCAGCGCGTCTCGCTGCCGTTCCACCGCCGCGCGTACTCGGCCAGCACCGCCGGGGTGTCGTGCGCGGGGTCGACCGAGAACGACACGAACGCGACGTCGGTGTCCTGCAGCGCGCGCTGCAGCATCACCATGCGCGCGCTCATCATCGGGCAGACGTTGGTGCACTGGGTGAAGATGAAATCCGCGATGTACGGCGCGCCGGCCAGCGCGCCCGGGGTCACGGTGCGGTTGCGATGGTCCGTCAGCGCGAAGTCCGGGACCGACCACAGCACCGGCGGTGGGCCGGCATCGCGCTGCGCGTGGGCATAGCGCTCGGCGTCCGCCCCCTGCTGGTGGCCGCCGCGCGCCCGCAGGTACCCGAACAGGGTCGCGGTCGCGCCGATGAAACCGACGATGGCGAACACGAGGATTCGCCGCGCCCATGGACTCGCGTTCGATTGCATCGGCTTGCGTCGGCGATGCAATAGCTCGGGATCGGCACGGCGTCACTGCGGTCGATCGCCGCGTCCCCCGGATCCATCGCCGGACGACGGCCCGCCGGTCAACGTCGACGGCGTCGCAGCGCGAGCCCGAGCAGCACGATCGCGGCGCCGCTCGGCACATCCGCGGGCCCGCCGCCTCGGCACGCGCAGCCCTCGGGGTCGTCCTCTTGGCCGGCCGAATCGCCGCTCGACCCGTCGCTCGACTCGTCGGGCCCGTCGCTCGCGCTCGCGCTGCCCGAGGCTGCGCCGGTGCCCTCGCCGCCGCTGCTGCCCTCGCCGCCGGACGTGTCGCTCGGCACGGGCGCGTCCATGCCGACGTAGATCGTCACCTCGTCCGCGGACTCGTTGCGCTCGTGGTCGATCGCCTCGACGCGCAGCGTGTACACGCCGGCCGGCAGGTTGCCCAAGGGCCAGCTCTTCTCGAAGCTGAACGCGACGGCCTCCTGATCGACCTCGGGGATCACGAGCTTCCAGCCGACGCCCTCGTGGTCGTCGCTCACCTCGGCCTCGACCGTGACGCTGCTGCCGACCGCGAACTCGGCGCCATCCGCAGGCGCGAGGATCTCGACGACGGGCGGCTCGATGTCGGGGCTGTTCTCGCCGAAGTACGCCAGCAGCTCGGCGTGGGAGTTCTGCGCCCCGCCGCCGCAGAACTCGTCGTGCGTCGGCATGCAGTTGATGCCGCCGGTCGCGTCGTTGTAGGGCGTGCACATGTCGCCCCACGTCACGTCGCCGCTGCCCACGAAGGGGTTCATGATCTTGGTGGAGTCGTCGATGTGCGCGAGGCCGAACGCGTGGGCCGCCTCGTGCAGCGCGGTCGTGCCGAGCACCTCGGCGTTGTTGGGGTTGATGTTGTCGGTGAACGCGAACGTGGTGTCGCGCCACCAGAAGTCGCCGCAGTCCGAGCTGCACGACACGCCCAGCACGCTGCCGCCCAGGCCGAGCAGGTCCGGCGTGCCGCCCATCATCACCATCGCGTAAGGCAGGTGCGACGGCGGTCGCTCGTCGTAGGCGATGCGGACGCCGTAGGGCGCCATCTGCGTCTCGAACACCTGGATCAGCGCCAGCGCCTGCTGCTCCGTCCCGCTGAAGCCCGGCCACGGCATCGCCCCCGAGAGGCACGACGACTCGTCGAGCGCCGAGTTGGTCCCCGGGCTGAGCGAGTCGGACCCGAAGAAGTTGAGGAAGATCGTCGCGCGGTGCGGTGGGGTGTTCCATGCGGCGACGGGCTCGGTCGGCTGCACGAAGCCGCCATCTGGGCTCGCCGGTCCGACCTGGTCGCCGAGCTGCACCCAGTTGCGCTCCGCGAGCATCGCCTCGAACTCGGCGCGCCGCTGCGCCACCTCGTCCGCACCCAGCGGCGCCGCGCGCCGCACCTCCTGCCCGAACAGCAGCGAGGGATCGTCGGCGGCGACGGCGAGGCACAGCGGCAGGACGAGGGTCAGCATCGCACGACGATTAGCACGACTTGGCAGCCTTGCGAACGCGGTATCTTGCCGCACGCGCGGCGAGCTTCGCGTGGGCGGGCGGGGGTCAGCGCGCGCCCGCCTCCAGCATGTATTGCGCGACCTGCCCCAGCCGATCGTCGCCGAGGCCCGCGAACGGGGGCATCTGCGGCGCGTCGTCGCGCTTCTTCCCCGGCGCGCGCGCCCACGTCACGATGCCGCCGGGGTTGCCCGCGTAGATCTGGGCGATCTCGGTGAGCGGCGGCCCGACGACCTTGGTGTCGAGCCCGTGGCACGCGGCGCAGTTGGTCTGGAACAGGTGCTGCCCGTCGCTGATCCCCGCCGCTGCGCGCTCCCCCTTGCTGTGCACGTCGTAGGCCGCCTGCGCCGACTCGTCGACCCACAGCTGCGTCGCCGCCTGCATCGCCGCCCCGGTGGTCGGCGAGGGCGACGCCCCGGTAGAGGTGGCGGCCGAAGGCCATGCACAGCACCGTGACGGCGAGGTACGCGACGATCCTGGGCAGGCGCTTGCCGTCGGGCTCGGCCGCGCTGAGCTCCCGCCACATCATCCACACCGCCAGCGCCTGCGACCGCAGCGCCGAGCAGGATCGTGACGACCACCGCGGTCCGGAACCCCGCCGACGGCAGGGTGAACAGCACCAGCGGACCGACGATGAACTGCGCGAGCGAGACGGCGAACGCAATCGAGTAGAAGATGCGCCGGATCTTCGGCCGCGTGAGCGCCTCGAAGGTGTCATCGACCGGGAAGCCGGCCCGGCCGAAGTACCACACGCCGAACAGGCTGGTCGACACGAGCGCCGCGCTTGTCGCCAACCCCGTGGCGGCCCAGGACTCGGCGGGCGACCGAGCGCGACTGCTACACGCGCGCCCTCGAGTCGCTGATCCAGGTCGGCGATCGCCGCAGCGACCTGCACGCGCGCGCCTTGGGTCACCTCATCGAACTGGTGCTGCTCGATGATCCCGCCGGACTCGACGCGGGCGGTCGACTGCGCGCGCGCCTGCTGTACCGCAGCAAGCCGCTGGTGAAGACCCGCGTCACGGCGCTCGTCCGCGACGCGAGCGGAAATGTCTCCCAGCGAACCGCGACGACCGACGCCAAGGGCGAGGTCGCGTTCGACTCGGACCCGGGCGC
>LNFB01000089.1 GCA_001464385.1 Deltaproteobacteria bacterium Ga0077550 | reverse complement strand
CTTGTCCCCGATCGCTGCCGCCTGCTATCAAGCGGTGACAGTGTGGTGTCTGGGACCAGGGCGCGCCTGGGTGCTCGCGCACGCGATGGTCGTGGCGGGGCCGGAGCTGCCGCCGCCGCCGCTGCCCGCCGAGGGGGCGCCGACACCGGTGGCGGTCGAGCCGCCCGGGTCACCGGCGGTGCCCGAAGCAACCGGCCCTCTCGCGCTCGACCTCGAATGGAACGCACCAGAGTCGTGCCCGTCCGGTGACCGTGTGAGGACGGCGATCGCGTCGTTGCTCGCGCGCCGGGTCGACCTCGATCCGACCGGCGCGCTGAAGGTCCGCGGCGACGTCACGCGCGTCGCAGACGGCTGGCAACTCGAGCTCTCCCTCGACGCGCCGTCCGGCGTCGAGCAGCGGCGACTCGACGCGGTCCGCTGCGAGGCGCTCACCGACGCCGCCGCGCTCGTGATCGCCACCAGCGTCGATCCGCGCCGCGTCGCGCGGACCCTGGCGACCCCGCGCACGGACGTCGCACCCACCGTCGCGACGCGCGAGCCGGTCATCGCGACGACGGGCGACCGCCCGAGCGCAGTGTCCTCGGGCCTCCGAGCGCGCCCGCGCGTGCACGCCGATCTCGGCGTCTTGGCCGGACCGGCGATCGGCCTCACCCCGAAGTCCGCCGGCTGGCTGCAGGGCGACGTCTTGGTCGTGATCGGCAAGGCCGGCATCGGCGTGCACGGTGGTCATGCCTTCGCGCGCCCCGGGAGCGGCGCCGCGACGGCGCGGGTCGGCAGCACGCAGATCGGCGCGCGCGGGTGCTACGTGCTCCAGCAGCGCGCGTTCACGGTGCCGCTGTGCGGCGTGTTCGAGGTCGGCGCCACGATCGCCCACGGACAAGGCGCCAACGTGCGGACGCGTTCGGCCAGCAGCCTCTGGGTCGGCGCGGGCATCGGCACGCGCGTGCAGTGGACCCCGCATCCGCGGGTGGGCCTGGTCGCGGGCGTCGACGCCCTCGTGGCGATTCGCCAGCCGCGGTTCCACGTGGCCGGCCCCGAAGGCAACCTCCAGGTGTTTCGGGCAGCCCCTGCGGCCCTGCGGGTCATCGGCGGTGTGATCGTCCGCGTCGGCGGAATCCGTCGACTGCGGTGACGGATGTACGATGGCGGTGGTGCATTGCACCTTCGAGCCCCCGTGCACGCGTCGACGCTCGCCGCCCGATCGACCCAAGACTCGCTCCGCGAGGGCGTGAGCATTGCCGAGCTCTACGAGCGACACTTCCGCCTGATCTGGTGGACCGTGCGTGGGGCGGGCGTTGCCGATGACGCGGTCGAGGACGTCGTGCACGACGCCTTCATCGCCCTGTTCCACCGCCTGCCCCAATTCGACGGCGCGCTGCCGCTCGAGCGGTGGTTGATCGGCGTCGCTCGCAACGCCGCGTTCACCCATCGGCGCGGCGGTGCGCGGCGGCGACTCCGGGCTGCGCGCCTGATCGCCGAGGACGCCGACCAGCCCGCGCTCGACGAGCGACTCGACCAGGCACGCGCATGGCAGCAGCTCCAGGGGTTCCTCGCGCGGCTGCCCGAGGATCAACGCGATGTGTTCACGCTGGTGGAGCTGCAGGGCGAGAGCGTGCCCGCAGTGGCGAGCGCGCTCGACGTGAAGCTCAACACGGTGTACGCGCGCCTGCGGCTCGCACGCGCGAAGGTCGATCGATGGATCGCCGACCACCACGGGGATGCGCAGGGGTGGCTGCACGCGGCCACGGTGCACGCCGAGCCGAAGCCGCAGCAGCGTCTGCGCACGAAGCTCGCCGTCCTCACCAGCCTCGGCGAGTCTGCGGTCGCGCCGACCCCGTGGGGGCTGGGCAAGCTGCCGTGGTTCGCGATCCCTGCGGCCGCGATCGCAGCTGCGATCACGATCGCGGTCACGGTGCCTCCCCCCGCGCCGCAGCCCGCGTCGAGCACGACCGCCGCCGCGGCGCGACCGATGGCGCCCGCGGCCGAGGCGAACCCGATCAACGCGGCGACGATCGACCCCAGCGCGTCGATCGAAGCGGCCAGGCCCGCGGCGCCGCCGAGCGCCCCAGCGCCAGCACCACCGCGGGCGCGCGCCTCGGGTGCGCGCGCGCCGTCGCTGGCCGCAGCGCCACCGCAGCCAGCCGTCGACGACGCGGATCTTCTCGCCGATGCGCAGTGGTTGGCACAGGCCAGTGACGCGCTGGCAGCACGGGATGCGGCCGGCGCACTGGGCTGGCTCGATCGACACGAGCGAGCGTTCCCCGGCAGCGCGCTGGCCCCCGAACGCGCGGTCCTCCGCGTCGACGCCCTCTGTCAGAGCGGGCGCGGGGAGGAGGCGCGCGAGGTCGCTGCGACCTGGCGGCCGCGCACGGACCTGCCGCGCGTCCTGGCCCGACTCGAGGCGCGGCTGGGCTCGGGGTGTTGATCGGCTCGCCGCGCGCGGGCCCCCGGGCACTCTTCAGGGTGGGGTCACGACGATCCCGAAGTCGTACCAGTTCGACACGCTTGGATGCTCCACGAAGCGACGCGCCTCGGCGACGTGCACCTCGTAGTCCGCAGACCCGTCCACGCTGAACCCGACGCGCTGGCCCTCGAAGACCGTCGCGAGCGTACCGGGCGGAAGTTCCGCGGCCTGGATGCGGATAGCCTGCCGGCGGATCAGCTCCTGGACCTGTTCGTCCTCGACAGTGGGACAGTCCGTCGCGACCGGCGTGATCGTGAGCTCGGGTTCCCAAGGCGGGTCGACGGTGAAGTCCTCACCGATGGATCCCGCGAAGCGCAGAGCGCCGCTGGTGTCCCGGACTGCCACCGCGATGTTGCCGTCGTCGAGGGCCGAACGGAAATTGATGTCGACCGTCACCAGCTCACCGACCGCCAATCCAATTTCGTTGAACTGCAGCTGCAGTGGTACGGAAGTCCCGGCCTCGTCGAGGCAGTCCATCTCGGCCCATGTCCCGGCGTACGCGCACTCGAAGGTCTTGCGCGCGTTCAGCTCGAGTCCAGCATCCCCCATGAAGAACACACCGAACCAATTCGGTGTGCCCGAAGCTCCCTCGCACTGCTTCGGGTCGCCACCGTCGTCCGCGCCGTCACCTCCGTTCGACGACGGTTCGTCCGCACCGCTCGGGGTGCCGGTCGCCGAAGAGGACTCGTCGAACTCCCCGACCGCGGCGCTGGGCGCAGCGCATGCGCACACGATCAGGGATCCGAGCACAGCGAAGAGGGGAGCGTGTCGTTTCATCGGACAGCAGATGCACCGCGACTCGCGGCATCCGTCAACGATACCCGCATGCATCGGGGTGAGGGGCGGGGCCCCTCATCCCGGTCCCAGATCGTGCCCGCGCTGGTGACCTAGGTCTTGCACTCCCCTTCCCCGTCGATGTGCCCCACCGTCTGGCTCATCACCGCCATGAAGTCCCACAGGTTCGAGACATCGCGGCTGCCCACCTGGTAGCGGGCTTCCGCCGAGATGTCGCGCGCGAGCAGCTCCTGGGGCGTCACGGTGCCGTCCATGTCGGCGTCGG
>LNFB01000088.1 GCA_001464385.1 Deltaproteobacteria bacterium Ga0077550 | reverse complement strand
GGTCACAGATCTTGTCCTTGTCGTTGTCGGCCTCGGGACAGCCGTCCTCGTCCTGCCAGTTGTCGATGTCCTCCGGATCGTTCTTGCACTGATCCGGGCTGTCGAGGATCCCGTCGAGGTCGTTGTCGGGCTCGGGGCAGCCGTCCTCGTCCTCGAACTGGTCGTAGTCCTCGGGCTCGTTGCGGCAGTCGCGTTCATCCTTCTTGTCGAGGTTGATCCACTTGCCGTTGATGAACTTCGACGCGTCGAGGATCTTGTCCTTGTCGTTGTCGTCGTCGGGGCAGCCGTTGTCGTCCTCGAAGCTGTCGAAGTCTTCGGGGTCGTCCGGGCACTCATCGGCCTCGTCGTCGTAGCCGTCGCCGTCCTTGTCGCCGACGGTGCCGGTCGGCGCGTCGCGGCACCGCTCGGGGTTGGTCAGCTTGCGCGCGCGCTCGGTGTTGAACGCCGCGATGTCGGCGTGCTCCTTGCCGCGGAAGTACTCGCCCCGGCCGAGCGCGTCCTGGGCGAACTTGATGTTCGCCTCGGCGATCGCGGTCTCCTTGGGCGCGCAGTTGATGGCCTTGCTGCCGTCGCGGATCGCCCGCTGCAGCTCGGTCTGCGTGCCCTCGACCTCGCCGTAGAGCTTCTGGCCGATGCAGCCCGACAGGCCGAGGCCGACGAGCGTGAGGCCGAGCGCCAACCGACCGCGCCCGATCACTTCTCACCTCCGGCCGAACCGCCGACCGAACCACCGACCTCGACCTTGGCCGGCGCCGCGCCGTCGGTCGGCGCCGCCGTGCCGGAGGCCTTGCCCGCCGAGGCCTTCTCGTCCTTGCTCGCCTTGTCGTCCGCCGTCTCGCGCATCTGCCCGGCCTCGCGGCGCGCGGCCTTCTGCTTGGCCTCCTCGGCGAGCTGCTTGGCCCGGTCGCCGTAATCGAAGGCGCGGTCGTACTCGCTGTACGCCATCAGCACCTTCGCCTGCTCGAGGTACGTCACGGCGCCCCAGTACTCGTAGGGGGCGTACTCCTTGGCGCCCGCCTTCTCGGCCTGCCCGACGGCCCGGCTCGCGTCGACCGCGACCTTCTTCAGGTACCCGAACGGACCGCAGCCCACGGACATCACGACGCCGAAGGCGCCGAGGACGACCCCAAGGCGCCGCAGGCAGGACTCGGTGCGCCGCAGGCCGGAGGGGCAGCGCTGATTCGTTGAGGCGGTCACCGCGGGCTCCTTGTCGCAGACGATCGGACTCGACGGTGCGCGGGCCGACCCGCCGAGCTTCCCTCGCGAGATCGCAAGGCGATTTCGCGGCTCGGACGATATCAGGGGCCTGCCTTGGGGGTCAACTCGGGTACGCTGCCCTCGCGTGGTCGGGATCGGCACAGCGCGGTGGCGAACGCTCGCCCTCGGCCTGCCTCGCCGCCGGCCCGCGCCGCGGACCGGAGGGCTGCACGTCTGCGCATGCATGCTGGCCCTGCTCGCGTCGTGCACGCGGGTCTCCGACACCGAGCGCTTCGCCCCCGACGACGAGACGCTCGTGATCGTACGGACCGTGCCCGAGGCCGGTGCACGCGACGTCGCCCCCGACGCCGCGATCGATCTCTGCTTCTCCCACACCGTCGACCCACGCAGCATCGCGCCGACCGACGCGACCATGAGCTCCGGGGAGACGCCCATCGACTCCGAGGCCTCGCTGCAGCTGCTGCCGTGGACCGCTCCGAGCGGGGTCGACGTGGCCGCGGACGCCACCGCGCCGTGGTGCAGCGGCAGCGTGCTGTCGGTGCGACCCAAGGCGCCCCTGTTCGCGGGGCTGCACTATCGACTCCGCCTGGTCCCCCGGGCGAGCGGGTGGAACGGCGAGATCCTGGACACCGCGCAGCCGGGCTGGACCCCCGAGGGGACCCGCATGCGCTACTACCTCGAGTTCACCGTCGATCCGGCGCCGGACCCCGAGCGCCCCGACGACGGCACGGGCGACACGGGCGACACGGACACCGGCGACACGGACACCGACGACGGTGGTGACGACGCGCCGCAGGACGGCCCGCGGCTGGCGGACCTCTTCGCGCCGGGGCAGATCTTCGACCCCGAGCGACCGACCTGCAGCTGCCACCGCGATCCCGACGACCTCGCGCTGCGCCGCGTCGATCTGCGGGACGCGTCGCGGGCCTACGCCGCGCTGGTGCTCGACGTGCGCCCCCGCGAGACCGGCTTCGCCCTGGTCGCCCCACGCCGCCCCTCCGAGAGCTTCCTCGTGCAGAAGCTCGTGCGCGACCACGACGGCGCCCCGCTCGAGGGGATCCTCGGCGACGCGATGCCCCCCGAGGGCGACCTGCCGTACGCCGACTACGTGATGATCGCGCGGTGGATCGCCGCGGGCGCGCTGCCGTGACGCGGCACGTCAGCGCGAGTCGACCACGTCAGCGCGCGTCGACCATCGTCGCGGTCCAACGCCGCCTGACGCGACCACGTCAGCGCGAGTCGACCATCTGGCTGGTCTCCATCGCGCGCACGTGCCGGAGCATGCTCTCGAGCCGCGTGCGTCGCACCTGCGCCCGATCATAGACCTCGATGAACTCGGGATCCTTGCCGAGCCCGAGGGCCGCGGCGCGGTCGTACTCGACGATCGCCCGCTCGGTCTCGCGGAGGCAGTCGGCCACGTTGTCGCCGCTCAGCGACGCGGCCTGGGCGTTCTCGGCGTAGTGCAGGCGACACGGGCCCTTCTCGGCCGCGCCCTCGATCTCGAGCCCGCGCAGGAAGACGTCGCGCTTGTTCTCGCCGCAGCCGAGCACGGACGACAGCAGCGCGAGCGCGGCGGCGCAGACGAGGCGCGATCGGATCCCCACGGCACCGAGCATAGCGCGTCCGGTCCGCGGGCGCTCATGGGTCGCGGCGCGCGGCGTCCTCGGCCCGGGCCTGCGCTGCGGTCGCGCCCGCGACGTCGCCCGCCGCCGCGCGGACCTCGGCGAGCCGCGTCCACACCTCGGGCCGCCACGGTCGCAGGGCCGCGGCCCGCTCGGCCAGCGCCGTCGCCTCGGCCAGCGCGGCGCTGCGACCCCGCGGATCCGCGTCGGCGTCGCGGGCGAGGTACAGCGCGAGGTTCAGCAGCGCGACCTGCCGCGTCGGATCGGCCGCGAGCCCGCGCCGCGTCCACTCGATCGCCGACATGGGATCGCCCATGCGATCGAACAGGCCGCCGAGGGTGATCATCGATCCGGGGTGGCCCGGATCGACGTCGACGAGCGTGGTCTGCAGCGCGGCGACGGCCTCGCCGAGGTCGCCGCCGCGCCGCACGTGGCCGCGCGCCCACTCGGCGATCGCGACGGCGAGACGGCGGCGATCCTCGGCGCACGGCAGGCGCGGGAGCCAGGTCGCGATCTGCTCGGCGATCGACGGCCGCGCCGCGGCGTCGGGCCCCGGCGCCCCCTTGGCGTCGATCGCCAGCGGCAGCGCGGTGAACTCCCCGTCGAAGCGCACCGCCGCGAACACGCCGGAGCCCGCGTGCTCGAGGGCCACGGGGCCGTCGTGCGAGGCGATCGCCGCCTCGACGCGCCGCGCCTCGGAGCCGGCGCCCGCGACCGCGCGCCACAGCGCCGGATCCTCGGCGCGTCGTCCGGGGCCCGGTGGCCGGTGCAGGTGCTGCCCGGGCCACGCCGTCACGTCGGGCCGCGCGCCCTCGACGACGCGGGCCCACGTCAGCCCCGCGCTCAGATCATCGGACTGCGTGAGCAGCAGGGTGTGCGCGGGGAGCTGCGCCAGCGCGCCGCGGGTCCACGCGTGGGGGGCCCAAGACGGCAGCGTGCCGAAGTCGGCCCACGCGCGGATCGCCGCCGGCACCACCAGCACCGTCCACACCACCGGCAGCACCGCCAGCCGCAGGCGCGGCCGCGACTGCAGCGGGCGGTCGAGGACGATCGCGACCAGCAACACGAGGCACCAGACGAGCACCAGCCCGGTCTGTCGATCGACGCCGCCCATCGGGTTGATGCCGATGGCGTAGACGAGGGACCCGAGGCCCCACGCGCTCACCGTGGCGATCGCCGGGCGCTCGCCCGGCGCGCTCGATCCGATCCACGCGGCGAGCAGCGCGACCGCGCCGAGGATCGGCCCCGAGGGCCCGACGTCCTCGCCGAGCCGCGCGATCACACCGCCGGCGTTGGCCAGCCACATCGCCGACGACGCCGGCAACATCTCGTCGGCGAAGGCGGTGCGGATCGATCGCGCCAAGATGTGATCGACCATCGTCGACCACGTCTGCGGATCGCCCCAGCTCGTCACCGGCTCGCGCGCCGCCGAGAGCGGGATCGCGAGCACGCACGCCGACGCGAACGCCACGACCAGCGGCGCCCACAGGGCATAGGCTCGGCGGTGGCGGAGCGCCGAGATCCACACCGCGAGCAGCAGCGGCGGCAGCAGCAGCCGCAGCTCGGCGAAGCCCCAGATCGCCCAGGTCGCGACGAAGCTCGCCCACAGCGTCGAGCCCAGGCGACCGGCCCGATCGCGGGCCGGATCGAAGCCATCCGCGACCACGGCGAGCGCCGCGAGCTGCGGCGCGTACAGCTCGACGCCCCGCGCATGCCGCAGCAGCGTCATGCCGGCGAACAGCCACGCGAGCGCGCCCCACGACACGAACGGGTGCACGCCGCGGCGCTGCAGCAAGCGCATCGTCACCGCCGCGACGACCGCGGCGGCGACGCTGCTGACGAGGGCCATGCGCCAGCCGAGGGGACCGAGCGGGATCCACGTCGCCACCTGCAGCAGCGCCGCGAGCCCGGGCGTCCCGGGCGGGTGCATCACGCCGAGCTCGAAGCCCGCGGCCCCGAGCTCGCCGGCGTCGAGCCACGCGTCGGCCGGCGACGTGCCCACGGCCACCAGCGCGAGGGCGAGCACGAACGCCAGGCGCGGGGCGAACTCGGGTGCTCGCGGCTGGACCTGCGGTTGCACCGAGCGCGCGCGAGTGTACCACCGCCCCAGATCGCATGGTACGTTGCCGCCCGCGCGCGCTCGGTGAAGGGCGTTCGCGCGTTCGCCATGCGACGTCCGCAGATCCGCCGCGACAGCTCCGCCCTCCTGCCCGGGACCGCGGTGTGCATGGGCGCGTTCGACGGGCTGCACCTGGGTCACCGCGCGCTCATCGATCGCGCCCGCACCCACGGCGAGCACGTCGGGCTCGTCACGTTCGATCCCCATCCGCAGCGCGTGCTCGCGCCCGATCGACCGCTGCAGCTGCTGCTCACCGCGGCACAGCGCGAGCGGACCGCCGCGGCGCTCGGCGTCGACACGCTGATCCTCCTGCCCTTCGACGCCGCGCTCGCCCGGCAATCGGCCGAGGAGTTCGTCGATGCGTGGCTGGCCCCGCTGCGGCCCACCGCGGTGGTGGTCGGCGCGGACTTCCGCTTCGGCGCCGGGCGGCGCGGGGACACGGCGATGCTGCAGCGGCGACTGTCGGACCACGGCATCCCCGTCGACGTCGTCGAGCCCGTCGCCGCGCCCGAGGGCGCAGGCAAGATCGGCAGCACCGCGATCCGCGACGCCATCGTCCGCGGCGACGTGGCCGCGGCGGCGGCGATGCTCGGCCGCCCGCACGCCGTCGTCGGCACGGTGATCGAGGGCGACCGTCGCGGCCGCACCATCGGCTTCCCCACCGCCAACCTCGAGACCGCAGGCGCGCTGATGCCCGCGCTCGGCGTCTACGCGGTCTGGGTCACGGTCGTGCGCGGCCCAGGACTTCCCGCCCAGGCGGGGCTCGACGGCCCGATCGCCGGCGTGGCCAACCTCGGCGTCAACCCGACGTTCGCCGGCACGCGCGCGCCTCGGCTCGAGGTCCACGTGGTCGATCGCGACCTCGGCGACGCGCTGTACGGCGCCGAGCTCGAGGTGTGGTTCGCGGCGCGCCTGCGCGGCGAGCAGCGCTTCGACGGCAAGGACGCCCTGGTCGCGCAGATCCATCGCGACGTCGCCGACGCCCGCGACCGCCTGCGCTCGGCCCAGGACGACGGCGTGCTACCGGCCCCCGCGGCCGCGGAGGGGCCATGACCGATCGTGATCCGCTCGCGACCCCGACGCTGGCGCGCCTGTACATGGGCCAGGGCCACTTCGATCGCGCGCGCACGGTGCTCGACGCGTGCCTGCGCCGCGATTCCCTCGACGGCCACGCGCTCGCGCTCGTCCGCCGACTGCAGGCGCGCAGCGACGCGAGCCTGCTCATCACGCTCGTCGACGACGAGGCCGCGGATCGCCTCACCATCAAGTGGACCGCGCTCGGCGACGCCGAGGCGTGCCACGTGGTCGTGGTCGCGAGCACGCAGACCGGCCGCACCGCCGCGACGTGGGTCACCTCGACGCGGGCCCGCGCCGCGTTCGGCACGTGGGAGTGCCCCCTGCCCTTCCCCCGCGGATCGGTCAGCGCGTGCATCGGCTGCGTGGACGCCCACGGTTGGTACGTCCGCGCCGTCGCGCGGCCGGTGTCGTGGCCGGCCTGACCTCGCGCCATCTCGGTCGCCCGGGTTTGACAGGCGCGACGCATCGGTGCTCGCATGGATCATGCGCGTCGCCTGCTTCTTCGTCCCGACGTCCCTGCTCGCCGTCGCCCTCGCGGCCCCCGGCATCGCCCACGCCGCGCCGGTGTGGGTCGGTGACTTCGAGACCGGCGACCTCTCGCAGTGGAGCTACCTGCTCAACTCCGACGTCGACGGCATGACCTACTCGCAGGCCGACACGCAGATCGTCACCCAGGGCACGTACGCCGGGCGCATCGAGCTCCACAACGACGCGGTGTGGGGCAACGGCCTCAAGCGCGTCGAGCTCCAGCACGCGCCCGCACCGGGCCGCACAGCCGAGGGGCAGACCACCTACTTCGCGTGGAGCTTCTACCTGCCCGAGGCGCTGCCCGCCGAGCCCGGCCAGCAGATCGGCTACTGGGAATCGAACGGGAGCTACCAGCAGATGATGGCGTTCGACGTCGCCGGCGAGCGCATCACCTTCTCGACGCGGCGGCCCGAGAACGTCGTGCAGTGGGAGCAGGACGGCGCCGCGACGCCCGGGCAGTGGCACCGCATCGCGATGGGCATCGCGTGGTCGACCAACGTCGATCTCGGCCGCGTCGACGTGTGGTTCGACGGCGAGCAGGTCGTGACCGCCGCCGCCGCGCAGACGCTCGCCGACGGCAACGATCACTTCACCCAGGTGGGGCTGTTGCGCGGGCAGATCGAATTCGCGGACGTCCCGGTCATCTACATCGACGACGCGGTCGAAGGCGACAGCCTCGAGGACGTCCACCCCGAGCTCGAGCCGGGCGGCGGGACCAGCAGCGGCGGCAGCGACGGCGGTGGCTCGGGCGACGTCACGGGGTCCGAGGGTGGCGGCGCCGACTCGAGCGGCGGCGGCCCGGGCCCGACGACGATCGGCACCACGGATCCCGACGCGACCACGGCGAGCCCGACCACCTCGGGCGTCGACACGGCGACCGGCGGCGGCTCCGGATCGAGCTCGGGTCTGCCGGCCGACGACGACGACGCTGGCGGCTGCGGCTGCCGGGGCGCGACGCCCACCGGCGCGGCGTGGGGCTGGGCCGGCCTCGCGGCGCTCCTCGTCGCTCGGCGTCGGCGCGCTACCTGAACCGCCACAGCCGGCGCCGCGCGTGCAGCAGCGGCGTCGCGACCCCGACCGCCGCGCCGATCGCCGAGCCCGCGACGATGTCGCTGGGGTAGTGCTTGCCGGCGACGACGCGCAGCGCCGCGGTCGTGCCCGCGGTGAGCAATCCCAGCGACCACGCCAGGGCGATCACCACCTTCGCCCGCCGCGTGGGCGGGGCATCGAGCGTCAGGATCGTCGCCAGCGACGTGACCGCGGCGAACGCCAGCGTGCTGTGCCCCGAGGGGAAGGAGTGCGAGCGCCCCGCGGCGCGTAGATCGTGGGCGAGCTCGTCGCGATCGCGCGCGGCGACGTCGGCCTCGGCCAACGTGGTGTACGGCCGGGGCCGGCCGATCGCGTGCTTCATCACGTTGGTGACGAGCCCCGCGATCGCGACGGCCTCGGCCTCGACGAGCACCGCGGTGCCCCACTTCTTCGCGAAGGCGCGACGCCGCGACGACGTGCCCACCGATTGCGCCGCCCAGTGCCCGTCGACGAGCGAGACGAGCGGCGCGGCCGCGAGGGCGACGGCGACCATCACGTCGGTGGCAGTCGAGACCCGCGGGTCGTAGCGGCCCGACGCGATCGCGTCGACGCGGCCGAGCTCGGGCGGATCGGTGGGCAACGCGGGCCGCGACAGCTGCGGGCCGACCCAGCGGTTGAGCACCAGCACCGGAATGCCCGCGCCCGCGGTGATCGATGCGTCGAGGGCCCAGCGCGCGCGCACGCGGCCGAAGTCGGCGACCGGGCGCCGGCCGTGGGCCACGGGGCGCGACGCTGCGGGCCGCGGCGCGGGCGGGCCGAGGGTCGCCGGGCGATCGGGTAGCGTCGGCGCGGCGACGTCGGTCGGCCCGTCGTAGTCGCGCGGGCCCGCGAGCGCGAGCGCGAGGACGAGCGCCGCAGCCGTCATCGTCGCGGGCCCGCGGGCTCGGCGAGCGTGCCGCCGACGGCGAGCTCGAGCTCCGCGCGCGCCGTCCAGTACTCGCGCAGGGCCTCGGCGAACTGGTGGCGCGTCTCGGTCTGCTCGGCGCGGATCTCGAACAGCTCGTACGCGCCGATGAGCATGCCGTTGTACTGCTCGAGGGCGCGCTCGCCGATGACAACCCGCCGTGGCAGCACGGTCTCGCGCAGGTACTCGACCTTGCGCCGCGCCGCGACGAGGCGCTCGCGGTGCTCGCGGATCTCCGAACGGGCCTCGATCGCCCGCTGCTGCAGCCGGTGCTCGGCCTGCCGCACCAGCGCCCGCAGCTTCGCGAAGTCGGCGTGCCCCGGATCGAAGATCGGCAGCTCGATCGACAGGCTCGGGCCGAGCACCCACTCGTGGCCCTCGTGCTTGCCGACCTCGTTGCGCGCGTCGACGCCGACCTCGATGTGCGGCACGACCCCGCGGCGACGCAGCGCGAGCGCCAGCTCCATGCCCTCGAGCTCGACGCGCGCGGCCGAGACGTCGAGGCGCTGCGCGACCCCTCGCTGCTCGAGGGTGGCGAGCTCGGCCTCGACCGCGGGCAGCGGCGTGGTCTCGCTGGCGAGCGTCCAGCCCGCCGCGGCGCCCCAGAGCCCGAGCAGGCGCGTCAGTCGCTCGCGCGCCGCGACCAGCTCGACCTCCTCGTCGACCAGCGCGAGGCGCTCGGCGTCGAGCGCCGCGGCGACGCGCTCGCGATCCAGCGCGGTGAGGTTGCTGGCCTCGCGCTGCGCGGCGGCGAGTTCGTCGGCCACCTCGGCGAGCTGCACCCGCTCGCGTTGCAGCGTGCGCGACGTCGCGGCCTCCTGCACGTCGGCGTACGCGATCCGGACGTCGCGCACCAACGCGAGCGCGGCACCTCCGACGGTGAGCACCGCGTGGCGCAGCTGGGCCTTCGCGACCCTGCGCTTGGCGGGGATGAGGAACGCGCTCAGCAGGCTCGTCGACAGGGCGAGCCCACCGCCCAGCCCGTTGCCCTTGGTCGAGTTCACCAGCTCGCCCCCGACCACCGGGTTCTCCAGCAGGCCGGCTTGGACCAGCTCGGCCTGCGCCACGCCGAGCTCCTCGAGCGTCGCCTGCAGGTCGCGGTTGTTGAGCAGCGCGACGACGAGGGCAGCGTCGACGGTGAGCGGCTCCGACACCAGCGCGTCCACGCGCTCGCGCACGGCCGCCTGCGCCTGCGCGTCCTGACGGATCGCGATCGCATCGGCGACGCCGGCCCGCCGCGCGACGTCCTGCGAGACCTGCCGCCGCGCACGGTCGGGCTTCGTGGTCGCGCACGCAGCGACGAGGGCCACGGCGATCCACGCACGCTTCACTGCGGCACCGCCTCGGTCTGGCGCTCGGGCTGTGGCGTCGGCTCGGCGGCGGGTGTCTTCGCGTGCGCTCCGTGGCCGTGGTGCGCGTGGCCCGAGGCGTCGAGTCGCTCGCCCGCGAAGGCCGAGGTCCGCGTCGCGTCGGGTGGGGGCGACCACGCCGGAATCGCCGCGTCGGCCGCGGTGGCGTCGCGATCGGGCGGGAGCGCGGGCAGGCGGGCACGACAGCCCGCGAGCGCGACGACGACGATGACGACGGCGCAGCGCGGACTAGACATCGATCCCGTCCTCGGCGAGCTCGTCCTTGGTCGCCGCGACCGCCTGGGTCCCCGGGGGCAGCGCGTACCAGCCCGGATCGCCGTCGCCGACGAGCTCGTCGCGGACCTTCACGATCGTGAACATCCCCCCCATGGTGATGCCGTCGTACGGCCCCTTGCCGCCGACCATCGGCAGGCTGTTGTCGGGCACCGCCATCCCCATCTCGGCCATCTCACCCATGCCGGTCTCGCCCATCGTCATGTACCCGGGCACGAGCTTGCCGCCCTTGGCGTCGAGCTTGCCCTTGCGCACGCCGATCATGTTCGGCAGCTCGTGGCCCATCTGGTTCATCACGTGGTGGGTCATGTGGCAGTGCATCGCCCAATCACCTGGCGCGTCGGCGACGAACTCGATGTCGCGCGTGCTCCCGACCGGGACCAGCACGGTGGTCTCGGGCACCTGCGCGCTGACGGGGATGCGGCCGCCGTCGGTGGCCACGAGCTTGAAGTAGTAGCCGTGCAGGTGGATCGGGTGGTGATCCATCGGCCCGAGGTTGCCCAGGCGGATGCGCACTCGATCGCCGGTCTTGCACACCAGCGGCACCGTGCCGGGGTACGCCTTGGCGTTCATCGTCAGCACGTTGAAGTCGGTCATCTCGTTGGGATCGGGCCGCCCCGCGCCCGGCACGATCTTCCACTCCGACAGCATGATCACGAAGTCGCGATCGACCTTCCACTGCGGCGGAGGTCGGCGCGGGTGCACGACGATCATCCCCGTCAGGCCCATCGCCATCTGGGTCATCTCGTCGTGGTGCGAGTGGTACATGAACGTGCCGTGCTGGCGGAAGGTCCACTCGTACTTGAAGGTCTCGCCGGGTCGGATCGCGCGCTGGGTGAGGCCGCCGACGCCATCCATGCCGTTGGGCAGGAACACGCCGTGCCAGTGCACCGTCGTCGGCGCGCCGAGTCGATTGGTCACGTAGATGCGGACGCGATCGCCTTCGACCGCCTCGATCGTCGGGCCGTGCACGTGGCCGCTGTAGCCCCAGCACTTCGCGCGCAGCCCGGGGGCGAACTCGTGATCCACCTCCTCGGCGACGAGGTGATAGACCTTCACCCCCTTCTTGATCGAGAACGGGAGCGTCGCGCCGCCGGGCGTCGACACCGGCTGGTAGTCGACGCCCGCGCGACCCGGGGCCGCCGCGGCGCGCTCGGGGCCGCCGCTGTACGTCGGATTCCACCGGACCTCGGGGCCTGCGGCGTGGGCCGTCGTCGTGGCGAGCACCGCCGTCCCGGTCGCTGCGGCGGCCGTGCCGAGGAGTGCGCGTCGCCGAGAGAAGCCGGACTGCGTCATGGCGGGCGGAGCCTAGCAGCCGCGTGCCGTTCGGCTCAACCGCGCCCGCGCACGGCGCGATCGCGGGCCCGAGGAGGGCGCACGCGGTGCGCCCTTCGGGCCGCGCGCCGTGATAGGCTCGCCCTCGGTTTTCTCCCGGAGGATGCATGATGTTCCGCGGCGCGTTCACGGCCCTGGTCACTCCGTTTCGAGACGGGCGCGTCGACGATGCCGCGCTCGTGCAGCTGGTCGAGGCGCAGATCCGAGGCGGCATCCACGGGCTCGTCCCCTGCGGCACCACCGGCGAGTCGCCCTGCCTCTCCTACGCGGAGCACATCCACGTCATCGAGGTGGTGATGCGTGCGACGGCCGGCCGCGTGCCCGTGCTCGCGGGCGCGGGCTCCAACTGCACCCGCGAGGCGATCGAGCTGTCGCGGGCCTGCAAGGAGCTCGGCGTCTCCGGCACCCTGCAGATCACGCCGTACTACAACAAGCCGACCCAAGAGGGCCTCGTCGCTCACTTCACCGAGATCGCCGACGCCGTCGGGCTGCCGCTGGTGGCCTACAACGTGCCCGGCCGCACCGGCGTCGACCTGCTCCCCGAGACCCTCGCCAAGCTCGCGAAGCACCCGCTGGTCGTCGGGGTCAAGGAGGCGACCGGTGACATGACCCGCGCCAGTCGCATCCGCGAGCTGTGCGGCCCCGACTTCGCGCTCATCTCCGGCGACGACTTCACGCTGATGCCCTTCCTCGCGGTCGGCGGCGACGGCGTCATCTCGGTCGGCAGCAACGTCGTGCCCGAGATCTTCGTCGCGCTGTGCGAGGCCGCCCGCGCCGGACGCTGGGACGATGCGCGGGCGCGCCACTACGCGCACCTGCCCCTGACCCGCGCGCTGTTCTCGACCTCCAGCCCGATCCCGGTGAAGCACGCCATGGCGATGCTCGGCCGCATGGGCAGCGAGATGCGCACCCCCCTGGTCCCCTTGGCCGATGACCGGCCCGAGCTGGTCGCGATCCGTCGCGAGCTCGGGGCGCTCGGGCTCCTCGGATGAGGGACACGTTCGGATGAGGAGACAAGACGATGACTGACCGATTCGTTTCCGTGGTGATCGTCGGCGCCCGCGGCCGCATGGGCAAGACCTTGCTGCGCGCGGTCCTCGACAGCGACGACATGACGCTGGCCGGCGCGGTCGATCGCACCGAGTCGCCGGGCATGGGCGAGGACGCCGCGAGGCTGTGCGGCATGCCCGACAGCGGCGTGTTCCTCACCGACGAGCTGCGCCCGCCGCGGGGCAGCATCGTGGTCGACTTCTCGCTGCCCGGCGCGACCGATCTCAACATCGCCCGCTGCGTCGAGCTCGGCGTGCCGCTGGTGCTCGGCACCACGGGCATCACGCCCGAGACCCGCGAGCTGCTCAAGCGCGCCGGCAAGGAGATCCCGATCGTCAGCGCGGCGAACTTCTCCGTCGGCATCACGCTGCTCACCCAGTTCGCGGCGATGGCCGCCCGCGCGCTGGGCCCCGAGTTCGACACCGAGATCTTCGAGCTCCACCACCGGCACAAGCGCGACGCGCCGTCGGGCACCGCGCTGCGCATCGGCAAGGCGATCGCCCAGGCCACCGAGCGCAACTTCGAGGACGTCGCCGTGCGGGCCCGCAACACCACCGAGACCCAGCGCACCGCCGCGGAGATCGGCATCAGCGCCCTGCGCGGGGGTGACAGCGCCGGCGAGCACACGATCCTGTTCCTCGGCGAGGGCGAGCGGCTCGAGTTCAGCCACCGCGCGACCGACCGCGGCATCTTCGCCCGCGGCGCATTGCGTGCGGCCCGCTGGTTGGTCGGGCGCCCCGCGGGGCTCTACGACATGGCCGACGTGCTCGGCCTGCCCCGCCGCGCGTAGCGGCGAGCGGCCGGCGCGACGTCAGCTGAGGGCCGCGAGCGCGGCCCCGACGCGCGGCATCGCATCCGCGATCTCGGCCTCGCTCACCGCACCGACGCTGAGGCGGAACCAGCCGGTGTCGCCCCGCACGCCGAAGGCCTGGAACGGCACGACCGCGAACTTCGCCGCCTCGAGCAGGTACGCGCGCACGTCCTCGTTGGTCTTCAGCACGGTGCCCGACGGGGTGCGCTTGCCGAACGGCGCGATGCGGCACGTCAGGTAGATGGCGCCCATGGGCGGCAGCGACTCGACCATCGCCGCGAGCGCGGGGCTGCGGCCGCGGATCGCCTCGAAGCCCTGATGCAGCGCGGCGAGCCGCGCGTTGACGGCCGGGCGGAAGCCGTCGAGGTAGGCGCGGATCGTGCTCGGATCGTCGAGCAGCGGCACGGTCGCGACCTGCTCGGCGCGCGGGGCCCAGGCGCCGACGTGGCCGAGCAGCGCCGACATGCGCTCGATGACATCGACGGGCCCGGCGGACCAACCGACGCGCAGGCCGGTGGCCGCGAACGCCTTGCTGATGCCGTCGATGAACACGGTGTACGGCGCGACCTCGGGCACCAGGCCCACGGGCGTGACGTGCTCGACCCCGTCGACGCACAGCATCCAGTAGATGTGGTCGTACATCATGTACAGCGGGCGGGCGCCGGTGCGCTTGCGGGTCTCGTTCTCCTCGACGACCGCCTCGGAGATCGCCCGCAGCGACTCGGCGCTGAAGGCCGTGCCGGTGGGGTTGAGCGGCGAGTTCACGCACAGGAGGCGCGCGTCCTTCAGCTCGCGGATCAACGCGTCGCGCGTGGGCAGGAACAGCGACTCGGGCCCGCACTCGATCTCGACCGCGCGCGCGCCGACCATGTGGCAGTAGTGGTTGTTGTTCCAGCTCGGGACCGGGTAGACGACCTTGTCGCCGGGATCGACCACCGCGCGGTACGTGCCGTAGATGAGCGGCCGCGCACCGCCGGCGATGAGGATCGCGTTGGGCGAGTAGTCGAGCTTCAGCTCGCGCGCGTAGAAGCGGGCCACCGCCTCGCGGAGCTCCTGCACGCCGGACGACGGCGGGTAGTTGGTCTCGCCGGCCTCGAGCGCCGCGACGATGCCGTCCTTCAGCGCGGTCGGGATCGGGAACTGGCTCGGGGCGAAGTCGCCGACGGTGAGGTTGCAGATCGCCTGGCCCTCGCGCTGACGCGTCCGGATCTCGGCGGCGATCTTGAGGATCTCCGAGCCGACGAGGCCCGCGGCCATCGTCGCGATCCGAGACTGGACGCCGGCGGTGCCGGCGGCGGACGAGGGGCTCGGGGGCGTCGAGGGACCTTGCTGCGTGGCCATGGGCGCGAGGAGTGTGCCACACTCGTCAGCCCCATGAGCCAGGCACCGATGCCCCACCTGACCCGCAAGCTGCAGGGCTTCGGCACCTCGATCTTCGCGGAGATGACGGCCCTGGCGGCCCGCCACCAGGCCGTGAACCTGGGCCAGGGCTTCCCGGATTTCGATGGGCCCGATTTCCTCAAGCGCGCGGCCATCGCGGCGATCGAGCAGGGCAAGAACCAGTATGCGCGGAGTCACGGCATGCCCGTGCTCAACGCCGCGATCGCCCAGCACCGCGCGCGCTTCTACGGCCTGTCGTTCGACCCCGAGACGGAAATCACGGTGATGAACGGCGCGACCGAGTGCATCGCCGCGACGATGCTGTCGCTGCTCGACGAGGGTGACGAGGTCGTCACGTTCGAGCCGTTCTACGACAGCTATCCCGCGACCGTCGCGATGGCGGGCGGGCGCCTGAAGGTCGTCACGCTGCGCGCGCCCGAGTACGCGGTCGACCTGGCCGCGCTGCGGGCGGCCATCGGCCCGCGGACCCGGGCGATCCTGGTGAACACGCCGCACAACCCGTGCGGCAAGGTGTTCACGCGCGCCGAGCTCGAGGGCATCGCCGCGCTGTGCGTCGAGCACGACCTGCTCGCTGTCACCGACGAGGTCTACGAGCACCTGGTGTTCGACGGCGAGCACGTCGCCATGGCGACGCTGCCCGGCATGCGCGATCGGACGGTGATGATCTCGTCGACGGGCAAGACCTTCTCGTTCACCGGGTGGAAGATCGGCTACGTGTGCGCGTCGCCGGCGTTGACCCGCGCGGTGCGGACGAGCCACCAGTTCCTGACCTTCTGCAACAGCACGCCGTTCCAGTTCGCGCTGGCCGAGGGCCTCGTCGCCGGCGACGACTACTTCGAGGGTTTCGTGCGCGAGTACCGGGCGCGCCGCGATCGCATGTGCGAGGGGCTGGCGAGCGTCGGCTTCGAGGTGTTGGTCCCGCAGGGGACCTACTTCGTGTGCACCGACATCCGGGCGCTCGGCTTCGACGACGACATGGCGATGTGTCGCGCGCTACCGGAGGCCGTCGGCGTCGCCGCGATCCCGAACTCTGCGTTCTACGCCAACAAGGCCGAGGGCCGGCACCTGGTGCGCTGGGCGTTCTGCAAGTCCGACGCGGTGTTGGACGAGGGCCTGGCGCGGCTGCGCAAGAACATCGGCAAGCTCGCGGGCGCCGTGGGCACGGAGGTCGAGACGCCATGAGAGTCGCGGGAATCCAGCTCGACACGGTGTGGGAGAACCCCGAGGCCAGCATGGCCCGCGCGCGGCCGTGGATCGCGGCGGCGAAGGCCGCGGGCGCGCGGCTGTGCGTGCTGCCCGAGATGTTCGCGTGCGGGTTCTCGATGGACACCGCGAAGAACGGCGAGCCGATGGGTGGGCCGAGCGCGACGTTCTTGAAGGAGCAGGCGCGGGAGACCGGGATGTGGATCTGCGGGAGCGTGCCCGAGCGGGCGGGCGACGAGCCGCGTCCGTACAACACGCTGGTGGTGTGCAGCCCGGATGGGGTCGAGCACCGGTATCGGAAGATCCACCCGTTTACCTTCGCGGGCGAGCACCAGCACTACGCGGCGGGGGATTCGTATCTGACGGTGGAGATCGAGGGCGTGCGGTGCACGTTCTTCATTTGTTATGATCTGAGGTTCGCCGACGAGTTCTGGGCGACCGCGCAGGCGACGGATTGTTATGTGGTGGTCGCGAACTGGCCCGCGCGGCGGCGGCACCACTGGACGGCGCTCGGGTTGGCGCGGGCGATCGAGAACCAGGCGTATGTGGTCGCGGTGAATCGGTGCGGGGTTGGAGGGGAGCTGGAGTATTCGGGGGACTCGCGGGTGGTGGATCCGTGGGGGGAGTTGGTCGCGACCGCGGCGGGGCAGGAGACGATGATCGTGGCGGAGGTGGACGCGGGGGTGGTGGCGGAGGCGCGGGTGCGGTTTCCGGTGATTGGGGACCGGCGGTAGACGGGGGGGCGAGCGGGGTTTCAGAACTCGGTGAGTTCGGACCACTCGGCCGTCACGCCGAACGACCAGGTGCCGGCGGCCGGCACGGTGGCGCGGATGACGAGACCCTCGTTCGCCGCGAGGAGGATCGGGTGGTTCGTGCCTTCGTAGCGGAAGAGCTCGGCGGCCGGGCCGACGAGCTTGTCGCCGGCGCTGGCGCTGCCGAGGGTAGAGCCGCCGACCGACGCGAGGGCCTGCGCATCGAGGACCTTCGTGCCAGAGCTGAGCGCCGCCGTCGAGGCGACCCGAACGGCCCCGACGGCGGAGGTCGCGTAGCTCGATCGCTTCTTCCCATTGTTGCCGGTCATCGTGGCAGCCGTGCCGCTCGCCGCATCGGCGGTCCAACCGCGTGCGATCGTGAGGTCGAAACGGCACACGCCCGCCGTGAACCCACCGATCCCGCCCGCCCACATCGTGACGCGCGTGATGCAGGCGAGCTGGGACGCATGCGTCCACCGGAACTGGAAGATCTCGGCGCCCACAGCCAGTCCCGCCGTCATGACCCCGGACGCCAAGGAGACGCCGTAGGCCCCCAACGCGCCGACGTCGGCTGGAACAGCGGTCGCCCGAACCGCGAGCGCGCCACTTTGTACCTCGGCGAGCGACCCGCCACTGCCCCTGATCTGAACGCTCATGCGACTCCTCCTGCGATGATGGTCACGACGTACTTCCCCCACGTGCCGTTCGGCGCATGCACGCCGACGGTCACCGATGTCCCGCTCTGCGCCACGACGACCGCCGTCAGCTGCTCGAGCAACGCGTCCTCGTCGGCGAGCGGATGGTCGGCGGTGCCGCCGCGCACCGCTGCCATCACGACCGTCGTCGCCGGCCAGTTCACGGCGAGGGCGACCGTCGCGTAGTCCGACTCGACGCCCGAACCGAAGTCGACTTGACCACTCACTGCAAGTGGCGGGAGGTCGGCGAGCTCGAGCCCCCGAAAGGCGAGCGTGCCGGCGCGTCGTCCGAGGTACTGCCGATCGACGGCAGCGACGATGTCCGCGGGGTCGCCTGCCGTGCTGCCCGCCCGGCCGATCACGCTCGCCCCGGCCGAGTCGCGGAGCTTGCCATCGGACACGGCGTCCGCCTCGATCTGCGCCTCCCCGACAGCGTTCTTGGCAATGAACGTCTCGGCGGCGCTGAGATCGCGGGCCACGTAGACGTCGTCGACCTCCTGATAGACGAGTTCGACGACGTGGTAGATGCGGCTCCCAGCAGCGTCCTCGAGGATCGGCGGGACACCCCCCGGCCAGCGCACGTTGGCCGGCCAACTCGCGATCGCGTGGTCATCGTCGCCGCGCGCCATGACGAGGTGGTAGACCGCGCCATCGAGGGCGTTTGCGAAGGTGACCGCCACGTCCCCCGACGCGGTGCCGAGATCGAGCACTTGCACCCTACCGGACGCCCAGTCGACGAGCTGCGCGACGCCGGTCGGCGTCAGCCGCTCGGCATGCGGCGCCACGTCGACCGGGTACACGAGCCCTCCGCGGACCGTGCTCATCGTGTCTCTCCCCCCGCAGAACGGACGATCGCGACCGAGACATCGAGGGATGCGAGCACGCCACCGGGGACCGCACAGACGGCGCGGAGCACCCACCGACGGGCGCCGTCGGGGCTGCGGGGGATGAACCAACGCACCGGGTTCCAGAACACGGCGTTGTCGGTGGTCTGCGCGACGACCTTGCGCGAGGGCCGGGAGACGTGGGCGGTGGGATCGTACCAATCCACGAGGATCGCGTGGCGAGGGGTGCCGGCCGGCGTGGAGTACGAGACGTCGATCACGACCGCCTCCTCGCTGGGCGCGAGCCAGTCCCAGACGAGCTCCGCACCGGGCCCAGCGGAGACGTCGGCGCGGAAGCTACGGAAGTGCCAGAGCTCGACAGGAGCGAGGATGGATGTCATGGGGACGCCTCGACCTCGTAGTGCACGACCAGGACGAGGTCGCGGATGTTGGCGGCCACGAGCCGGTGGAACGGACCGCTCGTGTCGACGATGCTCGGGCTGACGCCGGAGAGTTGACTATCGGGCGGGGAGACGTCGAGGATGATCTGGTACGCGCCGGGACTCTCGGGCGATTCTCCGTAGTCGTGCACCGCGCTCGGCGCCTGCGGGCCGAAGGAGGCGGGGTTGAGCGTGAAGGACTGCGCGCCGTGTTCTGGACCGTCGAGCGGCAGCATCAGGGACCCAGGTCCGTAGTCGACCCTCTCCGCGAGCGCGAGCACCATCGTGATGCTCCGAACGCGGACGACGCTGTTGCGGAACACGTACGGAAAACGGTCGATCCCGAGCGGCAGATCGAGGCGGAGTTCGTCGGCGTCGTCGGCCGGGAACAGGAACTGATTCCACTGCTCGGGGAACTCCCGGCGAGCGCTGAAGACCCGCATCAGCCCCTCGCCTGCCTGGGCGGAGACGAAGGCGCTCAGCTGGGCGCGCAGCGAGGCAAGTGCCTGCGCCCTCAGCGTCGCACCACCATCGCGGGCGGTGTAGCTGACGTGGAGCACCACTTCGCTGATCGTCTGATAGTCGAACTGGCGGAACTCGTCGACCAGCTCGAGCCGCCAGCGGCTGACAGCCCCAGCGCCCTCGAACGGTAGGTACCGCTCGTCGCGGAAGTTCAGCTCGAACATCCCGGCGTCGTTCTGGGCGCTGCTTGTCGCAATGGCCGAGACACCGTCGAACTGATCGCGGAAGCGAACATCGATGTCCTCGGAGTCGTCGCGCGGGTACGTGCCGTCGCCGAAGAGCACGGCGCTCGTGCGAATCGAGCTCTGCAGCAGCGTCAGCTTGGCCGCCACCGTCACATAGGGCCCGGTGACGGCTGGAATCGTGATGGCGACCGACCGAACGCGTCGCAGGTAGTGCCCGGGGTGGTCGAGATCGAAGACCGACTCGGGGATCTCGATGAAGCAGGAGCCCTCGTGTTGCAGCCGGAGCAGGGCGACCGGATCGAGGGACGAGAGCGGCACATGCTTGACCAGCTCGTACTCGCGGCGGTTCTCGTGCAGGTACGATGCGTCCATCCGGCGCAGATCGAGTTGGAGGCGCTCGCCACTCATCAGCCCCTTCTTCAGGTTGTCCCAGTACCCGAACGTGATGAACGACGCGTCCTGGAGGTCCAGCTCGAACCGATAGGCCCGCTCGGCTCGCTTGGCCATCTCGAAGGCGAGCTGGTACGCGCGGAAGTGGAGCTCGGAGACCTGGCCCACCATCCAGTCGTAGAGTTCTTCGTTGGTGTATTTCGTCCGAAGGAGCTCATCGGTCCGCGCGGCGTTGTCGCGCTGCAGTCGGTGGTTGTCGAGTTCGTGCTCCGCGATGGCGACGCGAACGTTGGCGGCGGCGATCTGTTTGTCGATCGCGGCGAGTTCCTTGATCGCCGAATCCCGCGTGAACTTCCACTCCTCGGCGCGGCGCTTCCATCCCGCCTGGGTGGCGTGAATCGACGACACCTCCTTGAGCAGCGTTCCGACCAACGTGATGCCCTGCCCCACCCCGGTGACCACGCCGGAGATCGCGCGACCTCCGAGCGTCGTCGTGATGTTCGCCGGACGATAGCCAGTCGAGAAGTCCGGGATCAGGTTGAGGAACGCTCCCACGACCGAGACCGCACCGCCCGCCGTCTGGAGCCCCGCGCCGGCCTCGAACGTCGTGAGCTGCGACCGCTCGAGGTCGCTGATCCCATCGTCCAGCAGCTTCTGGTAGTGGTCGCGCCGTTGCTCCGTGGTCGCACGGCTCGCCACGAGCGCATCCACATTGGCACGCGCCTCCCGGAGCTGCTCCTTGCGTACGTCCTCGACCGCGGCGAGGACCGCGATCTCCTGGGAAGACCGGAGCAACGCGACCTTCTCGCCGTCGCGCTTCTCGAGCGCGCTGAGCAGCGCCGCCCCCAGGCTCCGCACCTCCCCGCAGAGATCCATCGCGCGCTGATGGAGCACCGAGAACCGATAGCGCGGCAGCGGGGCGTACAGGTCCGACACCGCCGACGCGAGGTCCACCCCCGCGGCGACCGCCCTCACGAGCAACGCCGGGTCGATGGGCGGCTCGAACAGCGGCAGCTGCCGGACCGTCCCCTCGATGTTCATGCAGTTGCGGATCTTGAACAGTCGGTCGGCCACCGTGTCCCAGTACCCGAACAGCCGATCGTTCGGCGGCACACAGAAGTACCACCCCAGGACCGGCGGCGGTGCATGGGGGAGATCGTCGTTCGCCAGCCAAGCGCCGCCATCTCCCACCCCGGGCCCGAACTGCTCGACCAGCGGGAAGTTCTCCAGCTCGACGAGGGCGTTGGAGAACGGGTCGATGTCATCCTCGATGTCGTCCCACGTGACAGCAGCGGTCTGCTGCTCGGGCAACTGCACCGGCCGCGGCCCCAGAATCGACGAGGCAAGGATGTACAGCTGCGTTGCCTCGTTGATGCTCTCGATCGTGTCCCGTCGGAAGAGCGAGTCGCCCCACGCGATGAGGTTGTCGAGGTAGCCCATGACCACCGACTTCGCGTAGGCCTCCGGGCGCATTCGGGCGACCACATGGGGCCGGAAGGGGTTCGCGATCCACTCCTTGACCTGGTCGTAGAAGATCTTGCGCGCGGTCGCCTGCTCCGCGGGCGTACCGTCGTGCCCGAGCAGGACGCGCAACTCGTCGCGCGCGAAGTCGTTCGCCTCGACGAAGAAGGGCTTGATGTTCCAGAACCGGGCGGGTGCGGCGATCTCGGACGTGTCCGTCGGGTTGAAGATGTAGTGATACCACCGCATCGCATCTTCGAACCGCTGGTCCGCCGTGAGTCGCTTGGCGATCAGCACTGGCGCGTGGAAGAAGAGCTCCCAGTTGTAGACCGAGTAGGCCTCGCCGTAGCGAAACGTGATGGCATCGAATGGATAGTCCGTGGAGACGTACTGGGTCGGCATGTACGTCCCGACGAAATCGTTCGCAAAGATGAACTGCCGCTTCAGCGGCCAAGCCGCATCGGGCGGTGCGAGGAGGCCGTCGACGCCCCACCGATTCACCGCTTGGATGAACGCGCAGGTGTACGGATGGTGGAACTCGGCGAAGTGGAACAGGCTCTCGACGTGCCCCGCCGAGAGCTGCAGGCTGTTCGCAGCCGGACTCGTGCTCCCATCGAGCACCTCGACCGCGGACGCGAGCGCGGCCTGCCCGACCGAGACACTTGGGGCCGCCCCGCGAGGAGATGCCACAGCTGCCGCCTCGACGAGTGCCAAGCCGGGAACATCCGCCTGCCACAACGCCGACGCCGCGACGCCGTCCAGCAAGAGCGACGTTCTCTCCGGACGGGCGGGGCTGACCGGCACCGCTGGAGGGGTCGACGGCGGAGGCCGATCATAGGGGATGTGCGACGCGCCCCCGGGAACCCCGGGTGGACGCCGCGGCTCGAAGACGACGAACTCGTCCCGGTGTGTGATGTAGTAGCTATGCCGCGAGTCGTCGAAGAAGAACCGGGGCCGCGCGCTCGCCGGCGGCTGGAGACCAACGTGCGCCTGCGGCAGCAAGAGCCGGAAGTCCCTCGGGGGAGTCGCGAGTAGCTGGACGATACCGAAGTCCGATTCCGGCCGTTGAACGACTGCCGTGCAGACAATCGCCCGGGACTCGAGCCCCTGCGCTGCGAGGCGGGTCGTCCCGGGCGCCCACAGCTCGTTGCCCGAATAGCTTCGCGCTAAGTAGTCAGGTTTCACTGGGACGAGCCGGTCGGTGCAGTCGTCGAACCGGTACCGCGCGAACATCACCGTCATCGGCGAGTCGAACTGCACCTCTGGAAAGTCGTCGTGCTCGGTCGTGAGCGCGACCCAGTTCGGATGCATCTGCGAGAGTTCCACCCAGAGCGACCCATCGACGACACCATCGTAGGACCGGTGCCGCACCTTCATGAAGATGGTTTGTGGGTCGATTCCCCGCCAGGCACTGAGGGTCTTCGCCCACTTGTGCAGCCGGGTCGCGCGTTGGCGCGTCCACTCGCCGTTCCAGTAGTCGCTCCACTGGATCATCACCTTTAGGTACTTCCGGGGGATGTCATCATCGTTCTCGGGAGTCTCGCTCTCCTCGACGAACGTGGCCCAGAACAGGAAGATGCGGCGATTGTGGACCACCGGGCAGACGTGGTCGCCCTCGATCTCGAGCGGGATCTCCTCCCAGGGCGTCCAGTACGCGTCATTGATGCGACGCCGATAGTAGTACTTGTGGGGCGTGCCTCGGGTGCGGCCGATGACGTGGAAGACGTCCTCGGGGTTGTCGTCGCCGGACTCCGGTCGCTGGTGGTGGCAGCCCGCCACCTCGAGGTCCGCCACCGAGTGGAGCGCGAGGAGGTACTTCTTGTACGCGTTCTCGACCGAGACCTCGTCGAGCTCGTTGCTGCGGAGGTCCCGTTCGAACTGCGTGAAGAAGGGGGTCTTGTCGTCCCGCAGCTCGGGCTCGACCCAGTTCTCGGGGTAGAGGAACACCTTGCGGTTGGCCTCCCAGACCCGGTAGGACTTCATCCACTTCCAGGTCTGCGCCTTCGCGGCGGGGAGCTTGGCGTCAGCCTCGAGGTTCAGCAGAACGCGCTGCACGAAGAGCTGGACGCTGGAGAGCGCCTGCTTGAGTCGCGACGTCATCATGCAAGCGCTCATCTCGGCGTCGATGAGGCAGTGCGCGTAGACCTGTTCCACCGAGGCGAAGCGGCCATCGGAGGCGACCAGGTGGGCGAGCAGCGCGTCGCGGCGCTGCTCCCGGAGGGTCGCCTGGATCGGCCGGGCGACCGCAGGCCATGCGGCATCGCCGTACTTGCCCTTGGCGGCCGTGCGAGCAGCCGTCGCGGACACCGGCGACGCTCCAGTGTTGAGCCAGGACCACGCCTCGGCCGCGCTGACGCCGAGCCGGCCGATGGCGATCATCGCGTCCCGGAGTCGCAGCAGGGCGGTCTCGTCCGCGAGGTCGGCGAGGGAGAGCGCGAAGCGGCCGGCGCCGGCGAGGTGATCGAGGTCGGCCTGCGGCCATCCCGTCGCCTCGGCGAGCCTTGCCATCGCGCTCCCGGGGCCGGTCACCGGGCCCGAAGCCGCGATCTGTCGGTGGACGTTGGCCTCGGACCGGAACGAGCGACGCAGGTCCATCTCGCGGAGGATCTTCCGCCAGCCCGCGACGACCGGCGCCACCCCGTCGTCGACGGTCGCGAGCGGGAGGTCGGTGAGGTCGAGCCACTGCGGAACGGACGTGGCCGCGAAGAACCACATCAGCTGGTCGGTCGGGATCCGGAACTTGCGCAGGAGGAGCCCGGCCTTGTTGGCGTGCTCCCAGGCCCCGAACTGATCCCCGTGCGTCGTCCGGGTGATGGGGTCGGCGTCCACGTCGCTGGCCAAGAAGGCCGGGTCGAGGAGCGTGCTTCGAATCCCTGGCAACAGCGCGAACGCCAGGATGTGGGCCGATTCCCGCGGGACTCGGATCGCCGTGGCGAGGGTGTCATCGAGGATCGAGTCGCGCGCCAGCCGTTGCAGGTGATCGCGAATCAGCCCGGCGACGTACTCGTAGCGCGCGGGGAGGTCGTCGACCAGGGGGCCATCGGGGTACGCCAGGGCCGTGACCGCGGGCGCGGTGTTCGTCATGAACGCCGTGAAGTTCGCCTCGATGTGGGCCTCCTGCGCCGCCAGATTGAACTCGGCCGACTGCAGGAGGATCTTCATCGTATCGTCGACGGTCGACGCCGAAGTGAAGATCTGGGCGAGCCGTTGCCGAACGATCGCGCCGGTCGAATCCGGCGGATCGGTGAGGGTCTCCATCGCGGTCTGCACCGCCCGCACGTGTGCCGTGAGGGCCGTCGCGATCTCGGGATCCGAGGCGGCGGCTGCTCCATAGGCGTCCACGCGGTGCCGGGCGAGGTAGTCGAGTTCCTCCAGGGTGAAGCCGGAGCCGCGGATCTCGTCGACCCGCTCCACGAACGCCTCCGTGGCCTCGGGCGAGGCGAAGGGATCGAGGCCGGTGATCCGTCGAATCGCGATCAGCTCCGCGATTCGGAGCCCGACGGCGCGGGCGAAGGACGCATGCCGATGCAGGAGACTCAGCGCCGCGAGGGTTCGGGTCGCCGTGCAGTAGCCGGTGTCGGGATCGACCAGCGCCCGGAAGTCGGTGTCCGACAGGCGGAGGGCCGCGAGGACGAGGGGCACCTGCGCGTCGGTGAGCGCGCCCGTGCCCGCCAGCTCGGAGCGGTTCGTGAGCAGCGCAAATGCCGAATCCAAGGGCGAGGTGATCGAACGGTTCTGGAACAGCCGGTCGTAGAGGCATGCCTCCTGGTCCCAGCTGTACAGCCGCGTGTCGAGGTTGCTCCACCACGACAGGAGCTCGAATGGTTCGACGCGGAAGGCAGCCCGCAGGCGCTGCATCGCCGCGAGCTGGCGAATGCAGTCGATCCCCGGCTGCCCGCTCAGCGTCTCACCGCCGAGATCGCGGATGACCGCGTCGAGCTCGCGGGGTCGCAGGTCGACGTGGCGCAGCAGGCGGACGAACCGATGAATCGCGGATGCATGCGTCGCGGTGAAGCTTCCGGCGGTGCCCGTTGGCGTCGCGCCCGTCCGAAGCCACGCGAACTCGAGATCGCATCCCGGGGGATCGAACGCGATCCGCAGCTCGGTTGCCGGCGTGCCCTCGTTCGGGTCGATGAACCGCATGTGCGTGAGTTCTTCGACCTCGTCATACGTGAGCCCGGCGCGGCGCATGAGCTCTGGCACGCTCTCGAGGGGGGCCTGCCACTCGCCCACATCCGTGAGACCCCAATAGTCCGCCGCGGGCCTCGCCGGCGCGGTGTCGGTGATGATGTCGCGCAGCGCAACCGTGAGACCCAGCGACTCGGCGGCGACGTCGGCGAGGAATGGTGCATCGGGGGCGCCCGTGGGTTCGAGTACTCGCGCGAGCTCGTGGCGCGGCACCCCGAGGTGGCGCAGCCACAGCCGGAGCTCGCCGTCGTACCGCGCGAACGGCAGGGTCCACGGGTACACCGCCGTCTCGAGCGGAGCGTACGCGGCCGGGTTCTCGTGCTCGGGGCTGATCGCCAAGTCGGCGGCCGGCCACGTGGTCTGGTACCAGCTCGCCGGTGGTCCCGCGACGATCTCGTTCTCGAGGATCTCGTTGACGAGATCGATGTACGGAAGCACGAGGTTCGTGTTGTCGCAGGACAGCTCGAGGTGTCGCAGGTCCGGGCGGCGGGCGAGCAGGACGTCGAGCACGCTCTGACCGGGAGTCTCGCCGTCCGACCCGCGCAGGAAGTTGAACAGGTCGACGAGATAGGCGGCGGGGCCGTAGACGGAGCGGCAGTGCTTGCAGATGCAGAAGTCGAGGTTCCCGAACAACCCCTCGAGGGTGAGCAGGCCCGGGCCTGCTCCGAGCGCCGGGACCTGTGACTTGAACGCAGCAGTGCCCGTGCCCTTGAAGGGCGCACCGAACATCGACAGGAGCGTGATCGCGGCGGCGCTCTTGAGGCGTGCGGTCTCGTGGACGACCGCCGCCAGGTTGGTGCCCATCACGCCCTCGAGCGTGTCGTCGAGCACATTGCCCATCCTCGCGACGAAGTCGGATCGGTCGAGCAGCGCGATCTGGCGGGCCGAAGTATAGCCATTCTGGAGCAGCTTGACGGCCGTCTGGTGGCGGGCGTGCCGAGGACCGATATGGTGTAGCCGCTGCACCGCGTTCAGGTTTCGTCGGGTCGCTTCCCCCGGGTCGGCGGCGGGAAACTCCTCGAGATACCGCGCCAGCGGTGTGGCACCGATGTCGAAGTCGGGGTGCGCATCGAGGAACGCGACCACCCCGCTGGTGTTGGGCACGGTGCCGGCGGTCGCGATGCGCCGCGCGAGGGTGGCCGTCGGGAACGCCAAGCCGACGGTCCGCTCGAGGAGGCGCGCGTAGGTCTGCACCTTCTCCGCCGTGTTCGCGCCCGCCATGTCCGACGGCGCGTTGATCGGCCCGCCGGGGGAACTCGTATCCTCGAGGAAGTCGACCCAGTCGGCGACGGACCACGCGGCGAGATCGGCGATGGTGCTGATCTCCGACGCGGTCCGCTTCGCCTGGAGCCCGGCGAGCGCGGGGACGTACTGCAGCGTGAGCGCTGCCCCCATCATCGTGAATTGCAGGAGCGCCACGGTGGCGCTGCCGAAGCTCGGGTGCGCCTCGAGGTCGGACCAGAACTGCTCCACCGTGCCGGTGCGTGCGACCCAGCGCTCGAGGTAGGTCTGCTGCAGACTCAGGCTGAACCCCGCGGTGTCCAGGATCGCCCTCATGCTCCGACCGCCGACGACCGGCGTCAGCGCGCCGTCGATGACCAACGCGTTGAGCGCGGCCACGACCGCGTCGATCGCCGCGGTCGTCGTGCCGGTGGTGGGCTCCGGGATGATGCGCGCGTCGTAGGCGTGGCGCAGCGCGTCGCGCCACCCGGCGGGACCCGCACCGAGGAGCGTGGGCAGATCCAGCGAGAGGCCGCTACGGCCCATGCCATAGAACGCCTCGATCGCCACCGTGGCGTTGTCGGCGGCGAGCTTGGCGGCTTGGATGTAGTGGGCGACGTACCCGGGAAAGACGTTGGCGCGCCCCGCCACGTACTCGAGGTCGCGGGCGCCGATCGAGGCGGGCGTGCTCCCCACGATCGCCGCATCGACGGCCGCCTTGATCCGCTCGAACTCCGTGCGGCCGACGTAGGGGGTCCGCGCCTCCGCGAAGTCGCCGAGGATGATGTCGATGGTCTCCTCCGACCGCGCGCCGAAGATCAGGCGCGAGCGACCGACGACCGTCGCCCCGTCGAACACCTGCACGAGGAGCGTCACCGGCGGCGTGCCGGGATGGTCCCACGAAATCGTGTACTCACCGGTTGTCAGCAGGGTGATCGGCGCCGCCAACGGAGTTGCGGTGTGGACCGCGGTCTGATCGAATGCCCTCACCGTGAGCACGGGCGGGGCAACGGGAACGCGTCCCTGAGCATCGAGCACGCGGCCTCTGACCCTGAACGCGACCATCGTTGTTCCTCACCAACGCCGCCAACCACTCCTGGCACTGCGTCGGTGCAAGAACATACGATCGCCACGCGCTGGCGTCCATCGCATTGTGAGCGACGCGAGGGATAAATTTCACTGCGGTGATGTGCACGATCGTTCGCTGCACTCGATGGACAGCTGTCCCGAGGGGACAGTGTGCATTGGCCATTCGATCACGAGCGATGAACGGGCGTTGCAGGCCGCCGGTGTCACCGCGATGTCGCGGCGTCGACACGCGTCGCGGTGCTCGCGATGTGATCGCGATGCGTAGAAGAGGATCGCGATCGACGACGAAGTTGCGGTGCACATCACTCCGTGCTGGCCACATCGCGGAGGATCGTGCAGAGTGTCGACTGCGATCGCGTCGCGGATCGCTCGACGGTGGTGGGCGCAGGATGACGATGCAGGACGACGACACGCGTGGGCGAACGCCCCAACGCCCGAACGCCACGCCGAGCGGCGGCTCCACGGGCGATCCGTCACGCGCGAAGCCATCGTCGAGCGCGGACGCGAAGCGGTCGGAGGGCGCCGCGTCGACGTTCGCGGCGCGGCCGGCCGATCCGCCGGCTGCGACGCCGAGCCGGCCCGAGCCGCCGAAGGTCCAGCTCGCGCCCGCGGTGACGCTGCCCAAGGGCGGCGGCGCGTTGCGGAGCCTGGGCGAGACGTTCCAGCCCTCGCCGTTCTCTGGCACGGGCACGCTCGGCGTGCCGATCGCGACGTCCCCGGGTCGGCAGGGGTTCGGTCCGTCGTTGTCGCTGTCGTACAGCTCGGGCGGCGGCAACGGGCCGTGGGGGCTCGGGTGGTCGTTGTCGGTGCCGTCGGTGACGCGCAAGACGGACAAGGGGTTGCCGCAGTACGTCGATGCGCGCGAGTCCGATGTGTTCGTGATGTCGGGCGCGGAGGACCTCGTGCCGGTGCTCGCGGAGCCGGGGGCGTGGGGGGCACCGGCATCGTCGGGGGAGCTGGGGGAGGTCGGGGGGCCGCCGTTCGGCGCGAAGCTCGTGGTGACGCGACCGGGGTTCCGCGTGCATCGGTACCGGCCGCGCACCGAGGGGTTGTTCGCGCGGATCGAGCAGTGGATCGACACCGGAACCGGGGGGATCCACTGGCGCGCGACGACGAAGGACAACGTCACGTCGATCTACGGACGCACGGCGCAAGCACGGGTCGCCGATCCAGCGAACCCGGCCCGGGTGTTCTCGTGGTTGCTGGAGGAGAGCCGGGACGATCGCGGGAACGTCGTCGCGTATGAGTACAAGGGCGAGGATGTTGCGGGGGTCGACGTGCATGCGCCCGAGGAGCTCGATCGGCTGGCAGCGGGCACCGGACAGGCGGCGCGGCACCTCAAGCGGATCCGGTACGGCAACCGCGTGCCCGGCGTCGCGGGAGAGTGGTTGTTCGAGGTCGTGTTCGACTACGGCGAGCACGGTGGCGTGCACGGGCCGAGCGGTGAGTTCGAGGCGACGCCGGACGAGGATCGGCCGTGGTTGACGCGCGCGGACACGTTCTCGTCGCACCGCGCGGGGTTCGACGTGCGAACGCGGCGGCTGTGCCGGCGCGTGCTGATGTTCCACTGGTTCGACGAACTGGTGGCCACGGCAGGCACGCCAACGCTGGTGGCGAGCACGGACTTCGCGTACGACGAGGGCGCCGCCTTCAGCTACCTCGTCGGGGTCACGCAGCGCGGGTACATCCGCAACCCGGCGACGGGTCGGTACGTCGGCGCGGCGATCCCCACGCTGCAGCTGGAGTACGCGCGACCGCAGATCCAGAGCGCGTGCGTCGAGGTCGCGATGCCGGATCTCGAGAACATCCCGGTCGGCCTCGACGGCGGGATGTACCGGCTCGAGGATCTGGACGGCGAAGGCGTGCCGGGCGTGCTGACCGAGCAGGCCGGAGCGCTGTACTACAAGCGCGGGCTCGGGGATGGGCGGTTCGGGCCGATGCGGGCGGTGGAGTCGATCGCCCGGGGCATGTCGCTGCAGGCCGGGGCGCAGCTGATGGA
>LNFB01000087.1 GCA_001464385.1 Deltaproteobacteria bacterium Ga0077550 | reverse complement strand
AGCGTGTGATCGAGCACCCGCTCGACGCACTCGGGCAGGCTCGGCGGGTCGGCGCCGCGCGTGCCGTCGGACAGCAGCACCGCGGCGGTCTGCGTGCAGCCCAGGCGCAGCTGCGGCACGGCGTCGACGAGGCGCGCCAGCCGACCCAGCGCCGCCTGGGCCCCGTGCGCGACGATGTACGGCGCGTCGGCCTCGGACCACCACGACAGCAGCGCGGGGATCACCTCGAGCGCGGCGCCGACGAGGACGATGGGCTCGCCCCGCGGATCCTGGGCCCCCGCGCCGCGGGCGAGGCCGAGCGCCCAGATCTCCCCCGTCCGATGATCGTCGCCGTCGCCCCACGTGCCGGGCCGCCACGCCGCGACGTGGATCGCCACCGAAGCGGTCGCGTCCGCGCGCCACTCGGCCACGAGCGCATCCGCAGCCGAACGCGCGTCGAGGATCCGCGGCCGCACGAGCGGCCACGGCACCGACACTCGCGCGCCATCGGACGATTCGAGCGACCGCGCCACGGACCGGCAGTGTAGCCGCTCGGCCGCCGCGTCGCCGCGCACGGGCCCCGACGGCCCGCGACGGCGATGGGACGAATCGCCTGGAGCGAAGCGGACGCGGGTGTCAGGGAAACCGCGCACGCGGCGTTGGGTGACCACGACGAGGTCCCCCGCCCGATGCTCACCCGATTCCGCTCGACGCTCCGCGCCTCCACCCTGCTCACCGCCATCGTCCTCGCCGCACCGGGCTGCGCCAGACGCCTGCCGGCGATCGAGCTGCCCGACGCGCCGCTCGGTCGCGTCATCGTCTATCGCAACGGTGTGGCGTACTTCGAACGCCATGCGTCGGTCGAGGGCGAGCTGAACCTGTCGGTCCCCACCGCGCGCGTCGACGACTTCCTCAAGTCGCTCACCGTCGTCGACACGAAGACCGGCGAGTCGCTGCCGCTCTCGTATCCGACGGTGAACGCGGGGCGCGGCGGCTCGGTGAGCATGACCATCACCCTCCCGAAGGGCCGCCGCGACGTCCGCATCGCGTACGTCACCGAGAGCCCGGCGTGGAAGCCGTCGTACCGGGTGATGCTGGACGAGGTCGACCGGGCCGGCCCCAAGGCGAACCCCAAGCACAACGCGCACCTGCAGGCGTGGGCCATCGTCGACAACGTCTCGGACGAGGCCTGGCGCAGGGTCGCCGTCGGGGTCGGATCGACCTCGGCGCTGTCGTTCCGCTACGACCTGCACAGCGTGCAGACCGTGGAGCGCGAGACGATCGACACCGGCGTGGCCCTGGCGGCCGCGCCCCCCTCGGGCGGGAGCCCCTACGCGGTGGGTCGGGCGAACGTGCGGGTGTTCGCCGACCTCGGCGTGGAGTCGATCGACGCCCTCGAGCGCACCAACGGCGTGACGGGGGCGAGCGCCGGGATCGCGCTCGGAGGCGTCTCGGGTGACATCCAACGCGACTACACATCCGTCGTGGAGTCGGTCGACGCGGCGCCGCGCAAGGGCGTCGGCCACCGCGGCGCCGCGCGCAAGTCGAAGGCGGCCCACGAGGTCGCCGATGCTGCCGCACAGTCACCGCGGCCGCCGACCGCGCTGGATGACGTGGCGACGCAGCTCGCGGCCAACACCGTCCGCATCCGCGTCGAGGGCTGGGCGGCCGAGACCGATGGCGATCGCGAGGTCGCCGGCCTGCGCCGCGCCAACGTGCTGCGCGACTCCCTCGTCGCGCGGGGCGTCGCCGCCGATCGCATCGAGGTGGTCGGGCACGC
>LNFB01000086.1 GCA_001464385.1 Deltaproteobacteria bacterium Ga0077550 | reverse complement strand
CGGCGGCGCTGGTCGCCTCGTGCACCAGCGACCTCGACGCCCCGTACAACTACCAGCTCGGCACCACGACCGGGCCTGGTGCGCTCGAGGTCGGGTGCGGCGAGATCCCGCAGGCGGCCGTCGGCGCGGACTTCGCCCACACGCTCGAGGTCGACGGCGGCGAGGGCCCCTACACCTTCGCGGCGACGCTCCCGACGGGCCTCGTGCTCGACGCGACCACGGGCGACATCACCGGCGCGCCGACGACGGCCGGGCCCGCGATGTTCGACGTCACCGTCACCGACACCAACGGCGACGTCGGCATGGCGAGCTGCACGATCGAGGTCAACGAGCGCATCGCGATCGACCTCGCCCTCGACGTGGTGCCGTACTGCCTCACCGGGGCCGACACGCTGCTCGCCCACGTCGTCGAGGGCACCGGCGACGGCACGCCCATCACCTGCGATCACACCAACGCCAGCGGCAACGGCAAGATCCCCGCGGGCATCTCGGTCGGCGGCGAGACCTGTGCAGTCGAGGGCACGCTGTCCGACACGCGCCTGGGCACCTGGGCCTTCGTCGTGCGCGGCACGCAGTCGGGCGCCGAGGTCTTCATCCCCTACTGCGTCACCAACGACACGCCCGCCGCGGGCACCTACCCGATCGCGATGGATCACTCGGGGCAGGCCGGGCAGACGCTGGTGCCGATCTCGCGCACGTTCAACCCCGAGGCGAGCATCGCGCTCGGCACCGCGGGCGATCCCCTCGTCACCGTCACCGACAACGGCGACTGCCCGGGCAACTCCTGCAGCTACAGCTTCGAGTTCTTCATCAACGCCTCGCCCTTCGACCTGAAGGACGCGCTCGGCGCGGACAAGGCGGTCATCGTCGACGACGCGCTCGGCGACGACGGCACCAACGACACCATGTCGCACGGCCTGCGGCTGTCGACCAACGAGCCGGTCGACGACGCGTTCAAGACCCGCCCGTGGGTCGTCAACCTCGACCTCGACTACTGCTTCGGCGCCGACCAGGCCGATTGCGACACCGACCTGAACCCGGACTTCAACGGGTTCCTCGAGCTGTCCGTGATCATGGTGCCGAGCGGCTGAAAGCTGGTACATTCCGCCCGTGTCGGCCGCGCCGAATCCCCGCGACGAGCGGACCGCCCGCGTCATCGATCGCGAGGTCGCCCCGCTGTGGCACGACCGCTTCGCGCGGATGATGTGGCGGCACCTCCCCGAGGACGCGCCGAACCTCGTGCTCGACGTGCACGCCGGCGCCGGTCGGGCCACCGCCGAGCTGCTGCATCGGCTGCCGGCCGCATCCAAGATCATCGCGCTCGAACCCGACACCAACCTGCGCGAGCTGGCGAAGACGCGGCTGTCCGACTCGAAGGACCGGGTCTACATCAAGGCCGGCGGCCTCGACGACGTCGCGACCATGCCGGCGGCGAGCTACGATCTGGTCGTCGCCAACCTCGTGCTCTCCGAGGCGACGAGCATGTCCGAGGCGCTGCGCGAGCTGCTGCGGGTCATCAAGCCCGGCGGACAGCTCCTCGCGACGCTGCCGCTCGAGGGCTCCTGGGCCGAGGCCGAGGACCTCTACCGCGAGGTGCTCCGCGACGCCGAGCTCCGCGACGTGGTCCGGCGCCTGCGCCGGCTCGCGCAGCTGCGCCCCACCGGCCACGAGCTCGCGCGCATGCTCGTCGAGCTCGGCTGCTCGCCGCACCACTTCGTCGTCGAGCAGGACCGGTTCGAGCTGCTGTTCGCGGGCGGCCGCGAGTTCCTGTTCGCGCCGGTCGTCGAGCTCGGGCCCCTGCGCATGTGGAAGGCCATCATCGGCGAGTCGAGCAAGCCCCAGGAGCTGTTCTGGCGGCTCAAGGAATCCGTCGACACCTACTTCGCGGGCCACGTCTTCGGCGTGACCGTGGTCGCCGGTCTGCTGCGCGTGCACGTGCCCAAGCAGGGCGCGGCGGCCCAGGCCGCGGCCGACACCGCCGGGGCGTACTGGCGGCGGTTCCCCGAGCTCGACGCGATCTGGCAGGCGGCCGAGCGCCGCGATCAGGCCGCGGGCGGCGACCTCGACCTCGAGATCGAGGTCGACACCGAGGCGCCCGCCCCCGTGGACATCGCCGCGGCGCCGAGCGCCGGTGCCCCGCTCGCCGCGAGCTCGCCCTCGTCGTCGATGTCGTCGATGTCGCTGGCGTCGATGACGGCCGAGGACGCGGCGATCTTCGCGCTGCTCGATCAGCCGGCGAAGACCTCGGCCAACACCGACGAGCTCGACGCGCTGCTCGACCAGGTGCTGGAGTTCGCGGGCACGCGCGAGTCGGTCACCGAGCTCGAGGAGGACGAGCTCGAGGAGGAGCCCACCGAGGACTACGTCGCGCGGCCAGCCGGTGACACGCTGCAGCGCATCCGTGCCCTGCTGCCGCCACCGCCGGGCGTGACCCCGGGCCCGCCGCCGCCGCCGCCGCGCCGCAAGCCCTGAAGGGGACGCGGATCGGGACGCGGATCGGGACGCGGATCGGGACGCGGGTCGGGACGCGGCTCCGCCGGGACCCACGCCGTACCGCAGCGCTGGCGCCCCGGCACGCCCCGCGCTAAGACCAAGACACCGTGCTCGCGTGGGTGGCTTGGATCGCGTGCGCCTGGGCTGCGGACGATGCCCCGGGGCCGCGTCGCGTCTCTGCCGATCCGGTACCGATCACCGACGTCGACGCGCTCGCGACCCCCATCGCCCCCAAGGCCGCCGCGCGGGGCGTGGTCTACGTCAACTTCGACGGCGCGACGCTGGCCTTCGGCCAGGACGACGCAACCGCCGACCGCACCATCCTCGAGGAGCTCGCCGGCCCCTTCCCGTCCTTCGGCGGCAGCTCGCAGCGCGCCGCGACGCTGCAGGCGGTGCAGCTCGATTTCTCGCCCTACGACGTGGTCGTCGTGGACAACCGCCCCAGCGCCGGCGCGTACACCATGGCGATGGTGGGCCCCCACGACGCCGGCACCGTCCTCGGCATCGCGCCGCTCGACTGCTTCGACGAGTGGCCGAGCAACATCGTGTTCGCGTTCCACTCCGACGGTGACAACTACAGCGCGAGCAGCAAGGCCAACACGATCAGCCAGGAGGTCGCGCACTCGTACGGCCTCGAGCACGTCGACCACGCCGGCGACATCATGTACCCGGTGAGCTCGGGCGGCGATCCGGCGTTCCTCGATCAGTGCCTGCCGATCGTGCCCGCGCCCGACATCGCGTGCGGCCAGCAGCACGCCGAGCACTGCCCCGACGCCCAGCAGAACTCCCACCGCGAGCTGCTGCGACGCTTCGGCCCCGCGACCCCGGTCGAGCCCGAGGACGGCGTCATCGCGATCACCTCGCCCGCCGACGGCGACGAGCTCGACGTCGGCGAGCCCTTCGAGATCGTGGCGCAGAGCGTGGACGGCCGCGACTTCGCCAACGTCGTGCTGTTCGTCAACGAGGCCAACATCGGCGGTCGCACGGAGGCGCCGTACACCTGGGCCGTCGACGGCCTCACCGAGGGCGTGTGGCAGGCCTACGTCATCGGCGTCGACGCCAGCGGCCTGATGTCGCGCAGCGAGCCCGTCGAGATCTTCGTCGGCCTCGACAACCCCGATCGCGACGACGGCGGCGGCTGTCGCGTCGCGCGCGGCCCCGACGGCGGCCCCACGGGTGGGCCCGGCTGGTCGGCCGGCGTGTTCGCGGTGGTGTGGTTGATTCGGCGGCGGCGCTGCGCCACGCTCGGCCCGACGTGATCATCCGGCCCGCCCGCACGCGCCCTGTGTCCCGCGCCCGCACGCTCGCCCGCGGGCTCGCCCTCGCCCTCGGGTTGGCCATCGCCTGCGATCGCAGCGAGCCGACGACCGCGGTCGCGACCACGCCCACGCCGCCTGCCCCGGCGCCGAGCGAGCCCACGACGCCCTCCGCACCGCCCCGCGATCCGGCGCCGCTCGTCCCCGCGCCCAGCGGCAAGGCGCCGCCGGTCCGCAAGGACGGCACGGTCTACGCCGAGAGCTCGCTGATGGGCACGCACTTCAGCATCAACCTCTGGGTCGATCCCGATCGCACGCCCTACGAGGCCGGCGTCGCGATCCAAGCGGGCTTGGACGAGGTCGCGCGGATCGAGCGGTTGACCAGCGAGTGGATGGCCGACAGCGAGCTGTCGCGGCTCAACGCAGCCGCGGGCGGAGACATGATGGCGCTGTCGCCCGAGCTCTTCGCCGTGCTCGCGCGCAGCCGCGAGGTCAGCGAGATCACCGACGGCACCTTCGACGTCACGTTCTACGGCGTCGGCGAGCTGTGGAGCTTCACGCCGGGCTCGAAGCCGCCGTCGGCCGAGGCGATCGCGGCCCGCCTGCCCCTGGTCGACTGGCGCCGCATCGAGCTCGACGCGGCCACGCGCCGCGGTCGCCTGGCCACCGCCGGGATGAAGGTCGGTCTGGGCGCGATCGCCAAGGGCTACGCGGTCGACCGCGCCTCCGATCTGCTGAAGGCCCGCGGCTTCGCAAACCACGTCGTCGAGGGCGGCGGGGACACCTATGCGTCGGGGACCAAGGGCGGCAAGCCGTGGATGGTCGGCGTGCAGAAGCCGGGGGCCAAGGGCGTCGTCGCGGGCCTGCCGAGCACGGACATCTCGGTGGTCACCTCGGGCGACTACGAGCGGTACTTCGAGTTCGAGGGCCGACGCTACGCGCACATCCTCGACCCCAAGACGGGCCAGCCCCTGCTCGAGAGCCAGTCGTGCAAGAGCGTGACCGTCGTCGCGCCGCCGACGCCTTCGCGACCGCGATCGCGGTGATGGGCCCCGAGCGCGGCATGGCGTTCGTCGAGGCGCAGCCCGACCTCGAGGCGGTGCTCATCACCCACGACGATCGCATCCTGGTCTCGAGCGGGCTGACCTCGAGCATCGTGTGGTCGCCCGAGTACAAGCCGAGCACGACGCCCGCGCCCGCGCCTGAACCGTAGTGCGCGTGAGCCAGCGTGCACCTCGATCGAGGTGTGCACGCGCGACGCATGGGGGGCACGCGACCGCGCATGCGAACAAACCAACTCCGCGCGTGCGACTTGTCAGATTCCGCCGCGCCTCCTATGGTGTGACCGTGGCCTGGTCCCGT
>LNFB01000085.1 GCA_001464385.1 Deltaproteobacteria bacterium Ga0077550 | reverse complement strand
TTCGGCAAGGCCAACTGCGGGCTGGGGTTCGGGCTCGAGTCGGGCGATCCGAGCCAGCTCGCGACGATCCGCAAGAGCGGCCGGCTCGACGACTACCTCGATCGCATGGAGCACATCGCCGAGCGCGCCCGCGAGCTCGACGTGCCGTGGGGCGCCAACGTCATCTGCGGCCACCCCGGCGAGACCGAGGCGACGATGCGGACGTCGGCCGCCTACCTGTCGCGGCTGTTCCTGCGCCCGCGGGGCACCACCGGGTTCCTGTCGGTCGATCCGTTCCGGCTCTACCCGGGCTCGCCGATCGACGCCGACCGCGGGTACTACGAGCGGACCTTCGGCACGCGGTTCCACTACCCGCAGTGGTGGGACGAGGGCGATCCGGAGTTCCTGTCCGAGTGGGTCGATCCGTCGGCGGAGCTGACGTGGGGGGATCGCGAGCGGCTGCAGCACGAGCTGCTCACGCCCGTCCTCGCCGGCATCGAGGAGCACTTCGTGTACCGCGGACCCGCGCGCCCGTACTTCCTGCGGGCGGTCCGCGATCAGCTCGAGACCACGGCGTCGTCGCGGCGCATGCACGACTTCGGCCGGTACTACGCGTGGATGAAGTACACCGGGCGCCGGCACCAGGGGCTCGCGGAGCGCCGTCGCGACGCGGCGCTGCGGCAGTGCAGCGAGGACGTGCGTCGTGCCGCGCTGGGCCGCATCGGCGAGCTCGTCGGGCTCGCGGCCGACAGCCCGATCCTCGAGGCGATCGCCGTCGTGCCGCGCGAGCGTTTCGTGCCGCTGCCCGAGGTCGCGACGGCGGTGCGCGACGTGCCGGTGCCACTCGACGCCGAGGGCCACGCGACGGTCAGCGCGATGCATGCCTACGCGCGGACGTTCGCGCTGCTCGGCGTCGCGGCGGGCGATCGCGTGCTCGATCTCGGCGCGGGGTCGGGCTACGGCACGGCCCTGCTCGCGCACCTCGTCGGCGCGTCGGGGCAGGCCGTCGGCGTCGAGATCGATCCGGAGCTCGTCGCCGCCGCTGGGCTGGCGCTCGACGACGTCGACCACGCGGCGGTGAGCGAGGGCGACGCGATCGATCCGGCGGCGTGGCCCGAGGCGGCGCGGCGCTGCACCAAGGTCGCGGTGGGCTTCGCCCTCGCGGCGATTCCGGAGGCATGGTTCGACGCCCTCGGTCCCGACGCGGTCATCGTCGCGCCGGTGGGGACGGCGGACGAGCAGCTCCTCGTGCGCGCGCGCCGATCGGAGGGCGCAGTCGTCCTCGAGACCTTCGACGCGGTCCGCTACGTGCCGACGCGGCGCAGCGTCGCGCGGCCGGCCCCCGACGCCGCGCGCGGCGACGTCGTTCGCAGCGCCCCGCGGCACCTTCCGGTGGTCTAGATCAGCAGCGCCGCGCGGGCCCCGGGCTCCGCGAGCAGGCGGGTCGCAAGCGCCGCATCGATCGCGCCGCGCTCGCAGAGGATCGCGACGAGCCCCGTGAGATCGAGCTGCGCGAGCCAGCGTGCGTGGGCGGCCGCGAGCTCGCCGTCCCCGACGAGCCGGGCGGCGACGTGGCGCAGCGCCCACCACTCGACGTCGGCCCAGTCGCCCCCGCCCGCGTCGCGGTCGGCGAGGTCGCGCACGGCGTGCTCGTGCAGCGCGAGCACGACGCTCTGCGCCGCGCCGCCGTCGTGCCACGGCGCCGGCGCGCCGACGACGATGCGATCGGCGTAGGCGCGTCCGCGGGGCCCGAGCACCCACGACAGCTCGAGGCGCGCCGCGGTCAGCGAGGGCACACGGGTGCAGGCGCGCGTGAGCAGGGGTTGCGCGGCGCAGCACGCCGCCTCGAGTGGTGCGGCGATCCGCGCGGCGTGGATCCTCGACCAAGTCGGCGCGGCGAGGGCGAGCATCGCGTGCGCGAGCTCGAGCGCCGGATCATCCGCGGCCTGCAGCGCGTGGAGCAGGTCGGGATCGTCGACCTCACGGTCGGCCAACTCGGCGATCGCCCGCGTGCGCGTCGCATGGAAGCCCGCGAGCGAGGTGTGGAGCGCAGGCCAGCGGTGGAGCAGCGCGCGGCTCGAGGGCCGCAGACACGCCGCGATCCGGGCCCCGTCGTCGCGCGCCTGCCCGTCCGTCGCGCCGACGCCGATCGCCCACGCGAGGTAGTCGGGCGCGAACGACGAGCCCGCGTCACGGAGGGGCACGTGGGCGAGCACGTGCAGGCAGAGCTCGGCGAAGGCGCCCTGCGGTCGGAGCTCCGTCGACGCGCGCGCGCCTACTTCGGCGCGATCTTCAGGCACGGCGTCGGCTTCGGCGCGGGCTCGGGATCGGGCTGCGCGACCTTCAGGCACGGCCGCGGCGCGGCTGGATCGTCCTTGGGCGGCGCGACCTTGAGGCACGGCCTCGGAGCGGCCGGATCGTCCTTGGGCGGCACGACCTCGAGGCACGGCTGCGGCGGGGTCTCGGGCGGTGGCGGGTCCTCGGGCGGCGCGACCTTCAGACAGGGCGCGGGCGGGGTCTCGGGCGTCGCCGTGTCCGCGGGCGTCGTCGGATCCGGCGCGTCGTTGCTGTCGTTCGGCTGCGCGACGTTGAGGCACGGCTGCGGAGCCGTGCACGCCGCCCCCGACGCCAGGCCCGACAGCGCGATCGCGATGAAGCGCTGGCGTCGGGCGAGGATGGCGGCGCGATCGCTGTCGTCGTCGGACGGCGGGGTCATCGCCGCGATCGTACCACGCGACCGCCTCGGGTCGGCAGCGGGGCCGGCGTCACTCCGCCTCGCCGCCCGATTCGCCCGCCGCGGGGACGCCCGGCGTCTCGATGACCAGGGGCTGGCCCGCGGCGTGGCGGGCCAGCAGCTCCGCGATGCGGTTGTGGGTCGCCCGCGCGCTGCCGGCATCGGCCTTGCGCAGGCCGTTGAACAGGATCGAAAACGCGATCGGGGCCCGCCCCGGCGCGCCCGCGTAGCCCGACAGGCAGTACACGCCATCGAGCGTGCCGGTCTTGGCCCGGACGAAGCCGCGGCGATCGCTGTGCTCGAGGCGGGAGCGGGTCGTGCCGTCGACGCCCATGATCGCCAGCGACGCGACGTAGTCGGCGCTGATCCGATAGTCCTGGTGGACGGCCGCGAGCATCGCGGTGAACTGCGCCGCGGAGATCCGGTTGGTGTCGTAGAGGCCCGAGCCGTTGCCGAGCTGCAGGCCCTCGGCTGCGACCCCGAGCTCGCCGAGGAACTCGCGGACGCGCCCCAGCGCCCCGGCGAAGGTGGCCGGCGCCCCGGGGGCGGCGAGGCCCTTCAAGATCTGCTCGGCCATGAAGTTGTTCGAGTGCTTGTTCACCGATCGGATCAGCACCGACAGCGGCTCGCTGTAGTGCACGCCCACCAGCGCGGCGTCGTCGGGGACGGGACCGACCTTGGGCTTGCTGCGCCCGAGCTTGATGCCGTTCTGCTTGAGGACGAACGCGAGGATCTCGCCGGCGTGTCGCGATGGATCCGCGACGGGGTATCGGTACGACTGCGAGCCGGCGCCGACGCCCAGGGTCCCCCGCAGCGTGATCTTGGTGATCTTCTTCTCGACCTCGACGGCGACGCTCAGGCGGTCGAGGCCGCCGGGGCCGGTCTTGGCCTCGTTGACGAGCACCATGCTCGGGACCGGGGGGAGCAGCGCGGCGAAGGGCGCGACGTCGGGCTCGCTCGCCGGTCGCACGCGCAGCTCGAAGGTGTTGAAGTTCACCGAGGCCGCGCCGCTCGGGGCGCGATACGCGGCGAGCTCGTCCTTTTGATCGAACCCGGGCGGGAGCTCGTCGCGATCGAACTGCGAGGCGTCGACCACGACGCCGCCGGTGATCCGCTGGATCCCGCGGGCGCGCAGATCCGCGGCCATGCTCCACAGATCCTCGGTCACCAGCGCAGGGTCGCCGCCGCCGCGCAGGTAGACGTCGCCCTCGATCGTCGCGCCGTCGAGGGCCTCGCGATCGTGGTACAGGCGCGTCGAGTAGCGGTGCGCGGGCCCGAGCAAACCGAGCGCAGCTGCGGTGGTGACGAGCTTGACGTTGCTCGCCGGGTTGAGGCCCACGGTGCCGTTGCGCTGGTAGACCGTCTCACCGCTGGCGAGATCGACGGCGACGACCCCGACCTGGGCAGTGGCGAGGAAGGGATCGGCGAGCGCAGCGTCGATCTGGCCCTCGAGCGTGGCGGGAAAGACGATGGGTGGGGCCGCGGCGGGCGCGGCCTCGGTCGGCGCAGGGCGTGCCCACGCGTCGGGCCCCGGCGACGAGACCGCGAGCAGGCAGAGCGCGAGCGTCCAGGTCCACGGCCCGCGGGACCCGCGGGATGCGAGTGTGAGGGGCGAACGCGAGCGGCGAGGGGAGGGCGCGGACATGCGGGTCTCGATCAAAGCTACTCAAACCGCGGCGACACGCCAGTTTGACACGAACCGGGCCGCGTCCGGCCAAGCGGCACGGATGCGGACGCCCGAGCGCGATGGTTTCATGCCGGCGTCCTCGCGCAAAGCTTCTGGCCCTGCACCCACCCAGGTATCATGGTCGCCGCCGCGGGCTGCTGGGCGTTGGGCGCTTTGGCGCGGGGCGATGGAAGGATCACGATGCGACGCCTCGATCTGAGAAGGAACTCGGTGCTCGGCCTGCTCGCGTGGGCGATGGCGTGCAAAGCGGAGACGAACGACCCCGCGCCGGTGCAGGGCGCGACCGAGTCGGACACGAGCCCCATCACGGGTGGGACCGGAGCGAGTACGGGCACCGGCGCGGGCACGGGCGCCGACACGACCGCGGCGGACACGACGGCGGGTGCCAACGCGAACTGCGGCGACGTCGTCTGCTCCGGCCACGGCAGCTGCGAGATCGGCGAGAACGACCAGCCCTATTGCGCCTGCGACGCGGGCTACAAGCCCGACGAGTCCGGCGAGGAGTGCATCGTCGACGAGAGCTGTGTCCAGCTCCGGATCCTCGAGGACCACTGCCGCCAGGCCGAGATCGACGGTCCGCCCGCGGTCTCGCTCTTCTTCGCCGTCGACTTCTGCGCGGGCACGGCGGTCTTGCCGGACAAGTTCCAGGATCTCGGCCTGCAGTTCCAGGTGCTCGAGAACGGTGTCGACATCCAGGAGAACGTCGAGAGCTACTCGACGGTGATCCCGAAGCCCGTCGAGTCCTACGTCGATCTGGTGATCGACGTCTCGGACTCGATCACCTCCAGCGAGGACCTGCCGGCGCTGATCACCGAGCTGCGCACGCTCGTCGCCTCCCTCGAGCCGGGGGTCGGCGCGCCGGACGTCTACGTGGCGATCCATGCGTTCGCGCGGCAGTCGGTCGAGTACGTGCCGTTCACGCGCGACCTCGCGGCGGTCGACGCGGCGCTCGCGGCGATCGTCGAGGATCCCGCCGCGGTCGTGCAGCTCGCGGGCAACGGGATGGGGACCGACCTCTACAACGCCATCGAGCTCGGCATCCACCGCACGCAGCGCATCCGCGACCTCCGCGAGGCCGTCACGTGGGGCGGCGTCCTCAGCACCGGCACGGTCGTCGTCGTGACCGACGGCAAGGACACGTCGGGCGGCATGCTCGAGTCCTCGCTCGTCAGCGAGACGACGAACAACATCATCTCGATCGGGATCAGCGCGGACATCGACGACGAGACGCTCCGCGAGTTCGGGCGCGATGGGTCGTTCCTCGCGCCGGCACCGTCGGATTGGCCGGGCGCGTTCGCCGAGATCGCGCAGCGCGTCAAGGAGTACCCGGACCGCTCCTACTTCCTCGCCTACTGCTCGTCGGCCACCGAGGGATCGCCGACCGTCGAGATCTCGATCGCCGGCGAGGGAGTCACGGTGCTGCAGACCACGGGCTGCACGTTCGATGCGGACCTGTTCAGCGTGGACCCGCTGGACGTCTGCAATGGGGCGTACTTCGCCGACGAGTGCGACACCCAGGCCTGCGGCGGTCTCACGGCCTGCGGCGCGTGCAGCGACGGGGAGTGCTGCAACGGCTCCGCCTGCCAGGGGCCCGCGGCCGCGACCCCGGGCGTGCTGAACGATTGCGCGGAGCAGAACGACGTCTGCGCGCCCGACGGCCTGGTGTGCTCGCCCGACGGTGTCTGCGCCGCGCCGGAGCTCCCCGGCACCGGGACGTGCGGCGACGGGTGTGCCCCCGGTGTGACCCGCTGCGTCGACGACCAGTGCGTCCCCGTCCTCGAGACGGGGGACGAGTGCGAGGTGGCGACCGACTGCCCCGAGCTCAACTGCCGGAGCACCAACCCCGACAATCCCCTCGTGGCGCCGACGTGCCAGCCCACCGGCGCCCTGCTCTACGACGACTGTGGATCGGACGCGGCCGTCTGCGAGGACGGCGGCTACTGCTCGTCGGTCTGCCTGCCGCGCAAGCGCGAGGCGGAATCCTGCGGAGGTTCCCGGGAGTGCCGCTCCGCAGACTGCGTGATGACCGAAGGCGCCGGGAGCCGCTGCGGCTCCCCAGGGTTCTGCTTCTGGTCGTGGGACGAGAAGGTCCCCGCGTGAGGCGCTGACCGACGCGTCAGAAGAACCCGCGCGCCCCCTCGATGTCGTCGTGCACCGGGGGCGGCGCGAGGTCCTGCAGACCGTCGACCGTCGCGTCCTCGCCCTCGGTGCCGCTGCTCGCGTCGCGCGACGGGGGCGGCGGCAGGCACTCGCCGGTCTCGAGCAGGTGGATCGCGTGGGCCAGGGCGCCCTCGCCCACGTCGCCGACCGGGCGGGTGAGGTCGTCCGCGGCGGCGCAGTCGGGGACGATGCCGTCGAAGTAGTCGCCCTGGCCGTCGGCGTTGAGCAGGCGGAACGTGATGGGCTGCGCGACCTTGTCGCAGAACTCCCATTGGTGCGAGCCGACCGGCTTGCCGCCGGTCACGTCGCCGACCACCAGGGTCTGCAGGTGCGGGCGCACGGCGTTGATCACCAGCTCGCTCGCGGACAGCGTGCTGCCGCTGGTGATGAACACGACCGACTTCGGCGAGCGGATCGATCCGTCGAGCCGAGAGATGCCGCGGTCGACGTCCTGATCGTCGAGGCCCGGCCCGTACCGCACCGCGTAGTTGACCTCGCCCTCGGCGACATCGCCGACGAGGAGGTCGACGAGCTGTCGGGCGATCGAGACCCGCCCGCCGCCGTTGTAGCGGAGATCGACGATGACCCGATCGACGTCGGCGTCCACGAACTCCTCGAACACGGCGTCGAGCCGCTCGGGCGCGGTGTCGACGAAGGTGTTGAACATCAGGTAGCCGACCGGACGACCATCGATCGGCAGGATCTGGTGGACCGGCACCGTCTCGATCTCCAACCACTCCTTCACGAGCGTGGCGCGCTGGCTCGCGGCGCCCGGCGGGGAGAACTCGACGTCGACCGTGATGCCGGGCTCGTCGTCGCCGTAGACGTCGTCCCACCGGTCGTCGAGATCGATCTGCGCGATGGTGAAGCCGCCGATGGTCCGCACCGAGTCACCGCGGGCCATGCCGGCGGCCTCGGCCGATGAGTTCGGCGACACCCACGACACGGTCAGCGTGCCGTCGGGGGCACGCTTCGTGCGGAAGCCGAGGCTGATGATCTTGCCCTCCTCGAAGAGCTTCTCGGTCTTGGCCTTGTCCGCGACGCGGCTCCACCGATCGGGGTCGACGCGCAGCGCCGCGATCGTCTCGGCGGGCGAGTCGTAGTCCGCCGGATCGATCTCGGGCAGCTCGGGCGCCCAGAGATAGGCGTCCTGCATCAGCCCGTAGACCCACTCGTTCTGGTCGGCAATCTCACACGAGCGTGGATCGCCGAAGTCGAACGGGTCCTCCGCGCACGCGGTCCCCGCCAACCCCACCACCAACAACCCGCGGATGGACGATCGAAGTTGCCACATCATCGGAGCTTTGGAAGCTATCATGGATTCGTGGTGCCCAAACGCCGCTGGGATGATCGGAGACCGATACGCGCGAGGCGTCGGCTCGGATGGTTCGGCGCCGCCGTCGCCGTCGCCCTCGTGACGGATGTGGGGACGATCGGTCGGGCGAGCGCGGCCCCGGTCGCAGCGCCGCAGATCGACGTTCGCACGGCGGTCGCGATGTCGCGGGACCTCGCCCGCGGCCGCGTCGAGGTCCGCCGCTTCGCGATCGAGGGGATCCCCCTCGTCGGCGCGTTCGAGGTCGTGCACGAGGACGACGCGGGGCGGTCCCGCACGCTCGCGGCCCGTCGGCCGACGTCGCCCGCCGAGCTCGGGCCCGCCGACGTGCGCGTCGACGCCGACATGGCGGCGCGCGTGGCGATGGCGGCCGGGCCCGCGACGACCCGTGACGGCACGCCCGAGGCACCCGCGCGCCTGGTGTACCGGATGATCCTCGGCACCCCCGTGCTCGCGTGGGAGGTGCAGCTGCCGCTGTCGCTGCGGCCCGAGCCGAGCCGCCGCACGCTGTGGATCTCCGCGAGCAGCGGCACGGTGCTCGACGAGCGCGAGAACGTGTTCGCCTCGCGCGCCCGGGTGTTCGCCGAGAACCCGTCGGTGACCCCGGAGCCGATCGAGATCGAGCTGACGGACATCGACGCGACCGGCCCCGGCGTGCCGCTCGTCGGCGCCCGCGTGCGCTCGTTCAACTGCGTCACCACGCCGCCGCTCGAGGTGCAGCCTTGGCACGACGAGGGCGACTGCTGGGCGGTGAACCGCACGTTCTCCGACGCGGCCGGCGACTTCTTCGTACCGCTGCCCGATCCGATCGACCCCGCGACCGGCGTCGACGGCGACGACCTCTACGCCGAGCTGTCCATGTATGCGCACGCCGAGCGCTTCATGCAGGTGATGGCCGAGCGCGGCGTCGCGCCGTACCGGTGCGAGCAATCGACCATGCTCGCCAACGTCCGCTTCCCCGCCGTGGACGCCGACGCCCCGTACGACCCGCTCAACAACGCCTACTACACCGATCAGTGCGACCCCGAGAAGGGCGTCACGATGATGTTCGGGCAGGGCAGCGAGGTCGACTTCGCCTTCGACGCCGATGTCATCTACCACGAGCTCGGCCACGGCATCGTCGCGCTGCTCGCCCCCGAGGGCCTGGTCGCGGCGCGGCGCCGGTCGGACGGCCTCGTCGTCGACGCGACCGCGATCAACGAGGCGATGGCCGACTACGTCTCCGTGATCTTCCAGGAGGACCCGGAGCTCGCCGAGTACGTCGGCCGGTTCTGGGCCGCGCAGACGACCCCGTACATCCGCACGGCGCTCAACACCAAGCGCTGCCCCGACGACACGATCGGCCAGTCGCACAACGACGGCGAGCCGCTGATGGCGGCGCTGTGGGCGACGCGGGTGCACGTCGGGCGCGCCCTCGACGACGTCGTGCTCGCCGCCCTGGCGCGCCTGCCCGACGACGCGACCCTCGAGGAGGCCTCGGCGGCGCTGCTCGAGGTCGGGGCCGAGGCGGTCGACGCGGGCGCGCTCTCGGCCGACGACGTGGCGCTGCTCGAGCGCGAGCTGAACACGCGCGGGCTCATCGATTGCCCGCGGGTCATCACCGATCCGGACCAGGTGACAGCCGGTCGCACGATGCACCTGCGCAAGGTGAGCCCGTCGGTGCAGCCGTTCTGGCCCGGGCCGATGCAGCTGCGCTACCAGGTGCCCGACGACGCCCACGGCCTGACGGTCACCTTCGATCTGTCGGCGCGCGGCTCCGAGGATCCGCCGCAGGCGGCCGTGCTGCTCAAGCGCGGCGCCACTTCGATCGCGTTCACCTACGATCTGGTCGCGCGCGACGACGCCGGCGATCCGACGGGCGCCAGCGGCAAGGTCCGGGAGCTGACGCTGGTCGGCGGCGACTGGGATCGCCGGATCGACGCCACGCGCACCGTCGGCGACGCCCACGAGGTCGTGATCGGCGGGCTGCAGCCGGGCGAGGTCGTGCACCTGTCGGTGGTCGCGACCGCGGCGGTCGACGCAGTCGCGACCGACGTGCGCGTCGTCGACGATCGCGGGGCCGACGGCGGCTCGAGCTCGGGGGGCCCCGACGACGACGGGGCGGGCGGCGGTGCGGGCCGCGAGGACGTCCACGGCGAGGGGGCGACGGCGAGCTGCGCGTGCGCGTCCGATCGCGGCGCCGTGCCGTGGGCGGCGCTGCTGGTGCTGCCGGTCCTGCGACGGAGGCGACGCCCGTGAGCCTGCCGCTGCGCCTGCTGCACGCCCTGGTGCCGACGGCGCTGGCGGTCGCCATCGTCGCGCCGGTGCTGCCGCCGGCCTACTTCGGCCCGATCCCGGGCGCGGTCGCCAAGGCGCTGCTGCAGATCTCGATCAAGCAGACGTGGGGGATGTACGCGCCCGATCCCCAGCGCGCGCAGACGTACATGGAGCTCGAGGCGCTCTACGACGACGGCACCACCGCGATGCTCGCCGAGACCGCGGACGTCGAGCACGGCTGGGGCACCACGTGGGCGTGGCGCAAGACCCGGATGGACATCTGGAAGTTCTACGCGAACTTCCACCCCGAGCGGCGCAACGATCACCGCACGTGGTACCTGCGTTCGGTGTGCGTGCGCGAGGCTCGGACCGGCCACGTGCCGCGCAAGATCACGATGCACCACGTGAAGCGGCGCTTCACGCCGCCGGCCAAGGTCGCCGCGGGGGCGCCCGGGCTCGGCGCCCCGGATCGTCGGCTGATCACGGTGGCCTACTGCAACACGTCGCCGGCGCGCGAGATGATCGAGGCCGATCGGCGACTGCACCCGGAGCTGTACCCGGCGAACCCCGAGGTGAGCGAGGACGTGAATCCGGAGGTGAGCCCCGATGGGTAGCCTCGATCGCTTGCTGGGCCGCATCTGGCTCGACCCCGAGGACCCGACGGCGCTCGGTCTGGTGCGCATCGCCGTGGTCGCGGTGCTCACCGCCAGCCTGCTCACGCACACGGGCGCCGTCGCGGAGTACTTCTCGAACCTCGCGCCGCTGCAGGGCGAGTGGGCGCGCGAGGCGTTCCCGTCGCGGGCCTCCGTGTTCTTCTGGATCGACGATCCGTGGGCGGTGCGGGCGATCTTCGCCGTGGGCGTCGTCGCCCACGTGCTGTGGCTCGTGGGCCGGTTCACGACCGCCGCGTCGATCGTCGCGTGGATCGTCTGGATGAGCATGGCCGGGCGCAGCCCGCTGCTGTACTCGCTGCCCGATCAGCTGCAGATGGTGATGTGCACGCTGCTGATGCTCATGCCCACGGGCCGCGGCCTGAGCCTCGACGCGCGGCGCCACGGGCCCAAGCCGGTGCCGGTGTGGTGCCGGCGGATCCTCATGATCCAGATCGGCACGCTGTACACCGCGACCGGCTTCCTCAAGTCGGGCCCGACCTGGCACCGCGATTTCACGGCGCTCTACTTCACGCTGGTGAACCCGTACAACCGGCACTTCGACGCGGCGCCGTTCTTCGCCGCGCTGCAGCCGTGGGTGCTGCGCCCGATCACGATCGTGGTGCTGTGGTGGGAGATCCTGTTCGCGGCGTTCGTGCTGCTGCACGCGCTGCGCAGCGTCCTCGGCCGCCCGCGGTGGTTCGTGGATCTGCGGTGGCCGATGCTCGGCTTCGGCGTGATGATGCACGTCGGGATCCAGATCGCGCTGTACGTCGCGTGGTTCAGCCCGCTGGTGCTCTCGGGGTACCTGGCGTTCCTGACCCCGGACGAGGCCAAGCGCCTGGTCGCGCGGGTGACCGGGCGGATCCGACGGCGAACGGCGAGCTGACCATCGACGGCCGCGCGGCGGGCCGGGTAGCATCGGCCGCGCCCGTGTCCACCCCGCGATCGAGCCGCGCGCGCCTGGGCTTCACCGCCGCGGTGGTGATCCTCCTCGCGCTGCACCTGTGGCCGCCGCACGGCGGACCGGCGCCGGTCGTGTTCGGCGTGTTCCCGTGGGATCTGGCGTGGCACCTGCTGTGGATGGCCGCCGCGACGGCGGCCGTGTTCGCGATGACCTCGACGCGCCTGTGGCCCGACGACGACGGGACGGAGGGCCCCGGCGATGGGTGAGCTCGGCGTCATCGCGGCGGTGTGCATCGCGTACTTCGTGATCGTGCTCGTCATCGGCGCGGTCGCGGCCCGGCGCACCACGACGGACGCCGCCGACTACTTCCTCGGCGGGCGGCAGGCGCGGACGTTGGTGCTGTTCATGGCGCTGTTCGGCACCAACGTGACGCCGTTCGTGCTGCTCGGCGTGCCGGGGCTCGCGTACCACGAGGGGGTCGGGGTCTTCGGCTACAACGCGGCGATCGTCGCGCTCGGGATCCCGCTGACGTTCTGGCTCATCGGTCGCCCGGCGTGGCACGCCGCCCGCGAGTGCGGGGCGATCACGCCGGCGGAGCTCTACGCCCGGCGCCTCGACAGCGGCGCGCTCGGGGTCGTGCTGTTCGTCGCGTACACGGTCTACACGCTGCCGTACCTGGTGACCTCGGTGCTCGGCGTCGCGGTGGCGACCGAGACGTTCACCGCGGGCGCCATCGACGGCGAGCTGGCCGCGGCGGTGCTGCTCGTCGTCACGGTGGTCTACACGACGGCCGGGGGCATGCGCGCGACGATGTGGACGAACGTCCTGCAGGGCGCGGTGTTCATGGTCTTCATCGTGGTCGCGGCGGTGGCGATCGCCGACGGCCTCGGCGGCGCGGCGGCGGCGACGGCCGCGGTGCAGCGCCTCGCGCCCGAGCTGCTGGTGGTCGGCGACCGCCCGCGGTTCGCGTTCGCGTCGTGGGGCTCGTGGTCGCTGGCGATCTCGCTGACCGTGATCGCGTTTCCCCACATGCTCGTGCGCGTGTTCGCGGCGCGCGATCAGGCCGCGCTGCGCAACACCTGTCGGCTGTATCCGCCGGCCCTGCTCGCGCTGTGGCTGCCCGCGGTGCTGATCGGCGTGTGGGGGGCCGCGGCGATCCCCGGGCTCGAAGGCCGCGCGTCGGATCGCATCTTCCCGCTCATGGTCACCGCGCACACCGGCCCGTGGATGCAGGGCCTCGGCTTGGCCGCGATCCTGGCCGCGGTGATGTCGACCCTGGATGCGCAGTTCCTGACGCTGTCGTCGATGCTGGGGCGCGACGCGCTGCGGCGGGTGTGGCCGGCGATGTCGGAGCGCGCGGAGATCCGGGCGGGGCAGGGGTTCTCGATGGTGCTCGCGGTGGTCACGTTCGTGGTCGTGCTGTGGCCGCCGGACTCGATCTTCGGGATCGCGACGTTCTCGTTCTCCGGGTACGTGATGCTGGTGCCGACGCTGTACCTGGGGTTGTGCTGGCGGCGGTTCACGGCGGCGGCGGCGATTGGGTCGATCGTGGTGGGGAATCTGTTGGGGGTGTTCGCGATGGGGGCACCGCCTTGGGGGGTGTTGCCGGTGGCGTGGGGGTTGGCCGCGGCGATCGTGGTCGCGGTCGGGGTAGCATGGTGGCGGCCGCGAGCGGACGCGACGTTCGCGACTCGTCGCGGGTGAAGATGTTGCTTCCGACACATCCTCGGCACTGGATGGACGACGCGACGATTGGTCGCTCGACGCGCAGGTGGTCGACGGCTTAGGCGGTTGCGTTGCATCGGCCTTCCCCGGGAGTCACGCTGGTCGCGAGTCAACGTTTCACAATGATCTTTGGCGGCGAGCAAACGTCGTTCTGAGACGTCCCCGGCGCACACTCGATCGAAGGATCACTCCCCGTTGGTCGACCCCGACATGGGCTTCAAGAAATTTCGTGAGCGGAGCCTTGTCGGGCTTCGGTCCG
>LNFB01000084.1 GCA_001464385.1 Deltaproteobacteria bacterium Ga0077550 | reverse complement strand
GCGCTCTACTCGTGGCACATGCGGCCGGTCGACGGCGACGACAGCAAGGTGCGCTTCTACTTCGATCGCTTCGACGTCTCGTCGCCCGACGCCCCCGACGCAGCGCTGTCGGTGAACGTCCCCGGCCAGGTCGTCGCGTACGACGACGCCACGGATCGCGCGGTCACGGTCGGCTTCCAGCTCGAGCAGATCGACGCGCCGGAGAACGGCTGCTGGGGTCACCCCAAGGTGTGGGGCTACGACTACGAGGCCGACGAGTGCACCATCGCGCACCGTCCGCTGCACCTGCTGCGGATCCAGGACGACGGCGCCGTGCTGCTCGACACGCTCGATGTCGAGGGCGAAGCGACGCGCCTCACCGGCGCGATGGCGACCGACTCGCGGCTGTTCGCGATGGTCTCCGACGGCGGCAACTATGGCTGGGAGGACGACGATGGCGCGGGGGTCTACGTCCCGCCGGTCGACTCGCTGGTGGTCATCACCGGCCACGGCGACGACGCGCTCGAGGAGGCGGCGCGGGTCGAGCTGCAACAGACCAGCTGGACCTCACTGCTCGGCGCCTCGGGCGACCGCGCGATGTATCGCTCGGATCGCGGCCTCGGCTTCCTCGACGCGAGCGACGCCGAGGATCCCGCGGTGATCATCGCGCCGACGCTGGGGTGGGGCTGCTACGACGCGGTGGTGACCGACGACGCGGTGTACTGCGTGCTCGGGGAGCACGGGCTGCAGGTCGTCTCGCTGCCGTGAGGGGTGGCCGCGGGTGGCGCCGGGGAAGCCGATCGGATCGGTTGACCCGGCGACCACTCTCGGTGGACCGTGGGACCATGTCGGGTCGCCGATGGCTTGCGTGCGTTGGGTTCTTCCTCGGCTGCGGGCCCGCGGTCGCCGAGCCCGGCGGCAGCACCGGGACCAGCGGGGATTCCACCGGCGCATCCGAGGCCTCGGTCGGTAGCACGGTGAGCGCCGCGGACACGACGACGACGGCAGTGTCGAGCGAAACGTCGGAGGACACGATCGATCCGGGCTTCCCGGACTTCGGGCACCTCATCCCCGACGCGCCCACGCCGGGCTGCGATCCGGAGTCGGGCGCCGAACGGGCGAGCGCGATCTGGGTCGCCAATCGGGCCGAGGGCACCGTCTCGAAGATCGACACGGTGCGCGGGCAGGAGGTGGGCCGCTACCTCGTGGCGCCGGCCGATGCCGCACCGCAGACGATCTCGGTGAGCCGCAACGGCGACGTGGTCGTCGCCACCGATCACGGCGGCGTCGTGATGATCCACGGCAACCTCGAGGACTGCTCCGATCCCGGCGGGACCTCGCAGGGGGCCGACGACGTTCGAGCGTTCCCCGACGGTTGCGTCGGGTGGTTCGCGCCGATGGTCTACGAGCACCAGCGCACGGCGGTGTGGACCTCGGGCACGCTGGACGCGGAGTCGTGTCGCTACGAAGGCGCGCTGGTCTGGACCAGCGGAATCCAGGACGGCGAGGTGGAGGTGCGGCGGCTCGGGCCCGAAGGCGGCGAGACCAAGGACGTCACTGCCGTGGTCGGGTTGGCGCCGAGCGTGTACGGGATCTACGGCGCGGCCGTCGACTCCGGCAACAACCTGTGGGGCGTGCAGTACGCGACCGACGCGCGGCTGGTCCGCGTCGATCACGAGACGCTCGAGGTCGAGCTCGTCGACCTACCGCCCGACGCCGTCTACTACGGCATGGCCGTCGATGCGAGCGACCGCGTATGGCTGTGCTCGGGGCAGGCGCAGCGCTACGACCCCGCGACCGGGAACTGGGACACCGCGCCCAGCACGAGCGCGCCGTCGCCCTGTGCCGTCGACGCCCAGGGCCGGCTGTGGATCGGTGGCACGACGATCAACGCGATCGACGTCGACACGCTCGAGGTGGTCGCGTCGCTCTCGCCGCCCGTCGGCTCGTTCGGTCTCGGCGTCGACTTCCAGGGGCGGATCTGGACGGTCGGCGCCGGAGCAGGTCAGGTCTACGGTCTCGATGCCGACGGCGGCGGGATGTCGACCGTGTCCGGGCTCGCGAACGATGCGTATGCGTACGGGGATCTGGGCGGGGTGGGGCTGACGATCGTCGGCTCGTAGGTCGCGGCCGCTTGCAACCGATCGTTCAGCTTGCACACTGCCGGCGCATGCCGAACCTCCGGACGAACGTCACGCGCATCTCGCTGGGTCTCACCTTCGGCGTCGGGCTCCTGCTCGGGTGCGAGAAGGAGTCGACGCGGTCCCCCGACAGCGGCGAGAGCTCGAACCTCTGCACGAAGTACACGACCTGCAACGACTGCATCGCCGGTCAGCAGCGGGGCGGCGCGACCGAGGGCGAGGCGGAGACGCAGTGCGGCGCCGCGGTGCTCGGCTGCTGGACCACGTGGGACAAGCCGATCGTGTGCGGCGACAAGACCCACGACGAGAAGCCGACGGGCTGACGCACTGCCGCCTCGCGCGGCTACTCCGCGAACATCGGCCCCATCGCGGTCAGCAGCGTCGGCACCACGTCCTTCGCGATCGTCAGCTTGCCGGTGGTGCGCACCTCGTCGACGGTGATCGTGAGGGTGTCGAGCAGCGTCGCGGGGAGGCCCGAGGCGGCCAGCGTGGGCTTCACCTCGTCGACGAGGGTCTTGCCCGCGGCGGCCAGGGCGGTGGCGCCCGCGGCCTCGCGGTTGTGCAGCACGAGCTCGAGCTGGACGTCGCCCGGGAGCTGCGCCGCACCGGTGAGGGCGTCCAGGGTCGCGGCGCCGTCGACGTCGCTGGCCTCGGTCCGATCGGCGTCGGACATCGCGTAGGCGAACCACGCGTCGGCCTCGCGATCGATGCTCGCGGTCGCCCGGACCAGGCTCGACGTCGTGTTGCGCCGATCGGGGCTGGCGATCGCGGCGAGGACCTCCGCGCTCCAGTCTTCGCCGACGAAGACGAGCGCGTTCTTGTTGAGCAGGATCACGTGGCCTCCGCCCTCCTGGGGGACGATGCGCACGTCGCCGCGATCCTCGAAGCGCAGCAGTCCCACCGCCGACTCCCCGGCCGCGGCCCGGCCCTCCTTCTCGATGCACTCCACCACGGCGTTGGTCCCGATGCCGGGGCTCTCGATCACGCCGACGAGGCGATCGTCGTCGTCGTCGCTGGGAAACACCGCGATCGAGCCCCGCAGGTGCTCGAGGTCCACCGGGCACTTCGGGACCGCCGTCACCAGCGACGCCAGATCGGGATCCGTCTGGGCGGCCGCCGCGAGCATCGACCCTACGGGAGATGCGCGAAGCGGCGCCAGGTCGAACCCGAACGCCACCGTCGCCTCCGCGGGAAACAGCTCGTGCGCCGCGACCTCGACCCCCTTCATCTCCTTGCAGCCGAAGGCCGGCAGTACGAGGAGCGCGAGCGCGAGGGATGGATGTCGCATCCGTGACATCGGGTGAGGCTACCACGGGGCAGGACATCCGGCTCGGGCCCCGCGGGACCGCATGGTTGTCCGATCGATCGCGCGACCCCATGGAAGACCGCCCCGGGATCCCCGACACTCGCACCGTGCGCGCCCGCCTCCGTCTCCCCGCGCTCCTGTTCCTGCTCGCGTCGCCCGCCTGCAAGAACACCGAGCAGCAGCAGCAGATCGAAGACGACGCCCGCAAGCTCACCGTCGACTCGACCACGGACGCGACGGCGCCGCTCGTCGACGACAACTGCAGGTTCCGGCTCGGCTGGCCCGGCGAGGGGTGGAAGCTCGTCGGGCCCACGGAGGCCGCTGCACTCTGGCGCGATGCGCAGGCGGGCGCGATCGGGCCGGGGCAGCTCGGCGCCGCGGTGATGGTGCAGGGGGCTCCGGGCGCGAGCCTCGACGCGTACGCGGAGCTGGTGCTGAGCAACGCACAGCTGCGGATCGCCGAGCTGCACGTCGAGTCCCGCGAACCGGTCACCTTCGCCGGTGAGCCCGCCGTGCGCGTGTCCTGGACGGGAGCGCTCCAGGGGCTCACGCGGCGGTGGATCACCACGGTGTTCGTGCACGATGGCCACGGCTACCAGGTGATCGGATGGGGACCCTCGGAGTCGTTCGATGTCCAGCAACTCGCGCCGGTGCTCGGACAGTTCTCGCTGCTCGAGGGCAAGGTCAGCGGACCACCCCTCGTCACGCTGCCCGATCGCGATGGCGCGGGGTGGCGGCTGGCGGGCGGTGTCTTCGAGAGCGTCGTTTCGGGGATCCGCATCGCGCCGCCGACGGGCTGGCGCGTCGGCGATCCGGCCGCGCTCGCGGCCGCCGGCACCGGCGCGGAGGTCGGGCTCGAGGCGCCCAGCGTGGGCGCACACGTGTTGCTGACGCCCCAGCGCGTCGACCGACGCGCGGCCGCGGCGTTTCGCTCGTCGAGGCTCGCCGAGGCCGAGCGCACGCTGGGGGCGAAGCGCAGCGGCACGTGGACGGCGATGATGTTCGGCGTCGAGACCGAGTTCGCGGTGTTCGAGGATTCGCCGCTCGAGTACCTCGTCGCCACCCACGTCCTCGGTGATTTCGGGATCGAGACCGTCGTCACCGCCCCGGTCGCTGGCCGCGACGTCGCGCGTCCGTCGATCGCCACCGCGCTCGCGAGCGTCACCGAGCTCGACGTCGACGCTCGCGCCGTGCTGCGCGCCGCGCTCGAGTCTGGACGTGACCCGCAGCGACACGTCGGCGCCACCCATGCGCTGCGCGGCGGTGTGCTGCGGGACTTCGATGCTGCGATCCGCTGGACGAAGCCGGCGGGGTTCTGGACGCTTCGCGCGGCCGACGACCTCTCGACGCCCGAGGAGGAGAAGCTGCAGTTCTCGTCGCTCGACACCGGACTCGCCGGCAGGCTCGTCACCGAGCCACGCGCCGGAGGCGACGCGGCGGCCTACCACGAGGAGCGCGTGCGAGCCCTCGGCGGGACGTCAGGGCCGAAGCGCACGGTGCCGATCGCGAACGGCACCGCGGATGTCACCACGGTGATCCACCAGGACGGCGACCTGCGGTTCCGCACCGAGCTCGCCACCGTGTTGCACCGCGACTGGGCGGTGATGCTGCAGGTCTCCGGCGAGGCCGGGCAGGTCGAGGCCGCCGCGGACGAGGTCGCCGCGATCTTCGCCGGTCTCGAGCTCACGCAGGGGTTTCCGATGACCCGCGAGGTGAATCGCGAGTACATCGACGCGCGGCTGGGATTCGCGATCACGATGCCGCTGTTCGACTGGACCTACACCGATCGCACGCCGCCGGAGCGCGCGGCGTTCAGCGCCGGCATCGTGTTCGAGAACGGCGGAGCGAAGCTCACCCTCACCGCGATCGTCGTCGGGGACGGGGTCGATCCGGACGTGGTGCGCGGCTTGGCCGAGCAGGCGATGCGCTCGGCGCTGACGAAGCGCATGGGCGCGGCGACCGAGGGCACCGCCACCCTCGGCGGTGCGCCCGCGCGGCGGACGACGTGGGCGGCTCAGGGCAAGCGCGCCGAGATGATCTCGGCGGCGATCGGCGCAGAGGTGTTCGTGCTGGTCGCCGAGGACGTCGAGGCGAAGGACCTCGAGCGGTTCGTCTCGAGCTTCCGACTGCTGGAGTAGCGTCGACTACCAAGCAAGTGGGAAGGGACGGCCCGTCCCTTCCCTCCGTCGGGCAGAGCCCGCCGGAGCCTCCCATCCCTCCATCGCTTCGCTCCTTGCCTTCGTCGCGGTTGAACGCTTCGCGTTCATCCGCAACTCAGTACACGAACGGCACGATCCGCCACGGGACCTTCTTCGTGTACCGGTCCCAGTCCGCGCCGTACTTCCGCTGGCACATCGCGTTGTCGCGGCGCTCGCGGTCGAGGAGCAGCGGCGCGAAGTAGAGCACGTAGAAGTAGGGCACCACGCTGCCGAATCCGCAGGCGAGGCACCACACCAGCGCCATCGTCAGATCGCCGAGGTAGTTGGCGTGGCGGGCGAGGCCCCACCAGCCCGAGATGAGGAGCTTGGTGCCGCGCGCGGTGTCCATCGTCACCGGCGGCTTGCCCCACACCGGGCGCGACGGATCCCGGCGGAAGCGCTGCTTCTGCAGGTTCGAGTCGCGGAACACGTAGTAGCCGGCGAAGTTGAGCACGACCAGCCCGATCGCGAGCACGACGGACAGCTCGGGGCGCGCGGCGAGCACGTACTGCTGCTGCAGCGTGAAGTTGAACGGCATCCACACCAGGAACGCGAACCACAGCATGAAGCCGAGGTTCTCCTCGATGATGTCGATCATCGACAGCAGCGTGTCTTCGAAGACGAAGAAGTCGAGGATGTACCAGAGCTGGCACAGGCTCACGACCAACATCGCCGTCGACAGCGAGCCGTGCACCTCGAGCTCGGCCGCCGGCAGCAGGATCGCGAACGCGCCCCACGAGCCCATGCCGATGCGCGACTCGAAGAAGAACTTGAGGTCGTGGCGACCGAGGCGCGGGTTGAGCACCGTGCCCATGTAGAAGTCGTAGATCCGGTTGCCCGTGAATCGCTCGAGGTGCGCGCGGCTGCGGCCGCCGATCTGCGTGGCCGCGGCCGCGACGATCGCGAACAGCACGCACAGCGTGAGCAGCGGACCCCACTGCGCGAGCACGGCCTTGGGCGAGACGATGCCCGAGACGATGCCCGCGACCAGCAGCCCCGCCGAGACCAGGAACGCGAGCAGGCCGTTGATGCGGTACTCGGCGCGCTCGCCGTGCTCCGTCGGCCAGCCCTGCACCACGCGACCGGGCGACACGACGTACAACACCGCCTGCACCGCGAGCCACACGCCGAAGATCGCGGCGGCCTCCCACGTCGGCGTCGGCACCATCGCGGTCACGTCGGCGAGCGAGCGCGGCAGCCACAGCGAGCCGCCGTGCTGCGCCACCGCCGACCACAGGTAGAAGCTGACGGTCGGCATCACGATCGTCAGGGCGAGCGCGCCCCACGGGCCGCCGAATTGATCCGCGGGCTTGCGTGCAGAGGGGTTGGCGGCGGGCTTGGTCGCGCTCACGCGGGGCACGATAGTGCGGCGCGGCCGGCCTGCCCAGCCCTCGGCGCCGCCGTGGCCGGCCCGCGCCGGGCGTCCACCGCGCTGGCCTCGGAGTGGCGAGCGGCGAAGGCGGGCTACGGCGGATCTTCGATCGACTCCCACGCCGCCAGCGTGGCCTCGATCTCCCGCACGATGTCGGCGGCCGCGGGACCGTCGGCGCGCAGCGTCCGGCGTGCCCGCACGGCGAGCTCGCGCGCGCGTCCGCGGTTGCCCGCGTCCCACTCGCAGGCGCGGCATCGGCCACTGCGACGACCTACGCCTCGAGATCGACGACGTGACATCTTCGGAATCGAACGCTCGCGAGCAACGACAGACCCAGCAGGACGAATCCGCCCGCGATCGCGAGCAGCGCTCGGCCGGTTTCGGAGGCTGGCATCGGAATCAAGCGATCGACGACGGTCCAGTGGAGCATCGTCGCCGCCGGCACCACGGCGCACAGCGGCGCGGCGGCGTGACGGGCGAGGAGCCACGCCCCGACCACCGCGGCGAGCTCGATCCACCAGGCATGCGGCGGCGGGGCTCCGCCTTCCCAGCCGAACGTCCACGACGCGACGTAGAGGCACGCGAGCACGCCGGGGATGAGTCGTGCGCGTGCCTCGGCGCTCGCCGTGGTGAAGGCCAGGAGGGTGGTCGGCGCGGCCGGTTCGCCCTCGACCGCAGTGCGGTAGGGATCCGCGATGCCCAGCGCCGGCGCGAGCTCGACCGACGTGGGTTGGTGCCACGCTCGCAGGGCGAACGTGACCGCAGACATCGCTGCGACCACCCACAGCCATGGCGCGAAGTAGCTCGCGGTGATCCACAGCGCCGCCCCGACCGCGATCCACACGAAGCGCTCGCGGCCCATGAAGCGAGTCGCGAGCAAGAGGCCGAGAGGAAGCGCGATGCCGAGCTGGCTCGGCGAGGGAAGCGGCCGGATCCAGAAGCTCGCGTGAACCAGCAGCATCACCGCCCATCCGAGCCACACCGCGAGCCGGGCGCGGCGCGCAACGAGCATCGGCCAGGGATCGAGCGCGACCCGTAGGTCGACGCGCCGGCGCGTCCACAGGCCCGCGGCGAGCAGCGCAAAGACCACCACGGCGACGAGCTCGGGCCGGTCATGGGCGGCGACGTTGCGGACGAGATGGGGCAGCAAGCCCATGACGCCCATGCCGATCACCGGGAGCCAGCGGGCCGATCGCGACAACTGCAGCTGCATCGCCCACGCCAGCACGAAGAACCGACCGATCCCGCTCGCCAGCCACGCCAGGCTGGCGACGACACCCCACGGGCCGAGGTGGGCGGCGGTCGGGCAGTGCAGCGTCAGATCGCATTGGAACGCGGCCGCGAGCAGGGCCAGCATCAGAGCAGGCCGGCGCAATCGGATGCGAACGAGCAGCGCGGCGCTGCCGACGAGCGCCCACCCGTAGAGCTCGGCTGTCGCCGTGAGCCCGAGCTGCGAGAGCAGACCGCCGCCGCGATGGACCTCCGCGGCCAGCCCGCTCGACAACGACGTGAGCCCGTAGAGCACCAACGCGGCGCTCACCAGGTACAGCGGGTTGTACTGGATCGATGCATGCACCGGTCGTCGGCTGCCGAACTGGCACGGCCGCCGTCGCGACGTTGCCCGAGCGGCAGACCCGGTGCTCCGCAGATCGGCGCTACTTCAGCACGCCGAAGTACCGCAGCCGCATCGACTCGCCGTACACGTGATCGACCAGCTCGAAGGTGTGTCTCTCGCCCGCCTTCGTGACGAGGTCGAAGAGCACGGGCCGCTCCTGCGTGAACACGGAGACCCAGAACTCCTCCTTGGGCTCGCCGCGCGCGGCGAACGATCCACCGATGATCAGCGGTCCGGGGGCCGACTCGGCGTCCACCGACTTGTGGCTGTGGCCGTCGAACTGCAGCGTCGCGCCGCCCGGCAGCGCCGTCGACTCGCCGCGGCGGATCACGAGCTCCTTCTTGGGCTTCGCGATCGTGAAGCGGGTGTCGCTGACCGACCACGAGGTCACGTCGAAGCCCGCGTCGGCGCCGAGCGCAGCGCGCAGCTCGGTGGGATCCCAGCGCAGATCGATGTCGAAGTCGCCGGCGCCGATCTCGGGGAAGAGGTCGCGCATCGACATGACGACCCTCAGCGACTCGCCGGGAGCGATCGGTTTGTCGGTGCCGGGGAAGTCGAGGAACTCGCACGGACGTCGACCGAGCGCGCGACCGCCCTGCGCGGTCACGCGGATGCCGAGCCAGAAGTGCGCGAAGCAGGCCGCGTTCGGGAACGCGACCATCGGCAGCGGCGTCGTGCCCATGTTGCGGATCTGCACGGTGAGATCCGGTGGCTGCATGGCGACACGCGGGAAGCCGAAGCTGACGGTCGCTTCGTGCCGCGCCACCGACGGCGGCGATGCATCGGGGTCAGGCGCCGTGGGCTCGGGGCCGAGCGTCGGCGTGGGGCGAGGCGGTGGCGCGGACGAAGGCGGTGCCATGGGTCCGGGGCTCGACGACGCGGGTGCACGACACGCCGGCGACAGGGCGACGAGCGGGACGAGCACGACGGCGGACCAACGTGTCATGTCGCGCGACGATAGCGTACCGACGCGACAGACGGCACCGGCCGCGGCTCACCCCTCGGTGGCCGCGATCGCCGCTGCGAGGATCGCGTCGTTGCCCTCCCCGAAACCGGCGGCGTCGAAGGCGACCGGCGCGTCCGGTGGGATGCCGACTCGCTCGTAGATCTTTTCGTCGGCGGCGACGTAGACCTCGTTCGACAGGCCGACGACCCACCCATTGGGCAGGGTGCGCTCGAGGATGTCGGAGTGCGATCCGGCGGTCGCGTCGCCCATGACGACGACGTTGGGCAGCTCGCGCATCGCCAGCACGAACACTTCGGCGGCGCTCACGGTGACCGAACTGGTGAGAACCACGACCTCGCCCAGGTACTGCTTCGCTCCGGCGGGACGCACCGAGTACTCGCGAGGTTCGGTCGTACCGTCGCCGTCGCGCGCGTACTTGCGGAACGCGACACGCTCCTGGTCGGCAAAGCGCCCCGCGATCTCCAGCGCGACCCCGTCGAGGCCGCCACTGTTGAAGCGCACGTCGACGATGAGCGCGGGGGCGTCCGCCAGCGCCGCGATGACCTCGTCGATGGCCACCCCGGCGCCGCTCAGCTCGCTGAGGACCGGGTCGTGGGCCTGGAGGTCGCCGAAGCCGAGCATCGAGAGCACGACGACGTGGCCGACGCCGTTGGGCAACCTCCGGTACGCGACGAGGTCGTTGCCAGTGCGGATGACGTCCGGTGCCATGAGGTAGTTCGTCGCGACGTGGGTCTGGATCGCGGCGATGTTCGCGAGGATGTCCGCCGGGGGTGGGCGTGAGATCGAGTCGACGCCATTGGTCAGCGAGACGTGGTAGTCGGCGAACCCCGACAGTGCCTCGCCCGCGATCGCGAACAGCTCGTCTTGCGTGGTCGACGGGGTCACCTTCGGTCGCAGCTCGTCGTAGGTCGTCTGCCAATCGACGCCCTGGAGCTCGAAGAACGCGTACTGCTCCGCGAAGAGCCACCACAAGGCCTCGAAGTTGAGCTCGGGATCCGTGCTGGAGAACGCGTCCGGATCTGCACACGCGGCCGGCAGTTCGCTCCGCTCGTACGCGACCCAGTCGGTGGCCGCGTCGGCGACCACGAGCCCGTCGCCCGAGAGCTCGAGCCTGAACCGCCGCGTGGCGCTCACGCCATCGACCTCGACCGGCACGCCGATCTCCGGGGGTTGCTCGGCATCGTCGACGGCGCCCTGCGCCCGCAGGTCGCACCGGTCGTGCGTGATCTCGTACAAGGCGTAGCTGTCGCCGAGGATCCGGACCGCTCGGCCGTAGCCGTGCGACAGCCACGTGCCCTCCAAGGTCGCGTCGGTGTGGTCTGTGTCACCAGCGCAAGCGGTCGCATCGAGCGCGAGCACCAGCACCGCGGCGCACCTCGTGCGCCAGCCTGGGGTGATCGTTCCACGGTTTCGCGGAGTTCGGGTCATGCGTCGACCGTAGGGCCTGACCTCGGTCGCCGCATGTGCCGGTCGTCATCGCCTCGCACCATGACTTCCGGCACGGGACGCGCACCTCCGATCGGGTAGTCTCTGGAGTTGTGTGGCTTCGCGCGGAGCGGGTGATCATCCTCGCCGGATTGCTGGTGTGGGCGGCGATCTGCCTCGACATCTCGGTGACGTTGTCCGCGCGCGGCGTCACGGCAACCGACGTCCTCGGCCTCGCGGCGCTGGCCAGCTTCGGGCCCGCGTTCGCCTGGGTCATCGTGCGAGGGCTGGACGGCAGCCGTCCCCGCGTCGTGCTCCTGCTGGTCGGTTGGCTGGCGCTCTGCGGCATGCTCATCGAGTCGGACCTCGCGTACATCGTGGCCATGGTCCTCGCCTGCGTGTTCGCCTGGAGGGTCGCCGTGGTGTGGCTCATCGCGATCAACGTGCTCTCGATGGTGCAGATCGTCGCGACGCCGGGGGACCCCGTGGTGCTCGGTGCGGCGCTGTTCTCCCACGTCTCCTGGCAGGTCTTGGCGTTCGCCGTCGGGGTCGTCGCCACCACCGAGCGCCAGCGCCGTGCGGAGCTCACGCTCTATGCCTACCGTCTCCGGAGCGCCCACGACCAGCTCGCCGAACGCGCCAGGGAGGGAGAGCGCCTCGAGCTCGCCCGAGAGCTACATGATGCCATCGGTCACCATCTCGCCGCGCTGAACGTGCAGCTCGAGCTCACCCGTCAGCTCTGCACCGGCGACGCACGCTCCGCGGCGACCCGAGCCCACGAGACGGGCACGCGGCTGCTCCACGAGTTGCGCGAAGTGGTCGGCGCCTGGCGTGAATCGCCGCCCTTCGATCTCGCGGACGAACTCATGCGAATCGCCGACGGGATCGCGACCCCCAAGGTGCATCTGGCGATCGAGGCGGGGCTGGCGATCGCCGATACGGCCCGCGCCAAGGCGTTGCTGCGCTGCGCGCAGGAGGGGGTGAGCAACGCGTTGCGCCACGCCGACGCGGACGAGGTGTGGATTCAACTCGTGCGCGACGGCTCCGGCGTGTGTCTCGCGGTCCGAGACGATGGTCGTGGGCACGCGAACGAGGCGGCGGGCCGCGGGCTCCGCGGGCTCCGCGAGCGCGCCGAGGCGCTCGGTGGACGGCTGCGCGTCGAGGACTCGATCGATCGAGGTGTCTGCCTCGAGATGTGGCTGCCCGATGCGCGCTGACGCGGTCCTACGCGTGGCGATCGTCGACGACCAGCCGCTGATGCGTGGCGGTCTGCGCGGGTTGATCGAGCTCGCGGGGGAGATGACGGTCGTCGGCGAGGCGGGTGATGCTCAGGGCGCGGTGGCGATGATCCGCGCCGTGAAACCCGACGTGCTCCTGCTCGACGTCCGGATGCCCAATGGTGATGGCCCCGGCGTCCTGCGTGCACTCGACCCGGTTCCCCCGACCATCCTCCTCACCACGTTCGAGGACGACGACGCCCTGATCGCCGGGTTCAAGGCGGGCGCGCGTGCATTCCTACTCAAGGATATCTCCCTCGAGCAGCTACTCGATGCGATCCGACGTGTGGCGCTCGGTGAGACGTTGATCCGGCCCGCCGTCACCGAGCAGGCGCGGCGCCGCCTCGACCGGTTCGCTCCGGTGTTCGAGCGCGCATCCTCGCCCGAGCGCCTGACCCGGCGCGAGCTCGAGGTGCTGGGCCTGATGGCAGGCGGGTTCGCCAATCGTGAGATCGCGAGCGCGTTGGGCACGAGTGAAGGCACGGTGAAGAACCATGCATCCGCGATCCTGCAGAAGTTGGGGGTCCGAGATCGGACCCGGGCGGTGCTGGTCGCGCTGCAGCGCGGCTTGATCTGATCGACGTCGCGGGGCCGGCGCCGATGGCGGTACCTCGTCGCCGTCCCGCCGCACTTGCCAGCAGCGTCGGGCCCCAGCGATCCTCCCCGACATGGTGTTCGTCTGGTGGATCCCCGTCGTGGCCGTCGCCTCCGCTGCCCCCTCCGTCTCGATCCCCGAGACCGAGACGACCATCGCCGACGGCACACCGACGACGACGTGCCAGTGGCCGACCACGGCGATGCTGGGGTTCGGCGGCTGCTCGGCGACGCTGGTCTCGCCGTGGATCGTCATCACCGCGGCGCACTGCGTACCGGACGTCGACAACCCCGGTGACGTGGTGCTCGGCGAGTCGTTGGCCGCGCCGCAGCAGTCGCTTCCGGTCGACTTCTGCCGCCGCGGGCCCGAGTGGGATCCGAACGACAACAACGGCGTCGGCGGCTCCGACATCAGCTATTGCAAGCTGGTCACGCCGGTCTACGACTACCCGGTCACGCCGATCGTCTACGGCTGCGAGACCGAGATCCTGACGGTCGGCCGCGAGGTGTGGATCGTCGGCATCGGCGCGAGCGAGCCCGACGGCAGCGGCTTCGGCACCAAGCGCATGGCGCCGACGACGATCGGCTTCGTCGATCCCGAGATCACCGACAACGGCATCGGGGTGGGCGACGCGATGCACGACTCGTGCTCGGGCGACTCGGGCGGTCCCGCGTACGTGCAGTACCCCGACGGCTCGTGGCACGTGTTCGGCGTCACCTCCGGCGGCGCGAAGGGCTGCGGCTCGGCGGGTCCGAGCAACTACACCGCGATGCACGCGTGGGTGCCGTGGATCGAGGAGGACTCCGGCATCGACGTCACGCCCTGCCACGACGTCGACGGCACGTGGAACCCCACGGGTTGGTGCCAGGGCTTCGAGATGGATCCATTCGACGACGGCGAGTGGTCGCAGATGTGCTTGGGCGAGGTCTCGGCGCCGAGCGCCACCTGCGGCGCGGCGTTCGACGCCGAGCCCGACGTCGATCCGCCGACGATCACCGTGACCGGCCCGGCCGACGAGACCATCTTCGACACGGGCCCCGCCAACGTCACGCTCACCTTCGACGCCGACGACGGTGATGGCTGGGGCGTGCGCGTGGTCCGGGTGTCGATCAACGGCGCGGTGCAGGACGTCGAGCTGCGCGAGCCGCCGTACACGTTGTCGGCGCAGTTCCCCCAGGGCGGCTACGAGATCGTGGGCATCGCCGAGGACTTCGCCGGCAACCTGGGTGAGTCGGCCCTGGTGCGGATCGCCGTCGACGACGAGCTGCCGCCGTTGCCCGCCGGCACGAGCACCGGCGTGGTCGACGACACCGGGGACGTCGACGGGACCACCACGGACGTCGAGGCGCCGGGCAGCTCGTCGGGCGAGCTCGGCACCAGCACGGGCACGCCCGCGGCCGACGGCGGCGGGACGGGCGGCTGCGGGTGCGCGGCCGATCCGGCGCCGCGCTTCGCCCCGTGGATGCTCGGCGCGATCGCGGTGCTGTGGCGGCGACGCGTCACACCTCGCTCAGCTTCAGCGATACGCGGTACTCGCCGCCCAAGCGCTTGAACCGGAACTCGCGGTTGCCGGCCCAGCCGTCCTCCGCGAGCACGATCGGGATCTCGACGGTGCCGAGGTGATCGTCCTCGACGATGCGGCGGAACACCTGCCCGAGGAACTTCCACGCCGCCTTGATCCACGCGTCGGAGTCGGTGACGTCGCCGGGCAGCTTGACGGCCTTCCAGTCGAACTTCGGCGGCGACTGGATCTCACCGATGCTCTCGACGAGCTTCTTGCGGAAGTTGCCGTCGTCCTTCTCGAAGAGGCCGAGCAGCAGGAACACCGCCTTGGCCTCCCCGGGATCGATGGTCGCCTTCAAGCCCCCATCCGGGATCCACACCGTGTTCCTGCGGACCCCGTTCTTCACCTTCGACACCTCGCCGCCGATGAACGCGGCGCGCGTGTCGGAGTCTCCGTCGTCGTCGGCGACGCCGAGGGCGTACGCCAGGTAGATCTCGTCGGCGCTGCCCTTGGGGTGGGTGACGCCGGCGCAGCGAATCTGGGTGATCTCGATCGCGATGGGCATGGGGATCTCCGTTGTCCGAGCTACAGTGCGCGCGGGGACGGGATCGATCCCTGCGATCGTGCGGGTCGGGTTTCGTGGCCGAAGGATCGCGGGGTTCGAGTGAAGCGGGGCGCGTCGCTTCCGTCACGCCGACGCGGCGAGTCCTGCGACCTTGCCCTTGGTCCAGAAGCGCACGACCACGCGGGCGAGGCGGGAGAGGTCGAGCGTGGCGTTCTCCCCGTCCCCGGGGCGGATGCGGAGCCCCCACTGCGCGAATGGGCTCGGCATCATGAATCGCCCTCCCTCCGTCAGGTCGCCCGAGCGGGTGACCTCCCGTCCGTCACCGTCGATCAGCTCTCGGCGCGGGTCGTCGAGCCAATACTGGAACGCGGTGGTGATGGGGCAGTGGCTGAACGACCACAGCGAATCGCTGGCGACATCGTGCACGTACGAGATGCCGCCGTGCTCGACGGCGATGGTCGCGTAGGCCCCGGCGCGCGGGCTCGCGGCGCCCTCGAGGAAGCACTGCACGCGGTGGACCAACGGACGCTGGAGGTTGGCGAACGGAGAGGCCAAGGCCCCGCCCGCGGTCGGGCGCAGCGACAGCCACGCGGTCGCCCCACTGCGCAGCGCAGCGAGTCGGACGGGGTCGTCGATGACGTGCGTGCACAGGACCTCGGCTCGACTCCCGACCTCGACGGTCGCCTTGCGCAGCTGCTCGAGGGTCTCGCCGTACTGCTTCTCGAGCGCGGAGACGCGGAAGTCGGCGAGGTCGAGGGGCGTGCGCGTGAGGGCGTAGTAGTCGGTCGAGCGCGACAGCATGTACAGCGTCTCGACCAGGAACGACTTCGCCAGTTGCATGCCTGCGCTGAGGTACTGGACGAACACAGCGCGCTGCGGGTCGTCGTCGATCTCGCGCTGTCGTGCGAGCTCGCCGGTCTCGCGATCGATCAGCGTCAGCTGCGTGTGGATGCCGTTGAGCTGGCGCTGGATTGCGTCGCGCTCGACGATGGCCTTGTTGCGCTGTGCGACCGTGTCGAGGTACGCGTGGACCGCCGTGCGCAGCTCCTCCGCGCCCGGGACGTCGAGGTATGCGTCGATCTCGGCGTCGAACTGGGCCTTGTCCAGGGTCTCGGGGACGAGCTTGATGCCATCGTCCTTCCAGTTCGCCGCGCTGACGTGTTTCGTGTACTCGGCGTAGATGTCACCGAGGTTGCCCTTGACCTTGCCGAATGCCGCGACCGCCTGACCCCCGTGATCGACCTTCTCCTTCGCGGCGGCGGCGTCCTTGGTCGCAGCCGTCGCCTTGGTGCTGTCGCCAGCCTCGCCCGGCGTCGTCGGGGCGGTCGTACTCGGCGTCGGGGCGCTCATCGCGTCGATTGCGGCGCCGAGCACCGCGATGCCGCTGGTGAACAACGACTTGCCGTTGACGCCCAGCATGACGAGGGACCACGCCATGCGGAGCACACCGGTGAAGGTGTCCCAGACGCGCTTCGCCCGGAGCGCGTCCTCGAACGTCACCAGTCGCGCGTTCATCTGCGTCTCTTCGGTTGCCGACTGCACCGTCAGCGAGGTGATCGTGGCGTCCAGTTCGCGCGCGCTCGCCTGCAGGCGTTGCAGGCGAGGCTTCAGATCGTTCTCGGCCAGGCTCTCGGCGCGGTGGATCTGGGCCGTCACGGCCGCCCGCCGCTTCTGGTCGTCCGCCTCGGCCTGCCAGAACATGTCGTAGTCCGCCTCGAGGTCGCGCGCGACGTCGCGGAACCTCCCGTAGTAGGCCTGGTTCTCCTCCAACGACAGGGCGGTGACGAAGTCGGGGGTCTTGCCGAAGTAGTCGAGGCCCCGGGAGAGGTTGTCGCGCAGCGCGTCCACGCGGGCGTGGATCGCAGCGAGCTTGGCGGCGAGCGGCCCGCTCGGCGGCGCAGACGTCAGTCGACCGAGGTAGTCGAGCACGTCTTGCAGGGCCGCGAGGTCGGTGGGCGACGCGGCGTTGAGGTAGAGGCGCTCGGCCCCGAACAACACCATCGAGACGATCGTGCCGTCGGGAAGGCCCCGCGGATGCGCGTCCCCGCCGACGCGCGCGCCGAGATCGGCGGGGCAGAGTGCGACCCTGCGGATGGTGCCAGGCTGCCCCGGTGCTCCGGATGTCGCGGCGTCGCCCTTGCCCCCCGCCTTGCCGGGATCGCCGGGCGGATAGGTGTTCCACGACGGCATGCCCCAGAAGTCCTTGCCGGCGTAGTGACTGCCGCCACTACCGCCGCTGCCCCCGACACCGCCCGCGCCGGCGACGGCGTCCGTGTCCGCGGCGGTCGCGAACTCCTGGCCGGGTCGGGCGCGCGCGTCGAGCTCGAGGCACGGAAGCACGCTACCCAGCGTGATGGCGCCACCCGAGCCGGCGTCGCCGCGCGGGCCCGCATTGCCACCCTTGCCGCCTGTTCCCCCCGGACCGCCCGGACCGCCGGCGGTGGTGACGATGACCATCGAGGTTCCACCGGTGATTCCACCGACGCCGTGCTCCTCGGTGAGGTCGTTTCCGCCGGGCCCGCCCGGCACGCCCTTGTGACCGGGTCCGCCGTTCTGTCCGCGGCCGCCCAGCCCGCCGTTGGAGACGAGGCGCGGCGTGCCGAACACCCGCTCGGCGACGAAGTCGATGGCTCCGCCCGTTTCACCGTCGTGCCCCTTGTCGCCGTGCGCTCCGTGGTCGCCGTCACAGATGTCGGCGTCCTTGGGCGAGCCGGCCGTGTCGTCCCGGTCCTCGCCATGGCGGCCGCTCACGTCGATCGACGCGTCGGGCTCGAACACGAGGTAACGGGCGAACACGGCGAGGTCGACCGCGCCGTGCTTGCTCTTCACGGCCCCGCGCACGCGAACGATGTGACCGTCGATCTCGATCCGTCGCGCCCCGCCGTCGAACATCGACTGCGTGATCGCGATGTCGAGTCCGGTGTAGACGACCGTGGTGCCGTCTGCGGATCCGTGGCGGTGCTCGACCTGCGATCCGAAGAGGTCGCGCGTCAGCCGGGTGTCGAGCAGCTCGGCGACCGTGTTCGGCGGCGGGATCGGGCGCACGCACACCGACTGCCGCACGAGCTCGCCGCCGATGCGCGTGGCGAAGTCGAGCTGGAACGGCGTGCGGTCGTCGTCCGCCCGGCGGTAGGAGAAGCTGCCTCCCTGCGCGTCGAAGGTGATCGCGCCGTGGGGGCGCGGCGTGATCTGCAGGCTGATCACCTCGGTCGCCAGCCCCGGGATCGCCGCTTCGAGCTTCTGGGCCGCGATGGCGGACTGGTCGCGGACGAGCCCGAACGCGGCAGTGAGGCGCTGCTCCTCGGCGCGCTTGTTCGCGGAGTGGTGGTACGTCTTGAACATCGCCGGCAGGCCGTGCGCGGTCGCCAGCGCGCTCGCGATGGCCGCGGACGCCTCGGAGAGCGCCGACGTCTGCGTGGAGGCGATCTGAGCGACCGCCTGGGCCGCGGCCGCGATGTGCTCGGTTGCGGTCCCGAGGCGCTGGGCGATCAACTCGACCACCGAGGGGTGATCGATCGTCAGCTGGGCGAGCTCCGGTAGGGTTGCGCGCGTGAACTCCAGCGCCGCACGAACCCTCGCGAGTTCGGGTCGCCCGCCGGGTGGATCGACCCCCTCGAGGTCGATGCGAAACGCGAGGTCGCCCTCCCAGAGGACCGGGTCCGGGATTCTCCCGATTCGATGCAGGGGTGCGTCGGTCGTGGTCATATGCCGCGTGCTCCTGATCGCCAGCCACGCGTCGCCCACGCCTCCGCCAGCCCACGATGGCCGTCGAGATGCGTCGTGCTGCGCCACGTCGCCGCGAACACGACCAGGCTAACGCTGGGCTGTCGCGGTCGCGAGCGCTAGCTCAGCGCGCTGACTGCGACAGGCCTGCGCGGTGGGTCGATGCTTGCGCGTGGCGAGGGCTTGTCCAAACGATCGCGACGCCTCGAGGGGCGTCGAGTGATCGATCACGGGCAGCTCGAGTAGTCGATCGGATTCCCCGTGATGGGGTCGACCTCGTCGCTGTCGATCCGCCGCTCGCGGACGAACGCGCCGCCCGGGTTGAACCACAGCCAGAGCGCGTCGCGGAAGGTCTCGTCCATCAGCTGCGGCACCCGGGGCAGGACGTCGCTCGTGTCGTCCGTGGTCCAGCCGCCGAAGGCGTTGCCGTGCTCGAGGCCCACGTGCTGGCCGCAGCGTGGGGCGTGCACGCTGATGTCCGTCTGGGGGTCGGCGGCGAGCTGGACCATCGTCTCGCGCATCATCTCGGTGAAGTCCTGCAGCGTGGGCACCGGGCCGTTGTTGCCCAACCGCACGTCGTGGCCGTCGGGGTTCGGGCCCGTGATCCACTGCGAGAGCACGGGATCCTCGAGGTCCATGCGCAGGAATGTGGGCGTCTGCACGATGGGGACCCCGCCCAGCGCGAGCCGCAGCAACCACGACGACGACGTGCAGACCTCGAGCGAACCACCTGCTTCGTACTGACCGCGGCAGTCCTCGTCGATGAACGCGTCGATCTCGTGCCACCAGCCGCCGGGTTGCCACATCGCGTCCCAGGTCGCGAGGCGGGCAGAGCTGTACGGCCAGTTCGTCGTCTCCTCCCACACGCCGAAGAGCCCCAGCGTCTGGGGATCGATGTCCATCGCGCCGTCGATCACGAGCCCGACCCGCGCGCCGGGGAACACGTCGAGGAACCAATCACCGTTCTGCAGCGCCCCGTAGCCGCCGGCCGAGGTGCCGGAGAAGATGATCTCCTCGGCGTCGTCGAGCACGGGCATCGTGTATCCGTTGACCGACGTCCAAGGCGCGGCGACCTGGCGGAGCATCTTTCGCACCGCGACGAGGTACGTATGGCCGTTGGCGTCGACCGAGAAGCTGCCGAGGTCGACGTCGCCTTCGCGCCCGAGCCATAGGTCGCTCGTGCAGTACGGCACGTACACGTGGTTCCAGGAGGCGAAGTCGTTGGCCGGGACGTCCGCCGAGATGCCGAGGATCCACGCCTCCTCGGGCCGATCGACGATGCCGTCGTCGTTCCAGTCGTTGCTCATCACCGCCGCGGTGTAGGAGCCGTTGTCCCCGCACCAACGCGCGCGGCACGTCGCCTCGTCGGTGCATCCGCCGCCGCCCTGGAGGTGGATGACCCAGCGATTCTCGTCCGCGAGCGTCGACGCCTCGCGCACATAGAACGACGGTGACGTGCCGTCGCTGCACACCGCGTGCGGGAACTCGACGGGGTCGATGTCGACGCGGTGGAGGCACCGGGACTCTTGCGCCGTGCCGGCGAGGAGGCACGCCGGGATCCCGTCGTCTGCGGGCCCCGGCACGTTGCCGGCCGGGCACTCGGCCGAGAACGTGGCGTCGCCCGGCGTCCCGAGCTGCGTCGCGATGTCGGCCGCGGAGGCGAGACGCGCATGCACGAAGACACCGAGCGCCGCGAGGGCGCACGCAATGGAGCGGACCGTGGGTCGTGCCATGGATCTCCCATGGGCGACGGGGCGGTCGACGATGACGGATCGCCGGGAGTCGGCCCTGGTGCGCATCGCCGTCGACGACGAGCTGCCGCCGTTGCCCGCCCGAGGAACTTCCACGGGGCCGAGGATGCGTAACTAGCAGCTGATGACGCAGTCACCCGCTTCGAGCTCGAAACAGTCGAATTCACACGTGGGGTCGATGGTGCTGCGGAATTCGACGTCGTCCGCCGCGGCCGACTGCAGGGTGAACTCGGGCCGTTCGAGGTCGAGGCCGAGCAGATCGGCGAAGTCCGTCATGGGGATCGGATGGGGCATCGAGGGGCATTGCACGAGGAAGTGGGTGAAGTCCAACGGCACCGGGTCCTGGACGAATCGGACGCGGCTGCCGCCCCTCAGGTCGACGAACGAGCGCGCGGTGGGGTCCTTCGCGAGCCGAGCGCGGATCTCGGCGCCGTCGAAGACGATGTCGCGGTCCTCGAGGTCCGGACCACCGGAGTCGTCGACACAGGCCCCTGTTGCGGTGAAGAGGAAGGTGCAGAGAATTCGTGTCGTCCGTCGCATCGGTGCTCCTGGGGCGCTTGGGCGCCCGCGAAGGTCGTCCCCGGAGGCGTCGCCCAGCTTCATCTCCACGGCGGACCTGGCGAACCTGACGGATCGCCGGGCTCGCGGCATGTGTGAGCCATGCCCCTGCGATCGATTCGGTCCCCCGTCGTCGTCCTGGTGTTGTGCGGTTGTGGCTCCGACGATGTCGCGGCCACCGGCGAGGACGGCGGCTCGGGATCCGGCTCGACCGGCCCGACGGCCAGTGGTTCGACCGGCGGCACGGCGGGCGGCACGGCGGGCGAGACCGAGTTGGCCGATGTGACGTCGGCGGACAGCAGCAGCGGGGCCTCGCCCAAGTTCGATCTGCCGCAGCCCGACGGTGGATCGGGCTGCGGTGGCGGGGGCGCGCTCGAGTTCTCGAACATCTGGATCGCGAACTCGCTGGAGGGCACGGTGTCGAAGATCGACACGCTGACCCGCGTCGAGGTCGCCCGCTATGTCACCGGACCGGCCGGACAGCGCGATCCGTCGCGGACGTCGGTGGACCTCGACGGCGACATGGCGGTGGTCAACCGCGAGGGCAGCGTCAGCAAGATCGTCGCGCGGCTCTCCGATTGCGTCGACCAGGACGGTGATGGCGCGATCACGACGTCGACCGGCCCCGCCGACGTGCTGCCCTGGGGCGGGGACGAGTGCGTCGCTTGGAACGTGCCGCTGCCCGTGCGCGCGCGGCCGGTGGCGTGGACCAGCGGCGTGTCGACCGAGTGCGACGGACACGTGGACGAGAAGCTCTGGGTGTCGGCGCCGATGGGCGACGACGCCACGGTGTGGCTGCTCGACGGCGCCACGGGGGCGATCGAAGGCGAGGTCGTGATCCCCGACATCGCGCCGGCCGACTTCGATCCCGTCTACCACGGGATCTACGGCGCGGCCGTCGACGGCGCGAACGACTTCTGGGGCTCGGTCAAGTCGGTGGAGCCACTGCTCGTCCACGTGCGGATCGACGACATGAGCGTCGAGGTGATCGAGATCCCGTTGGCGTCGAGCTACCCGTCATATGGCATGACGATCGGCGCCGACGGGAATCTCTGGGTCGGAGGGCAGGGCGCGGTGCAGCGCTACGATCCGGTCGCGGAGGCGTGGGCAACGGTCGCGGGCGTGATCCCGGAGGCGTGGTATCGCGGGATGATGGTGGATGCCAGCGGCGCGCTCTGGGTCGCGGTGGTCGATCAATCCGGGGGCATCGCCGGCAGCTCGAGCGGCCTGGCGCGCATCGATCCCGACGGCCTGTTCGTCGCCGAGTACATCACCAGCTTCGGCGGCCAGACGATGCAGGAGGCCACGGGCGTCAGCATCGACGTCGATGGCTTCGTGTGGGTCGTCGATCAGTTCTCGGACGGCGTCTTCATCCACGATCCGACCGGCGACACCCCGTCGGACTTCGTCGGTGGGCTGGTCGGTCCGTACACGTACAGCGACATGACGGGCTGGGCGCTGTCGCAGGTGGCGACCCCCGAGGGCTGAATCGCGGACGAACGCGGGCGTTCGCGTCCCGTCCGCTACGGAACTTTCATCCACTCTGCGGGCCTGTGCGCCACGAGGGGGGACATGCGGCGCAGACGGCTCGGCTTGGGTGCGATCCTCCATGCGATGGCGTGTGGCGGCGCCGTGACGGAGGCTGCCACGCACGGCTCGAGTGGGTCCGCCGACACCGCGGGGTCGCCGGGCGCCGCCGAGTCCGGCGCGTCGGTCACGGGGGACGACGGCCTCGAGGCCTCGACGTCCGCCGCCCCTGCGTCGAGCTCGAGCGATGGTGCTGCGACGTCCGCGGAGAGTACCGACGCGTCCGTCGGCGAGTCGTCCGGCGACAGCACCGGCGCCGGCGCGCTCGGCTGCGACGAACTCCCGTTGTGCGACGGGTTCGAGGGCGACGCGGCCGGCGGCCCGCCCCATCCTTC
>LNFB01000083.1 GCA_001464385.1 Deltaproteobacteria bacterium Ga0077550 | reverse complement strand
GCTGCTGCGGGTACGGCTGCTGCGGGTACGACTGCTGCGGGTACGGTGGCTGCGGGTACGGCAGCGCGCCCGGCATGGGGGCGCCACCCAAGCGGCGCCGCTCCCCCGCGGCCGCGAGCTCGGGGCGCTTGATGAGGTACAGCGGGAACGCGACGATCCACAGGAACAGGCCGCAGAAGAACCACCCCACGGGGCCCATGCCGGCGATGCCCTTGATGTCGCGCTTGTCGTAGCCGAGCCGCGAAGCGTCGACCGCCATCCAGATCGAGGTCGCGAGCACGACCAGCCCCAGCGGGTTCATCGGGCCCGAGCGTAGCACCGAGCCCGTCGAGGGGTTCGCCGGGACGTCAGCGCACGGGCGTCTGCCGCTGCACGACACTCCCGGCCTGGGCGACGACGATCTCGCCGGTCCCGAGGGGCTGCCAGCCGGCCTCCGCGGTCAACGGGACGCTCGCGAACAGGACCACGCGCTGCTCGACGTCGGTCGACTCGACCGAGACCCCGCCGGCGCGATCCTCCGGGGAGGACTCGGCGTTGCAGCTGCGACACAGCAGGTGCAGGCCGGGCGGGCGGATCCCCTCGGCGCCGTGGCTGCGCGCGTGTCCATGGGCGAACACCGCGTCGCCATCCGCGTACAGGAAGTTCGCAGGGCCGAGCCCACGCAGCTGGGCGGCGAACTCGCTCAGCACGCCGACGCGCGCTGCGATCGAGGGCACGTCGCCGCCGCGCCAGAGCCCCTCGAGCCGGGCCAACAACGCGCAGAACGCATACTCCGAGTCGGTCTCGCCGACCGGGCGCGCACGGCCGAGGTCGAGCCCCGTGCGCAAGCCGTTGGCCTCGAGATTGCCGTTGTGGGCGAACACGTGCATCTTGCCGCCGAGCTCGCGGACGAAGGGCTGGACGTTGCGCAGCACCTTCGCGCCCTGCGTGGCGAGGCGGATGTGGCTGATCGCCATCGTCGTCCGAAACGGATGGTCCTGGACGAACCGGACGCAGGCGCTGTCCGCCGCCGCTTCGGGCTCCTTGATCAGGCGGACATCACCGTCCATGAAGTGGGCGACGCCCCAGCCGTCGCGATGCGGCCCGGTGCGTCCGCCACGACGGGTGAGCTCCTCGAGGGAGAATCGCACCGTCGCGGGCACGCGACTCGACATCCCGAACAGCTCGCACACGCCCGGCATGGTAGCAGGCGGCGCGACTCGGCGGGCTGCGTCATCGACCGCATCTATCGCACGCATCGACGACGTGGATGCGCGCGCGGGGTGTGTGGGTCGGTTTCGGCGCTACGATCGCGCTCGATGCCCAGCCTCGCGCACCTCGACGACACCCTCGACGATTCCGACGGCCAGGCGCGGCAGGTCGCCGTCGGCGTCGAGTGTGGGCAGAGCGTCGGCCGCTACGTGATCCTGTCGCGGGTCGGCGCGGGCGGCATGGGGGTGGTCTACGCGGCGTACGATCCCGATCTCGATCGCCGCGTCGCGCTCAAGCTGTTGCACCCGGACCGCGAGCGCTCCGCCGACGGGCTCGCTCGGCTGCTGCGCGAGGCCCAGGCGATGGGCAAGCTCGCCCACCCCAACGTCGTCGCGGTCCACGACGTCGGCGAACACGACGGTGCGGTGTTCGTCGCGATGGAGTTCGTCGAGGGGCAGACGATGGCCGCGTGGTCGAGGGCGAGCGCGCGCAGCCGACGGGCGATCCTCGACGTGCTGCAGCAGGCCGGCGCCGGGCTGGCGGCCGCCCACGCCAAGGGGCTCGTGCACCGCGACTTCAAGCCCGACAACGTGATGATCGGCGCCGACGGGCGCGTGCGCGTCACGGACTTCGGCCTGGTCCGCGTCGACGCCGAGCACACCCCCCGCTCGCCGTCGTGGGATCTCCCCGCGACCGGGCTGTTGCGCCCCGGGCTGACGCGGTCGGGATCGATCCTCGGCACGCCGCGCTACATGGCCCCCGAGCAGTGGCAGGGCGGCGACGTCGGGCCGGCCGCCGATCAGTTCGCGTTCTGTCTCACCGCCTACGAGGCGCTGTACGGCGAGCGAGCGTTCGACGAGGTGTCGATCGAGCAGCAACGCGCGGGCGCGTCGCAGGGCGAGGTCCGGGCGCCGCCGCGCGGATCGACGGTGCCGCCGTGGATCCGGCGGATCCTCCTGCGCGGGCTCGCGATCTCTGCGCGCGAGCGGTGGCCGTCGATGGACGCGCTGCTCGCCGCGCTGCGTCGCGATCCGGGCGCGCGCCGCCGTGGGATCGTCGCGGCGACGGCCGTGCTCGGGGTGGCCGCGGCGAGCTGGGGTGCGTTCGCGTGGGATCGACGGCAGCGCGAGGCCGACTGCGAGCACGAGGGCGCCGCGCTGCTGCGGGCATGGGACGACGACGCGCGCGCACTCGTCAACGACGCGATGCTCGCGACGGGCGTGAGCCATGCGCAGGCGAGCTTCGATCGGGCCGCGGCCGAGCTCGCGAGCTACGCCGGGACGTGGGGCGCGGTGTCCGACGAACTCTGCGTCGCGTCGAGCGTCGCTGGCACGCTCGACGCCAGCCACTACGCGTTGGCGCGGACCTGCCTCGACGCGCGCGCGGCCGAGTTCGACGAGATCGTGCGCATCCTGGGTAACCCCGACGCCGAGGCGGTGCACGTGGCCGTGTCCGCGGCGCTCGACCTGCCCCGCGTCGAGCGGTGCACCGAGTTCGAGGTGATGGCGCGGCAGGACGCGGCGCCGGCAGACGACGCCTCGCTTGCGCCGATCCGCGCCGCGCTCGCGCAGGCCGCCGCGCACCGCATCCTCGGCGACTTCGCCGGTGCGCGCGCGTTGGCCGAGGCGGCGCACGCCCAGGCGGCGGCGCTGGGGAGCCCGGTCCTCGAGGCCCAGGCGCAGCTCGAGCTCGGCGTGGCGCAGCTCGAGCTCGCTTCGTACGACGACGCGAACGCGCGGCTGCAGTCGGCGGTCGAGCTCGCCGGGGCGAGCGGCGCCGATGGGATCGCGGCCCAGGCCGCGCAGCGCCTGGTCCACTTGGTCGGCTCGATCCAGGCGCGACCCGACGAGGGGTTGATGTGGGCCCGTCAGGCGCAGATGTGGCTCGATCGGGTGGATGCGCCGGCGGACGATCCACGGCGCGCCCTGGTCGCGAACGCGCGTGCGGTCGTGATCTCGGGTCGCGGCGAATGGGCCCCTGCGCTCGTCGAGTTCGGGCGCGCGGTCGCGCTGCTCGAGGCCGCCATGGGCGAAGACCACCCCGAGACCGCGCAGGCGCTGCACAACCGCGGGATCCTCGAGCACATGCTCGGCAAGACCGACGACGGGCTCCGAGATCTGTCCATGGCGCTCGCGATCAAAGAGCGGGCGTGGGGACCCGAGCACCCCGAGGTCGCCGGGACGCTTGCCGCCCAGGGCGAGCTGCTCATGGCGGTGGGTCGTCGCGACGAGGCCATCGCGGCGCTGCGTCGGTCGCTCGCGATCCGCGAGGCCGCGCTCGGCCGCGATCATCCGGTGGTCGCCCACTCGCTGTACCTGCTGGCGCATCCCCTCGGCCCCACCGACGAGGCGGTCGCCCTGCTCGAGCGGGCGCTGGCGATCAACGAGCGGGCCGTCGGGCCCGATCACCCCGACACGGCGATGTGCGTCAGCGAGCTCGGCCTCATCGCGTTCGACCGCGGTGCGTTCGACGAGGCCCGCGACCGGTTCGCGCGCGCGGCCGCCACCCTCGAGCGGGCCTTCGGCGGCGATCATCCGACGCTCGGTCATCTCCTGTTCAACCTCGCCCGGGCGACGGACGAGGGTGGAGATCCGAAGGGCGGTCAGGTGATCCTCGAGCGCGCCGCGACGATCGTCGAGCGATCGTTCGGCGCCGCGGATCCGTTCGTCGGCGATGTGTGGCTCAGCGTGGGTCGCGGGCGGCTCGCGCAGGGCGACGCGGCCGGGGCCGTCGTCGCGCTCGGCAAGGCGATGACGCGCTACGGGGCCGTCGGTGCGCCAGCGTCCTCCCTGGAGAAGGCCCGCGTCGCGCTCGCCGAGGCCGAGGCAGCCGCTGGTTCGCGGGGCGAGTCGCGGCGAGATGCGCCGCGACCATGAGCGCCAGGCGCGGCGGACTCGGGCAGGTCAGGGCGCCGCGTCGTCGTCGACCTCGATGATCTCGGCGTGGAGGTCTCGATCGCGCGGGATGATCACGAGCGCGGCTTCGCTGTACCAGGTCTCCGACGTCCCACCCTCGTTGCCGGTCCATGGCTCTGCCTCGGCCTGGTACGGCGTGCGCTCGTCGAAGTCGAAGGTGTGCAGCACCTCGCTCCCGTCGGCCGAGCGGTCGGTGCCGCGGCAAGGCCGTCGGGCCCGATCGATCCACGCCGTGAGCGTGACCGACAGATCGAGACTCTGACCGCCCGGCTCGCTCGAGGTCGTCCCCCCGATGATGCGCAGCGGGCCGCGATCGGGGGGATCGTCGTTGCGATCCGGCAGGGGCGAGGGCAGACAGCGCTGCGCGCTGCCGTCGGGCTCGTAGCCCTCGTCGCTCTGGTCGTCCTCGTCGTCCTCGTCGTCACCAACGTATTCACGGGTCTGGTGGGCCTCGGCGAGGGCGAGGAAGCAGTCGCAGTCGAGGCGCCCGGCGGCATCGATCAGCGCCCAGACGCGCGTGCGGTCCTCGAGCTTGAGGCGGTCCCAGTCGAGGCTCTGTGCCGAGTACTGGTGCTCGAGGAGGTAGACCAACCAGTCCGGCTCGTCGTCGCCGAAGAAGTACGCGCGTAGGCTCGCCTCGAGGTCGCCGGTCGTGCCGAGCTCGGTGAGCAACGCGCGGGGCTCGACCTCGAGGGCGTAGGACAACACAACGCGATGGCCCGACTCGACCGGCACCGTCTCGTGTGGGCAGTCGGCGTAGAACCCGGCGAACGCGAGGTAGTTCGCGCTCGCGTCCGTCGCGGCGCACAGCGTGATCTCGCGGCCAGCGTGGGAGACTCGGAGCTCGCCACCGCGGTGGGGCGAGGGCAGCACGACCACCAGGGTCGCAGTGGTGCCCGGCTGGGTCTGCGAGTCGCGATGACGCGCGAAGAACTGGCCAGGAGCGTAGATGATCAGCTTCTGCAAGACGGCCGTGACCGCGCCGATGGGGAGTCCGAGGCCCTCGCGGACCGCGTCGAGGCCCCGGTCGAAGCGTCGTGCCCACGCCGCGTCGACATGGACCGACGTGCCCGCGATCTCCCACGAACTGCGAACCGACGGGTCGTGACGTGTCTGGTCGCGGTAGCCGAACGGTGACGGCACCGCGCGCTCGATCATCGACGCGACGCGATCGGGGGTCAGCGGGAACGAGCATCGACCGACGCCGTCGACCTCGATGCCGAGGCCGAGCGCGGGCTCGCGGTGCTGCACGGCGAACGCACCCGACTGACCGAGGCGTTGCAGGCTGCGAGTGACGCGCTGTCGACTCACGGATGCTCCTGGCGTCGCGTCGGACGCACGCGTCGGACGCAGAAGAGGCGAGCATACGACGGCCGGCGCCGCCTGGCGCGGCGCTGCGTCGGGCGTATGCTCGACGCGCCATGGGTCGACTGCTCGCCGCGATCTACGATCCCTTCATGGCGGCGACCGAGCGGGCGTGCCTGCAGCAGTGGCGCGCCGCGTTGCTCGCCGACGTCGCCGGGCGCGTCCTCGAGATCGGGGCGGGCACGGGACAGTCGCTGGCCCACTATCCCGCGGCCGTGCAGCGATTGGTGCTCGCCGAGCCGGATCGATCCATGCGCGCACGGCTGGCCAAGCGCATCCCGGCGGCCCTGGTCGGTCGCGTCGAGATCATCGATTCGCCGGGCGAGCACCTGCCGTTTGCCGCGGACAGCTTCGATGTGGTCGTGAGCAGCCTGGTCCTGTGCACGGTGCCCGACCCCGAGGCGACGCTCGCGGAGGTCGTCCGCGTGCTCGCACCGGGCGGTCGCCTGATCTTCCTCGAGCACGTCGCCGACGACGAGCGCCCCGATCGACTGCGCTGGCAGACGCGGCTCGAGCCGCTGTGGAAGCGGCTCGCCGGCGGGTGCCACCTGACGCGGCGCACCCACGAGACGATCACCGCCGCGGGCCTGCAGCTCGAGCAGCTCGAGCGCGCGTCGATGCGCAAGGCCAACCCGCTGACGCGCCGCAGCATCCGCGGCGTCGCGCGCAAGCCGTCGTGATCGCCCGCGCCGCCCGTCACTCCCACGGGTTGGCGAGCCGTGGATCGACGAGGTACGCGTCGTCGGTGAGGCTCTCGAGGAACGCGATGAGGTCGGCGCGGTCCTGCGGCGTCATCGTGAAGCCGCCGACGAAGCCGCTCTTGTTCGGGTTGGCCCGGCCGTCACCCGCCCACGGGCCGTCCTCGATCACCCGGCCGCCCGCGGCGTAGGTGTCGAGCACCTCCTCGAGCGTGGTGATCGAGCCGTCGTGCATGTACGGCCCGGTGACCGCGACGTTGCGCAGCGTGGGCGCCCGGAACTTGCCGCGATCGGCGTCGTCGAAGGTGGTCTCGTACAGCCCCTGGTTGCCGGTCGGGTACGCCCCGGTGCCGCCGACGTTGTACAGCCCGGTGTTGTGGAAGGCGTGGGGCTCGAAGGCGGTCTCGGCGTGCTTGACCGACAGCGTGAAGTTGAACCCGCCGTGGCAGTGGTGGCACTCGACCGCCTCCGAGAAGAACAGATCCATCCCGCGGAGCGCCGCGTCCGACAGCTCGCCGTCCGCGTGGACGAACCGGTCGTAGGGCGAGTCTCCGGAGATCATCGTCCGCACGAAGCACGCGATCGCGTCGCGGATGCGCGTGAAGTCGTAGGGGTCCTCGAGCTCGGGGTACGCCGCCGCGAACAGCGGGCCGTAGATCGGCTCGTCGCGCAGGCGATCGAGGATCTCGTCCTCGTGCTCGCCGACGCCGAGCTCGACGGGGAACTCGGCGAACAGCGGCACGAGGATCTGCTGCTCGAGCGTCTCGAGCTGCGGGTTGGCCCACGTCGTCGGGAAGCTGTAGCCGCTGTTGACCAGCGCCATCGAATTGCGCGCGAGCACCTGGCCGGTCGATCCCTGCGGGGTGACGAGCCCATCGGAGAACGCGAGCGCCTGGTCGTGGCAGCTCGCGCACGACTGGCTGGCGTTGGCCGACAGGCGGGCGTCGAAGAAGAGGTGACGGCCGAGCTCGACCTTCTCGGCGCTCATCGGGTTGTCGTCGGGGACCCACGGCTCGGGGAACCCCGCGGGCAGGTCCCACTGCCACGGCGTCGTCGGCTCGCCGGTGGTCGTCCCGGTGTCGACGCCGCCGCCCGACGAGCTGGACTCGGACGCGCCCGTGGCCGACGAGCTGCCGTCGGCGGGCGCGGTCGAGTCGGAGCCCGCGCCCCCCGAGGAGCCGGTGCCCGTGGCATCGGCCCCGCCGCCGGGCGAACCACCGCAGGCGACGATCAAGACGACGGTGGTGCCGAGGATGCTGCGCATGATCACTCCACGGAGAAGAAGTCTTGGCCGGCGCAGTCGTTCTCGCATGCGCCCGTCGCCCACGAGAGCCCCAGGTGCGGGAACAACTCGTCGCACTCGTTCTCGTCGGGCGCGAAGGACATGCAGCCCGGCGCCGACATCGGCGTGTCGAGGTTCACGTCCTCGTCGGCGACGAGCCGGCCGATGTCCGCGACGATGAGGTTGGTCGTCGCATCGAAGGCGTCGAGGGTGATCGTCGGCAGGGCCGGGCGGCTGCACGGCTCGGTCGGGGGATCGACCGGCGCCTCGCTCACGCAGCCCTGGCTGCCCAGGTGGATGAACCACCCGTTGGCCGGGCCCGGGTTCTCGTTGGTGATGTCGATGCGCAGGAACTTGTGCCCCGACGCCCACGCCCAGAACATCGCGACGTCGTTCAGCGGCGGCGGCGCGTCGACGTCGAGGTGGTTGAGCTCGAAGGGGACGCCGAGCTCGAAGCGCACGCCGGTGTACTCGCCGGCGGGCACCGTGCCGACGACGACGTCGTTGGTCTCCGTCGTCGTACCCTCGCCGCACTCGCCCGACGCGTCCTCGAAGTCGAGCAACGCGACGCTCTCGTACTGCCAGGTGCCGTCCTGCGTGAGGGCGATCGGCGTCTCGGCGCCGTCGGCGTCGAGCAGCCGCACGTTGGACACGTAGAACCGCAGATCGCGGAACGACACCGTCGCGTCGCTGGCACCGACGCCGTCATAGCTCGCGTCGCACGTCGCGTCCTGGTCACCGACGCGCAGCGCGAAGCGGACCGAGACGTCGACGTCGCCGGGCTCGCCGGTGGTCGAGCCGCTGGTGTCGCCGGTCGTCGGTGCGCCCGAGGTCGCGGTGGTGTCGGCCGACGACGACGACCCCGAGTCCGAGCTGGTGTCGGCGGTCGTCGCAGAGGTCGTCGGACCCGAGGTGGCCGTGGTGGAGGTCGTCGGCTCGCCGGTGCTCGACGTGCCCTCGGAGCCGGTGCCGGAACCACCGTCGTCGCCGCACGCGGTCAGCAGGGTTGCGGCCAGGACGCAGGGGAGAGCGAGAGTTCGCATGCAGAGCATCTAGCAGCGCGGTGCTGCGGGGCGGTTGCTGCATCTTTTCGCAGGGACCGTCCGCTCGCCAGCGTCAGACTTGCACCACGCCGGTGGGGAATTCGCGACGTAGTGACGCAACAAAAAGGGTTCATGATGCCTCTGCATCGGCGGCCGTTCGGGCGCGCAATGCCTGCGGTGCACAGCGCTCCGTGCGTCGGGCCCTCAGCGGTCGAGGGCGCGGAGATTCGTCGCGATCGTCGCGTCGTCGGGCAGTGCCGGTGGGTCATCCTGCGGGTACCGGCGGCGGCTCGTTGATCGGGTCCAAGCCGGTGCCGCCGGCGTACGCGTAGCCGATCGTGTCGGCGTAGCCGTACACGACGATGGCGTGCGGGTCTGTGTTGGCGATGTGGTGGGCTCCCTCGTCGATCGTGACCTGCAGGTACTCGTACTCGAGGTCATCGATCATCCCCGCCGGCGCGCCCGCCTGGTCGAGGACGACGTCGTCGAGCTCCGTCGTGGAGCCCACGGGCCGGATCAGCGTCAGGTAGTTCGCCTCGAAGGTCGGTGGGACCAAGAACACGTAGTCGTCGTCGAGTTGCTCCACCGCGGGGAGCAAGAGCATCGAGGGGTCGCCGTTGGCCGTGGCTCCGAGCATCGTCGCATGGGAGCCCACGTGGAACTGCGCGACGCCGAACGGCTGCGTGCCCGTGATCGCGAAGGCTTGGTCGGTGACGAAGTAGGCCACCTCGTAGGCGTCCAGCGCCAGCGGGGCGTTGGGCGGTGCCGCCGGGCTGTACTCGAAGGTCGTGCCATCGAACCCGGCGACGACCCGATAGGTGGCCTTGACGTCACCCGGCCCATTCGGGTTGTTCGGCGGCGCTGCGAGGTAGCGGCGGCCCCAGGTCTCGAGCGGGAGCATCTGTTCCTCGAGATGATCTCCGCAGCACGGGTAGTCCTCGAAGAGAGCCCCCAGCGCCACCTGCTCGAACGCCGTGACGTTGCCGGAGAACACCGCGACCGGCTTGGTGGCCGCGATCCGTGAGCCGGTCAGGTTGCCCTCCCCAGGGGTCCAGTTGCTGGCGAAGTTCCCGCCTGCGCTCTGCGAGAGCAGCGTCAGCACCTGGCCTCGATCGAGCTCTACACCGTTCGCGGAGGCGCCCGGCTGGATCGGGACGGCGGTAGGGTAGATGTCGACGACGGTGTCGTCCTCCGTCGCCACCACCGAGACGTACGCACCTGCCCAGTTCAACCCCCAGCCGGGATCGATCGTCAGCGCGTCGCCGGTGAACGCCACGTAGTCGGCGCGCAACATGTGACTCGGGAGCAGCAACGACGCGTCGGCCGAGTACCGCGACGACACCTGCTCGAGCGTGTTGAACTGATAGGCAGTCACCGGGACGTCGCTTTCGACGCGGTACGCCAGGCCATCGTCGGAGCTGGCCATCGCGTCGATGCTCAGGGCGGGCAGCAAGAAGACCTCGACGCCGCCCGGGGCAACGGCCGCCCCATCGACCGCCACGTCGTCTGCGCCGATGTAGAAGGCGACGTTCGCCGCGAGACTCGGCGAGGGGTTCGCGACCGCGACCGCGTACTGCCCCTGTTCCGGCGCGATCGTTCCCTCGGCCTCGCTCCACCACGACTGTGGTAGGTCGACGGCCCAGAACTCGCAGCCCTGGCTGACCTGTTGCGCCGCCGCCTCCTCGCATGTGATGGCGGGCTCGCCACCGTCATCGGCCGCGGTCGCACCGCCGCCGACGTCGAACAGCGCGGGTCCCGACGTGCCACCGCTGCTGTTCTCGTCCGGCGCGGCGCTGGCGGATCCGGCGTCGTCACTGTCGGCCCCGTCCGTCCCGCGAGTCCCGTCGGCATCGTCGAAGGTCGTGTTGGCGTCCGCGTCGACGCCGCACGCCGGCACGGTCCACATCCATCCCAACGCCCACAGTGCTCGGATACGCGACACGCCCGCTCGTTGCCAGGTCTGCATGGTGCCCAGGACGCACGGACCAAAGATGGGATCACGAGAACCTCGAACGCGCCGGAATTCAGCGTCGAACGGACGATCCGTCGATGGTCGCGATCCACGCTCGCACCTCGTCGAGGCCCTCGGCGCCGGCCATCGAAACATCGTAGGTCGCCACGGCACGATGGGCGAGCTCGAGGCCCGCGTCGCGGTCCGAGGGTTCGACCGCCTGCGCCAACCAGTACAGGGTGGTCGCGAGCTCGTTGGGGTCGGTGGGCCCCGCTGAACGAAGCTCTAGCGCGCGCTGCAGTGGGGCACGCGCGTGTTCACGACGGCCGCGCATGATCTCCGCCTGTCCGAGCCCCGTCAGTGGGTAGGCGAGCATGGCGTTGTTGGGACCATGCAATCCCTCGAGCACGTCGAGCGCACGTGTGAACGCAGTGGCAGCCTCTTCGGGGCGATCGAGGTCGAGCAACGTCGCGCCGCGATTCTGGGCGAGCGCGCCGAGTTCTCGCGGTGCCCATCGGGCCAGTGGCTTGAGCAAGGTGGCGGCCTCGTCGAGGAGCGCGAGCGCCTCCCGTGGTCGATGCATCCGGCGATGGATCACCCCGAGGTTGGTGAGCGACGCCCCGACTTCGGGGTGTGCTGGCCCGCGCCACTCGACGAGCAACGCGTGGCCCCGCGACTCCCACTCGAGCGCGTCGTCGAGGTGGCCGAGCGCACCGGCGGCCATGCCTCGCGAGATCATCGCCTTCGCACGCGCGATGCCGATGCCGCCGTCGTCGTCGCCGTCGAGAGGCGTCGCCAGGTCGAGGGCACGCTCGTAGTGCCCGAGCGCCTGTGCCGGACGTGGATCGAGGTCGGCGTTGCCGAGCGTCATCGCGAGCTGGATCCTGGACGATCGAGCGGTACCGTCGCCGTCGGCGACGGCCGACGCGACCTCGGCGATGCGCGCGACCCCTGGGTCGCCGCGTTCGATCGCGCGGACGAGCATGGCTGTCCAGGCCTGGAGTTCAGCGTCGCGGTCGTCGACTCGTCTCGCGGCGGCCAGCGCGAAGGCGAGGTGGTCGTCCGCCCAGTCGAGCTCGCCACGACGACGCAGCAGCTGCGCGTGCAGCAGGTGGAACTCGGCTGCGAGCGTAGGGTCCCGATCGATCGCGCCGGCGGTCAACGCTCGCTCGGCGTCCTCGTTCGCGGCGAGGTCGACCAGCGCGCGCGCACGGGCGAGCTCCGAAGCCGCCGTTGGATCTGGTGGCGATGGCACGTCCTCGCACTCCGCGGGCGGGTCGAGGTGGTCGATCGCCGCTGTGGCGCGCAGTACGCCGTCGGCGTCGATCTCGGACATGACGTCGACGAGGCCGGCGAGCGCGATCGCGTGGTTTCGCAGGCATGTCATCCGACGCTCGAACCCGGCTTCCGAGAGTTCGAACCGCACGCGAGCGGCCTCGCACGCCGCGAGTCGCTCGGCTTCCCAGCGTTCGACGTATTGGTCGATCCGAACGAGGCTGCGTGTCAGCTCGCTGTCCGCGGCGACGTGGTCCACGGCTGCGAACGCGCGCTCGACGTCCTGACGCCGGGCGTCGTTCCAGACATCGGCGAGCGGTGGCGCCGTCGGTGAACAGCGGGACTCACCGTGGACCGGCGCAGTGAGGCCGGCCGCGACACCAACGCCCCCGGCCACGATCGCCGCCACGATGATCGGAGCCCGGCGTCCGCGTGTGCGTGCGAGGTCACGGAGGATCCCACCCATGCCCTGCGCGCGCTCGTCCGGATCTGCGACCAGTCCGCGGGCGAGCACGTTGCACAGCGACCGCGAGATCCGCACGGTCGATCGCAACGGTCCGGCGGCTGCCGGTCGCGTACCCTCGAGTGCCTCGTACAGGGCGACGCAGAACGCCCACACGTCGGCGCGGGCTTCGACCGCGCCCCCCGCCCTCTGTTCGGGGGCCATGTAGGCCGGCGTGCCGCCCCAGCCGTCGTCGCCTACGGTCGCGGCCAAACCGAAGTCCAACACGCGGGCACGCCCGTCGCGACCGATGATCACGTTCGCGGGCTTGAAGTCGCGGTGCACCAGCCCGGCGCGGTGCGCCGCCTCGAGACCCCGGCCAGCCTCGACGAAGAGCCGGAGCACCTGCTGCACGCGCTTGCCGGCACGCCAGCGGTCGTCCCGGTGGAGTTCGTCGAGCCAGTCGAGCAAGGACTCGCCCTCGATGTGCTCCATCACCAGGTAGACTTGGCCATCCGCGAGGTCGACGTCGTGGATCGCGACGACGTTGGGATGGGACAACCGTGCCAGGGCGCGTGCCTCTTCGAGCAGGCGTGCTCGTCGCGCGCCCTGGTCATCGGACGAACGAGCGCCGACGAGCTTGATCGCGACGTGGCGGCCCAGGCGCGGATCGTGGGCCAGGAACACCGAGCCCATCGCGCCACGTCCCAGGAGTGACAGCACCTCGTACCGCCCGATGCGCGGCGGCACGATGGGGTCGCCGAAGAGGGCGTGGCGGACCTGCGCGCGGCCGAGGGCGTCCGCGAAGTCATCGTGAACCTGTGGCCGACAACCCAGCACGGACGCTGCGTCGTCGGCGTCGTTGCCCTCGTCACGATCCGCGCTCGAGGCCACGACCGAGGATAGCGTTCGACCTCGCGCCGCGGCAACGGCGACCGCTGGCCAAGCAGGAGCCGCGGCGGATATCCTGGGGTGAGGTGACGTCGGACGGCGAGCTCTTGCAGGGGTGGCGGCGTGGCGACGTCGCCGCGGGGCGGCAGCTCTTCGAGCGACACTACGAGGCGTTGGTTCGGTTCTTCTCCGGGAAGGTCGCGGACCGCGACCTGCCCGACATGGTCCAGCACACGCTGTTGGCCTGTGTCGCGCACGAGAGCGACATCCGCTCGGCGGACGCGTTTCGCCCGTATCTGTTTCGCATCGCGCGCAACGTGCTGATCTCGCACTGGCGAACGCGGTCGCACTCGATCGCTGGCCTCGACGATGGTTCGCGGGAGCTCCGGGCGGTCGAGCCCTCGCCGAGCGAGCACCTCCACGCGACGCGTCAGGAACGACTCTTGCTGAGCGCGCTACGCCGCCTTCCCGTGGATCTGCAACTTGCCCTCGAGCTTCACTACTGGGAGGGACTCTCGATGGCGGAACTCGCGGACGTCCTCGAGGCGCCCGAGGGGACGGTCAAGAGTACGCTGCGTCGCGCACGGGCCCGGCTGCGTGAGCGGATCGACGAGATCTCCAGGGACCCGAGCGCCGTCTCCACGACTTCGTATCGGTTCGAGCACTGGGCGGGGAGCATGCGGCGCCAGATCGATCGGCGCCGATGACGGTGACGAAGCGGCGGAACGGTTCGATCGCGCGGCTGCCGTGCCGCGGTGCGTCGGGCCCTCAGCGGTCGAGGGCGCGGAGATTCGTCGCGATCGTCGCGTCGTCGGGCAGCAGATCGGCGACGCACGAGAGCATCTGCCTCGCCGAGATCGCATCGCCGTCCATGTACGCCTCGACGGCGAGGAGGAACAGCAGCGCCGCGGTGTCGTCATCGCCCGGCCGAGGCCTGTTCGGATCTTCTCGACGCCGGGCGTCGACGGCGAGCCTGAGCTTGCGATCGATGTCCGCGTGGATGCGCAGGACGAACTGCGCGAGATCGACGCCCGGCGGACACGGGGTTCGGATCCGGCGGACGACCCGCCCCGCGAGATCGATGACCGTGCTCAGCTCGGGAGGATCCCCGACGAGCTCCGTCTGCAGTGTCAGGAAGCCGACCTGCAGCTCGATGCACGAGGTCATCCCGGGGGCGATCATGGATCGATGCCCGCGGGTAGGGCCGCCCACTGGGCGATGCTCGCGGCGACGAACCGCGCCTTGGCCTCGCGCTCGCTGGGATCGACGAGGTAGCTGAGTCGGATCTGCACCCGACGCGTCTTCGGGACGACGATGACGGCGGTCTCGTCGGCCGCGCTCAGGTGGCGGATCACACCCGGCGTGCCGTGTTCGGTCAAGCCATTGGCGAGCAACGCCGCGATGAGCTGCTCGACCTCCAGGTCTTCGGGCGGCTCCACGCGCCACAGCAGCCCGCGGACGCAGCTGCTGTCCCGCTTCACGGGCCACGTCACCGGCTCGGGCCTGCTTCGACCACGACCTCGCAGTAGCGATCGCCGCGGGCGACATCCGCGGTCTGCTCGACCCGGAACCGCGACCCCTGCTTGAACAACGCGCGGTAGAACGTGTCGTCGAGCAGCGGGCGCTCGCGCCAGGGGACGCGGTGCGCCATCTCCATGAGCCCACAGACGGCCCCCTGCAGGAAGTAGCTGGAGGGGCGCTCGGGCTTCGCCGCGCCGTGGAAGTAGGCGGCCTCGTACGTCTTGGGGGCGCGCACGACGATCCGACGCTCGGGCTCGAACTCGACGATGGACCAGGTCCCGAAGCCGAGCGCGCGGGCGATGGCCATGCTGTGGCGCATGATGTCGCCCGGGTCCGCGCCGAGCGGCCCGACCAGGCCCTCCCACTCCGGGGACAGCAGGATCCCGCCGAACGTGTTGAAGGCGCAGACCTGTCCGGACTCGCGGAGCAGTGCCTCGAACACGGGGGTCGATCGCGGCGCTCGCTCGTTCAGAAGTCGGGCAGCGCCGTACGAGACTTCGTTGTAGTAGTTCGTCAGGTGCAGCGTGACGAACACGCCGAACCCCTGGACCAGGCCGCGCGGGTCGGGGCCGACCGAGGCGAGGAACTGCTGCAGACCCGCGTTGATGGCCTGGATCTCGGCTTCGCCGAGGGAGTCGGTGTGCGCGCCCTCGATCTGCTGGGCCTCGGGCATTCCGGAGGTGGCGGTGGGGAACTCCGCGTGGGAGCCATGCTCGGCCACAAAGCAGCACTCCGGCGCGCGCATGGCCACGCATTCGGTCTCGACACCCCATAGCGAGCCGCTCGGCAGGTCGTGGGCCAGCTCCGTGGCGGCCGCGACGTAGCCGGCCGCGAACGCATCGGTGGGGTGGCGGCGACGGACGTCGCGGCCGTACTTCTCGCGCCAGCAGAAGCCGTAGTGGACGTGGCTGCCGTGCGCGGTTCCCTTGCCGCGTTGCGCGTCGATCGAGAGCCGACCGTGGCCCATGGCCGCGAAGATCTCCTGCGCCAGGCTCACGCGCTCCGCGGGTGTGATGACCCCTGCCGCCTCGAACAAGCCGGCGAGGAGCTGGCGGCTGGCGCGGTGGGCCGCTCGCGTCCGCAGGGCGCCTCCGGCCTCGTGGCCGAGCGCGTCGTCGACCGTCTGGTCGAGGAACAGGTTGAAGTGATGGCAGTGGAAGCACACCGGTGCTTCGCCGAAGAACGTCAGGTCGGCGCCTTGGAGACGACGGTGGAGTGCGCTGAGGTCGGCCATGTCGTGCTCCTAGTACGCGAGTGCCTCGAGCCCGAGGATGTCCTTGACCGACTCCTCGATCGGCTCGAGGTCGCGCTCGTCGATCGACTCGGGGCGCTCGAGGACCTCGAGCAGGATCCCCGTCTGGAGCGACACGCGGAGCATCGCGGCGTGCGGGTCTGGTGCGTATCGCTGGAGGAACTCGACGAGTCGGATCGCCCGCGGGCGCTGCTCGGCGATGATCTGCGGCAGCGCGGTGACGATGCGGCCCAGCATCCGCTTGACCGCCAAGCGCACCATCCCGAGCGGGGTCTCGCGATCGAACACGAAGCTCGCGACGAAGTCGGCCTGGAGTTCGCGCAGGACGACGAGCGAGTCGGCTGACTCGATCGTGACCTGCATCTCCGCGGACCACGAGCGCAGCGCCCGTAGGCCCTCGCGGTTCGCTCGGACGAGATCGCCGAAGTACGATGCGACGTCCTCGGGGACCCACTCGCTGCCCGGACGCATCCATGCGTCGAAGAGAAGGCAGTCGGGCATCAGAGTGATGAAGACACCGCGCAGCGCGGTGACGCCTTCGACGGCACGCTCGAGGCCGACTTCGGTCATGGGGAGGCTCCTTGGCGCTCGGTGAGCAGGGGGATGAACTGGGCGCGGATCGACTCGACGAACTCGCCGCCGAGCGACTGCGGCAAGACCAAGCCGATCGCAAAACGGCCCATCGGTGTGTTCACCCAGATGGCTTGTAGCACGTTGTGGCGGTCGATCTCGAGGGCGATGCTACCCTGGGCGTCCGCGCGGAGGGACTCTCGGATCGGCACCATTGCGCGGTCGATGGCGGCGGTCAGCGCGATCTGATCCTCGCTGCCGTTGCGGGAGACGATCGGCAGGCCCTGCATGTCGGCGATGAACGCGGCGTAGCTGCCGGTCGCTCCCATCACCGAGTCCGCGAAGCGCTGCATCTGCTGCTCGAGCGATGCGGTGCGGGGGATCTCGAACGGCGGAAGGACGCCCGGGGCTGCAGGTGGCTCGGCCTGGGGCCCGCCCTCCTCCGAGCTGGCATCGGCGGCGGTGAGGTCGGCGAACGAGAGGTCGAACTCGTCGTCGGTGGCCGGAGGCGGCGGTGGATCGTCGGCCGAGACGAGTCGCGCTTGCAGCTCGAGCGCGGCTCGATGCGCACGCTCGGTGAGGTCGACCAGCGCGAGGACGACGCGATCGACGCGGCCGCGCAGGCGCCCGCCGATCGTCATCGCAGACCCTCGGGGCCGAGACGCTCGAGGTTGTGCTTGGCCCGCGGATCCCCGGGACGGAGCTCGAGACACCGCTCGAACAGTCGCCGCGCGGTGGCACGATCGCGACGTGCGTAGGCCGCGACGGCGTCGCGAAACGCCTGCTCGTACGCGTTGGAGGACTCGCCGAGCGAGCGCGGGACGGCGGCCTCTGGGCTGGCGACCTCCGGCTCGGCGACGGGTCGCGGGCCCTGGACCTCGGTGGAGAAGAAGCGCTCGAGCTGCTCGTTCGCCGAGGCGGTGAGCTCGGGCGGCTTCGTGAAGAAATCCTGCCACGGCCGCGTGACGCAGCGCGCGCCGATCGGATCCTCGAGCCGTCGCACCTCGGCGCGGCGGAGTCGCCCGAGCAACTCCAACGCGCGCTCGCCGATGGCGCCAGGCAGCTCGGCGTTCACGACGACGCCGTGGTCGAGATCGATGACGCCGACACGCAGGATGCCCGCGCGGATCTCGAGGCGACCGGTGTGACCGAGCCGCTCTGCGTAGGCGAGGTAGTGCCCGAGCCCGAAGGCTCCGACGAACGCCGGGGACGGTGCCGCTGCAGTCGTCATCGGAGTTCAGGCTAGCGCGTGGCCAGAAGATCGGAAACGCCGGTTGTGCGCTCGCCGCGGCGTTCGGCCGCGGGGGCGAAAGGCCTCGAGGACGGGCGGGCGAACGCTCGATTTCGGGGCCGCCGCGCAAGCTATGCACAGCACGGTCGTGCTCGAGGCGGTCGGCTACAGTCCGTCGCGCATGCTCCCGCACGTCCTCGCGCTGTCGCCGACCGAATTGGTCGAGCACGCCACCGCCTCGGGCGTGCCGCTGCGGATCGAGCAGGCGCGGCGGATCCTCGTCGACGCGTGGGCGCACCCGGGTCGTGCGCCGTCGCGCGAGACCGTCGGCGCGCGCACGCGGGCCGCGGTTGCATCGCTGCTGCGACACGAGCGGGTCGCGATCGTCGAGCGCGCGGTCGATCCCGGCGACGGCTTCATGAAGTACCTGCTGCGGGCGGCCGACGGTGCGGAGTTCGAGGCGGTGCGCATCCCGTTGCACCGGCCGGGGCGGTTCACCGTGTGCCTGTCGTCGCAGGTGGGGTGTGCGATGCGCTGCGATTTCTGTGCGACCGGTCGCCTCGGCCTGACGCGCAACCTCGAGGCGGCCGAGATCCTGTCGAGCTTCCTGGCGATCCGCGACGAGGCCCCGGGCCGGGTCACCGGCGCGGTGTTCCAGGGCCAGGGCGAGCCGCTGCACAACTACGACGAGGTGATCCGCGCGGCCGAGCGGCTGCGCGATCCGTGCGGTGGATCGATCTCGGGCGACGCGATCACGATCTCCACGGTGGGCCTCGTGCCGCAGATCCGCCGCTTCACCGCGGCGCGCCTGCCGTTCCGGTTGATCGTGTCGATGACGACCACCGATCTGCAGGCGCGCGCGAGACTGCTGCCGGTGGCGTCGCGCTTCGCCCTCGAGGATCTCGCGGACGCGATCCGCGGCTACCAGGCGAGCCGGGGCGGCCGCGTCACGATCGCGTGGGTGCTGATCGCCGGCACCAACACCTCGGCCCGCGAGGTCGAGCGCCTCGGCGAGCTGTTCGCCGGCGTGCCGATCATCGTCAACCTCATCGACGTCAACGACGCGCGCGACGGCGGATACGCGCGGGCCGACGACATCGAGCGCGGGCGGCTGCTCGATCGACTGGCCGCGGCGGGGATCCCGTTCATCCGCCGGTACTCGGGCGGCGCGGCGCGGCACGCCGCCTGCGGGATGTTGGCGGCGCGGCGCGTCGACGTCGGACCTGCCGTGCCGACCGAGCCCGGCTGAGGGCGGGCGGGCCCCGCTCGCGAGTTCCCGCGTTGGTGGCGTATCCTCGGGTGTGCCCCGGACGGTCGCAGTGGCTCTGCTTGCGCTCGGGGCGTGCGCGTCGCCTTCGTCCGAGTCGTGGCGCGGATGCGAGGACGCGTTCGCGCAGCTGTCCCCTCCGCGTGCACCGACCGAGCACGCGTCGATCCTACCGATCGAGGTCGGCGACACACTGCCCACGCTTCGCATGACCGGGCAGGCGCTCGATGCCGAGGCGTTGGCGAATCGGGCATTGGCCAGCGCGTGTGTGCTCACCGATGGCGAAGTCGCGGCGCGGCCCGAGCTGCTGCGCTGGGCCGAAGCCGTCCTCGATGGCGAGCGGTTCCCAGACGTCGGCGACGTCTTCGATCCTCCGCTCTTCCTGCAGTCGTCGCCCTCGGGCACGGTCGCGCTCGATGTCGCGGTCACGCGGGAGAGCGACGCGGCGCAGCCGGACCCCGCGCCCGGAACGGTCGATGTCGGCGTCGGCCCGGCCTCGGCCCAGGTGATCGCAGAGACCGCGCTCGCGCAGCTCGTCGAGCGTGGACTGCTCGCGGACACCGAGCAGGGCCTGTCCCACGCGTCGCAGCTGCGCGAGGGGCAGTGCGACGCCGTCACCGACCTTTGCCGTGAGTACGTCGAGCGCTACTCGTTCGTCTTCGAGTCGCAGGTGGCGGGTGTTGCCGTGATCGGGAGCTGGGCCCTGATCGATGTCGATCGCGAAGGCACACTCGTCGGCGTGCGCAGCAGCAGCGTCGATGTCGAGTCCGGCGGTACGAGCGTCGCCGTGATCGACGAGATGCAAGCGGCGCAGAGATTCCTCGAGCTCGCACGCGCCGAGTTCCCGACGCACGAGGTCGAGATCCACACGCCAGGGCAGGTCGCGTTCATCGTCCCCCGCGCGGACGAGCCGACGGAGGTCGAGGCGGTGTGGTACGGGGCCTGGATCGCCGCGTCGGACGGCGTGATCGGGCCGCCGCAGTCGTCGTCGTTGTCGCTCGGCGATGCGAATGCGCCGCTCGTCCCGCACGGTCCGTGACCCGAGCGCGTGTCGGCCGAGCGGCCGGCGGAGGGCACGCATCGATCCGATCATGCGCTGATATTTTGGTGTTTACAGATACCCAAAACACGGCGTACATTGCCGGGCCCTGGAGGAGTGAAGCCCGATGAATTCGCCGGCCGCCCCGTCCCGCTCCGCTTCGAAGACCGCCCGCGTCGCCGCCGTCAAGGACGCGGATTTCGAAGAGATTTTCGCGACCGTCGCCCCGTCCGCCCCGGCGGCGAGCGCCCCGGAGCCGCGGCCGGAACCCCCGCGCCCGACGGTCCCGAAGCCGATGGCCGGCCAAGCGAGCCCGGCCCCGGCGAGCCCGCCCCAGGCGAGCCTGGCCAAGGCGCAGCTCGACGGTGCCGAGCTCTCGGGGGTCGTGCTGGCGGGGGCCAACCTCGCGGGGGCTCAGCTCCGGGGTGCGCGTCTGGTCCGCGCCGATCTGCGTGGGGCCGACCTCACCGGCGCCGCCGCCCAGCAGGCCGATTTCACGGGCGCCGACCTGACCGGTGCGAAGCTCGAACGCTGCGGGCTGCGCTACGCGAGCCTGCGCGACGCGAAGCTCGTCGGCGCCGACGTGGCGGGCGTCGACTTCTGGCGCGCGAGCCTGGCGGGGACCGATCTCGCGGCGGCGAAGAACCTCGCGCAGGCCCGACTGCACGGCGCCGATCTGGCGGGCGTCGACCTCGCCGGGGCGACGCTCGACGGCGTCGAGATGCGCCGCGCGAGGCTCCACCGCACGACGCTCGCGGGTGCATCGCTGCGCGCGGCCCAACTCGAGGGCGTCGATGCCGAGGGCGCCGAGCTGTCCGAGTGCGTGCTCGAGCGGGCGGTGCTCACGGGCGCCAACCTGATGCGCGCCAACCTGATGGCCGCCCAGCTCGACGGCGCCGATCTGCGCCAGGTCCGTGCGGTGTCGGCGGACCTCTCCGAGGCGTCGCTCGTCGGCGCCGATCTCGAGTCCGCCGATCTCACCGATGCGAACGTCGCCCGTGCGCGCGCCCAGGGTGCCAAGCTGCCGGGCGCCACGCTGCGCGGTGCCAAGCTCGACGGCGCCGATCTCCGCGACGCCGCGCTCGACGGCGCTTCGCTGCTGCGGGCGTCGTGCGTCGGGATCCGCCTGGCCGGGGCCACCTGTCGCGAGGCCAACCTCACCCGGGCGAACCTCGGCGACGCCGACCTCTCGGGCGTGCGCTTCGACGGCGCCGATCTGTCCCGCGCTCGGCTCGACGGCGCCGATCTGCGCGGCGCCGAGCTGTGGCGGGCGAACCTCGCGCGGGCCAGCCTCAACGGCGCGAACCTCGGGGGCGCCGTGATCCACGGCGCGTTGAACCTCGAGCAGGCCTCGCTCGAGGATGCGGTGCTGACGGGGGTGCGCCTCGACGCCATGAACCTCGGCGGCGCGCGCCTGCGCGGCGCCGACCTCACCGGCGCCAGCCTCGAGAACGCGGATCTCTCGGGGGCCGACCTCCGCGGCGCGAAGCTCTGCGGCGCGCGGCTGGTCGGTGCCAACCTCCGCAACGCAGATCTGTCGGGGGCCGATCTCTCGGGGACCGATCTGCGCCACGTGATCAACCTGCGGTCGGCCAAGTTCCGCGCCGCGGTGCTGCGCGACGCGAACCTCTCGGGCGCCTCGCTCGACTCCGCCGACATGCTCGGCGTCGATCTGACCGGCGCGAACCTCTCGCGGGCCGCGCTGGAGTCGTGCGTGCTCACCGGGGCGAACTTGAGCGGCGCCGATCTGAGCGGCGCCAACCTGCAGAGCGCAGTGCTGACCCGGGCGACCCTGACCGACGCCAAGATGTGCGGCGTCGTCGGGCTCGCCGAGGCGGTGCTCACCGGCGCCAAGCTGAGCGGCGCCGACCTGTCCGGCCTCGAGCTGCGCCGGGCGGTGAACCTCGCGGACGTCGCCGACATGACCGGTGTCTCGCTGCTCCGCGCCGATCTCCGCGGAGCCCGGCTCGCCAGCGTTCGCCTGGTCCGGGCCAAGCTGAGCGGCAGCGATCTCGAGGAGGCCGATTTCGGCGGCGCCGATCTCACCGAGGCGCAGCTCGATGACTGCGATCTGTTCCGCGCCGACTTCGGCAACGCCAAGCTGGTGCGCGCCAACCTGCGCGACGCCGACCTGCGCGACGCCGACCTGCGCGAGGCCGATCTCACCGACGCCGAGCGGACGAACGCCGACCTGACGGGTGCGCGCACCGAGGGCGCGCGCGGCGTCTGAGCTGCGGATGAACGCGAAGCGACGGGCGAACCTCGCTCGCAGGCCGTAGACCGGGCTACCCTCGTCGGTGGGTGGCGCTGCTCGTTGGCATCGTGGCGTGGAGGATGGGCATCGCCGGGTCGTCGCCCGCGGACGAGCCGTCGATCCCCTCGGAGTACGCGCTGCAGTGGCGCGCGCCCATCGGCTGCCCCGATGCCGAAGAGATCCGCCGCCGCGTCGCGCGGCACCACGGCGCGCAGTCGCCAGGTGGGCCCGCGGCACGCGTCGACGGCGAGGTGCAGGGCGACGCGCACGCGGGCTACGTCCTGCGCCTGACCACGGAGTTCGAGGGGCAGACCCACGCGCGACGCATGCATGCGCCGTCGTGCGACGAGCTCGCCGAGGGCACCGCGATCGTGATCGCGGTCGCGCTGCGTCAGGGGCTCGCGCTCGCGATGCAGCCGAGCGAGGGGCCTGCGCCGACCGTCGTGCCGCCGATGGTGCCGCCGATCGTGCCGCCGAGCCGCGGCCTCGAGCCGTCGCGCGTCTTCGAGGCGCCGCGCGCGATCGAGGACGCGCCGCCACGAGCCTCGTCGACAATGGACGCGTCGCGCGTCGTCGCGCCGCGCGTCGTCGCGCCGCGTCGGCCCAGGCCCCACGCGGTGTTGCAGATCGCAGGGCTCGTCGAGGCGGGGGCCCTCGGTGCGGTGACGGGGGGCGTGCAGCTCGGTGTGGTCGCGGCATGGCCCACCGCGCGCGTGTCGATCTCGGGCACGTGGCTCGGCGCGCGTCGGCGCCGCGATGGTCCGACCGGGCTGTCCGCCACGTTCGAGGGCGGCACCGTGGCGGCCCGCGGCTGCTGGGCGCCGACGGTCCGTGCCCTGGTGCTCCCGCTGTGCGGCGGGATCGAGGCGGGCACCGTCCGGGTCGACGCCTCCTTCGCCCGACCGGCCACGCAGCACACCCCGTGGGCCGGGCCACTCGCGTCGGTCGCCGTGGTGTGGCGACTCGGCGCGGTGCAGCCGTGGATCGGCGTCGAGGGCACGGTGCGCGCGGTCGGCACCCGCTTCCGCGTGCGGGGACGGGACGGCCTCGGGCAGTGGCCGGCCTCGGTGCGCGCCCTCGTCGGGCTCGAGGTGCCGCTGGGTCGCGAAGGAAAATCGACCGCGGGCGCGAAACGATCCGCGACGCCGGACACTGCGGGGGGCAGCGGTGCACCCTGAACGTTCCAGCCCGACGTGGTCCCCGGCGGCGGCCCGCGGCCCCGATGCGTTCCGCGGCTTCTACCGCGAGCACTACGGGTTCGTCTGGCACGTGGTCGCGCGCTTCGGCGTCGCGCCGGCCGAGCACGGCGACGCGGTGCAGGACACCTTCCTCACCGCGTACCGCAAGCTCGGGGGCATGCACGGCCACGCGCCGCGCTCGTGGCTGTACGGCATCGCGCGGCGGGTCGCGAGCAACTATCGCCGCAGCGCGCGACGTGCAGCGACGCGGCGCGCCGACCTGGCGGAGGCCGGCGTGCCCACGCACGCGCCCGCGGTCGCCGAGGCCCTCGGGGTGCTCGAGCGATTCCTGGCCGGGCTGCCGCCGCGCGACCAGGAGCTGTTCGTGCTCTCCGAGGTCGTCGGGATGACCGGACAGGAGATCGCCGAGGCGACGGGCGAGCTTCCCCGCGTCGTGTATGCGCGTCTGCGGTTGCTGCGACAGTCGGTGGCGGTGCTGGCCCCCGATGCCCTCGGCCCCGCGCTCGGCCGCGTGCGCGCGGATGGGCCGGTCGCCGCCGATCGCGGGTGGTGCGTGTTGGCGCCGTTGCTCGGGGGCCCCGCGCCCGTCGTCGGGGCGCCGCTGCTCGCAGGCCTCGCGAAGATCGCGGCGGTGGTGGCGATCGCGGGGGCAGGGACGATCGCGGTGATCGCAGTGACCGAAGTCGCGAAGACGTCGCCCGGGCCCGTCGCATCGAGCGTTGCGCCGCCGTCTTCTGCGGCGCCGCCGTCCTCTGCGGCGCCGCCATCTCCTGCGGCGCCGACGATCGAGCGATCGATGTCCGAGGTCGACCTCGACACGACGCCGGTCGGGTTCGCCCAAGCCCTGCCCGCGCCGCGCAGGCCGGGCACGACACCGAGCCCAAGCGCCGCGCCGCGCCCGTCGGCGCCCGCTTCGCTCGCCGCCGACAATGCGCTGCTGCAGGAGATCCTCGGCGCCCTCGATCGCGCCGACCCGAACGCCGCCCTCGCCCGCGCGCGCGACCACGCGATGCGCTTCCCCGACAGCCCGCAGGCGGACGTGCGCGCGGCGCTGCAGGTCGACGCGTGGTGTCGCCTCGGCCGCGCCGACGAGGCCGCGCGCATCGTCGCCACGCAGCCGGCGTCGCCGATGGTCACGCGTGCACTCGATCGATGCGACGCGGCCGCGAAAACCTCACCGACGCCGGACACTGCGGGGGGTAGATGAACCGCTCGACGCCGCACTCCCCATCGTTCGCCCCCGTGACCCTCGCGCGCCCCGTCGGCCTCGGGGCGCTGGCGTGGATGCTCGGTGCCTGCATCGGCACCCTCGATCTCGACGACGGCGGAACATCGAGCGCGGGCACGTCCACGTCGAGCGACACGGCCGTGGGCTCGTCGTCCGACGCGTCCGCCACGGGCACGACGGCCACCACGATCGAGACCGGCGGTTCGGCATCGACGAGCACCGACGAGGGGAGCAGCGAGTCGACCGGCGCGCCGTCGTTCATGTGTCCACCGGCGCCGGCCGAACAGCAGTGCGATCTCCTCACCCAGGACTGCCCCGCGGACTGGCACTGCATCCCGTACGACACGGACGCGAACGGCGACATCGACGCGACGGCGTGCGTTCCCCTCGACGCCGCTGCGTCCCCGCGCTTCGGTGCGTGCACGGCCGACGCGACGACGTGCGTCGACAGCTGCGAGGCCGGGGCGAGGTGCTTCGAGGGCTTCCCGCAGCCGGTGTGCCTGGGGATCTGCGACTTCGACGGCGTCGGCGACGGATGTCATGCCGACGAGCACTGCGTGACCTGCAGCTCGTGCACGTTCGGCACGTGCTTCCCCTCCTGCGATCCACTCGCGTCCGGGTGCGGTGACACGCTCCCGACCTGCTTCTTCAGCGAGTCGGAGGGGTCGTTCATCTGCAGCGGCGTCGAGTTGCTCGGCACGGCCGAGGGCGAGCCGTGCGAGTTCTCGAACGCCTGCGCCGAGGGCCTCATCTGCGCCGCCGCCGAGAACGTCGGCGGTTGTGGTGAGGGTGCGGCGGGGTGCTGCGCTGCGCTGTGCGACCTCGACGACGGCGACGCGGGCTGCACCTCGCCGCCGTCGTGCGTGCCCTTCTTCCTCCCCGGCGCCGCGCCCGAGGGTCTCGAGGATCTCGGGGTGTGTATGCTCCCCGAGGCCGATCCATGCCTCGAGCCCGGCGCGTGTCCGCCCGACGGCGTGGACGACACCTACCCGTGGTGCTCGCTCAGCAACGAGGGCCTGTGCAACGAGTCCGCCATCGTCGGCTACGGCGACACGCTCGCGTGCGAGCAGGGCTGCCTGTGCGACGCGCCGTGCGACGATCCCGGCGACTGCCCCACGCCGCCCACCGGCACCGCGGTGCCCACGTGCGTCGAGGAGCCGTACGGCGCCGGCAGCCCGACCACGTGCCTGCTGCGCTGTGGCGACGGCGAGGTGTGCCCCGACGGCATGACGTGCGGGGCGTTCGTCGACGGTGATCCGGTCTGCGGCTGGGTCTCGCCGCTGCCGCCCGACGAGTGCGATTGATCGGTGCCCAACTCGGGCGGCGGGCCACGAGGTCGACGCGCGGGGGACCGCGATCCCGCCGCGGCCGCAGGGGCTGCCGGAGGACGCCGTGTTCGACTCGATGAACACGCGATGGGTCAGTGGCTTCGATCCGTCGACGCTGCCGCCGATGGGGACGATCGTCGTGTACGCGCTGGATGGCACCAAGGACCAGGGATGCGGGGGCACAGGGCCGAGTCCGGCTTGGCGTACGAGTTCTTCGGGGACGACGGCGAGCTCGAGGCCCGCGGTTGCGTGTCGGGCAAAAAGGCGGTCGGGATCTGGGAGTTCGTCGACGGCGGCCGCACGCACACCGTACGAGGACGAGGAGGAAGAAGACGACTAGCCTCACGGCGCGCCGATCGTCACGATCCGCCACCGCAGCGCGTGTCCCTCGAGCTTCACCACCACCTCGGGAAACGGGCAGTCGCGGGCGACCAGGTGGCCGCGCAGCTCCGCCGTCATGTCGAGCGGGGCGTCGGGTGCTCGTGTGACCGGCTCCTGGGCTTCGCCAACGTCTCGCGGTCGAGGTGCTCCGGAGCGCGGCGGATCCGACCCCGTCCAGGGCGACAGCACACACGCCCCGAGACGACGGGGTCGTGACGACCACGGACCCGTTGGCGCCGACTATCCGGCGGCGATGCGTTGTGCGACAAGCTCGCGCGATGTTCTCGCCAGGCGATGCGAAGGCGGCAGCGATCCAGCTCGCCGCGGAGCGCTACCCGACCTTCGGGAGCGATTGGCTGGACGTGGACGCGGCGAAGACCGAGGAGCGCGAGCTCGGCTTCATCCTGCACGTGCAGTCCGGCCGCTATCTCGCGACGCATGATGCGTCCGCCGAGATCAAGGACGTGCAGCCGATCTTCGTGAACCGTCGGACCGGCGCTGCTGCATGGGTGAAGCGCTACGGGCCCTCGGACTTCGTCGTCGACGGCCAACCCGGTCCGGACTGGCCGCCGCTCGCGACGATCGTGGTCCCTTTCGCGGTCGTCGTACAAGCCGCCTCGTGGATCGCGATGTGGTGGGGGTTGTACGCGCTGGCGCTGGCGATCGGGTTCATTCCGCTGCACCTCATCGCGCTCCTGCTGGCCGTCGCACTCTCCGTGCTGCCGACCGATCGCGTGATCCGCTACGCTCGGTTCCGCAATTTCAACCGCTGGGTAGGGCTCGCGGTCGCGCTCGCGGGTCTCGTGCTCGCCGAGCTCCTCGCGGCGACCTTCGGGCTCATGCCGAGGATCGACCTCGAACTCGAGAGACTTGGCGTGTCGATCGAACTACCGATGGAGCTCGTGAAGGTCGTCGCGGCGTTGGGCTTGGGGACCGCCGGCACGTTCATCGACCAACATGGCAAGTGCACGAGAACGGCGTGGCATGACTCGCGCTTGATCTCGGCGCCCGCCGATGACGACGAAGAAGAGTAGGCGAGCAAGGGTCGGATCACTCTCCGATCCACGCGCCGTCGGCGTCGCGCTTC
>LNFB01000082.1 GCA_001464385.1 Deltaproteobacteria bacterium Ga0077550 | reverse complement strand
GACGTCGAGCTCGCCCGCGCCCGCGCCGCGGGTGGTCACGAGGTTGGCGACTCCGACCGGGAGATCGTCCCCGGTGTTGGTGCCGTAGGTCGACTCGCTGTCGTCGTAGGCGTGCTCGAGGATCGCGTCGGCGTTCGCCGGCGTGCCGGGCCCCTCGACCGCAGTGCCGAACACGAAGACCTGGTGGTCCTCGGCCTCGCCCTCGACCTCCTCGGTGATGTCCTCCGCCGGAGACGCGAGCTCGTCGAGGAAGGACACCTGCAGCTGGTACTCGGTGTCCGCCGCCAGGACGATCGCGTCCGACATCCCGGACATGCCGCCGTCGCCATCGGGGTCGCGGAAGCTCGCGGTCACGGCGTCGCCCCCCGCGGTCGGCGTGAACGTCAGGGTGACGGTGGTGATGACCTCCGTCTCCTCGTTGTGGTCGTGACCGTGGTCGTCGGCGTCCTCGTCGTCTGCGGCACAGCCGAGTCCGAGTCCGAGGGCGACGAGCGTCGTGATGCGAGCGAAGCGGTGCATGGAGTCTCCTGCGATCCACGGGCTGAGCGCCAGCAGGTGGCGTTGCACGCTACTGCAATGCGTTTGCAGGTGTCAAGACGCGCGACCTCGGAGCCACGGCGCGGCAGTTGAACGACTGCGCAACCGTCGAGACGTCGCCCGGGGCCCCGGAGGACGAGCTTCAGTCGTCGTCCTGCGCGAGATCGCGGGCGCGTCGATACCACGCCCGGACGTCAGGGCTGCCGAGCGCCCACACCGTGTAGCCGTTGACGATCACGAGCGTCACGCCGTAGACGAACGCGACGAGTCCCGGCTCGTGGGCGAGACCGACGGTGGCGCCGTGCTGCACCAACACGCCGCCCGCGAGCACGCCGATGACGCCGAGGACGCGCAGCACCGCGCGCATGCGATCGCTGCCCGTGCACAGCAACAGGACGATCGTCAGCTCGATGAGCAGCCGCCCGAACGTCGAGCGCGCCGAACCGAAGCGGCCGAGGTTCACCGCGTCGATGATCGTCGACAGCAGGTACACCGCGGCGATGAGCTTCACCTTGCCGGGCATCGGTGGGAGCTCGTCGGGCGGCGTGATCGGCGGGGAGCCCTGCATCGTGCGGGCAGTCTGTCAGGGACGGACGGGCGGGTCCAGGGTCCGGAGTCGTAGTAGTCGAGCGGTGGACGGCCCCGCCACGACGATACATCGGCGTAGACACGTCGCGCGACGGACTGCGGAAGCGCCCGTCATCGGACCGTTGAGCGACCTCGCGCTTCGGTGCCTGCTCGACGCCGCGTCGCGGTCGATGTCGTCTTCAGCAGCGCCGGTCGCCGTCGAGCGCCGAAGCGAGCACGCCGCCCAACGATCGCGACAGCAAGCCGGGCGATCGGCCCCCGATGGCGGGCTGGACCTGGACCAGCGGAAGCCGGTTGCCCTCGAGGACGCCAAATCCCACGCCAGGAACGAAAGCCGAGCTGCTCGATTCGCTCCAAGACAGCTCGACGCCGCGCGTCTGCTCTTGGGACGCATCCCACGCGCCGTCGCCACGAAACGCGATCCACCCGGTCAACGTGAAGCGCAGGTACAGCAGCGGTGCGGCGCTTCGCGCGTCGAAGAAATGGAGCAGCCCCTCTTTGCTGTGCGCGACGAGCAGCGGTCCTCTCTCGACGACCAGGTTGACGCGATCGAAGCACGAATACGTCCGAACCACCTTGCCGCTCGCGACATCCACGCGCTTGAGCAGCGCGCCCGCGCTGAACCAGAGAGCGTCGCCGCCGTCTGTCAGTCGAAGCAAGGGGATCCTCCCGGTTCGCGCGATCGTCTGCCGAAGCTGTGAGCGCTGCCGAAGCTCACTCGCCTGCTGCACGTCGTCGGCGACCTTTCGCTCGGCGACCTCTTGCGTGAGCGATCGCAGCTCGATCCCGCGCAGCCCTTCGCCGATCACGGCAGCGACTGTCCCCACAGCGTCGGCGTAACCGACCCGTCCGCACGACTCCCCCGGCGCGCTGGCGGTCTCGATGAACTCGCCGCTCGTCAGGTCGAGGACGAACCCCTTCGTCGGGCCGTCATCGCTGGGTCGATATCCAAACGAGAGCCGCGTATCCGAGAGAAAATGCAGGGATGAGCACGCGCCGTCGCCGTAGCGCACCACGAGAATTTCGTGCTTCTTCGGCTTCATCGTCGGACCGAGAGAGTGCCATGGCCGGCGTTGGTTGCCACGGGCCGCGCCACGCTCGTGGTGGGAGCGGTCGGGCGTCGCGATCATCCCGCCTGTGGTCTCCACCGCACCCGCATCCAGCCCGAGCTTCCCGCGTCGTCGTAGTAGTCGAGCACCTGGATCGCGTACGCGTTCCCTTCGGGCGTACGGGCCACGTAGACCACCGGCTTGGGCGTCAGCACGTGGGTCATGAAGTCGTAGTCGTACCAGCCCGACATCACGTAGTCGGGATCGTCGTTGGTGTCGTCGCCGTCGACGGCGTCGGAGAGCCACGGGCCGCTGGGCAGGGCGGTGACCGCGTCGAGGCCCACGCCGTCGACGATCGCGACGGTCAGACCGCCGGGGCCGGAGACGCCGCCGTTGGTCGCGATGTCGTAGCGCTTGAACGCGAGGTCCCACGCGTCGGACGCGAGCGGATCGGCCACGGTCACCTGGCTGCGGGTCTCGAGGTCGAGGTAGATCCACACCGCGTCGCCGGTGGCGTCCACGGTGGTGATGACGGTGTCGCCGTCCTGCTCGTGGTCCACCTGGGGGCCGCCGTCGCCGCTGCCGGTATCATCGTCGGTCGAGTCGGCGTCGGCACCCTCGCTGCCATCGCCGAGGGCGCCCCGCAGATCCTCGGCGCAGCCCAGCAGGGCGAGCGTGGTGACAAAGGAGAAGATCGAGGCACGGGTGGACATGGGGTTCGGGCTCCTGGTCTCGGGGTCAGTAGCGCAGCGTGATGCCGCCGTAGTACGAGCGCGGCACGAGGGGGTTGTCGGTGGCGTCACCGGCGTCGAGCACGTTGTCGACGCCGGCGAAGATCTGCACGTGATCGGCGAGGAGGTCCTGCGACGCGCGGAGATCGAGGGTCGCGTACGCCGGGCTGTCGCGCGGATCCTCGACGCCGTCGCCGTCCTCGTCGAGGTAGAACCGGCGCTCGCCGAAGATCGACGCGCGCACGCGAAGCATCGTGCCCCAGCGCGCGCGTGCGAGTCGGAGCCCTGCGGTGCCGGCATGGCGCGCGCGACCCGGCAGTGCCCGCCGGTTCTCGCCGTCGAAGGTCCACAGGTACGTGTACGAGCCCTCCAGTCGCAGCGTCTCGCGCAGCGCCAGGACTGCGGTCGACTCGACGCCGCGCGTCGTCGCCTCACCGACGTTGGTGTAGCGGAACAGCGAGGTGCCGTCGGCCTCGGTGCCGGCCTCGGTGTCGACGACGATCGCGTCGCGGAGGCGATTGTCGAACGCGTTGACGCCGATCGCGAGCTGGCGCAGCGGCGTGATCTCGGCCGACAGCTGCGTGCCCCACGAGGTCTCCGGCTTCAGATCGGGGTTGCCACGCACGACGTATCCCGCGCTCGGGTTCGCGAAGCGCAGGAACAGCTCCCGGAACCCCGGCGCCCGGAATCCCCGGCCGAACGAAGCGCGCAGGGTGATCCAAGGCTTGGGCGCGACCGCCATCGCGAGGCGCGGGGTCGGGTACGCGCCGAAGAAGCTGTCGACGTCCACCCGTGCACCTGGCACGATCGCGATGCGCGGCGCCGTCGTCGGCACCCACTCGTCCTGGACGAACATCGCGTAGCGGGCCCGATCGACCCGACCGGGATCGACCCTGTCGGCGATCAATCGCTCGAGCTGCCCGTCGACGCCGGCGGTGACCGTGTGCGAGCCCAGCGTGTGGGCATATACGGCGCCGAACTGACCGAGGGCGTCGACGGTGTTCTCGTAGTTGTCGAGCTGGGTGGCGCCGCGCTGGTCCTGCACGAGCTGGTCGCGGAACAGCGACGCATGGGCGCTCAGCGTCAGCTCCGACGGCCCGCGGGCGAACGTCGGGGTGAGCGTGACGTCGAGGGTCTCGGTGAGGTTGCGGCGATCGAGCACCGCGCCGGTGTCGCTCGCGTCGATCCGCTGCGCATCGCGGCGCAGGTACTCGGCGCGCGCGCGCATCGAGAACGGCCCCATGCGCCGCAGCTCGTGCGTGGTGGCCACGTTCCACTGCCGGATGCGCGGGCCCGTCGTCGTGAGGTCGCCGGGGTCGGCGTCCCAGCCGTCGGTGCGGTGCAGGCCCGCGGTGACCGCCGAGGCCCACCGCCGCCGCGCCACCGCGGCGCGCCCGGTGAGATCGATGGTGGCGAAGCTGCCGTAGGCCAGCGTCGCCTCGGCGGCGTGGGGACGATCGGAGCTCCGCGTGCGGAGGTTGATCGTGCCGGCCAGCGCGTCGGCGCCCCAGAGCACCGAGCCGGGGCCGCGCACGATCTCGATCTGCTCGAGGTCCTCCGCGGGGATCCGCGACAGATCGACCACGCCGTTGACCCGGCCGGTGACGCGCTGACCGTCGACGAGCACGAGCGTGTACGCGGGGTCGAGCCCCTGCAGTCGCAGTCCCGTGCCGCCCACGCCGCGGACCAGCTGCAGGCCCGGCGCCTCCTCGAGCACCTCGGCGAGGTTCTGCGCGCCGACGTCGACGATGTCGTCGCGCGAGATCACCGACGTCGCGACCGGCGTCTCGTCGAGCGCCCGGGCGCTGCGCGTGCCGGTGACGACGACGGTGCGTCGGGTCGCCGCCGGCCCGCCGTCGGCGGGCACGTCGTCGCCCTGCGGCTCGTCGCTGGACGGCGCGGCGTGCAGCACCCACGCGCACGCGAGTGCAGCGCTCGTCATCGCCGGCTCGTCGTGGTGACGGGTTCGGCGGTGCACACCGCGGTGCCCTCGCCGGTGCAGCGGAACGCGAGGTCGCGGCAGCGCACGCGCCAGCTCGTCGCGCTCCACGACAGCGCGACCTCCGAGATCTCCATCTGCTTCGGCGCGCAGCCGGTCGCGCCGGCGCTGGCGTGGGCCAGGTCGTGCGCACAGCCGCACGACGTCACCAGCAACGCGAGCGCGGCGTGGCGGAGTTCCACGGCGGCCTCAAGCTCCGAAGCCGCAGTCCGCGGCGCAGGTCGTGCCGTAGCAGATGCCGATGTCCATCGCCGGCGCCGGATCCGGCTCGTTGCACATCGGGCCGAGGCAGGTGGCGTAGTCGCCGGTCTCGAGGATGCAGTCGACCGCGCAGACGCAGTCGGCATCGCCGTAGCACGCGGCGTAGGCCTCACAGCAGTTCGTCTTCGCGCAGGCGATGCACGCGTCGTCCCCCGGCACCTCGTCGCACGTCGCTCCGCCGCCGCTCGTCGAGCCGGTGTCGGGGTCGCCGGACCCGCTGGACCCGTCGCTCGTCGACGGATCGGTGGTGTCGCCCGAGTCGGTCGTCGCCGCGGTGGGGTCGGTCGCCGTGGCGGAGGGATCGGTGGCGGAGGGGTCCGTCGCGGTCGCGGAGGGATCGGTGGCGGAGGGGTCCGTCGCCGTCCCGCTCGTGCCGGCGCTGTCGCCCGCACTCGGGTCGTCGTCGTCGTCGCTCGAACAAGCGGTGAGGGTGAGGGCGAGCAGGAGCGTCGGTCGGAGCATGGCGCGGAGGATGTCGTTTTAAAAATGAAAGTCAATATCAATTGGTGGACAGGTATTTCCACCTGCGACCTACTAGCGCCACTTAGGTGGGGGTACGCTTGACATGATTTTGAAACTCGTTTTCAATACGATCCGTCATGCGCAGCCCCCTCGTCCCCGCCCTGGCGGCCCTCGCCGCGTACGCCTGCGCCCCGCACCCGCCGAGCACGACGTCCCCGCCGACGCCGAACGGCGCCTCGGTGCGCGGACCCACGGCGCCCTCGACCGCGCCGCCGGCAGCACCCGTCGCCGCGAGTACCGTGCGCGCGAAGACCCCCGCGCTGCCAGTGGGCCTGACCAGCTTCGGTGCCGCGTGGTTCGACGGACGCATCCACGTGCTCGGCGGGTGGCGCGGTGAACCCCACGCCTACGATCGCGAGCACCAGTCCGACGCGTTCCTCGTCGTCGACCCCATGCGCGACGTCGAGTGGCGCGCCGCTCCCGGCCTGGGTCGCGTGCAGAGCCCCGCGCTCGTCACGACGGACGCGGGCCTCGTCACGACCGGGGGCCTCGTCGCCCACAACGCGACGGGCACCCCGAGCGAGCTCGAGTCCCTCGATCGCGTGGCGCGGTTCGATGTCGCCACCGCGTCGTGGCATCCGTTGCCGCCGCTCCCCGAGCCGCGCTCCTCCCACGACGCGACGCTCGTCGACGGCGAGCTGTGGTTGGTCGGCGGCTGGCGGATCGATCGGACCGGCGCGAGCCACTGGCACGACACGGCGATCCATCGCCCCGCCGCGGACGACACCGCGCCGTGGCGCAGCGTCGCGTTGCCGCAGCGCCGTCGCGCGCACGCGGTGGTGGGCCTCCCTGGTCGGCTCGTGGTGATCGGCGGCATGACGCCCACCGGGCCGACCAGCCTCGTGGACGTGCTGGATCTCGCCGACGGCACCTGGTCGAAGGCGCCGCCGCTGCCCGGCCCGGGCTTCGGCGTCGCCGCGGTCCGCCACGGCGACGCCGTCATCGCCAACGGTGCCGACGGCGTGCTGTGGCGGTGGGTGCCCGGCGCCGCCGCCTGGACGTCGATCGGGCGCGTCGCCTTTCCCCGCTTCTTCCATCGCATGGTCGTCGACGATGCGGGCGCGCTGCTCGTCGTCGGCGGCATTGCGGGCTCGGGGTCGGGGCAGAAGATCCGCGCGAGCGAGCGGGTGGTCCTCGGCGCCGACGATGCCCACGTCGTGACCGTGACGCTCGAGGCCCCGGGCCTGGCGAAGAACCGCCAGGGGCTGCTGCTCTCGCGCGATCGGCTGTGGGTCGTCGGCGGCAACACCAGCCTCGAACAGCACGACTTCGCCCCGGAGCGCTTCGTCGACGAGGTGCACGAGCTCGAGCTCGGCACGCTGACCTGGTCGGCCAAGGCCCCGCTGCCCGCCCGACGGCAGAGCCTGTTGACGACCACCACGAGCACCGGCCAGGCGATCGTGGTCGGGGGCTTCGGTCACGATGGCAAGGTCGCCCGCACCTGGTCCGATGGCTGGACGTACGACGCCGAGCAGGACCAGTGGTCGCCGCTGCCGTCGGCGCTGCCGGCCTCGCGCAGCCAGGCGGGGCTGGTGGAGCACGCCGGCGCGCTGTGGCTGCTCGGCGGCCTGGACTACGATCCGACGCGCGCGGAGAAAGACCGCTTTCGTCACCCACGGCGCGTCCTGAGCTCGGCCCTGTCGCCGCTGCGATTCCGCGAGTCCTCGATCGAGCTGCCGCGGCAGCGTCGCGCCTTCGGCGGCGCGTTGCAGGGCGGCGAGTACTTCATGGTCGGCGGCCTCGCCGAGGGCTTCGCCGAGGTGGCGCACTGCGAAGCGCTGTCGCTCGAGCGCGGCACCACCCGGTCGATCGCTTGCCCGAAGACCGCTCGACTCTCGCCCGAGCTGGTCGCGATCGACGGACGGTTGCTGCTCGCGGGCGGGACGGTCGACGGCCAGCCCGAGACGTCGATGGAGCTCTACGACCCCGCGAGCGACAGGTGGCGGACGCTCGACGTCGCGATGCCGCTGCCGATCCCCCACCTGCGACTGCTGCCGTGGGGCGATCGCGTGCTCGCCTTCTCGGCCCACGACCCCGATCGCGAGGTCCACCTGGCGATCCTGACCCTCACGCCGACTGCCACCACCACGCCGCCCACCACCACGCCGCCCAGGGGAGCCGCACGATGAACGATCGACACCGCCGCACGCCCATCGCGAACCTCGGCCCCTGCACGATCGAGCAGTGCGACTGCGGCGTGCTCCACGTCACCGTCGGCATGGTGACGATGCGCCTGCAGCCCGAGACCGCGGGCGCGCTGTGCCTCGCGCTGCAGCGGGCCCTCGCCACCACGGCTGCGCCCGTGGAGTTGCCGCGGCGCAAGGAGCTGGTGGATTGATCGCCACCTCGAGGAGCGCCATGACCCACGCCACCGCACCTCTGCACGCGCTGGACGATCGCGAGTTCCTCACCCGCGCCGACGGATGGGAGGTCCGGGTGTTCGGCGAGCGCGACGCTCGCTACGCCTACTTCGCCCGCAAGCAGATGCTCCACCTGCAGCTGATCCACCGCGCCCTCGGCGTCTCCGTGCTCACGCCGAGCAAGCTCACCGGGGATCGCTGGGAGCTGCACGTCGAGCACGCGCCGCGCTCGCGGTTCGCCACGCGCGCCGAGATCGAGCGCGTGCTGCAGCACGTGTTCGCCGTCGGGCTGCCGAACCCCGTGACGCTGGCCGGGCTCGAGTTCTGGTTCGTCCGGATTCCGGGTGGAACGATCGACACGATCGAGATCCGGGCGTTCGGGTGATCGACACGGGTGGCGCAGAAAACGGCCCGCCCGGATCGATCCCGGAGCCGCTGCGTCCCGCCCGCCGTGAGTTCCCCGCGCGTCGCCGTGGGCCCCGCGGAGTTGCACTGAACATGGTTGTCATCATCCTCAGGTCGACCGTCGCATGACCGTCCCGGAAGCCCTCCTCGAGCGCCTGCAGCTCCCCAGCGCGGCCGCGTACGTCCGCGTGCGCCGCGACTACCAGGCGTTCGTCTCGCGGATCAAGGCGCGCCGACGGCTCCGCCTCGGCCCCGACGCGGCGCTGCTGTTCGAGGATGACGAGACCGTGCGCGCGCAGATCCTCGAGGTGCTGCACGTCGAGGGGCGCTCGGCCTCGCGCCTCGCCCGCGTCGTCGCCGACTACGCGTGTCTCCTCCCCTCCCCGGGTGAGCTGCGCGCGACGCTGTTCATCGACGGGGTCGACCGCGAACTCGGGCGACGGATCGGCGCCGCGGCGTGCGCCCGCGCCGGGCTCGTGGTCCACGCGGGCTCGGTCGTCCTCGTCAGCGCACCGGCCGAGGGCGAGGCCGCCGTCGCCGATCCCGCCGCCCACGATGCATGCGTCCACTACCTCGCGCTGCGACGCGATGCGACGATCTCGAGCGACGCGCCACTGTGGGGCGTCCGCCTCGCGCTCGCGCAGCCGATCGACGCACCGATCGACGAGCCGCTGCGCGGGGCGCTGCTCGCCGAGCTCGACACCCGACGCCCCGCTCGAACCACCCCGTCGTCCAACCTCACCCAGGAGATCTTCCCATGGCCCTTCTCGTCCAGCGACCCTTCCCCGACTTCACGTGCGCCGCGGTGATGCCCGACGGCAGCATCGACGACGTCTTTCGCCTCGGCCAGTACCTCGACGGGCACATCGGTGTGCTCGTGTTCTATCCGCTCGATTTCACCTTCGTGTGCCCGACCGAGTTGATCGCCCTCGACCACCGCGTGGAGGCGTTCCAGCAGCGGGGCGTCCGCGTCGCCGCGGTGTCGATCGACTCGCAGTTCACCCACGCCGCGTGGCGCAGCACCCCGGTCGATCGCGGCGGCATCGGACCGGTGCGCTATCCCATGCTCGCCGACACCAAGCACGAGATCTGCCGCGCCTACGGCGTGCAGGCCGACGACGGCGTCGCGCTCCGGGCGACGTTCGTCATCGACGCCGAGGGCATCGTCCGCGCCCAGCACGTCAACGATCTCCCCATCGGCCGCAGCATGGACGAGGCCCTGCGCCTGGTGGACGCGGTGGCCTTCCACGCCGAGCACGGTGAGGTCTGCCCCGCCGGCTGGCAGCAGGGGCAGGACGGATTCGCCGCCACGGGGGCCGGGGTCGCCGGGTACTTGGCGACGCGCGCGACTTCGTTGTGACCGTCGCGCGAGCCGTGCGAGGGCGCACGGCCCGCGGCACTCCGCGGCCGACTTCGTCGGGAGCTGGAATTCGCGGCCCCGACGTCGCAAGGTTGCCGCGCCCATGCGTTCGTCCCTGCGGTGTCCGTGCGTCCTGCTCCTGCTGTCGATCGGGTGCGGGCCCAAGTCGACGGAGTCCCCGCAGCCGCAGGACGAGCCACGCGTCGCCGCGTCGGCGTCGCACGGGGCGTCGTCGCCGGCCGCCGAACCGACGGCGAAGGCCGAGCCTGCCGCGAAGGCCGATCCCGGGAACGAGGCCACGCCCGCAACGAAGGCGTCGCCCGCCGCGAAGGCGTCGCTCGAGTTCACCTTCGTCGGTGACGTGATCTTCGGCCGCTACCGCGCCAGCGGCTACGACCCGATCCCCGAGAAGGGCTTCGCGGTGTTCGAGGAGATCGCCCCGAAGCTCGCGTCGGACGTGCTGGTCGGCAACCTCGAGACGCCGCTGGTCCGCGACCTCCCGCTCGACTCGCCGATCGGCTCTCGCTACCGCTTCGGCGCGTCGCCCGAGCACGCCAAGCACCTGCAGACGGCGGGCTTCACCGCGGTCAGCCTGGCCAACAACCACTGGTTCGATCAGCGCGTCACCGGCATCGACGAGACCCCGCCGATCCTGCGCGAGCTCGGGATCGTGCCGCTGGGCGCCGCCGTGCGCGAGGGGCCGGTCTTCCGCGTCGAGACCGTCGAGAAGGACGGCTGGAAGCTCGGCTTCGTCGCGATCACCACGCGCACCAACGCGCCGGTGCGCGAGGGCATGCCGGTGCTGCCGTACCTGCCGACGGACGAGATCGACACCTCCGTCGTGCCGGTGGTGACGGCGGCGCGGGCCGATCACGACCTGGTGATCGTCGTCGTCCACTGGGGCGAGGAGTACGCCGACGCGCCGAACCACGCCCAGATCAAGGCCGCCCACGCGCTCGTCGACGCGGGCGCCGACATGGTCATCGGCCACCACCCGCACGTGCTGCAGGCGGTCGAGCGCTACGGCAAGGGCTTGATCGCGTACTCGATGGGCAACTTCCTGTTCGAGAACACCAACGCGATCCCGCGGCTGACCGGTGTGCTGCGCGTCAAGGTGCGCCGCGACGACCGCTGCCTCGAGCGCGTCGTCTTCCACCCCGCGTACATCAAGCGCTCGCCCGTGCCGCACCCGGTCCCGGCGACGGGCTCGCTGGGTCGGCAGGTCCGCGATCGCGCGATGGGTCAGTCGAAGAAGTTCGACACGACGTGGACGATCGAGGGCGACGACCTGGTGCTCGACGGCGGGTGTTAGCCGCTACACGGCCCAGAGTCGCGACAGGTCGAGCTCGAGCCACTCGAACGGCGGCGCGCGGACGTGCTCCGTGCCCTCGGCCTCGACGACGAGCGTCCAACCCTCGGTCTCGCGGCGGAACACCTCGAATGTCCGAGCGTCGGGGTCGACGTGCCAGACATGAGCAACGCCGGCGCGGTGGTAGATCCGCTGCTTCTTCACGCGGTCGGTGCCGCGCGTCCGCTCGGAGAGCACCTCGCACACCCAGTCCGGTGCGAGGGTGATCGCCGCCGGATCGAGGAAGTCCTCCGGGATCCTGTCGCGTCGCCAGCCGCACAGGTCGGGCACGACTGGGCGATCGAGCGGGCCGAGCAGTAGCTCGGGCTCGACCAGGATGATCCAACCGCCGGGCTCGCCCGCGTCCGGATCGTCGAACGCGCCGAGGCGGCGGCGGAGTCGACCCGCGACGTTGGCGTGGCGGGCCCGGGGCCGCGGTTGGAGGTGCAGCTCGCCGCCGAGGATCTCCGCGACCATGTGCTCCGGCGCGTCGAGGTAGGCCTGCCAGACGTCGGGCCGGATGCCCGCGGGTGCCACTGGCGCCGAGTCGCTCATCGAACCCAGCGTAGCACCCGGGGAACTCGCGCGTCAGGGCGCGCGGTCGCGGGTCTTCCCGAAGCCCATCGCCGGCGCCGTCGGCAGGCGATCCTCGAGGATGTCGTCGAGTCGCGCCCGCACCACCGCGCGCGTCTCGGGGTGCGTGAGGATGTAGAAGCGATTGGCCTCGATCGACGCGAACACGATGTCGGCGAGCTGCGCGGGATCCATGCCGGACGCGACGGCCTTGGCGACCATCTGGGCGGCCTGGCCCGCGATCGGACCCTGGTCCGCCACGCACGTGCGGTCGGGCGCGTCGCGGTTGCGCTCCGACTCGGCGATGCGCGTGCGCACCCACGCCGGGCACAGCACCGAGACGCCGAGCGCCGCGCCGCGCAGGCGCAGGTCGTGGTGCAGGCCCTCGGACAGCGTGACGACGCCGTGCTTGCTGACGTTGTACGCGGCCATGCTCGGCGCCGAGATCAGCCCGGCGATCGACGCGACGTTGACGATGTGGCCGGGGTGCCCGCCCTCGAGCATCCGCGGCACGAAGGCCCGCAGGCCGTGGATCACGCCGTAGAGGTTGACGCCGAGCACCCAGTCCCAGTCGGCGAGAGACGTCTCCCACGCCGACTTCGCGACCGCGACGCCGGCGTTGTTCACCAGCAGGTGCACGGTACCGAAGCGCGCGAACGCGGCGTCGGCGAGCGCGTCGACCTCGGCCGCGACGGCGACGTCCGTGCGCAACGCGAGGACGTCGGCGCCCTGCTGCGTCAGCGCGTCCGCGGTCTCGGCGAGTCGCGGTCCATCGATGTCGGCGAGCACGAGCTTCATGCCGGCCGCGTGGGCGCGGATCGCCAGCGCGCGGCCGATTCCCTCCGCGGCCCCCGTGATGACCGCCACCTCGCCGCTTCGGATGTCCATCCCCCGTCGATATCACGCCGCGCGTTCGGCCGCCGCGGCTTCCCACCCATCGAGCAGCGCGAGGGCGTCGGCCAGCCGCGCGGCGGTCTTCACCCGATCGAAGGCCGCGAGCATCGGGGCGTGCATCGGCGCGCCGAGCCGCAGCCACTGCTTGAGCCGGCCGAGGCTCGCGTGCTCGGTCGTGCCCGAGGCCCGCAGCGTCTCGACGTAGCGGTGCAGCAGCGCGCGCATCCACGCCCCGTCGAACGCCGGGGCCGCGGCGCCGCGCAGCCGCGCGAACAGCCGCGGGTCGCCCATCGCCGCGCGACCGATCATGAACGCGGTGCAGCCGCTCTGCTCGGCGCAGCGGACGACATCGTCGGTCGTGCACAGATCGCCGTTGGCGACGACGGGCATCGCCACGGCCCGACGCGCGCGGCCGATCGCGACCCAGTCCACCGGCGGCGCGTACTGCTGCACCCGCGTGCGCGCGTGGATCGTCAGCCACGATGCGCCGCCCTGCTCGGCGGCGCGGGCGAGCTCGGCGACATGCTCGGCGCTGTCCCAGCCCAGGCGGATCTTGGCCGACACGGGGATCGCGGGCGGCACCGCGTCGCGCACCGCCCGGACCACCGCCTCGACCCGGCACGGTGTGCGCAGCAGGCTCGCGCCGCCGTCGTGGTTGTTCACCGTCTTGGCCGGGCACCCGAAGTTGAGGTCGATCGCCAGGGCGCCGAGCGACACCAGGCGCGCCGCCGTGCCCGCCATCGGCTCGGGCTTGCCGCCGAGCAGCTGCACCGCCACCGGCACGCCCGCGCGCGTGCGTCCGCCGGTCGCGAGCTCCGGGAGGTCGCGGCGCAGCACCGACTCGGGGACCGCGTTCGCGGTGACGCGCACGAACTCGGTGACGCACAGATCGATGCCGCACGGCGTCGCGTCGGCCGAGGTGATCACCTCGCGGTAGACCGCGCAGGTGATCCCGTCCATCGGCGCCAGCGCGAGGAACAGCCCGCCGGCGGCCGGGCCCGCGAAGCTCACGGGGCCCGCTCCAGCGCCAGATCGAGCTGCTGATCGAGCGCGGCCGACCACGGCACGAGCATGAACTCGTAGATGCGCGTGGCGGCGACCTTGCCGTCGGCGCCGCGGCGCTTGATCGTGCGGCACACGAAGCCGTTGGGCGTCAGCTTGCGGCGCTCGAGCAGCGTCCAGATCTCGCGCTCGACGATCGCAGGCGCGAAGCCCTGCGTCTCGAGGGCGTCGACCACGGTGCCCATGGCCACACCGGTGGGGCCTGCGAGCTCCGCGAGCTCGAGGATCGCGTCGGTGATGGGGGCGGGCACCGGGCGCAGCATGGATCGGTGCGCCCCCATCGGCAAGCGGATCCGCCGCGGCTCGGCAGCGCCGCGAAACCCTACGGCATCACGTCTTGCACGTTGGTGATGAACACGCGTGCCACGGCTGCGACGTCGCCGGGCGTCAGTCCGTCACTGTGCGCGCCGGCCTCGAGCGCCGTCACGGTGAGCGTGTGCGCACCCTTCACCAGCGGCAGCACGACGCGGTCGTTGGTGATGCACGCGTTGGCGTTGACGCTCAGCGCCTGGCGCGACCACAGATCGATGCCGGGGGTCTGGCAGCCGTACAGCCAGTCGGTGGCGATGCCGCCGATCTCGATCCGGATCGCGTCGGCGGGATCGCCGTCGATGATCTCGATGTCGACCGGACCGGGCTCGCCGTCGTAGACGTCGGCCCAGATCATGAACTCGCCGCCGCACGGCAGATCGATCTCGAAGCTCGCGGCGCCCTCGTTCGCGGTCTCGCTGTAGAAGTAGCCGGTGCCGTCGAGCAGGGTGTCGAACGTCATCGGCGGCACCAGCGTCGCCGCCGCGGCGTCGAGCATCAGCGTGATGGGCGGGTTGTCGAGGCACGGATCCGGCGGCGGCCCGGTCGTCAGGTCGGCGGTGTCGGTGACGTCACCCGTCGAGCTGGTGTCCTCGCCCGTCGCCGAGGTCGCCGTCGTCGCCGAGGTCGCCGTCGTCGTCGTGATCGGCTCCGCGGTCGTGCTCGCCTCCGCGTCGCCCGTGCTGTCCTCCCCCGTGCTGGCGGCGGGGGCCGTGGCCGTGCCGAGCGTTCCGCTGGCGTGACCGACGCCCGAGCTGTCGAGCCCGCACGCGCAGACCCACGGCCCCACGAGCCCGAGACCCGCCGCGATCGCGATTCGACCCGTCGACATCGAGCCGACGAGGGTAGCATCGGCCGGGGGCCGCGCGCAGGTCTTTCGCCGCCCCGCCGGTTGCGCGGAGGCCACGGCCGGAGCGATCCTGACCGCGCATGGTGCCGACGACATGATCGACGGGTGGGCCGCGGGCATCGACGGGCGCTGGCTGTTCACCGCCGTCGTGTGGGGGCTGCACGAGGTCGCGTTCTTCGCGACGTGGGGCGCGTTCTCGCTGCTGTTCCGCCTCGGCGTCGCGAAGCGGTTCCAGGTCGCCGAGGGCAAGGCCCCCGCGCCGGACCTCTCGCGCCGCGCGGTGCTCGACGTGCTCGGCGGTCACGTTCTGCTCCTGGTCGTCACCGCGTTCGTGCTCTACCCCGCGTGGGTCGCGATGGGCGGGCGCGCCGATCCGCCGCTGCCGTCGGCGTTCGAGATCGCCTGGCAGCTCGTCGCCTGCATCCTCCTGCAGGACACGATGTTCTACTGGAGTCATCGGCTGCTGCACCTGCCGCGGCTGTTCCGGGCGATCCACGTCAAGCACCACACGTTCCGCCACGTCCGCGGTCACTCCTCCGAGTACGCGCACCCGGTCGAGAGCGTCGCCAACCTGGTGTCGTTCATGGTGCCGGCGATCCTGCTGCACGCGCACCTGCTGACCTTCGGGATCTGGGTCTTCGTGCGCGTGGTCGAGACGGTCGAGGCCCACAGCGGCTACGCGTTCACCCGCCTCGCGAGTCGCCACGCGTTCCACCACCTGTATGCGGCCAAGGGCTGCCTCGGATCGTTCTTCGGGATCTGGGATCGGATCATGGGCACCGATCGGCAGTGGCGAGAGTGGCGGCGGGATCAGACCCACCGGTAGCAGGGTGCGGAAGAACGCGAAGCGTTCTTCCGGACACCCTGCTCCGTGCCCGTGCCCGTGCCCGTGCCCGTACTCGATCGATCGGTGCTGGCGATCCAGGGGCCGCCGGGCACCGGCAAGACGCATACCGCCGCCGAGATGATCGTGGCGCTGGTGCGCGCGGGCAAGCGCGTGGGCGTCACGGGGATGAGCCACGCGGTGGTGCGCAACCTGCTGACGATGGTGGTCGCGCGCGCGCGGGATCTCGGCATGGACTGTCGCGTGGGGGCGAAGGTCAACGCGCTGCGGGGCGACCCGGGCGATGGTGTGCGCGAGTCGAAGGACAACGCACAGGTGCAGGCGTGGCTGACCGACGGCGAGGTCGCGGTGCTCGGCGGGACGCCGTGGTTGTGGGCGCGCGAGGAGCTGCGGGGGAGCGTCGACGTGCTGTTCGTCGGCGA
>LNFB01000081.1 GCA_001464385.1 Deltaproteobacteria bacterium Ga0077550 | reverse complement strand
CGCGTGGTGTTTCTGATCCCGACAGCTTCCGCGGAACCGGGATTACGCTGTATACGAATGGCGCGCATGGCAGCTCTCGCAACGGCGCGACTGCAGTGCATGCGAATCGGATCCGCAACGGCGACATGAGCCGTGGCGCGCTGTTCTGGACGACTGTTGGGTTGCCCGGTGCAAATGTTTCGGAAGTAGTCGGATTGACTAACTATGTGATCGGGCGACGGTCGCTCCAGTTGACTTCTACGGGTGTCAGTACTGATCATATCTATCAACAGTTCTCGATTGATGCGGGTATCCGTTCAATCACTGTAATGGTCCGATACCGTGTGGTTCCGGCGGCCAGTGCTGCGTTTCGGTTCGACCTTGCAACATGGGACGGAAGCGTCGCGACGCAGCTCGGCTTCTACTCCGACACTGACAACGTGAGCCAGGGGTGGCGCGTGCGTTCCTTGACGGCTCGGTTCGAGGGGACGCTTGCCGGCGTTCAAGGTCCCAGAGCGTTTCGCGTTCGATTGTTCCCGTTTTTCGCGGACGCGGGAGGTGCGGCGGGTCGAGTAGTTGTGATCGACTCAGTCTGGCTCGTCGACGGCGAATACGCCGCTCCGTACCGACCCTACGGGGAAAGCATCGAACTGCTATCCGGCAGTGATCGCGTGGTATTCTTCGATGGAATCGACGCGATCGCGTCCGCGGGGCCCACAGGGATCCCTGCGGCCATCCGGGTGCCGTCCAATGCAGTCGGGATGATAACCGAGATGTCGATCTCCGGTTCGCAGGCGAGCGGGACTGCTACCACGTTAACCGTGAACGACCAGTTGGGCACGGATTCGGTTCGTGTAGTGCATGCGATGGTGAGCAACCGGCCCACCATCGTCGAGTATACGGTGCCGCTGGCGCCCGCGACTGATCTTGTTCAGGGCGGCAGTAATGTCCTCTGGTCGATGGCTGGTGCCTCGGGGCTAAACTTGGTGACCTACTCCGTTCGACTCAAGGCCTGGGTGTACCGGTTGTAGATGGTCACGGTTGATACACAGCGTAGCGCGCTTCGGCCATGGCAGGGAATGCAAAGCTCGCGACACCGGCCACGGCGATTCGACCGTCGGAGGCGACGGCCGTGCCTCGCCAGCCTTCATCGGGGCTCTCATCGAGGTGTCGCCGCTGCCAGATCGACGTGCCATCGGCCGCGAGCTTCGCCAGCCATCGGTTGCGCAGTCCATCTGCGGGCGAGTCGAACATGAAGCCGCTCACTACGATGGTGCCGTCCGGGGCGAGGGCGACGCCCAGCGCATAGTCCTCCGCGGTGCCCGTGCCCTCGAATGGCGTCATCCACTGCTCGACGTCGCCCTCGTAGCGGCGCACCCAGGCGTCGTTGTCGTCGATTCCGGTGTCCACGCGGGAGGTCCCGACTACGATGCGGTCGCCGAACTCGTCGAGCGCAATGCCGTAAGCCAGGTCCTGGGAAGCATCGTCGACGCCAAGGATGACGTCCGTTGCCAGCACGGTACCGTCGGGGTCGTACCGACGCATGAAGATGTCCGTCTCGAACATCTGCGGGCTCTCGTATCCGGCCGTCCATACGTTCGCCTCGGCGTCTGCTGCGATTCCGCGCCCGCCGTTGATGCAGCAACCGGCGCCGAGGTGTTCGTCCGACCAGAGCAGCACCCCTTCTGGGTCGAGCTTGGCGACCCAGAAGGAGCGATTGGTTTCGGCGTCGGTTAGGTCACCGGTCACGAGCACGTTGCCGTCGAGATCGAACGAGATGTCGCCCGCGTTGTCCGTCTGCGGCGACTGCCCCGCGAAGGTCGCCGTCCACTGCTCTGCGCCGTCCGACCCGAGCTTCGCGACGAACACGTCGTAGATCGTCGCGGAATCCTGCGGTCCGATGACCGCGACGTTGTCCGCCGCATCGACGGCGACGCGGACCTCGAGGCACCCGGCCACACCGCTCACCGCCGGGTAGGTGACCTCCCAGACCTGCTCGTAGTCCAGGTCGTACTTGCCGACCCAGATCTGGTCCTCCCACAACCCGGCGAGGATCAGGTTGTCCTCGCTGTCGAACGCGACACCGCCGCCGCAATCCGCGAACCCGAAGGGCCCGCCTTGCTCGAGCGTCCAGATCGGCTGCACGTCGTCGCTGCTCGTGCAGTCGGCTTCACAGCCGTCGCCACCGATGAGATCGCCGTCGTCGCAGACCTCGCCGTCCTCGAGCACCCCGTTGCCGCACCCGGGCTCGACGCCGACATCGAGGAGCATGGGGCCGCCGTCCGAGCTGGCGTGGGAGGTGGCCTCGGTCGTGCCGTCGGTCGTCGTTGCGGTCGTCGACGTCGATGAGGAGTCGCCCGTGGACGTGCTGGTGTCGGTCGACCCGGTCGTCGCGACGCCCGTGGTCCCGCCATGCGTGGTTCCGTCGCCGGTGGTCATCGCGGTGTCCGTCGTGGTCGTCGCCGTATCGCTCGCGTCGCTGGTGGGCCCCTGCGTGCTCGTCGAGTCCGCGGTGGTCGTCGCGCTCGAACCGTTGGAGCTGCTGGTGCTCGATGTCGCGGTGCCCTGCGTCGAGGCATCGGTCGTACCCGCGCCAGTGCTGCTCGACGCCTCGACCGGCGTGTCGTTGCACGCCGCGGACACCACCAAGCCAGCCACTGCCCACCGGCGCACCATCCTACTCAGCCTAGCAGAACCGCGAGCGCGTGCGACCACGACATCGGCGAACACTGTGCGTGCCATCTCCGCGAGACTCGGCGCTCGCGGCGGCGCCCACACGTCGGCGCCCCTACCGACCGACCTCGAGCGCATCGCGAAGCGCCCCCCACATCCGATCCCGCCGCTCCACCTCCAGCGCCGCCAAGTTCCGCCGCTCCCCCGGATCCTCCGCGAGATCGAACAGCTGCACCGTATTGCTCGTCCGCGACCACACCAGCTTGTGCGTGCCCTCGATCAACGCCGCCTCGAGCCGCGCCTCGTTCCACAGCCACGCCGGATTCTCTGCAACCACCGGCGACGGATCCGCGTCGACGAGGCTCGGGTACTCATACCCCTCGTCGCGCGGCTGACCGAGCATTCCGAGCACCGTGGGCGCCACCGCCAATGTCGTCACCGGCATCGATCGGCGGCCCTGCGGCACGCCCGGCCCCGCCACCACCAATGGCACCCGGATCTCGCGCTCGTACAGCGAAAATCCGTGACCCCAATCGCCGTCCTCGCCGAAGGATTCGCCGTGATCCGCGGTGACGACGACCAGCGCACCGCCGTCGCCGACCTTCGCGTCGGCGGCCGCGAGCACGCGGCCGAGGTGCAGGTCGACCCAGGACAGCTCGTTGTCGTAGGCGTCCTGGACACGCTCGACCGGGAAGCGCACCGGTGATTCGTGCACCGCGTGGGGATCCATGAAGTGGATCCACAGCGCCAGCGGCTCCTTGCCCGACCACCGCTCGAGGCGATCGATCGCCACATCCGCGATCTGCCGCGAGGTGGTGCCGCGGTTCTTCTCGCCGGCGTCGAACGGGCCCACGTCGATCTCGTCGACGCGCAGCTCGGCCGGCGAGAGCTTGCCGTCCAACACCAACGGCGGCGCGATCGCGACGGTGTAGTAGCCGAGCTCCCGCAGCCGCTGCGGCAGCCACCGGGTGTAGCGCAGGCCGCCGGCCTGCTGCCCGGGCACCGGGGTGATCATCCGCTCGGTGGCCTGACCGGCGAGCAGCGCCGTCATCGCGAAGAACGTGTGGTTCGCCGGCGCGTACGCGCGATCGAACACGAGGCCGCGCTCCCCGAGCGCCCCCAATCCCGGCATCGTCTCCCGCGACGCGCCATACAGCTCGAGGTGGTCGGGGCGCACCGTGTCGATCGTGACCAGCAGGATCAGCGGCCGCGGCCCGTCGACGATCGCAGGGGAGGGCGGCTCGGGCGTCGCGGCCCGATCGCCGGCCCAGCAGTTGTCGTCGACGCCGTTGCCCGGGATCTCCGGCACCACCGCGCCTACGCGCTCGTCGCCGTCGTCGCAGTCACCCCCGCCGAGCCACGGCGGGAGATCGCCGTCGCCGTCGCCATCCAAGAACCCGACGCCGAGCGCGACCAGGGTCGGCGTCAGGTGCCCGTGGTGCAGCAGCAGCGCGCGGGCGCCCGTGTGCCGCAGGCCGACGATCCCGACGACGGTGATCCCGACGAGCGCCGCGGTCGCGCCTGCGCCCCGGGCTCCGCTCGCGGCGCTCGGCAGCCACGTCGCTGCCGCGATCGCCCCGAGGATCACCGCGAGCACGGCCACGCCGGCGCCGAAGTAGATCACGAACGAGCCGGCGCCGAAGTGCGCCGCGATCGCGAGCGCGGCGATCGTCGTGCCCGTCGCGATCGCGAACCGGGCGCGGCGGCCCTTGGCCAGCCACCGCGTCAGCGGTCCCGTCGCGACGACCAGCGCGAGCACCCCGATGGGCGCGGCGAGCAGCACCACCGCGCGACCGAGCTGCGTGCCGGTCTGCGGATAGTCGAGCGGTCGCGTGCGCACCAGCTCGAGCCCCGCGTCGAGGGCGACCCAGCCGAGCGCGACCACCACGATCGACGTCACGAGGGCGGCCGCGAGCACCGGCGCCGCGCCAGCGGGCGTCATCCACCGCGGCAGGTGCCAGCCGCGTCGCCGGGCCATCACCGCGACGAGGCCACACAGCGCGGCGAGCCACGCCCCCATCGCGAACCCGGTCGCGGTCGCCAGCACGAACGCGGGAACGTCCGATGCACTGCGGCGCGCGAGCAGCTCCCCCGCGGTCACGGCCGCCATCGCCAGCGGGACGGCCCAGGGCGCCCGCACGGGCCACGACGTCGCGATCGATTCGGCCACCGGCGTCGCCCGAAGGTACCGCAAATGCGCCCGCGGCGGCCGCAGGGCCCGTGGATCAACTGGTCGCCGCGATCGCGGCCACGGCCGCGGCCTGCCGCGCGGAGGCGATCGCCTGCATGTCCAGCAGCAGCTTCGCGTCGCCGAGCGCCGCCTTGCGGTCGTCCGCGAGCACCAGCCGCACGAAGGTCAGGTTCGCCGCCAGGCTCGTGGCGGTGCCGCCGTCGAGCTTCGGCAGGCGCGCCATGAGCTGCTCGCGATCGGCGACGACCATCTGGGCGATCCCCTCCGCGGAGCGGGGCACGAAGCTGAGCACCGCGACCTCGTCGTACTCCGCGCCCTTGATCGCGATCCCGGCGGTCCGCAGCGCGTCGGCGACCTCGAGGAACCGGTTCGCGGCCTCGTCCGGCGTGAGCGTTACGAGGGCGAGCACGTTGGCCGCGGTCTGCAGCGCGCCGCCGGCCCACGTCTTGGGCGCCCGCGCGAGCCGGCGGTAGATGGCCTCGACGTGGTCGACGATCTGCAGCGGGATCCCGGGCTTGCCGATGAGCATCGCGCAGGCGGTGTAGTCATCGGCCCCGGTGAGGAACCAATGGAAGTGCTTCATCTCGTCGTAGATCGCCTTCATGCGATCGATGTCCGCCGCCTCGATCTCGCGGCCGGCGACGGCGCGCTGCAGCGCGAGGATCGCCAGCACCTCGTGCACGCCGCCGCGCGGGAACGCGGCCGCGCGCATCAACGCCCGAGCGTGCTCGAGTGTCGCGACGAACGCGTCGGGGGACTCGTCGGTGCGCACGAGGGCGGCGGCGAGCACCAGTCGCACCGCCGCGTCCACGTCCGACAGCCAGCCGAAGTGCTCGGCCAGCTGGGCATCGGCGGCGCGCGTGCGGTACACCAACGCCTCGGGTTGGCCCGGCGCGGTGATGAGGGTGACCGCGGCGAGGCGCAGCGGCACGCGATCCCCGAAGCGACCGCGATCTGCGTCGAAGTGCTCGTGCAGCTCGAAGAAGCGCGCGAGCGGATCGAACGTCGGGACGGCCGGGGTGTCGTCGGAACCGCGGAACGGCATCGAGCGGAGGATCGCACGCCCCCCGGGTCACCGCGACCGGGGGGCCGTCCGAGGTCCCGGGCTACGCGAGCAGCTCGTCGAGCACACCGCGGGGCAGGCCCGGGTCGCCGAAGTCGTCGATGAAGCTGCCGTCGGTCTTTCGCAGGCCCGCCGCGCTGCCGATCGTGTTGAGCATCCGCGCGTGGTTGGTCTCCTCCGGCAGGCGGATGTACTCGCCCTGGCGGAGGAAGCCGGCCGCGCTGCCCGCGATCACGAACGGGATGTTGCGGTTGGAGTGGCCCGGCCCGTTGCCGTTGTCGTTGCACCACACCGAGACGCCGCAATCGAGGAGGTTCGAGCCGTCGGGCAGGTCGTACTGCGCGAGGTGATCGAGCAGGTACGCGAACGTCTGCGCGAACTGGACGTCGACGTAGTGGTGCAGGAGATCCGCGTTGGCGATGATCCCACCCGACGAGTCGTGCGACGCGCGACGGTGCGACAGGAAGTGGTAGTTCTCCATCAGGTCGCCGCTCTCGAGGTTGCGATAGCGGGTCGAGCCGTCGTTGCCGCTGCTGACCTGGATCGCGACCGACCGCGTGTAGCCGCACGCCACCGCGAGCGCGGCGATCTGCATGTGGGCCCGGATCGCGTTCAGCACGGCGTCGCCGTCGTCGCTCTCGTAGCCGGGGCTCATGCCGTCCAGCATCGCCTGCTCGTCGGCGGTGAGGTTGCACGACAGCGAGTTCTCGAGGTCGCGGATCGAGGTGAAGTGCAGATCGAGGCGCGCCTTGTCGGACGCGCTCAGCTCGGGGCGGGCCTGCAGCGCCTGCATCTGCCCGCGGACCAGGTCGTTGACGCTCTTCTGCCGGGCCGCGAGGCTCTCGAACTGCGACTCGTCGATGCCCATCATGCCCATGTAGGCCTGACGCGGGTCGCGGATCGCCGCGCGGCGCTGCGCCGCGTCGCGGTAGCTGAGGCACGGCCCGCCGAGCCAGCCGTCCATGCCCGCGTAGAGGAACAGCGAGTCGCGGCCGCCGGTGTTGAGCTCGCGGCCGATGCGGTTGTCGATCGACTCGCCCGCGGCCTCGGAGTCGCCGCCGACGCCCTCGACGGTCGGGCCCTGGGCGGTGAGGAGCTGCAGCGCGCCGCGGGCGTGGCCGTCCCCGTAGTTGAAGTCCTGCATGTTGACGCCGCCGACGACGAGCAGGCGATCGAGGTGCGCCGAGAGCTCCTCCATCGCGCGGCCGGCCACGGTCGCGGCCGTCAGCGGGCCCTCGGTCGTCGGCCAGAAGCGCTCGGGCTCGGCGCCCAGATCGGTGTCCTGCGCACAGGCGACGCCGTTGGCCTGGCGGAAGAAGATCGCGTACGGCGGGACGATCTCGCCGGCGGCCAGGGCCTTGCGCGGCGCGAGCCCCTCGAGGAAGGGCAGACCGACGGTGACCCCGCCGATTCCCTTGAGCACGTTGCGTCGGAGCATCTTCATGGCAGTTCCTCCACGGCGCGATTGCGGAATGCGTTCGACTTGACGATCTCGACCAGCAGCTCGCGGACCGGCATGCCACCCGCCTGCGACGCCTCGCCCACGCGCGTGGTGAAGGCTTGGTCCTGGTCGACCGACGGTCGCCCGAAGGCGAACTCGACCCAGTGCGTCATGTAGCAGCTGTGCACGCTCGGGCTGGCGGCGAGGGCCGCCGCGAGCTCGACGGCGTTGGCCACCGGCACGCTCTCGTCGTCGAGCAGCACGGTCGCCGCGGGATCGACGGTGAAGGTGCCGTCCTCGGTGCGCCACGCCCCGACCGAGTCGTAGTTCTCGAACGGGAAGCCGAACGGGTTGATGATGTTCAGGTGGCAGCCGACGCACGAGCTGCCCGGCTGCTCGGTGTGGTCCTGGACGGTCTGACGGTTCGAGCGGCCCTCGGACGGCGGGAGCGGCGGCACGCCGTTGGGCGGCGCGGCGATGTTCATGCACGCCAGCCGCTTGGCGACGAAGACCCCGCGGTGGATCGGATCGGGGTTCGCCGTGGTCGCGTTGGCGACCAGGAACCCGAGCTGGGTGAGGATGCCGGCGCGCTGCGACGGATCCAGCGTGGCCTTCTCGAACTCGGCGCCGTACGTGCCCGGCAGGCCATAGATGCGGGCGACGTCCGCGTTCACGAAGGTCTCGTTCGACGTCAGCATGTCGGCGATGCCGCCGTCACGGACGAAGACGACGTCCTCGATGTAGCGCTTGTACTCCTCGGTCGCGAGCTCGCCGAGGTTCGCCGGGGCGTCCGGGTAGAACGCCGGGGACGGGTCGGCGTTGCCGAAGCGCTCGACCTCGAAGACCTGATCGTGGAAGTGCTCGACCACCGCGCGGGCGCGGACGTCGTCGAGCAGGCGCAGGGTCTGCTCGCCGAGCACGTCGGCGTCGCCGAGCGAGGCGTCGGTGGCCGCGTCGAGCAGCTCGTCGTCGGGCATCGAGTTCCACAGGAAGTACGACAGCCGCGACGCGATCTCGAAGTCGCCCAGCGGGATGACGTCGCCGTCCGCCGTGCTGCTCAGCTCGACGCGGTACAGGAAGTGGGGCGACTGCAGGATCGTCTCGATCAACAGGCGCACGCCGGCGGTGAACGGATCGACGCCCTCGTACAGCGGTGGCGCCGCGTCGAACAGCGCGACGAGCTCGCCGACCTCGGCGTCGGTGAGCGGCCGTCGGTACGCACGCAGGCCGAGCTCCTCGACGAGGGTCTGCGCGCGCGCGGCCGGATCGCCGCCGTCGGGCGGGAGGATCGCGGCGAGCAGCGCCGGGTCCGTCGTCACCTGCTCGGCGACCTGCACCGCGGCGCGCTGGTAGCTCTGCCACAGCGCCTGATCGACCTCGAGGGTCGCGGCGTTGTTGTCGAAGATGAACCCGCCGATGGACGGATCGGTGCGGAAGTCGGCCGACAGGCCCGTGGGCTCGGGCAGGTAGAACAGATCCTGGACCGTGTTCTCCCACTGCGGATGCGTGAGTCGGTACAGCCGCGTCGTCGGTGCCGGCAGCTCGTCGGCGTTGGGGCCGTCGCCCGCATCGCCCGCGTCACCGGCCGTTCCGGCGGTGCCGCCTTCGCCTGCGTCGGCGCCACCGTCGGCGCCCCCGGCCGAGTCCCCGACACCCGTGTAGCAGCCCGGTGCTGCGAGCACGGATGCCACGACCAGCCAGCGATGAAACCCTGCTGTTGTGCGTGTGACCACGGTCTCGACCCTCGGACAACACGCTACGGGTTCGTGCGGTCGGAGGGAACCGTGCTCGACGAGGATTCTTCGCGATCCAGGTCACCAAGCGGACGACGGTGGCGCGTTCGTGCGCACGGTCGTGCGCACGCCGTGGTGCGGACTACCCGAGGAGCAGGGGAGCGTGGCCTCGAGCCCCCGAAGTCGCACGTTGGGTTCGATCTCCGACGACGTGGTGCGCGCGATTGACCGCGCGCCGATGACCAGCCTTAGATGGTGCGATGACGGCGAAGAAGGACGACACGTGCGGCGCGGACGCGGGGCTCGGGGACGACGTGTCGCCGATGCGGAAGTTCGGCGGCGCGGGGCCGGCTGCGTACACGACGGGGCCGTCGCATGTCGACCGCGCCGACTTCCGCGACGACGCGACGGCGGGCGAGGCGAGCGACACGGCGGCGGACGTGCCTGCGGACGCGCCCACGGTCGCGGCGGACACCTCCGCGATCGACGACGGGGACACCAAGCCCGGCGTCTAGTGCGTCGCCCGGTTGTCGCGGGCGATGAGCGCGATCGATCCGACGAGGTCGACGAGCGCCACCGTGCCGAGCAGGTAGGCGCCGAGCATCGACCCCGACAGCACCCACCCGGCTGCAATCGCGGCCGTCACCATCAGCGCGAGGCCTCGCACCGGACGCCGCGCGTAGATGTGCGCGAAGCCCCACGGCAGCCCGAGCACCGCGAGCATCAGCGGCACCGCGAAGCTCCGGCGCGCGGGCGCCACGGTCGCGACGTCGTCGTCATCGTCATCGTCATCGTCGTCGGGTTCGGCGTCCCCGTCGGGCTCGTCCGGATCCGGGGTCATCGCGCGGAACGGCGTCGCCGCGATCGCCCGCGGTGCATCGTCATCTCCGCCGTCGTCGAAGGGCCCGACGATCTCGGCTGCGATCTCCCGCGCGGTCGCTCGCCACTGCGGAGGCACCATCACGCGCGGGGCGAGGCCCGCCCCGTGGATCATGCCGAGCATGCCGTGGGTCGTGGCGCCCTCGATGCGCAGGGGGACGCCGCGGGCCTCGAGGGCGGCGCGGAGCATCTGCAGCTCGCCGGCGTCGCGGCACGTGCAGAGCAGGACGAGGGCGTCGTCGGCCACGGGTCACGCGCCCGAGCAATTCACGAGGGCCTCGTCGACGTCGGGCGCCGCCGGCAGGGAGTACTCGACGCCGTTGATCGCGGCCCAGCCGGTGTACGGCGCGGGGCCGATGCAGCCAGCGCCCGAGACCTGCGTGATCGCGATCTCGTAGACACCGTCGACGTCGGCGGTGACGAGCGCCTGCGGGCACGCGCCGCCAGCCAGCCACGTCGGATCCGTGCACGCGACGACGTCGTCGAACAGGCCGTAGGCGCCGCTGGGCGAGCGGATCTCGAGGACGAGGTCCGCAGCGTTCACCGACGTCGCGCCCGCCTCTCCGATGTTGTCGAATCGGACGTACAGGCAATCGCCGGTGACGAGCGACACCGTGAACACGTCCTCGAAGAAGACACTGTAGTTGGGGGCGGCCGGATCGCAGCCGACCGTGCCGTAGCTCGGCGCGCCGTCGTAGGCCTGCTCGCACGCGACGAGATCGGTCGGGGCGCCGTCGCAGATCGTCGGCGCGACGCCGCCATCGGTGGTGTCGGCCGGCTCGGTGGTCGCGGTGGGATCGGTCGCGTCGGTGGTCGCGGTGGGATCGGTCGTCGCCGGCTCGGTGCCGGAGCTCGAGTCGGGCGCCGTGG
>LNFB01000080.1 GCA_001464385.1 Deltaproteobacteria bacterium Ga0077550 | reverse complement strand
AGCCGGGTCGCTGACCTCGAGCGGCCAGTCCTGCATCCACGGTTCGCTGCCCAGGGCGAGCTCGGCGTCGAGCCGCTGCTTCGCCCGCCCTGCGTACCTCGACGCCGTGGTCTCGGGCAACGGGCACTCGGTCATGTTCCAGCGCGCCTCGGGATCGCGGATGCGCCCCGCGGTCGACGCCTCGGCGAGGTCGACGTCCTCCAGCGCCGCGGAGACGATCTCGATCACGTCCCCGGCCGCGAACGGCACGACGAAGGGGCCACCGGGATGCTCACGCGCGAGGCGACCATGGACGAACGCGACGACGCCGGGCTCGACGTTCCCGCGGGCGTCGAGCTCGAGGGTCCCATCGACGGCGTCCAGTCCGTCTGCCATCTGCCACGCGTACGCGCGGACCGAGCAGTCGAACGCGCGTCCGTGGGCATGGATCCGCATGCCACGGATGCTAGCATCGCCGGCGCGGGCGCGACTCAGTCGCGATCGGGCTTCTGTCCCGAGGCCCACAGTCCGATGCTGAGCGCACCCCGACCGTCGGCGATCGCTCGCCACGCCCACGGATCGAAGCCGGCCTTGGCGTGCCACGAGAAGCCGTAGGGGTCGATCATCGTGGTCTGGTCGTAGTCCTCGGTGGCAGGGACGCGGAGGTGACGGCGGTACATCGTCGCCGTGTTGCTCATGCGCGCGATCTCGAGGTGGAGGTGGTCAGTGCTCGAGCACCCGGTGCTGCCGGCCTTGCCCAGCGCCTGTCCCTTGGTGACGACGTCGCCTGCGCTCACCTGCATGCTGTCGAAGTGGGCGTAGTAGCTGACGAAGAGCTCGGCGTAGACGCCGGTGCCGACGACGTGCAGGACGTAGACCTCGTTCTGGGTGCGGGTCGAGCCGTTGGGGCAGTTGGGAAAGTACTTGTCGATGTTGCGGCCGCGCGCCACCAACACGACGCCCTTCTGCACCGCCTTGATCGTGGTGTTCTTCGGCATCGGCCAGTCCATGCCGTCGTGGCCGTCGTAACCGACCGCGTCACCCTTGTAGCCGACCTTCGACGAGGTGCCGCCGGCGTTGGTCTGCACGGTGAACCCGCGCGCGAAGTCGAAGCCGTTGACGAAGCTGACGTCGTCGTCGTTCAGCGAGAACGGGGCGTTCAACACCGGTAGCGACTTCGGTGCGACCGTGAACACGCACTTCTTCTTGGTCTTGTTCTCGTTGAACGCCTGCTGTAGCGCGGGCTCGCCCTCGATCGCGTAGAGCAGCACCGACGCGCCGTCTTCGCAGCGCACGACGATGTTGTTGCCGCCGGTCTTCGACCACAGGCCAGCGCGCGCGATCGTGCCGCCGGGTGTCGAGGCCAGCATCGTCGCGCACGGATCGGCGTTGGCGTCGCCCCAGTCGAAGGCGAAGCCGCCCGACGGGTACGACAGGCTGCAGTACCGACCGTAGCCCGCGGGGACCGGGATACTGCCGGCCTCGGCGATCCTGGCCGAGTCGTACGCCTTCTCGAGGTCGACGATCGGGGGCAGTGCGTTGCCCTGGGTCGCGGTCACGGGCGGGGAATTGCCCGCCGGCCTGGCGACCGTGGGGGCGAGGAGGGTGGCGGCGAGCAGGGCGTTGGGCAGGATCACCTCTGGTGGAGTGCCGACGGGCGCGGTGTGACAGGGCGCCGTGCGGGTGCTGGCGCCCGGGCGTGGACCGGGGGATCCTCGGCCGTGACCTCGTCGCCGCGCCCCGCCGCCCCGATCGATCCCGCGCCGCTGCGCCGCGGTGCGCTCGGCACCGCGGACACCCGCGTGCCCCCTGGGCCGCAGGGTCCGCCGCTGCTCGGGGTCGGGGTGCAGTTCCAGTACGACCCGCTGCGCCGCATGACGGCGTGGCTGCGCGAGCACGGCGATGTCGTGCACTACCGCGTCGGCGGTACGCCGTGGTACCTGCTCGGGCACCCCGATGACATCGCGTCGGTGCTCGTCGGCGAGCACGCGCGGTACATGAAGGACGAGCTCACCCACGAGCTCGCGCGCTTCGTCGGTCGCGGCCTGCTCACCAGCGAGGGGTCGTTCTGGCGGCGGCAGCGGCGGATCGCGGCGCCGTCGTTCCAGCCGCGCCACCTCGCCGGCTTCGCGGCGACGATGGCCGAGCGGACCCAACGCATGATTGCGACCTGGCCCGACGCGAGCGCGCGCGACGTCCACGAGGACATGATGCGCCTGACCCTCGACATCGTGCTGCAGACGCTCTTCGGCGCCGCGACGATCCCCGACCTCGATGCGGTGGGCGACATCGTGTCGCTGCTGATGGCCGACTTCCAGCAGAACTTCCTCACCTGGCGGCGGCTCCTGCCGGCGTGGTTCAACCGCGACGCCATCGCCCGCATCGACGACGCCCGCGATCGCCTCGACGTGATCCTCTACGACATCATCCGCCAGCGCCGCGCCGGCGCCGATCCGGAGAACGACGGCGACCTGCTCGGGCGCCTGCTCGCCGCGCGCGACGAGGACGGCTCGCGGATGACCGATCGACAGCTGCGCGACGAGGTCGCGACGCTGTTCCTCGCCGGACACGAGACCACCGCGTTGGCGCTCAGCTACGCGTTGCACCTGCTCGCCCACCACCCCGAGGTCGCCGAGCGTCTCCACGCCGAGGTCGACGCAGTGCTCGACGGTGGCACCGCGGGGCTCGAGCACGTCGCGCGCCTGCCGTTCACCGACGCGGTGGTGCGCGAGACCCTGCGGCTGTACCCGCCGGCGTGGGTGATCGGCCGCGAGGCCCTCGAGGACTGCACGATCGCGGGCTGGCGGATCCCGCGGGGCGCCCAGGTCTTGATGCCGCAGTGGTCGGTGCACCGCGACCCGCGATGGTTCGACGATCCCGAGCGCTTCGCCCCCGAGCGCTGGCTCGACGGCCTCGCCGAGCGCTTGCCCCGCTTCGCGTACTTCCCCTTCGGTGGGGGTCCGCGCGTGTGCGTCGGCAACCACTTCGCGAACCTCGAGGCGGTGCTGGCCCTGGCCACGCTCGCGCAGCGCTTCCGCGTCTCGCCGGTGGGACCGATCGAGCTGAGCCTGCTGCCCTCGGTCACGCTGCGACCCAAGGACGGCGTCGTGCTGCGGACCGAGCGTCGATCGGCCTGACGCTGTCGGCCCCAGGGCTTCCGACCCCTCGCGCCGGGCCCGCGGGCGTCCGGGGCCGGCCCGCGGCCAAAGGGGTGGCGCATCGTGCCGCTTGTGTGGCACACGCTCGTCGATGCCCTTGAACCCGGAAGACGTGCGCCGTTGCACCGCCCTGCTCGAGGCGGTGGTCGCCGACCGCGGGTTGCTGATCGACATCGCTGAGCCCGACCGCCTCGCGCTGCTCGCAGCCGTGGGTCGGGTCGCGGTGCCCGAGCGCGCCGATGAAGTCCGGCTCGCGAAGGCCGTGCGGCGGCGACGCGCGGTCGCGAAGCGGGAGCACGATCGCGAGCTCCGAGCGGCCACCGAGATCCGGGTCGCCAGACAGCAGGCGGTCTACGTCGCGCCTGCGTTGATGCTCCCAGGGGAGACGCCGAAGTCCGAGCGCGTGCTCCAACAGCCGCGGCGCTGCTACGTCTGCAAGGCCGAGTTCCGCCGCGTCCACTTCTTCTACGACGCGATGTGCTGCGAGTGTGGCGACTTCAACTACGCCAAGCGGTTCCAGACGGCGGATCTGTCGGGCAAGGTCGCGCTCATCACCGGTGCCCGGGTCAAGATCGGGTTCCAGGCCGCGCTGATGCTGCTGCGCGCCGGCGCCGAGGTGATCGCGACCACCCGCTTCCCCCACGACGCGGCCGAGCGCTACGCCCGCGAGCCCGACTTCGCGACGTGGGGCCACCGCCTGCAGGTGCACGGCCTCGATCTCCGACACGCCCCGAGCGTCGAGATCTTCGCCCGATACATCGTCGGCACGCGCGACCGCCTCGATGTGCTCATCAACAACGCGGCGCAGACGGTCCGCCGCCCGCCGGGCTTCTCGCGTCACCTGCTCGAGGGCGAGCAGCGCCGGCTCGACGAGCTGGGCGCCGCGTCGCAGCCGTTGCTGCAGGGCCACCGCTCCGTGCTCGAGGCGCTGAGCCCCGCCTCGGTCGACGGCCTCGTCCCCACCCGGCCCACCTGGCGGAGCCACGATCCGGGGCTCGGCATCCACTCCTCGGCCGCGCTGTCGCTGGTCCCGTACGACCTCGAGGAGGCCGGCGACAGCCAAGCACACCTGTTTCCCACCGGCCGCCTCGACGCCGACCTCCAGCAGGTGGATCTCCGCAGCGTCAACAGCTGGCGACTCACGCTGTCCGAGGTCGCGACGGCCGAGATGCTGGAGGTGCACCTGGTCAACGCGGTCGCGCCGTTCATTCTGTGCAGCAAGCTCAAGCCGGTCATGCTGCGCGATCGGACCGAGCCAGGGCACATCGTGAACGTGTCGGCGATGGAGGGCAGCTTCTCGCGCCACACCAAGACCGACAAGCATCCGCACACCAACATGGCGAAGGCGGCGCTCAACATGCTGACGTTGACGTCGGCGCCCGACTACGCCCAGAGCCGGATCTTCATGAACGCGGTCGACACCGGATGGGTGACCGACGAAGATCCGGCACAGCACGCGGAGCGCAAGCTCGAAGAGCTCGACTTCCAGCCGCCGCTCGACATCGTCGACGGCGCTGCGCGGGTCGTCGACCCGGTGTTCGACGCCGTGCGCACCCAGCAGTTCTGCTTCGGTCGGTTCTTCAAGGACTACAAGCCGACGGCGTGGTGATCGACGTCGTCGAGCGGCTTGGCCGGCCTCAGCTCGCGCAGGTCGAGATGGGGTCGACCGGCGCGCCCGCGAGCTTCGCCGCCGCCTGCACGAGATCGAGGAACTCGCCGCGCAGGCACCCGGGATCCTCGCCGCGGGCCCCTGCGGCGAGCTCGGCGACCTCGGCCCAGGACGCCGTGCCCGCGTGCGCCGAGCGGCGCATGAGCAGCCCGAACTCGGTCACCGCGGCGGCGAAGCGGAAGTCGTCGGAGGTCGCCGCGAGGGTCACGTCGCGGTCGTGCACCGTGAACTCGAGCGGGGTGCTGCGCTCGCCGTCGGGCAGCTTGTAGCGCAGGGCGACCGTCATCACCTCGTCCGAGCGCGCCGCCCCGGTGAGCGCGCCCTCGCTCTGGTAGCGCAGCGGGGCGACCTTGGGCGCCGCGTCGTCGCCGTGGTCCACCGGCACGATCTCGTAGAGCGCGGTGACCGTGTGCCCGGCCCCGATCTCGCCCGCGTCCTTGCGGTCGTCCTGGAAGTCGGCGTGCGCGAGCCGTCGGTTGTCGTAGCCCACGAGGCGCCACGACGCGACCCGCGTGGGGTTGAACTCGACCTGCAGCTTCACGTCCTTCGCGATCGTCACGAGCGTGCCGCCGGCCTCCGCGACGAGGACCTTGCGCGCCTCGGCCTCGGTGTCGATGTACGCGTAGTTGCCGTTGCCCTTGTCGGCGAGGAGCTCCATCGTCGCGTCCTGGACGTTGCCGGTCCCGAAGCCGAGCACCGAGAGGAACACCCCCGAGGCGCGCTTGGCCTCGATGAGCGCCTGCAGCTCGTCGTGGCTGTCGACGCCGACGTTGAAGTCGCCGTCGGTCGCGAGCACCACGCGGTTGATGCCGCCCTCGACGAAGTGCCGCTGGGCGAGTCGGTAGGCCAGCTCGATGCCGGCGCCGCCGTTGGTCGAGCCGCCGGAGTGCAGCCGGTTCAGCGCGTCCTTGATCGCGGCCCGGTGGGTGCCGGCGGTCGGATCGAGCACGACGCCCGAGGCTCCGGCGTAGACCACGATGCCCACGCGATCCTCGGGGCGGAGCTGATCGACGAGCAGCTCGAGCGATCGCACCAGCAGCGGCAGCTTGTCCGGCTGGTTCATCGAGCCCGAGACGTCGAGGAGGAACACCAGGTTGCGCGCCGGGACGTCGGCGTCGTCGATCACGCGGCCCTGCAGTCCGACGTGCACGAGCTCGTGCCCCGGCGCCCACGGGCACGGCCCGACCTCGGCGTGGACCGAGAACGGCGCGCCGTCGCGGGGCGCGTCGTAGTCGTAGTCGAAGTAGTTGACGTACTCCTCGATGCGTACGGACTCGGGCGGCGGCAGCACGCCGTCCCGCACGAATCGACGCATGTTGCTGTACGACGCGGTGTCGACGTCGATCGCGAAGGTCGAGCGCGCATCGTCGACCACGGCCATGAACGCCTGCTCGTCCACCGTGGCGTAGCCCTCGCCGGCGGCCGCCCGGGGGCCGATCGTCGCCTCGCCGAGACCTCCACCGCCGCGGCCGGTGCCCACCAGCCCGAGGCTCAGCTGGGGCGCGGCGTCCTTCGGCCCCTTCATCGCGTAGAGGCCCGACTTGTTCTTCGACGTGGGCCGACCCATCTTGCCCTCCTCGCCGCGGTGTCGCTGGCCGACACCGGCCTCCTGCTCTTCGTCGCGCTCCTCCTCGAGGAAGTCCTCGATCTTCCCCTCGTCGACGAGTCGCGCCTCGAGCTCCATCGGCGTCTCGGCGTCGAACGCCCACGGCGACACCTGGGGTGAATCACTGAAGTGGACGACGGCCGCCGCGGCCCCGCCGAGCGCGAAGGTCAGCGCCGCGGTCTTGCCCGCGGACCACCGCGGACGGACGGCGGCCTCGAACTCGTCCTGCGCACCCGGCGAATCGTCGCTGTGTTGGTCCATCGTCGCCTCGTTGGGGCTACGGGACAGCGCTTGTCGCCGGAGGTTCCCGAGCACGGGCTATGATCGCGGGACATGACGGGACGACCTCTGTACGTCGGTATCGACCTTGGGACCACCAACTCGGCGGTGGCGGTGTTCGACGGCGAGACCACGCAGGTCATCCGCAACGCGCAGGGCTCGACGCTCACGCCCTCGGTGGTGCGCATCGACGGCAAGGGTCGCGTCACCGTGGGGGCCGCCGCGCGGCGCTTCCTCGAGCGCGATCCCGAGAACACGCGCAGCGAGTTCAAGCGCCTGATGGGCACCGAGCGCGCGCTGCCGTTCGCGGCGTCGGGCCGATCGCTGCGCCCGCCCGAGCTCGCGGCCGCAGTGCTCGGGGCGCTGCGCGCCGACGTCCTCGATCAGGTCGGGCTGCTGCCGGACGCCGCGGTGATCTCGGTGCCCGCGCTGTTCGAGCTGCCCCAGAGCGCGGCGACCTCGGAGGCCGCCAAGCTCGCGGGCTTCGGCAAGGTCGAGCTGCTGCCCGAGCCCATCGCCTCGGCGCTGGCCGCCGGCTGGACCGCCGAACAGGGCGACGGTCGGTGGTTGGTCTACGATCTCGGCGGCGGCACGTTCGACGTCTCGCTGCTCGAGACCGACGGCGGCTTCCTGCGCGTGGTCGGCCACGACGGGGACAACTTCCTGGGCGGTCGCGACTTCGACTGGGCGATCGTCGACTGGGCGCTCGCGGAGATCGCCCGCGAGCACGGCGTGACGATCCGCCGCGACGATCCGACCCACGGCGCCGCGATTGCCCAGCTCAAGCACGCCGCCGAGGACGCCAAGGTGGGTCTGAGTCGCGCGGGGCAGGTGGTCTTGACCCTCGCGGCGCCGCTCGAGATCCCCGGCGCGGCGCCCTTCGATCCGGAGCTCGCCCTCGACCGCGCGGTGCTCGAGGGGCTGATCTCGCCGCTGGTCGATCGATCCCTCGACGTGTGCCGGCGCCTGCTGCAGGAGCACGGCACGTCGGCGGATCAGCTGGCGCGGATCGTCTTCGTCGGCGGTCCCACCGTCACGCCGATGCTGCGCGAGCGGGTCGGGCACACACTGGGCGCCGCGGTGGCCGAGGGCCTGGATCCCATGACGCTCGTCGCCCAGGGCGCGGCGATCCACGCGGCGAGCACGGCCCTCGACGGGCGGCCCGCGGGCCCGCTGGTGCGCCGCGGCGCGCGGCTGTGGCTGCAGTTCCCTGCGGTGTGCACCGATCTGTCGCCCCACGTGATCGGTCGCGTGGTCGATGCGGGGCAGGGTCCGATGCCGAGCAACGTGCGGCTCGTCCGCGGCGACGGTGGCTTCACCAGCGAGGTCGCGACCCTCGACGACGATCGGGCCTTCGTCGCCGCGGTCGAGCTCGTCGCGCGCCACGCCAACGTGTTCGAGATCGTGGCCGAGGACGCCGCGGGGGTCCGCGTCGCCGTCGATCCGCCGAGCGTCACCATCGTGCAGGGCATGACCATCGGCGATCCGCCGCTGTCGCGGTCGATCGGCGTCGCGCTGGTGAGCGATCACGTCCAGGTGTACTTCGAGCGCGGCACCCCGCTGCCGGCGCGCCGCAGCTTCACCCACGCCACGGTCGAGAGCGTGGCCCGCGGCGCGGCCGAGGCCGTGCTGAAGATCCCGATCGTCCAGGGCGAGCACGACCGCGCGCACCTGTGTCGCCTGGTCGGCACGCTCGAGATCCCCGGGCACGCGATCGGCAAGACGCTGCCGGCGGGGTCGGACATCGAGCTGACGATCGAGCTCGATCGCGGCGGTCGGATGTCGGCCAAGGCGCTGGTGCCCGCGCTCGATCAGATGTTCGAGCACGTCGCCCACCTCCTCGTGCCCGCGGCCGACCCCGAGGTCCTCGCCGCGAGCCTCGCGGCGCTGCGCCAGCGCGTCGACGATCTGCGGGCCGAGGCGTTCCGCCGCGGCATGCCCCACATCATCGGCGCGCTCGAGCACGCCGAGCACGATCTCGGCGACGTCTCCCGCGATCTCGGCGCGGCGACCGGGGGCAACGACGACGCCGGGCAGCGGGCGCGGCGGACCCTGCTCGAGATCGACGCGGCCCTCGACGAGGTCGAGCAGAGCAAGCAGTGGCCCGAACTCGAGCAGCGGGTGGTGCGGACGCTGACGTGGGCGGGCGGCCAGGTCGGTCACCTCGGCACCGAGCGCGAGCGCGCGCTGTTCGAGGACGTCGCCAAGGCCATCGATCGGGCCCGCGCCGAGCGCAACGTCCGCGAGCTGCAGCGTCAGCTCCGGCTCGCCAACCAGCTCGGCGAGACCGCGTGGTACCGCGACCCGGACACGTGGCCCGCGCTGTTCGACGAGGCGAGCAGTCGGGTCGATGCGGCCAGCGATCTGCCCCGGGCCCAGGCCCTGGTGCGCGAGGGCAAGGCCGCGCGGGCCCGGGACGACGGCGCCGAGCTGCGGCGGATCACCGAGAAGCTCTGGCGGCTGCTGCCGCACGATCCCACCGCGCGGCGGGCGAGCTACGATTCCGGCGTTCGATGAGCGCCGTCGATCGCTGGGGCGACAACCCCTTCTTCGTGCTCGACCTGCCGGTCACGGCGACGCGGGCCGAGGTCGAGCGCGCCGGGCAGAAGTGGCTCGGGATGCTCGAGGTCGGGATGTCGCGCGCGGCGATCTACACCACGCCGCTGGGGGTCCGGGCGCGCACGCCCGAGCTGGTCCGTGCGGCGATGGCCGAGCTGCGGGATCCCGAGCGCCGCATCGGCCACGAGCTGTGGCACCTCGAGCACGAGCCGCCGTCGACGCTCGACGCCGAGGACGACGCCGACGCCGAGGGGCCCGAGCCCGAGCCCGCGGCGCTCCGCATCCTCGGGTGGAGTCGACCGTGAGCGCGCTCGGGATCGAGGGCCTCGTCGCGCAGCTCGTGGCGTTCACCGCCGCGCTCGCGTTCGCGTGGCTGCTCGGCGTCGCCAACCGCGAGGAGAGCCGGCCGGGCTTCTTCGGCCTCGCGCAGTGGCTCGTGCTCGGCCTGGTCGGGCTGCTGTCGGGCGCGATGCTGCTGCGCGGCGAACTGCTCGGCGCACCGGTCCTCGCGATGACGGGCGTGCTCGCGTGGCCGTGGGCCTTCGCGCGCGGCTGGCTGATCCCGCGCGGCCACTGGCGCGCGGCGTGGTGGCTCGTGCGCTCGAGCTCGTGGACGTGGCACGACGACAACAAGGGCGGGGCCCTGGTCGCGGCCGCGTGGGCGGCGTTGCGCGCCGGCGGCCCGAGCCGCGCGCTGGCCTTCGTCGAGGCCCGGTGCGAGCGATCGGATTGCGGTGCGGCGCACCTGCTCGCCACGGGCCTGGTCGACGACGCGGCCGCGCGGCGCTGGATCGGCAGCCTCTGCGAGTTCGAGGGCGTCGCGGCCCCGCGCATGGCCCGGCGGCTCGCGGTGCAGTGGTGCGCGGCCGAGGCAGCGACGCGCGGGGCGTGGTCGGAGGTGGCGCGGTTCGCCGGCGATCCCGACGCCGACGCGACGGTCGCGATGCTGGCCGTGGTCGCGCGGCGCATGCTCGGCGCGGCGCCGTGTCCCGACGACGCCGAGCTCGAGCGGGCCTGGAAGCACACGCCCGATCGCGCGGACTGGCGTCCCTTGGTCGAACGCGCCCGGGCGCACCGACCCGCCGAGCCCACTGCGACCCCGGCGGTGCCGCGCGAGGCCGAGCCCGACGTCCACCGTGCAGCGCTGCTCCTGCACGCGCGCCTGCTCGCCCACGCGCGACCGACCGCGGCCGAGGTCGCCGCGACGGCGCGGGCCTGGGATCGCGCGCTCGCGGACGCGCGCTTCACCGACGGCGTGCGGCGCCGGGCCGCGGCCGTGGGCGCGCGCACCGATGCGCTGGCGATCCTCCGCGCGCGCGTCGAGGCCGATCTCGTCGAGGTCGTGCGCACGACGGGCGTGGCGCTGGGCGAGGATCCCGACCGGGTCCACGACACCCTGGGCCGGGTCCGCTCCGCGCTGCACCAGGCGCTCCTCGACGAGCTCGAGCTCGTCGCGGACGGCCTGCTGACGCGGGTCCGCGCGCGCCGGGCCCTGCCGCTGCACGAGGAGTGGCGCGAGTACCTGGCGCTGCGCGGGGCCTTCACGTCCGCGGTCGAGCACACGGGGCCCAACCTGCAGCGGCTCGGCTACGCGATCGTCAACCCGGCGATCTGTGCCCTCGGGGTGTGGCTGTGGAACGATCGGAAGAACCGCGTCCACGCCAACCAGATGTTCCGCTGGCTGCTGCGCGAGGCCGAGATCGCGGGTGATGCCGAGGCGGTGGCGCTCCACCGACGCAACGTCGACTGCGGGCGGTGAAATACCGGCCGGGAAAAACAGATACCATCGGCCACGATGGCACAGGTCATAAAATTCGCCGGGAGTGCGGCGGGGTTCTTCGAGCGCCTGCGCAAGCGCGGGCTCGGTACCATCGGGTGGGTCGTGCTGGCGCTGGTGGTGTTGGGGGTCACGTTGTCGACCTCGTTCGTCGTCATCCAGCCCGGCGAGGTCGCGGTGCGCATCAACAACCTCACGGGCAAGCGCGACACCATCGTGCAGCCCGGCCTGGTGATGCGCGCGCCGTTCGGCCTGCACTCGATCTACGTGGTCGACGCCAGCCCGCAGACGTTCGTGATGACCGGCACCAAGAACACCGATGACCTCCACGTCTCGGAGCTCACGGTCCGCGCCAGTGACGGCTCGAACTTCCTGTTCAACGACACGACCATCATCTTCCAGGTCCTCGGCGACAAGGCCGAGGACGCGGTGCGCGACGCGGGCCCGACGACGGCGTTCCGCCGGTGGCTGCGGCCGTACGCGCGCTCGATCCTCCGCGACGAGTTCGGCCGTGAGTCCACAATCACCGTGTCGAACCCGGCCAACTTCGGCGCGGCGACCGAGCGGGCGCGGACCCGGCTCAACGCGCTGCTCGAGCCCCACGGCATCATCGTCACGCAGATCGTGACCCCGCGGCCGCGGTTCTCGGACGAGTACGAGAACCTCATCGAGTCGCGCAACGAGGCCGACAACCAGCTGGTCGTCATCAGCTCGGATCTCGCGCGCGCCGGCACCGATCGCTCGCGGCGCCTCGCCGAGGTCGACCGCGATCAGAACCGCGTCATCCAGGAGAAGCGCGCCGAGCTCGAGGCGGCCCTGGCGACCGCGGTCGCCGAGCAGGCCGAGACCACGCGTCAGGCCGACGGCTACCGCATCGACACCGTGGCCAAGGGCCAGGCCGCGCTGGCCTCGGCCGAGCGCCGCGCCGCCGAGCTCCGCGGTCAGCTCACCGCCGACCTCGGGGCGCAGAAGGCCTCGATCGACGCGTTCGCCAACCAACCGGTCGAGCGCGTCATGGAGCGCCTGGGGACCAAGCTGTCGGGCGTCACGATCGGCATCCAGCCCTACGCCCGTGACGGGTCGCCCTCGCGGATCCAGCTCGAGCAGGTCGGAGGTGCACCATGAGCAACCCCGTGCTCCGTGTCGCGCGTGCCCTCGCGCTCCTCGTGTTGGCCTGCTGGATCGTCCCGCTGGTCTGCACCACCACCATCGGCCCCGACCGCATCGGCGTGCGCCAGAGCAACCTGTCGGGTGTCGGCGAGGAGGACCTCGAGCCCGGCTGGGCCCTGGCGATCCCCGGCGTGCACACGATCATCAGCCTGCCGCGGCGCTACGAGTACCTCGACTACACGGGCGACGAGGTCGGGATGCAGCAGCCGCTGCAGATCCGCACCAAGGACAACAACATCGTCGTGCTCGACGTGTCGGTGCCGTATCGCATCCGGCCCTCCGAGGCGTGGCAGCTGGTCCAGACCGGCAACCACCAGCGCGACGCCAACGATCGCTATCGCTTCCAGCGCCTGGCCGAGGAGACGACGGTCAGCGTGCTGCGCGAGCGCCTCGCCGAGCTGACGTCGTCGGACTTCTACTCGACCGATCGCCGGCTCGAGGTGTCGGCGACCACGCTGGGCATCCTCAACGAGAAGCTCGGCGAGCTCCACCTCGAGGCCTCGGCGGTGCTGATCCGGTCGGTCAAGTTCCGCGAGGAGTACGAGAAGCAGCTGCAGCAGATCCAGCTCAACGAGCAGAAGAAGCTCCTCGACGCCGCGGCGCAGACCGTGGCCAACGAGCAGCAGAAGCTCGACAACTACACCCAGGGCACCAACGCGCTGGCGGCCGCGCGCGAGCAGAAGTGGATCGAGCGCCGCGCCAACCTCGAGCGCGCCTATCAGGTCGGCATCATCGACATCGGCGACGACACGGCCGCCGGCGGCGCGCGGGCGAAGCTGGCCGCGCTCACGCCCGAGGAGCGCGCGAAGCTGATCGAGGCCGCCACGGCCGCGCTGCAGATGACCCCCGAGGAGGCGGCGAAGATCGACGACGCGTATCTGATGGGCGTGCAGAACGTCCAGGCCGAGACGCTGCAGTACGATCAGCGCATCCACGCCGAGGCGGACGGCGTCAACGCGCGCCTGCAGGCCGAGGCCGACGCGATGGTCGCGAAGGTGCGCGGCGAGTTCGATGCGCAGCGCAACACGCTGCTGGCCACCGCGGCGGGGCGTGCGTTCGTGGCGTGGGAGGCCGCGCAGTACGTGAAGTTCGCGCCGGAGCTGAACTTCGCCAGCGGGGACGGGGTGCCGAGCGTGTTGAGGCTGCGGGAGTTCGCGCTGAAGTTCATGGGGGAGCGGGAGAAGTAGAGGGCCACGACGAAGGCGATAGCCGACACCGGGGTGTTTCCGTGGGTCGGCTTCGTCGCGACCGCGAGTTGCATGATCGACGAGTCGGACAGGGCCGGCGATGGTGAAGGCCCCGGAGGGACGGCGCGAAGAGCTTTCCTGCCGAGCATCGATGGCGCGCGCCGGGTGGACGCCTCGCGTCGCGCCGGCGGCTGTTCAGAACGGGGAGGGGGCTGTCGACGGCTCGGACACCCAAGATGTCGGCGTGGCCTCACACCCCGTCACGTCGGAGTAGTCGACGCCTGATTGCAGCTGGGCACGCACTGCTTCGCAGCCGACAAACGTCGCGAAACAGTCGACCTGGTGCGTCGCTTGGAGCACCTTGGTCGCACCGACGCAGGCGGCAAGGGGCTGTGCCGCGCAGCTTCGGATGATCTTGGCTTGATCGCCCTTCGCGAATCCGTCGGCCTCGCGCTTGCACGCCTCCGCCGTCTTCGTGCACGACCCGGTCGGGAATGAGCCGAGTGAACCTTCGTAACACCACCAAGGTGGCGCGACCTTGGCGACGGCCGCGGCCCGTGCCTGTCGCGCGGCGGAAGGTTCGGGCGGTGTCGACGGCTGGGCCGTCGCTGACCCGGTCGCCGCTGGCGTGGGAGTCTCGGCTGGGT
>LNFB01000079.1 GCA_001464385.1 Deltaproteobacteria bacterium Ga0077550 | reverse complement strand
CGCCTCGTCTGCCTCCGCCATGTCCCGCGCCCTTGCTGTGCACAGGGCCCTGATCGATGACTCGTCTCGGTCGCGTCGACCGTCGCGCAGATCCCCTTCGAGCTCATGCGTGAAGCAGCGCTCGAAGTGCGGTGCCGTCGCTGGGTCGCGCTCAATCGCCCCGACGCAGGCCTCCGCGATGCATGCGTAGAGCACAGCAGCCGTCCGGGCGCTCCGCATCGATCGGAGGTTGCAACGGTTTGCTCACGAGTTCAAGGTACCGAATCGAGCCCCGCTGCAGGGCGTTGTCGCGCACTTCGAGGACGTGGTCACGAGGCGAGACCCGCGGGCCAACGGTCGTGCTGCGGCAGACCGTCGGCACCTTCGACCTCTCCGCCGTCGAACGCGGGACGCCGGCGGAGGTGATCGCCTGGCCCGGCTACCGGCCCCGGATCCAGCCCCGCGGCTCGCCCCGTCTGCGCCCCTCGATGGATCCGATCGCCTGCGCCACGGACAACCCTTGCGGTGCCCTCCCGCTCCGCTGCGACCGGTCTGCACTCGCCCGACGGCGTCGCGCGGCCGTGGTTCCTCCCGGCCTACTACGCGATGTTCGAGCTCGCGTCGGGCCTGCGCGCGGTCGC
>LNFB01000078.1 GCA_001464385.1 Deltaproteobacteria bacterium Ga0077550 | reverse complement strand
CTGTCCATGACCGACGGGAGCGTCCGCGAGCTGGTCCTCGACCGTGCGAACTGGGGGGCATCGGCCAGCTCGCTCCTCGCGGCGGACGGTCTCGCACCCCCGGACGGCGAAACCGGCTACGCGTACGACAGTCGCAATCAGGTCATCGGCGGTGCCGTCGCCGACGGCACCTTCCACGTCTTCGACCCGACGACCGAGACATGGTGCACGGACCCGATGCTCGCCGTCTCCGAGGAGCGGGCGCAGGTGGGGACCGTGGCGTTCCACGCCCTCGACTACGACCCCATCGACACCGTCTACGTGTTCCTCGCCGACGGGCCGAGCGGGCGCCGGACGTGGGCGTACCGCTGGCGCGGTTAGCCGCCTGCCGGTCGCCGCAGCGCAGCAAGAGCCCCCCGGCCCTCACGCCCCGAGGAACGGCAGCATCTCGTGCGCCGCCGCGAGCACCGCCTCCGAGTGCGCCGCATACCCATCGTCGACGTGCATCGGCCCGTACCCGCCGTACGACGTCTCCTCGTAGTCCTCCGGGTCCAGCCCCATCGCCTGCAGGATCGTCCCGTAGTACTGCGGCAGCATCAGCCCGAACCAGCTGTACTCCGGCGTGTTGTCGTCCGGATACATCGGCCACGGGCCCGGGTGCGCCTCGCCGAACTGGTTGCCCATCACCGACGTGTTCCGGTAATCGCAGAAGTTGCCCGTCGTCACGCTGCCCGCCGCGCCGCCGGCGAGCACCACGCCCCAGTCGACGGCGTCGTGCGTGTAGATGCCGGACTCCTGCGTCCACGCGACCAGGCACGAGTCGAGCAGCGTGCCGCCGGCGCCGTCGTCGATCGCGTCGAGCTTCGCGACGAAGTCGAGGTACACCGACTCGAAGAACCGCTGGTGCCCCTGCCGCACGAGATCCTGGGCGAACACCTGCGCGAGGGGATCGCCGACCGGCTCGATCGGCGCGTCGACGCCGGCGCGGTGGGCGACATCCTGGTGGTAGTCGGGCCCGGAGTAGTCGGTCAGCGCGTCGGAGGCGAACGTCGCGATGCGGCACGTGTCGCAGCTGAAGGCGATCGCGACCACGTCGTTGAACAGCTGCCAGTACTGCGCCTGCGCCGAGGGGTCGGTGCCGAAGCCGGGCTGGAACAGGATGTCCTGCGCCTCGGCCGAGGGCGGCTCGACGGTCCCGCAGCTCTGCACCGCCGACAGCTTGGCCTGGAAGTCGACGAGCCGCGCGATGTGGGCGTCGAGCCGAGTGCGGTCCTGCGCCGAGATGCGGGCGCTCTGGCGCACGCGCTGGTAGTCGGCGAGCACGCGATCGACGACGGGCTCGCGCGGCATGACGCTCGGGTCCGGCGGCGTGTAGATCTGGTTGAACAGATCGATCGACCGCTGCGACGTCGGTAGATCCTGCAGCGGACTCGCCGGATCGAACGGGTTCTCGCGACCGACCGAGATCGAGTAGTTGGGCCCGATCTGGATCGACCGCACCGACGGCACCGCGGGGTAGAACTTCGTCGAGTACGCCAGCACCTGATCGATCGTCGGTCGGCGCTCGCTCACCGGCGCGAGCGCCTCGTCGTGGCCGGCGAGGTTGCCGAGGTGGATGCCGCGGGTGTGCGCGACGTAGAACCCGGCATCGAGGCCGCGCATGACGTTGAGCTTGGCCGCCAGCGACGCGGTGAACACCGACGAGCTCGCGCTCAGCACCGGCGACAGGCTCGCGACGCCGCCGTCGACGGCGAGCGACAGCGGCCCGCGGCGGATCTGGTGGCCCGCGTAGGCCTGTCCGCCGGTCAGCGTCTCGGCGGCGGGGAACATGTTGGCGCCGCGGATGCCCCCGTGGCCGGTCGAGAACGCGGCGAAGCGGCGGGGCAAGCCCGGCGTGCCCCCGGCCTGGGCGCCGCGCGGCGCGAGCGAGTCGAGGAACGGGATCGCGAGCAGGGCGCCGCCCGTGCCGCGCAGGAACATGCGGCGGGTCGCGCCGTTGGTGGACCGTGGGCGCATGATCACTCTCCCCCTTCGAAGGTCTTGGTGCGGAAATCGGGGCGCATCGCGACGTCGCGGACGACCGTGCCGAGGTCGTCGCCGTCGAGCAGCGCCTGGTGCATCACCGCCAGCGTGCAGCCGTCGGTCGTGTCGTCCTCGACGCGGCCGAACGTGAACCGGAAGTAGCGGCGGGCGAAGCATGCCTGCGGCTTGTCGCTCTCGAGCATCAGCGCGTTGAGCTCGGCGGCGTTCGAGGCGGTGCGATCGTCGGCGCCGTCGACGTTGGGCGTGGCCAGCGTGTCGATCGGCACCTCGGCGATGACCGCCCCCGTGGCCTTGTCGAAGACCGTCTCGGTCTGACGCAGCCGGCCCAGGGCGTCGAAGTTCTCGGTGACGTAGCCGAGCGGGTTGATGAGGCCCGTGTGGCAGCCGGCGCAGTCGGCCCGCGCCTCGCTGATCGCCTCGGCGCGCGCGCGGGCACCCAGGGCTGCGTCCTCGATCTCCATCGCGACGGCCATCGCGTCGGCCGGCGGGTCGGGCACCGGATCGCACATCAGGGTCTTGCGGGTGAACACGCCCTTGATCACCGGGTGGGTCATCGCACTGCCGGTGGCGAGCACCGCCGCGCGGGTGAGCACGCCGTCGCGCTCGGGCGGGAGCTGGGGCGGTTCGCCGTCCGACCACACCGCCACGCCATAGATCGACGCGAGGTCCTCGGTGCGCGCGAACGAACGATCCGAGCGGAACCAGTCGACGAACGGCGCGTCGACGCCGAGGGTGTAGTACGCGCCCATCTGCTCGATCTCGTCGAGCATGTGCGCCCGGGTCTCGCCGTCGGGGACGAAGCCGCCGAGGAAGGCGTCGTAGTCGGGCATGCCAACGCCCGCGTCGAGCTCGGCGAGGTGCGGAGGATCGAGCCACTCGCCGTAGAACTCGGCCACCGCCAGCTCGGTCCGGGGGTCGCGGAACATCCGCTCGACCTGCGCCGCGTACAGCTCGTCATCCAACAGATCGCCGCGCTCGGCCGCCCCGACGAGCGCGTCGTCGGGGATCGACTGCCAGAAGTGGAACGACAGCCGCGACGCGAGCTCGTAGGAGTCCAGCGGTGTACGCGGCCCGTCGGTGCCCAGGTCGCCCTGCTCGACGAAGTAGAGGAAGCCCGGGGCTGCGAGCAGGACCGCGATGACGTCCGCGTAGTCCTCGCGCTCGAGCGTGTCGCCGGCGACGTCGACGTAGAACGCGACGTCCTCCTCGGTGAGCGGGCGTCGCAGCACCCGCGGCGCGAAGCTGCGGACGAACGCGTCGAGGCACGCGCCGTCGTTGCCCGCGTCGCCATCGGTGGCGCAGCTGCCCGCGGCCGCGCCGAGGCGCGCGGGGTCGTCGGCGATCGCCTTGCCGATCGCGGCGCCGACGTAGTACGAGCCCTCGACGGTCTCCTGGAAGATCGACTGATCGAGCCGCGTGAAGCCGCCGTAGGTCGGGTCGGGGCCGGAACGCGCGTCCTCGGGGATGAGCCCGAGGCGCGGACCGGCCGCCGCGAGCACAGCCTCGGCGTCGCCCGGTACGAGCCGCGCGACGAGATCCCCGAGCGCGTTGGTGTACTGCCGCCGCGACAGCCGACGCAGCGGGAGATCGGTCGGCACCTGGGTCGGGTCGCACTCGAAGATGCTGGTCTGGAACGGCTCGTCCGGATCGGAGGGGTCGCCGCCGGTGTCGGCGTCGTCGGCCCCGGTGCCTGCGCCCCCGGTCGAGCCGCCGCCGTCGGGATCGCCCGTGCCCCCGGCCCCGGAGTAGCAAGCGGAAACGAGGGCGAGCATGGCCACGCTCGCGACGGGGACGACGGGCTTGCGGTGGACGGTCATCGGGGTGCCGCGACTCCGATACGGCGCCCGCGGCGATCGGGTGAATCGGAACTCGACGATCGCCGCGGCAGGCCGCGCCGACCCGGCCTCGGCGCGGTGCCGCCCCAACGGGGTCTGGATCGGCGCGAAACCAGCGAGCCGTGATACCGTGTCGGCGCGGACGACCCGTGGTCGCGGCGACGCCGGACCGGGCGCCGTGGGGAGATCGTCCATGCATCGAGGGTTCAGCGCGCGCGCGAGGTTGGTTGCGGGGTGGGTCCTGGCGTCGACGCCGGGGTGCTCCGACTCGACGTCGGAGACCGGCGACACCGAGGCCGACTCCACGGGGGCGACCGGCGACACCTCCGGAACGTCGGGTGGCCCCGAGACGGGCGATCCCGACACGAGCAGCGGCACGACCGAGCCCGAGCCCTGCGGGAACGGCGAGCTCGATCCCGGCGAGGTCTGCGACGGCACCGTGTTCGACGGCGACCTGACGTGCGTGACCCAGGGCTTCCTGTCCGGCGAGCTCGAGTGCGCGCCCAACTGCCTCAACTTCGGCACCTCGATGTGCGTGCTCTCGGTCTGTGGCGACGACGCGATCGACGGCGAGGAGCTGTGCGACGGCACCGACCTCGGCGAGGAGACGTGCATCACCCAGGGGTTCCTCGCGGGCACGCTGGCGTGCGACGCCGCGTGCAACAGCTTCGATACCTCGATGTGCGAGCCCAACATCTGCGGCAACGACATCATCGAGCGCACCGAGTCGTGCGAGGGCGCCGATCTGGCCGACACCACCTGCCTCGATCTCGGCTACGACGAGGGCACGCTGGCCTGCGCCGCCGACTGCAGCTTCGACGAGACGGGCTGCATCACGTACGTCTGCGGCGACGATGCGATCAACGACGACAACGAGGAGTGCGACGGCGTCGACCTGGCCGGGACCGTCTGCGCCGACGGCGGCTTCGGCGACGGCACGGTCACCTGCTCGGATCGCTGCACCCTGGATTTCACCGGCTGCTGCGGCGACCTGAACCAAGGCGGGGCCGAGCTGTGCGACGACGTCGACTTCGGCGGGCAGACCTGCGCCGATCTCGGTGACTTCGACGACGGCGTGCTGGTGTGCGCCCCGACGTGCGACGCGATCGACACCTCGGGCTGCACGCTGTGCGGCGACGGGGCGGCCGAGGGCAACGAGGGCTGCGACGCGGCGGATCTGCTCGGCAACAGCTGCACGACGGTCCCCGGCGGCTTCGTCGGCGGCGTGCTGGTGTGCGGCGCCGACTGTCAGCTCGACACCTCGGGGTGCAACTACTGCGGCAACAACCTGGTCGACGCGGGCGAGGACTGCGACGACGAGGATCTGGGCGTCGGCGACTGCCTCTCGCTCGGGCACACCGGCGGCCTGCTCGGCTGCGCCGCCGATTGCAGCTACGACGAGTCGCTGTGCACCGATTTCCCGCCGCCGGGCACCGACGACCTCGTCATCACCGAGATCATGCGCGACCCGATCGCGATCGGCGATCCGAACGGCGAGTGGTTCGAGCTGTTCAACCCCAGCGACGACGTCACCTACCAGCTGTTCGGCTGCACCGTGCAGGACGACGGCGGCGAGAGCTTCGACGTCGGCTCCGACCTGACGATCGAGCCCGGCGCGCGGCTGACGTTCGGGCGCAGCATCAGCCCCGGGTTCGTGCCGAACTTCGTCTACGGCGTCATGGTGCTCGGCAACGCCGACGACGAGCTCGAGCTCGTGTGCGGCGGCGTCACGATCGATCGGGTGGCGTGGACCAACGCGACGTTCCCGGCCCCGGTCGGCGCGTCGATGGAGCTCGATCCCCTCAGCACCGACGCGGTCGCCAACGACGACGGGTCGAACTGGTGCGCTGCGGGGGACATCTACTTCATGGGCGATCTGGGCACCCCGGGGACGGCCAACGGCGGGTGCGGGTAACGCCGGCGTGCCCGGTCCAACCCGGACCACGCTCGCCCGTCTGCGCGAGCCCGCGACGCTCGCCGTGCTCGGGCTCGTGGTCCTGGGCCTGTGGCACGCCTCGCGCTGGTCGTTCCTCTGCGACGACGCGTACATCTCGTTCCGCTACGCGGCCAACCTCGCGGAGCACGGCGAGCTCGCGTTCAACGTCGTGCCGCTCGAGCGCGTCGAGGGCTACACCAACTTCGGTTGGGTCGTGCTGCTCGCCGCCGGCGCGGGGATCGGGATCCCACCCGAGCGCAGCGCGGCGGTGCTGGGGTTCATCGCGTTCGCGGCGATCCTCGTGCTCGCGGCGATCCTCGTGCGGCAGGCCGTGGGCGCGCGGGGGTTCGCGGCGTGGGCCCCGGTGCCGACGGTCGCGCTGCTGGCCGCGAGCCCCGAGGCCGTGGTCTGGGCGAGCGGCGGCCTCGAGACCGCTGCCGCGGTCGCGCTCGCGCTCGGGGCGATGGTCGCGTGGGGGCGCGATCGGGCCCGCACCGCGGCGCTGCTCGGCGCCGTAGCGGCGCTCACCCGGCCCGACGCCGTGATGGTGCTCGGCGTGTGGGGGACGACGTGGCTCGCCGTGCACGGTCGTGCGTGGTGGCGGGGCGCCACACGCCCGAGCGCGCGTCGACTCGTCGAGGCCGCCGCGTGCCTCGTCGTCCCGCTCGCCGTCCACCTGCTGTGGCGACGGTCCTACTACGGGACGTGGTTGCCCAACACGTGGGCCGTGAAGGCCCACGGCGCCGCCTTGCGCGACACCTGGGGGATTGCGTACGTGTGGCAGTGGATCTCCGCGATGTGGCTGCCGTACCTCGCACCGATGCTCGTCGTGGTGCGACGCGCCGCGCTGCCGCACCTCGCGGTGGTCGTCGCGGTGGTCGCGTACGGCTGGACGGTCGGCGGCGACTTCATGGCCTACAGCCGGTTCTACCTCGCGGCCACCGTCGGCCTCGCGATCGCGGTGGGGATCGGGCTGCACGCCCTCGGCGCATGGCTCGGCGCGCGGCGGCCCGCGCTCGCGCCGGTCGGGATCGCGATCGGCGTCGCCGGTGCGCTCGCGCTGTCGTTCGACGCCCACGCCCGACACTCGGCCGATCGCGCCAAGCCCGAGGGCTGGATCGACGGCAAGTGGGAGGGCGTCACCGCGATGCATCGCTTCGCCGAGGTCGGCCGCGCCGCCGGGCAGTGGCTCGGCGAGCACGTCCCGGCCGACACGCTCATCACGGTCGGGGCCGCGGGGGCGGTGCCGTACGCGTCCGGTCTGCCGACGATCGACGCCTTCGGCCTCGTCGACCCGGTGCTCCCGATGATGGATCCAGCGCCGGTGCGCGAGGGCGGCGGTGTGCGCCCGGGCCATCAGCTGTTCGCGCCACCGTCGTACATCCTGTCGCGCGATCCGGATCTGCTGTGCCACGTCGGCTTCCGCGGTGCCGCACCGCCGCGCGAGGCCGACGCGCGGCCGCCGTTCCGCCGCGGCTACGCGTGGGCCTGCGTGAGCCCGGGCCCCGGATCGGCGCAGGAGGCCGACGGTGCGCCGTTCGATCCCGGCGTGTACTGCTGTCGCCGACCGCTGGCGCGCGTCGTGGGTCCGTTCGGCGCGGAGGTCGACCATGACTGACGATCCGTGGACGGCCCGCGCCGCGCTGCTCGGCCGCGTCGCCGCGGGCCTCTCGATCCTGTGGATCGCCGCGCTGGCCGTCGTCTTCGCCCTGCGCGTGGGCTTCCCCCTCGAGCTCGAGTGGATGGAAGGCGGCGTGCTGCACCAAGCCCGCCGCTTCATGCACGGCGAGCCGATCTATCCCGCACCGTCCGAGGCCTTCGTCCCGTTCCTCTATACACCGCTCTTCGCGATCACCCTCGGCGCGTTGGGCCACGTGTTCGGCCTCGACTTCGCGCTCGGGCGCGTGGTCAGCATCCTGTGCTGGGTCGCGATCGGCCTCGCGCTGCGCCGCGCGGTCGCCCGCGAGGGCAAGTCCCCCGTACACGCGCTCGTGACCGTCGGCCTGTGGTGCTCGGGCTACGTGTTCGCGTTCCGATGGATCGACCTCGCGCGGCCCGACACGATGTTCCTCGCGCTGGCGCTGTGGGCCCTGGTGCTGCTGCGCGAGGCGTGGGGCGATTGGCGCAAGGCCGCCGCGGCGGGCGTGCTGATGGCGCTGGCGTTCTGGACCAAGCAGACCGCCGCGGTGCTCATCCTCGCCAGCGGGATAGGCGGTCTCGTGGTCGCACCTCGCCAGCTGTGGATCTACGTCGTGGTGATCGCGGCGATCGACGGCGGCGGCATGCTGTTGTTCGACGCGCGCACCGACGGTCGGCTGTGGAACTACGTCTTCGAGCTCCATCAAGCCCACGCGTTCAACGACGAGCGGTTCACCCGCAAGACGTGGGGCATGTTCCTCCACGCCGCGCCGTGGCTGACCGTGCTGGTCGTGTGGCTGACCGCGCGCTTCCTCGGACCGTGGGTGCTGCGCAAGCGCAAGCTCGCCAGCCGCGAGGACGCGGCCCTGCGCGCGCGCCTGGCCGCGCACCGCGGCCTGCTGTTTTGGACGGTGATGGCGCTGGCCGGCGCCCTGGTGAGCGCGCTGGGGTACAGCACGCAGTGGGCCGAGCCCAACGCGTTCCTCCCCGGCGTCGCGCTCGCGGCGGTGTGGATCGGCGTCGCGCTGCCACGCGAGGGCCGGGCCGAGGCCGTCGCCCTCGGCTTCGTCGTCGCGCAGCTCGGGTTCTCGCTGCTCGTCGAGCCGCGGTACCAGCCGATCCAGAGCCGCGGCTGGTCCGCGATCGGCGAGAGCTACGGCTGGCAGGATCCCGCGCGCACGGTGCCGTCGGCGTCGGCGCGCGCGGCCGCGGCCGAGCTCCGCGGTCACCTCGAGCGCGACCGGCCCGAGGTCCTCGCGCTGCATCGGCCGTGGTGGTCGATCCTCGCCGGCGGCGAGGGGCACGTCGGCAGCATGGGGTTGTCCGACGTCGCGCCCGAGGATCGCAAGCGCATCGAGTCGGCGATCGCGGCCGAGGTGAAGGCGCTGCGCTACGACGAGATCTGGTTCGAGGGCGAGCCGCCGGCGTGGCTGCGCCCGTCGCTGCGCGGCCGCTACCAGGTCGCCGAGCGGCGGCAGGGCGACGCGCGCGTGCGGCCGATGTCGGGCTGGATGTCCGAGGCCGGGATGGTGACGGCGTACACCGCCGATCAGATCCGAATGGAGCCGGTCCGCCGCGCGGTCGTGCCGGCGACGTGGCGCGTCGTCGCGGACTTCGAGGACGGCACCGTGCAGGGCACGGTGGTGCACGGGGGCTTCGGCCGTCGTCCGGTGGGCGGGTTCACCGGCGACCTCCCGCAGCCCGCGGGGGCCGGCGGCGCGTTCTGGCTGTCCAGCGCCGGCGCAACCGGTCGCGTCGAGGAGCGCGGCGACGCGAGCCTCGGGCCCGTCGCGCTCGCGGCCGGCTCGACGATCGTCGGCCACGTCGCGGTGATCGGCGCGCGCGCGAAGCTGTCGGTCGCGATCGTCGACGCCGCGGGCACCGAGCTCGCCGCCATCGCGCTGCCCGACGCCGAGGCGGTGTTCACCGAGTTCACGTGGACCGCCCCGACCGCGGCCGAGATCACCCTGCGCGTGCGCGACGACGATCCGGCCGGCGCGGTGCTGCTCGACGACGTCTGGGTGCAGTGACCCGGAGCCGATCCGGCGACCACGGAGAACCAATGGCGAAGGCCGCCCCGGCGAGTCGCCGACGCGGCCTTGCGCGGTTGCCCGGGCGCGGACGGGCTAGTAGTCCATGCGGATGACGTCGCGGCCGATCTCGATCGTCTTGTGCCCGCCGCACGGGTACGCGACCTCGAGCTCGACCGTGGTGCCCGGCGCCCCGCGGATCGCGGAGGCCCAGCCCTCGACGTCGGCCGGGACCTCGCCGTCGACCGACAGCAGGCGGGCGCCCGCGTGGAGACGACCATCGGCCGGCGAGCCCGGCAGCACGCGCTTGACCGTCGCACCCTCGTCGGCGTCGCGCTCGATCACCACGCCGATGCCGCTGTACGTGTACGCTCGATCGACGCGGTGGCCGTGACAGCCGGAGTACGCGGTCTGCCGGATGACGGCGGTCGAGGTGGCGACGGCGCCGGCGAGGACGATCGCGCCGAGCACGGCACGTCGAGCAGTCCGCCAACGGGTGAGAGTGGATGAGGTCGGGGCGCGCATGATGGGCCAGGCCAGTTTCCCATAGACCTCTGGCTTTGCCACCTGCGCGGTTGACGGCCCGCGGCCTCGAATTGGGCCTCGGTGGGCCGTGCGAGGGCCAGCGGCTGCGGGGTCCCTGGAGCCGCGAGCCGGGCAGGGGCGCGGGGGCCGGCGGGCTCCGGGTTGGCGGCCGGGCTTTTCTCGGATATCTCGCCCCTCGCCCGATGACCGGTTAGCGTCACGGCTCGTCCCATGGCACCGACGCACCGCACCCCCTCCGCCCTCGACCGCAACCGCAGCGCCAAGGTGCTGTTCACCCTGCCCCTGTTCCTCGGGGCGTGCACGGTGGGTCCGATGATCTTCGCCGCCTGCCGGGCCGAGCCCGCCGCGGCCCCCGAGGCCGAGACGCCGGCGGCGGCTCCGGTCGCGGCCGCGGCTCCGGTCGCGCAGGAGCAGCCGGCGCCCGAGCCCAGCACCCTCGCGAAGGGGATCGCCCCCACACCGACCCCGGAGCCCGGCACCCCCGCGGTCGAGCCGACGCCCGAGCCCGCGACCCCGACCCCGCCGGTCGCCGACGAGCCCAAGACGCCGCACCGCGTCCTCATCCTCGGCGACAGCCTCGCGGCCACCGGCTTCGGCGCGCTGCTCGAGAAGAAGCTCGACGCCCACGCCGACGTCGAGTGCTTCCGCAAGGGCAAGAGCGCCTCGGGCCTCGCCCGGCCCGACTTCTTCGACTGGCCGACCGAGGCCGGCAAGCAGCTCGAGTTCCGCAAGCCCGACCTCGTCGTCGTGATCATGGGCGGCAACGACGGCCAGGATCTGACCCGCAAGAAGGGCAAGCGCGTCTCGTGGTCCGAGCCCGACGCGTGGAAGGCCGACTACCGCACCCGCATGGACGAGTTCCTCGCCTCGCTGGTCGCCGACGACCGCAAGGTGCTGTGGCTGGGGCTGCCGACCATGGGCATGCGCTCCCTCGAGACCAAGCTCGAGACCATCCGCCAGATCCAGCGCGAGGCGGTCGACGCCCTCGGCGATCGCGCCCGCTACGTCGACACCGCGCCGTTCGTCACCGCCGAGGATGGCTCGCTCCTCGCCGAGGCCAAGGTCGGCGGCTCGAAGAAGCCCCAGGCGATCCGCGCCGAGGACCGCATCCACTTCACGATGTCGGGCTCCGAGTACTTCGCGGACAAGGTCCTGCCCGAGGTCCTGGGCATCCTCGGGGTCGAGGCCGCCCCGTAGCCCAAACAGCGGGCCCGCAGGCCCGAGATGTGCTCCAACGTGGGCCCGATGTAGCGGCCCAAACGCTTTTCGCAGGGGAATTCCGCCGGTTTGGGGCACGTTTTGCCCCAGCCCCGGGTTGCCCGGGTCCGCGATCGTGGGCTAGCGTGGGGCGTCCCGTGATCGGAGTTTCGCCATGACGCGCCCCACGAACCGACGCCTCCCCCGGGTGCTCGGGTGGATCCTGGCCTACGGCCTGCTCCCCGCCGCGGCCGCCCAGGCCGAGGGCCTCGCAGCCGCGAACGACGCGGCGACCCCCGACCCCGGCAAGTCCGCCGCCGAGCGGACCGTCGTCGAGCATCGGGTCGTCCCGTACGAGACCTTGGATGAGATCGCCGACCGCTACGGCGTGACGGTCAAGGAGCTCGAGGCGTGGAACAAGGTCCTCAAGCGCCAGCCCGGGACCCTGAAGGCCGGCTGGGAGCTGAAGGTCCGGGCCCGCGTCGTCCCGCCCCCGCGCCGGAAGATCACCTACGTGGTCCGCTCGGGCGACACCTGGCAGGAGATCGCGGCCAAGCACAACGTGCCCGAGGGCGACCTGCACCGGTGGAACCGCGGGGTTGCCCGCCAGTTCAAGGCCGGGCAGAAGCTGGTCGTCTACACCAACCCCCGGCCGGTCGCCGCGCGGAAGGTCGCCAGCGTCGAGCCGATCGATCCCTCGGGCGAGGGCCTGGGCGTCTCGGTCACCCCGCGGGTCTTCGACGTGCCGGCGGGCGGCGTCTCGATCGGCACCCCCAACCGCGGCCGCCTGTCGGGCGGGGTGCAGCTCCCCGAGAGCGACCTATACAAGGTCCGCCGCCCCGAGGAGGCGTGGGGCAGCAGCCACACCATCCGGGAGATCCAGGAGGCGATCGCGGGCTTCCGGGACGCCTCGGGCTTTGACGGCGAGCTCGTGATCGGCGCGATCAGCCTCGAGCACGGCGGCCGCTTCCGGCCCCACCGGTCGCACCAGTCGGGCCGGGACGTCGACATCCGCCTGCCCAAGCGCCGCGGCGCCGACCCGAAGAGCAACGATCCGGGCGACATCGACTGGGACGCGGCGTGGAAGCTCGTCGAGGCCTTCATCGCGCAGGGCGACGCCGAGTACATCTTCCTCGACTACAGCCGGCAGCGGCGCCTGCTCGAGGCGGCCAAGCGCGCGGGCGCCAGCGCCGACACGATCGAGAAGGCGATCCAGTACCCCCGCTCGCGCAGCACGAACAACGGCGTGGTCCGCCACGCCGAGGGCCACCTGATCCACATCCACGTCCGCGTGCAGTGCCCGCGGGATCAGGCCCGCTGCGAGAGCTAGCCGGTTCCAGGGGAACGCCGAAGGCGCTCCCCTGAACCGGCTCCGTGCCCGTGCCCGTGCCCGTGCCCGCGCCCGTGCCCGCCCCGCTAGGGCGGGCAGCCCTGGTCGATCCACGCCCGGACGATCGCCCGCGTCTCCTCGGGCAGCATCCCGCCGGTCGGCATCGGAATCCCCCCGGTCGGCGGCGGCTCGTAGTCGAGCTTGTTCATCAGCAGGCTGTCGTCCGCGTCCCCGGCGATGACCCGCGTGAGGCTCCCGTCGATGTGCGCCTGCACCCCGACGAGGTTTGCGTAGGCGTCCGTGTCGAGGGAGAGGCTCCCGGACGGCATGACGCCGTGGCAAGAGGCTGGGTTGACGCAGCTGGCGTCGAAGATCGGCTGGACGTCCGCGGCGAACGACACCGGCACGTTGGTCGGATCGCCGGTCTCCGTCGTATCCCCCGTCGTCCCCGGCTCGCCCGTGGTCCCGCCGCCGATGTCGCCCATGTCGAGCATCGCGTAGACCTGGGCGATCTCGCCGTGGTGGCCGCGCACCGTGTCATCCGCGCCGTTGATCGCCCCGGGCTCGAGGGGCAGCGTGCGCCACGCCTCGGCGCCGTCGGTGATCACCCCGACGCGCGCGAGCTTCGTCATCTCCGGCAGCTCGCCGCGGAGGATCACCTCGACGTCGATGCCGAGGGTCGGGTTGGGGGACACGGCGTACGCCTGGCCGTAGGACTCGGGCGCGTCCTCGGTGGCCGTCACCTCGAAGTCCTCCCACGAGCCGAGCGCGCCCGGCCACAGCACCAGGGTGAGGACGTCGTCGTCGGAGGTGACGACGCCGCCGGCCGGGCCCACCTGGTTGTGCGCGACCGTGGGCTTGCACGCGGCGGTCGCGACGACCCCGATCGATCCGAGTGCGAGGGCGACGGCACGGAACCCAGCGGCGAGGTGCACGCTGGGAAGCTAGCACGGCCGCGCCGCGGGGGACCACGGCCCGGCTAGAAGCCGTGCGCGTCGAGGTACTGCTCGATGCGGGCCGGCCGCTGCTCGATGAACCACCCCAGATCGTCGTGCAGATCGACGAAGGTCGAGAAGTTGTACTCGCGCCGCGGGTCCTCTTGGACGAAGGGCACCAGCTGGTCGAACATCGCGTCGGCGCGGTCGACGAGGTCCGAGTTGGTGAACGCGTCGTTGACCTCGGCGAGGCGCGCCGCGAAGGCCGCCTCGCACTCGGGGTCCTCGAGGCAGCGCACCGCGAGCACGCCGGTCACGCTCCACGGATCCTCGTCGGAGCCGAAGGTCTGATCGATGCCGGTCGACAGCAGCGTCCAGTGCAGCGTCGAGGGGTCGTGGTAGACGCGGTAGTTGTTGCGGATGTGGAAGGCGTAGTTGTCCCAGTGCGACAGCACGCTCTCGATCGCCCACGTGGTGAGGAAGCGATCGAACTCCATGAAGTCCGCGACCGCGGGGTAGAAGTCGCCGCCGTCGAGCGCCTCGATCTGGCCGATCAGCTCGTGCAGCTTGGCGTAGTCGATCGGATCGCCCTCGGGATCGGGCACCGAGCAGGCGTCGGGCGAGAACTCGCGCGTGAGGCAGTACGAGTCGTCCTCGTCGCTGGGGCCGATGTTCTCGGGCACGAGATCGCACCAGTACGTGCCCTCGTACAGCATGCCCTCCTTCGAGTCGAACCACCGCGACAGGAACCGCCGGTCGATGGTCTCGACGTGGGTGTACAGGCCCCACAGGTCGTCGTTGACGAAGATCCGCACGCTCGCGGCGCGGGGCGCCGGGATGCCGAGCTCGCGGAAGAACGCGTAGCCGAGCCGCTCGTGGCTGGCGCTCTGGTCCTGCACCCCGTTGTGGAACCCGAAGCTCTTCTCGCCGAGCAGGCGTCGCTCGGCGGGGCAGCCCGCGACCTCGGGATCGTCCCACTCGAGGTTGACCTTGAACGACGCCTTGCCGCCGAGATCCCGCGAGCTGCCGCAGCCGCCCTTGATCTTGATGCCGACGCCCTCGAACACCTGATCCTCGAAGCGCAGCGTGCCGGTGTGGTACTCGCGGACGTGCGGCACGCAGCCGGGCGGGTAGGCCTGGGCGTTGATGGCGTCCCAGCTCTCGGGCGGGATGTCGAGGTAGAAGTCGCGCACGACCGACTCGTCGAAGAGCGCGGTGCTGCCGTCGTCGGTGCGGAACGCGAGCGGCTCGCTCCACTCGCCCCACGCGCTGCACTCGGCGTGGGCATCGGACCAGCGGGCTCGGATCGCGTAGTCGACCCACGGCTCGAAGACCTCGCCGGGATCCAGCGCGCCGTCGGAGAGGTCGACCGTCGTGGCGCCGTTGGTCTCGGCCGACCACACCCGATCGTCGATCGCGCCGTCCTTCATCGTCCAGATCTCGATCGCGAGGGCGCCGGCCGTGTCGTCGGCGTCGGGGTCGACGAAGTCAGAGACGGTGATCGAGAGCGTCTCGGCGATCACGTCGATGCGACCCGTGGGCGGATCGACGATCGTGGGCGCCTCGGGGGCCGCGTTGCCCGGGCACGCCGGGCCCGTCGAGACGTCGCCGCTCGAGGACTCGGTCGCGACCTCGCCCCCGCTGCTGCCCGCGTCGGTCGTGCTCGGAGGGGTCGACGATGTGTCGCCGGGCGCGGTCGTCTCGGCCTGGGGGGCCGTGCTCGTCGAGGTCTCGGCGGCGCCGCCGACGTCATCTCCACAACCGACGATCGAGGCCAGGACGACCAGGGCGAGGCGACGCATCGCACAGGATTGTCGGGGTTCGATCGCCCCGCGTCGAGGGCGAGTGCCGTCAAAGGCCGGGTGCGAGCGCGCGGCACCTCGAGTCACCGACGCGGATGTGCGAAGTCGCGAGGCGGATCAGAACCGGAGGCCCGCGGCGAACCCCGGCCACACGCGGAGGCGGCTGACGGTGCCGCGGCTCTCGTAGACGGTCCAGCCGTAGCCGGGCCGATGGACGCGCGGCTCATCGACCTGCAGCGCGTCCACTTTCTTGGGCTCGTCGTTCGTGAGCACCGAAAGCGTCGGCCCCGCGAACATCGACAGCCGGCGGAAGGCCTGCCAGCCGAACAGCAGCCGCAGCTGGTTCATCGCGGCCTTCTTCGGGTTCGTCATCCCGTCGAGCACGAGGTACGTGCCGAGGTCGATGTCCATGAACGCGCCCTTGGCCCCGATCGGCACGTGGCCGCCGAAGCCGATGCCGAACTGCCAGTTCGCCCCGTTGCCGAAGGGGTGCACGCCGATCGCGAGCATCGAGTAGGTGTACCGCGCGGGGAAGCGCAGCCCGAGGTTGAAGGCCGCCGTGTCGGAGGTCCAGATCTCGGGGTGCACGCCGCCCTCGCGGGTGATCGACAGCAGGCCGACGGCCGCGTCCGCGCGGTCGGCCCAGTTGAACAGGCCGACCTGCACGCCGCGCACGTCCTTGGCCACGTTGACCAGGCCGATCTGCGCCCCGCGGAGCCCCCGGGTCGCGTTCACCAGGCCGAGCTGGGCGCCGCGCTCGATCGTGTCGGCGTGGTTGATCATCGCGCTCTGCACCCCCACGACCCGGCGCGCCCGCGCGAACGTGGAGGAGAACTGCAGGCCCTCGAGGTCGCCGCGCGCGATGCTGGCGCCGAGGGAGGCCTGGACCCCGCGCATGCGCTCGTCGACGATGCTCGCGCCGAGCGCGAGGCTCATGCCCTCGATCTTCGCCGCGCGGCTCCACCCGAAGGAGAGGCTCACGCGGTTGCGGATCCGGGCCTCGGGGTCCTTCGCCCGCCGGGCCGCGCGGCCGTTGAGGCTCGCGGGCGGCACGATGCCGATGTCGAACGGGACCTCGATGACCCCGTCGCTGGCGCCGCCGCGCAGCGTCGCGTACTCGATGGGGACCGCGCGCAGGTCGGCGGCAACGACGGCGACCCGCCCGCCGCGACCGACCTCGACGCTCGCGCGCCGCGGCGTCGTGCCGTCGTCGACGAGGATCTGGTACTTGCCCGGCTCGATCGCGAGCGCGAGCAGGCCCGAGCCCTTGGCCTTGTCGACCTCGGCGGCGAGCCGACCCGAGCTGGCGCGCACCGAGATCCGCCCGGCGAGGTCGGTGCCGAGCACGAGCACCGCCGAGGGCTTGCGCAGATCGGTCATCACGAGATCGCCGGAGCCGGCGAGCTGGATGTCGTAGGCCGCGTGCTGCGGCCCGCCACGGGTCGACTCGGTGCGCGCGAGCGTGGCCTCGAAGGCGTAGCGGTAGGCCTCGGTCAGGGTGACGAAGCGATCGCCGTCGATGTCCGCGGCGCCGCGCAGGCCCGAGTTGAGGAAGTGGGTGAAGAACGAGCCGCCGACGCGATCGGATTCCTGCGCGGCCTCGTCGGCGGAGCTCGAGGTGAGGAACGCGTGGCCCTCGACGTCCGTCGCGCTGCCGACGAGGAACGGTGGTCGCTTGGTGCCGCCCTTGCTGCGGGTGAACGCACCCGACGCGCACGAGTCGAGGATCGCGATGCGCACGTCGGCGGGCACGGCCTGCACCCGCTTGCGCAGGCGGGCGTACTCGACCCGCTCGCCCGCGAGCAGCAGGCCGCGTTCGTCGGAGTGCCCCGAGTAATAGAAGAGGAGCTGCGTGCGCTCGCCGGCGTTCGCCGCGGCCTGCAACTTGCGCTCGAGGTCGTCGAAGGCCGCGTCGATCTCGTCGGGTGTGGGGTCGCGCAGGTGCACCAGGTCGCCGGCCCCGACGCCGCCGAGATCGCGGAGCACCTCGGCGAGGGCGTCCGCGTCGCTGTTCGCGTAGCGCAGGCGCGCCCGCTCGCTGCCGCCGTCGTTGGCCCCGACGAGCAGCGCGAAGCGGCGCAGCGGGGCGTTGTCGGCCGGGCTCGGGGCCGCGCGGACCGGCGAGAGCTCGAGCAGCCACACGAGGAGGCAGGCCGCGATCGCGAGCGCCCCCGCGCGTGCGGAGCGGACACGCGCGTGGCGGACACCCGCGGAGGAGAAGGATGAGCGGGGCATCGGGCGGGCCGGCCTTGGAACACCGGCGGCGGCACAGAGTGTCACCGGTGTCCGGAGAATTGTCTTCGGGGGAGCGGGGCGCCCTCGGGCGTGAGATCCACCGCACATTGTTCGCTCGCACGCGGAGTTGGGACGCAGGGCACGTCATCCCAGCCTGGGGCGGTTTGCAAACTCGGCCCCGGTCGAGTGACGCTCCGCCGCGGCGCCGGTGTTTCATCCGACGCGACCCAAGCGTGGCCCTCGACGTCGAAGACCTCTACCGCCGCTTCGGACCCATGGTCCTGCGGCGCTGCCGGCGACTGCTCGGGGATCCCGACGCGGCCGACGATGCGATGCACGACGTGTTCGTCGAGATCTGCCGCCGCCACACCACGCTGGTCGATGCCGGGTTGTCGAGCCTCATGTACCGCACCGCCACCAACGTCTGCCTCAACCGCATGCGCAGCGCGCGTCGCCGACCGAGCGAACCGGCCGGCGACCTCCTCGCCCGGATCGCCGATGCCGACGCGTCGGTGGGCCAGGCCGAGGCGCGTTCCCTGCTCGACCGACTGCTCGGCCGCGAGCCCGAGTCGTCGGCGACGATCGCCGTCCTGCACCTGCACGACGGCCTCACGCTGGAGCAGACCGCCGAGATCGTCGGCCTGTCGGTCTCGGGCGTCCGCAAGCGCCTGCGCCGCATGCAGGCCACCCTCGCCGAGTTGGAGGCTGGGCCATGACCCGTGAAGTTCCGGAACTCCTGATCGAGCGGCTCGCCCGTGGCGAGCTGTCCCCGAGCGAGGCGGCGGCCGTCCGCGAGGCGCTCGGTCCCGACGCCGAGGCGCGCCTGCGGGCGATCGCCGAGGATGACGCGGCCGTGCTCACCCGGCTGCCGCCGGAGCGCGTCGCAGCGACCGTGCGTCGCCGCCTCGCGGCGAGGGCGGCGCCCGAGCGCGCATCGACGTGGTGGAATCCGGCGATGGGCCTGGCTGCGGCCGGCGTCGCGGCCAGCCTCGTGGTCTGGTGCGCGGTGCGTCCCGGATCCCCGGGCGAGCTCGGCGTCGACTCCGGCGGGGGCGGCGGGAGGTTCCCCGGCGATCCCGATCCCGGCGACGTCGTCCGGATCAAGGGCGACGCGACCCTCACCATCGATCGCCTCGGCGCGAAGGGCCCCGAGCGCCTCGTGGCCGGGGCCACCGTGCGCGCCGGCGATCGACTGCAGCTGCAGTACCGCGCCGCCGATCGCGACCACGGGGCGATCGTGTCGATCGACGGGCGCGGGGTCACGACGCTGCACTTCCCCGCGAGCGTCGATGCGTCGGCCGATCTGCAGGAGGGCGGCTTGGTGCCGCTCGATCACTCGTACGAGCTCGACGAGGCGCCGCGCTTCGAGCGGTTCTTCTTCGTCACCGCGATCCCTGGCACGCGCTTCGACGTCGCGGCCGTGGTGCGCGCGGCCGAGCGCCTCGCGGCGGCCCCCGACGCGGAGCGCGGCGAGCTGTCGCTGCCCGCGGGCTACGAGTCGACGGCGGTGCTGCTCGAGAAGTCGGGCGAGACCTCGCGCGTCCCAGCGCGGTGACACGCGCGCCGAGCCGCGGTGTTGCACCGGGCGATGAACGAGCACGCGACCTGGTGGATGACGCTGTTGACGGGGATGGCACTGGCGAACACGGCCCACGCCGAGGGACCGAGCGCCGCACCGGGGCCGAGCGCCGTCGCGGCGCCGCCCGCCGCAGCGCCGGTCGCCGCGGCACCGACCGCCGCAGCACCGACCGCTGATGTGCCCGCTGCAGCGCCCGCTGCTGCGGCGCCTGCTGCTGCTGCGCCCGCCGCCGCCGCAGCGCCTGCTGCTGCTGCGCCCGCCGCCGCCGCAGCGCCTGCTGGTGATGCGCCTGCCGTTGCAGCAGCGCCTGCCGCTGCAGCGGCGCCCGTCGTGGCCGCAGCGGCCGTCGCGTCCCCGGCCGCCGCGAAGTCGGCCGCCGCGAAGCCGGCCGACGCGCTGCCGGAGTACCAGCACGTGCCCTTCGACATCGGGCTCGTGCCGGGGCTCTCGATCAACGGTCGCCACGAGGGCAAGCGCGTGCGCAACAACTTCTCGATCGGCTTCGGCTGGACCCGCGCGGCGCGGGTCGACGGCATCGCGGCCGGGCTCGGCGCGACCGTCGTCGATGAGGACATGCAGGGCATCGCGGCGTCGATCGGCGCGAACATCACCCGCGGGACCCATCGCGGCGTGCAGTTCACCCACGGCTACAACCACGCCACCGACCTGCGCGGCGTGCAGATGGGCAGCATCAACCACGCGCCGACCGTGCGCGGCCTGCAGGTCGGCCTCATCAACATCGGCGGCAACGTCCAGGGCGCCCAGATCGGCCTGGTCAACTGGGCCCGCAGCGCCGACGCCTCGTTCGCGCTGCTGCCGATCACGCGCGAGGGCGGCGTGCGCGTCGAGATCTCGAGCAGCGACACCGCGCTGCTCAACGTCGGCATCCGCCTGCCGGCGAAGTACACCTATGCCTTCGCGGGCGCGGGCATCCACCCGTTCGGCACCGAGCGCGGGCACACGGGCACCAACCTCGAGAAGGGCAAGGCCTGGGAGTTCGGCGGCGGCTTCGGCGGCCACATCCCGGTGACCGACGAGATCTTCATCGACATCGACGTGTCGGGCTGGGGCGTGACCTCGGGCCTGCGCGCCGGGTCGAAGCTCGGCGGCCTGAGCAAGGCGCGGCTGATGGTCGGCTGGCAGGCCGCGCCGCACGTCGCCATCTTCGGCGGCCCGACCTTCAACGTGCTCACCGATCGCGCCGAGGTGCCCGACGTCCCGCTCCGCGGCGGCAAGGGTGTGAGCGCGGGCCACGTCGAGCGCCCCGGCTACGGCTGGGTCGCGTACGAGCGCACCGACGGCGACGTCCGCGTGCGCATGTGGCCGGGCTTCGTCGCGGGCGTACGGTTCTAGCGGCGGGGAGCGATCGCGGGCAAGCGGTGACGCGGGGACGCAGCGTCGGTGTTGGACCTGCGCATGAACCACCTGCACTGCCGCACCGCCTGGCCCCTCGCGCTGATCCTGTGTGCCCTCGCCGCCTCGATCGGTGGCTGCCGCGACGACGACGGCGACGATGGCGTCGCGCAGGACGCGAGCTCCTCGGGTGCGGACACCACGGACGGCGGCGGCGACGTGCCGCGCTTCTGGCAGGACGTCGCGCCGATCTACTACGAGCAGTGCGTCGGCTGTCACCGCGCCGGCGGCGTCGCGCCGTTCGTCCTCGACGACTACGCGACGGCGAAGATCTGGGCCAACGCCTCGGCGACCGCGGTCGCCCAGCGCACGATGCCGCCGTGGCTCGCCACCGACGACGGCACCTGCGGCAGCTTCGTCGGCTCGCGCGCGCTGCCCGAGTCGTCGATCGACACCATCGTGGCGTGGGCCGACGGCGGTGCGCCGGAGGGTACGGTGCGCGACGATCTCGTGCTGCCCGAGGTCGATCGCCTCGAGGACGCCGTCGAGCTCGAGAGCCCCGCGTTCGCGCCGGTGGCCGTGGGCACCGACGACGCGGCCACCGACGAGTACCGCTGCTTCGTCCTCGATCCCGCGGTCGGGCCCGACGCGGTGATGACCGGCTACGAGGTCGTCCCCGGCAACGACGCCCTCGTCCACCACGTGCTGGTGTTCGACCTCGATCCGACGCTCGTGGTCCAAGGCGGGCAGACCAACGCAGAGGTCCTCGCGGCGCTCGATGCCGCGTCGCCCGATCGCGAGGGCTGGCCGTGCTTCGGCGCGGCCGGTGACGGCACGGAGCCGAGCGGCGTGCCCGTGTCGTGGGCGCCGGGGCAGGGCGTGACGCGCTACCCGGCGGGCACCGGGTATCGCATCCCGGAGGGCTCCGTCCTCGTCGCGCAGATCCACTACAACCTCGCGTCGGTGGCGGGCGACGCCCCGCCGGTGCGCACGACGGTGCGGGCGCGGTTCACCGACGCGGTGGAGCGCGAGGGCTTCTTCGATCTGCCCGACCCGTTCCTCGACAGCCTCTTCGAGGGCGAGCCCGCCGTGCTCGCGCCGGGCGAGGAGGCGGTCGAGTACACCTGGGAGCTCGCGGTCGACGACCTGCTCGGCGGCGTGCTCCCGGGCCTCGAGCTCCACGGCGTCTTGCCGCACATGCACGGTTACGGCAGGAGCCTGCGCTTCGACGTCGTCCACGCCGACGGCTCCGAGCAGTGCGGGATCGATGTCCCGCGGTGGGACTTCGACTGGCAGCTCTACTACTTCTACGCGGAGCCGATCCGCCTCGGGCCCGGCGACCGCGTGCGGGTGACCTGCACGTACGACACGCGCAAGGCCACCGCGGCGGTGCTGCCGGGCTGGGGCACGGGCAACGAGATGTGCCTGCTCGGCGCGTTCATGGTGCCCGTCACCGAGTGACGGGCCGGCGCCCGGCCGCGTGGTGCCGGGGGCCGCAGCCGTTGCGGGGCGGTGTAACGGCGCCGCCCCGGATCGGACTCACGACGCGGCCTATCCTGGTCGTGGTCCCCGATGGTCAGCTCGCCCAACCTCCGCGTCGTGGTCCCGGCCCCGGCGCCCGCCCGGTCCGAGCCCGGGGACGTCGACGCGCTCGTGGCCCGCGCGCTCGTGGGCGACATGGGCGCGTGGGGGATCCTCTACCAGCGCCACTTCGCCGGCGTCACGCGCCACGCGTGCTTCCTCAGCGGTGACGCGGCCGCCGCCGAGGACCTCGCCCAGGAGGCGTTCGCCCGCGCCCTCGCGTCGCTGGCCACCTTCGCCGGGCGCTCGAGCTTCTCGACGTGGTTGCACGGCATCGTGATCAACACGGTCCGCAAGCACCGCGAGACCCAGCTCCGTCAGCACCGCGTCCGCGAGCGCGCCGCCGGGGTGGTCGCGGCGACGGCCGTCGACGACGAGCTCGATCGCCGCACCCTGCGTCAGGCGCGGATGCAGGCGCTGTATCAGATCCTCGAGCGGCTCCCGAACCACCTCCGCGACGCGTTCGTCCTGCGCGACCTGCTGGGGCTGTCGGCCGCCGAGGCCGCCGCGCAGCTCGACATCACCGAGGAGAACCTCCGCGTGCGCGCGCATCGGGCCCGCGGCCGCGTGCACGACGAGCTGGTCACGGCGGGTTGGATCGACGCTCGCCCACCGACGGGAGGCACGCCATGACCGAGGCGCAGGGCATGGCGCTCGACGACTTCCTCGCGTCGGCGTGCGACGGCCTCGACGACGAGCGCATCGCCGCGCGCGCGCAGCCGGATCTCGCGGACGCGGTCGCGCGCGCGCACGCCCTGGATCCGGTGGCCGTGCCCCGTGCGTGGGCCGAGGCGGCGCGCGATCTGGCCCCGGTCGCGCCGGAGTCCACGTCGAGCTCCGCCACGCCGCAGACGGCCGCCGAGCTGCGCTTCTTCCTCGACGAGGTCCGCGGTCTGATCGACGAGCAGGCCGCGGCCGTGGCCGCGCGCGGCGCAGCCCTTCCGCGCACGGCCGTCGCCCCGCCGAGTGTGGCGCGTCGTCGGTGGGGTGCGGCGCTCCTCGCCGCGGCGGCGATCGCCGTGCTCGGTCTCGCGGTCGCATCGCAGCGGTGGCTCGCGCAGCCCGAGGTCGCCGACGCGCCGCGCGAGGTCGCCGGCGACGTCGTCGAGGGGCGCGAGGCCCACGAGGTCGCGCCGAAGTCGGCGACGGCCCACGCGTCTGCGGCCGAGCTCCCGACGCCCGAGGTCCCCGCGGCCCCGAGTCCGGCGCCGATCGTCCGACCATCGCCGCGCCGCGATCGATCGGTCGCCGCGCCGACGCCCGCACCCGCTGCGCCCGATCCCACGCTCGAGGAGCTCGAGCAGGAGGCCCAGCGGCGGTGGCGACAGGGCGACCTCGCGGGCGCCCGCGAGCGGTTCGAGGCGATCACCGCCCGCGGTGGTCGCTCGTCGATCGCAGAGCTCGCCTTCGGCGATCTCATCACCCTCGCGCTGCGCAGCAAGGACCCGGGGCGTGTCCGCGCGGCGTGGTCGAAGTACCTGGGCCGCTTCCCCCGGGGGCGCTACGCCGACGACGCGCGCGCGGGGCTGTGCCGGACGGGCGCCGCGGCGACGCGCGGGGCGTGTTGGCGCGACTACCTGGACGACTGGCCCGAGGGCGCGCACCGTGGAGAGGCGCGGGAGTCGACCACGCCGTGAAGCACCTCCTGTTGCTCGGAATCCTGTGCGGTTGCGTGACGGACATCGTCGCGGACGGGGCGCATGTCCAGGACTGCGAGGAGGAGCACGCGTACTGCGACGGTCGCTGCATCGACGTCCACGAGAACCCCGACAACTGCGGGGACTGCGATGTCGTCTGCGGCGACGACGAGTTCTGCCATGACGGCGCGTGTGCGTGCCGCGTCGGCCTGCGATCGTGCGACGATGTCTGCGTGAACCAGTCGATCGATCCCGCGAACTGTGGCCAGTGCGGTCTGATCTGCTCGGCGCAGGAGAGCTGCGTCGCGGGGCAGTGCGTCGCGCAGTGAGCTGGCGAGCCATGGGCGTGCTGGGCGTGCTCGCGGTCGTCGCGGGTCTCTCGCCCACTGCCGCCGCCGCCGCCCCTCCGTCGCTGCCCGAACCGCCGAGCGCCGCGGTCCAGGATTCGGGCCCCGTGCCGCTCGCCGTCACGCGCGTGCTGCTGCGCAGCGATGGCGTCGCCGGGGCGAGCGTGCGCGAGCACCTCCAGCTGCGCGCGCCCGGCCTCGACGTCGTGCTCGCGGCCGACGGCGACATCGTCGATCAGCCCCCGCCCTTCGCCCACGTGGTCGTGCACCCGCGCGCCGACGCGAAGGATCGCTGGGAGCTCGCGTTGTTCCTCTCGAACGGCGCGGCGTACTTCCGCGAGTTCGAGGCCAGTGACGCCGAGGCGGCCCGCGTCACCGCGACGATGGTGATCGGCCTGCTGCACGGCCCGGCGCTCGCGCAGCTCGGGCCCGCCGCCACTGCACCGCCGGCCGTCGAGCCCGCGCCGACCGAGGCGCCCGCGCTCGGCGAGCCACCGGCACCGCCACCGCGCGTCGAGCTCGGCGTCGCGATCGCGGGCGGGTTGCTCGCGGGGTTCGGCGCGCCGCGGGACGTCGATGCCCTCGCCGCCGGGACCGTCGCGGTCCTCGTCGCGGCACGCCTGCGCCGCGGCGCGACGTTTGCGATCGAACTGCGCGCCGCGCCGCGGGCGCGACTCGACTACGTGCTCGGTCGCTTCGGTGTGCTCCCCCATGCCGGCTACACCTGGCGCCGCGGGCACGCCGAGCTCCAGCTCACGGCGTTCGCCTCGATCGAGCGGTGGATCCTGCGTCGCGACGGCGGCGCGGCGGCGCTCGATACCCTCGTCCCCGAGGAGAGCGGATCCCCGTGGTTGCTGGGCGCAGGCGCCCGCCTCGCGCCCGGCTATCGGATCGAGCGCGGGCGGCTGCACGCCCGCGTGGGCGTGTTCACGGCGCTGTCGGGCGCTGCGATGGCGCGGGGCGGCGTCGCGCGGATCTCGGTGCCCGACGCCAACGGCCTGCCGATCCCCGGCTTCCGCGTGGGCGGCTTCGAGTGGGCGCTCGGGTTCGACGTGATGTTCTGGCTGCCGTCGCGGCACACGCCGCGTAACGCGGGGCGGTCGAGTCGGACTGACCACCGCCATGACGCGTCCATGTCTTCGATGGGGAGTCGGCCTCGCGCTCGCGGTCGCCGCGTGCACCAGCCCGTCGGATGATCCGATCGAAACGACGACCACCGAGTCGGCGTCCACTGGGGGCGCAACGACTGCGGCCGAGGACTCGAGCAGCGGCGCGCAGGATGACGGCGGCGTGGACACCAGCTCGAGCTCTGGCGGCAGCGATCCGAACGCGTGCGTCTCGGACATGTGGTGGACGATGGGCAACGAGGAATCGCCGGACATGCGGCCCGGTGGAGACTGCATCGGCTGCCACGCAGACGAGCACGAAGGCCCCACCTTCCTCGTCGCCGGCACGGTCTACTCGGCGCCGCACGAGCCCGACGACTGCAACGGGGTCGGCGGACTCACCGTCGAGCTCGTCGGCGCCGACGGGGCGGTGCACACCCTGACGACCCGCAGCTCCGGCAACTTCTTCGCCGAGGTCGGTGAATTCGAGCTGATGCTCCCGTACACGGCCGCGGTCGTCGACGGCGATCAGCGCCGCGAGATGGTCGGCGAGCAGCTCATCACCAACTGCGCGTCGTGCCACACGCAGCAGGGCCTCGTGATGGCCCCCGGCCGGATCATCGCCCCTTGAGGACTCGACCCCGAACGCCAAGGCACGCACGACCATGCACCACCACGACCATCGCCCCGCCCGCTCGCCGATCCTGGATCCTCGCGTGGGACTGTCGCTCGCGCTCGTGCTCTTCGGCTGCGTCAGCGGTCAGCCGCCGTCCGGCAGCGGCACGACCTCCGACGCCGGGACGGGCTCCAACGCGACCGAGGATCCGTCGGGCTCCTCCGGCGGCGTCGGGAGCTCGGGCGGCGGCGCCGACGACAGCACCGGCGATCCCAGCGGCCGCCATCACCCGGTGGGCTTCGCGGACGCGGCGATGCACGGGCCCGCGCTGAAGCTGCAGGCCGAGGATTGCCGCGGCTGTCACGGAACCGATCTCGCGGGCGTCGGCGCGGTGCCGAGCTGCGACTCGTGTCACCAAGAAGGCTGGCGCGAGGACTGCGTGTACTGCCACGGCGGCACCGCGGATCAAACCGGCGCGCCGCCGCGCGATCTCGACGAGACGACCGACGTCTCGCTGCTGACGTTCATCGCCCATCCCAAGCACGTCATCGAGCAGAACCACCCCGCGTACGACTGCGACCAGTGCCACGTCAAGCCGACCGACGTGCTCAGCATGAACCACATCTTCGACACCACGCACGGCGCGTCGGAGCTCGACTTCACCGCGGGCCTCAGCCCCGCGGGCGTCTGGGACGGCTCGTCGACCTGCGGATCCCTGTACTGCCACGGCAACGGGCGGCAGGACAACGGCAGCTACATGCACGACCAGCCGACGCCGAGCTGTGGCGGCTGCCATGCCTACCCGGGCACCGAGCAGCCGAACATCCAGGCGCTCTCGGGGCGCCACGCCAAGCACTCGGGTGAGGGCGTCGCGTGCCGCGACTGTCACGTCGACACCGACGCCGGTGGCAACATCGCGACCGCGACGCTGCACGTCAACGGCTCGCCGGAGATCGCGTTCTCCGAGAACGCGCCGAACATCACCTGGAACGCCGCCTCGAAGTCGTGCACCGGCAGCTGTCACGGGACCGAGGGCGAGAACCACAACCACCAGAGCGACGAGGACTGGAACAGCAACTGATCGGGGCCGTCCCCGGGGTTGGGACGGCTCGCCGTCGCGGGGGCGGTGTTGCTTGCTACCCTTGCCGACGTGGTGGTCGGGGGCGAGGCACGGACGCGGACGGGCAACGTGCGCCGCGGCGCAGGTCCACGCGGGCAGGCGGTGTCCACGGCCGCGGGACCGTTCGGTGCGCCGCCGGCGATCCTGGCGGACCGCTATGTCCTCGGTGCGCGGCTCGGCGCCGGCGGCATGGGCGTCGTCTACGAGGCCCACGATCGCCAGCTCGATCGCCAGCTCGCGATCAAGCTGCTGCACCGTGGCGCGAGCG
>LNFB01000077.1 GCA_001464385.1 Deltaproteobacteria bacterium Ga0077550 | reverse complement strand
AGGTGGCGATCAAGTTCCTGCACGACGCGGTCGACCCCCACGAGCGGCTGCGTCGCGAGGCCCAGGCGCTCGCGCGGCTGCGGCACCCGAACATCGTCGGCGTCCACGAGATCGGCGTCGATGCGCCGACCGGCCGGAAGTTCGTGGTGATGGAGCTGGTCGAGGGCGGTGATCTGGCCGCGTGGCTGGCGACGCCGCGCCCGTGGCCGAGCATCGTCGAGGTGTTCGCCGCCGCGAGCCGCGGTCTCGCGGCCGCGCACGCCGCGGGGCTCGTGCACTGCGACTTCAAGGCCCACAACGTGCTCGTCTCCGGCGGCGCGGGCGACACGGTCGCGCCGGGCAGCGTGCGCGTGGCGGATTTCGGGCTCGCGCGACTGGGCGTCGGCGTCGCCGAGGGTCCGTCCGCGAGCGGCCCGGTGGGCACGCCCGGGTATCTCGCGCCCGAGCTCGTGGCGGGCGGGGCCCCGACGCCAGCGAGCGATCAATACGCGTTCTGCGTGGCGTTGCGCGCGGCCCTGTTCGATCGGATCGATCGGTTCGATGGGATCGACCGCCGGGACGGTGCGCCGCCGCGTCGGCTGCGGACGATCCTCGAGCGCGGGCTCCGACCCGAGCCCGCCGCGCGTTGGCCCGACATGACCGCGCTCGGATCGGCGCTCGAGCGAGCGTCGCGGCGACGGCGACTCGCGCCCTTCGTCGCGCTGGCCCTCCCCCTGGCGTTCGCCGGCGTCTCCGTGGCCGCGCCCCCGTCGGAGGCGCCGTGCGACGAGCTCGTCGCCACCACGTGGTCCGAGGACACCCGCGACGCGGTGCTCGCCGCGTTCGATCGGCTCGAGCACCCGTCGGCCTACGTCACCGGCCGCTTCGTCGTCAGCCAGGTCGACGCGTTCGTGGAGGGCCTGCGCGAGCGGCGACTCGCGGTGTGCGAGCTGGCGAGCGTCGCGGGTCCGCGCGACGCCTCCGTCGTCCACCGCGCTCGCTGCCTCGGGAAGGCCGAACTCGTGGTGCAGGCGTCGGTCGAGCGGCTGCTCGACGCCGACACGGCGACGCTGCTGGGCGCCGCGGCGCTGCTCCCGACCCCGGCCGCGGTCGAGACCTGCGACGACGTGACGGCGCTCGCCTCGGAGGTCGAGATCCCCCCTGCGCAGGAGGCCGAGCAGCTCGAGCTGCTCGCGGCGATGCACCGCGCGGCGCGTCGCGCCGATCTCGGGGAGACGGGGCCCGCGCTCGACGAGCTCGAGGCGCTCGCGACCCGGGCCCGCGCGCTGGCCCACCCGCCCACGACGGCGGTGGTGCTCCTCGAGCTCGCGCGGGCGCACCGATTGGTCGGCGACAAGGCGGCGTCGATCCCGATCCTGCGCGAAGCCGGGATCGAGGCCGAGCGGGGCCGCGCCGATCACTCGCGCGCTCGCGTCCTCGACAGCCTCGCGCGCCGGCTCGCCGACGCCGGGCAGATCGACGCCGCGCGCGAGGCCGCCAGCGCTGCGTCGGCGCTCGACGCCCGCCTCGCGATCGATCCCGCGCTCGCGGAGATCTGGGCCGGCCTGCGCCAGGCCCACATCGACGGCATCGCGCTGGGGCCCGAGGCGGCGCTGCCCCACCACCAGCGCGTCTTGGCGGTGATCGACGCCAACGCGCCGCGCTTCGAGTACCTGCGCGAAGAGGCGCTCGTGGCCCTCGCGAGCAACGAGCTCGATCTGATGCACATCGACGATGCCCGCGCGCACCTGCAGCAGGCGCTCGCGCTGACGGAGGCGAAGCTCGGGCCGGATCACCCGGCGGTCGCGACGGTCGTGCTCGACCTCGCCGGCTGCGATCTCCGCGACGGACAG
>LNFB01000076.1 GCA_001464385.1 Deltaproteobacteria bacterium Ga0077550 | reverse complement strand
GTCCACCGAATCGCCCCAGTGGACCACGCGCGTGACGGCGCCCGCGTATCCGGCGTCGCTGCGCGCGAGCCGGGCGAAGAAGCCGTCCAAGGCCGTGGCGCTCGCCAGCTCGATCGCCTGCTTGGGCGCCTCGTCGTCGCCGGGCTGGGCGATGTACGGCGGCAGCCCGTCGCCCTTGGGCGCGACCACCACCGCACGATCGACGATCGGCGCGACGTCGGTGTCGTCCTGCGCGAGCACCTTGCTCGCGAGTTCCTCGGCCGCCTCGGTCTCCTCCGCTGCGGCGGCCTGCGCCTCGCCCTCGCCCTCGCCGAGGAGCTCGCGGCCGACGATGTTCCAGAACGGCACCGCGTCGTTGCGCTCGCCCTGGGCGAACGCCGGCGCCTCGGGGTTGGTCGTCGTCCACGGCCGCGCGAAGTACAGATCCGGATGCAGGTACGTCGCGCCGATCACCGTGCAGAGCGTGATCATGCCGACGAGGATCTTGCGGAACGTCCCCGGCTCGGCCCGCCCATCCCCTTCGTCCTCACCGACGAGCTCGACGCGGTGCTTCTGCTCCTCGCCGTCGAGCAGGCCGTCGTGTTGATCGCGGGGGGCGTTCATGGGGATCGTCTCGGTCCAAACACTGGAACTAGAACTGGAAGTAGATGAACGCCCGGGGCCCGCCGCCGAGCAGCAGCATGATGCCCAGGCACACGGCCGCGAACACGAGGCCCAGCGCCCAGCCCGGCGCGCGCCGGACCGCCGCCAGGCCGTAGTCGTCGACCCAGCGCCGCGGCGTGAAGTGATAGGCGCAGCCGACCGCGAGCACGAGGCCGACCCAGAACGAGATGAGCCCGGGCCGCACGCCGTGCATGTCGAACGCCAGGATGCCACCGCACATCCGCTTGGCGACCTCGAAGCTCTCGGCGCGGAAGAACACCCGCGACAGCACCGTGAAGTGGAAGGTGAGGATCACGTGCAGCGCCGCGTTGCCGAGCGTGCCGGTCTCGGGCAGCCACGCGACCACGAGGAACATCACCACCGCGAAGCCGCCCATGCCCGACGCCGTCGCCCACGGCAGGTCGAGCACGCCGTGGGAGAGCCACGCGATGGCGCCGCCCAATGCCGCCAGCCCCGGCGCCCAGCGGACCAGCTCGGCCAGCCGCGACGGCCCACGCACGCGGATGCGGTTCCAGCGGTTGAACACCATCGCCGAGGCGTGGAGGTTGGCGTAGATGACGAAGTTCCAGCTCGTGCCCTGGCTGTAGTGCCACATGCCGACGAGGAACATCGTGAGCCACAGGTTGAAGTACGTCCGCGCCGCGGAGCCCTTGCTCCCGCCCAGCGGGAAGAACAGGTAGTCGCGCAGCCACGTCGACAGCGTCATGTGCCAGCGCCGCCAGAACTCGCCGAGGTTCTTCGCCTGGTACGGGCGGTCGAAGTTCTCGGGCATCTCGTAGCCCATGAGCTTCGCCACGCCGATCGCGATGTCCGAGTAGCCGGAGAAGTCGGCGTAGAGCTGCAGCGTGAAGGCGTACAGCGCGAACAGCAGCTCGGCCGAGGTGTAGTTCTCGGGCGAGGCGAAGATCATGTCGGTGAGCTGCGCGGCGATCCAGTCGCCGAGCAGGACCTTCTTCACCAGGCCCTTGAGGACGAGGAACAGCCCCTCCTCCATGCGCGCCGCCGTCAACCGCGGCGGGCGATGGAGCTGGGGCAGGAACTCGTCGGCGCGGACGATCGGCCCCGCGACGAGCTGGGGGAAGAACGTCACGAACAGCGCGAACTTGAGGAACGAGCGCTCGGCGGTGAGCCGCCCGCGCCACACATCGATCGTGTAGCTCAGGCTCTGGAACGTGTAGAACGAGATGCCGACCGGCAGCAGCAGCTTGATGCTGGGCGCGGCCCACTCGATGCCGAGCGCGTCGGTGAGATCGGCGGCGGTGCGGACGAAGAAGTCGGTGTACTTGAAGTAGCCGAGCAGGCCGAGGTTGCCGACCAGCGAGATGCCGAGCATCGCGTTGCGGACCCGCGTGGTGCCGGGGCTCGGGCCGTTTCGCTTCGCTCGCGCGTCCTGGACGGCGATGCCGAGCCCACACGCGTAGTCGAGCACCGTCGACAGGACCAGCAGCCCGACGTAGTACCAGGGCGCCGGCGGCGGCTCGGTGTGCGGCCCCGCGGCGTAGAAGAAGTAGCTCGCGAGCAGCAGGAACACGGTCCGCGGCCAGGGTCGATGCGCGAGCATCCACGCCACGGCGAGGACCGGGATCACGAACAGCAGGAAGTCGAAGGTCGGGAACAGCATCGCCCGGCGGTCCGGCGCGCCCGAAGGCGGCCAACCCTATCCCAGTCGCGGATCCAACGCAGCCCGCCGGGCGTCGGCTTCCCGCGCGTCGACGATTGTCCGGCCGCGGTCGCCGCAAGGCCCGAAAAGCGGCCGATGCGGGGCCTGGCGGCGGTTTCAGCCCGCCGGCCAGCTCGCGCCGTCGGGGGCCCCGGCGGCGAACCACTCGGTCAGCGCGACGAGATCGGCCACGGTGATCGTGCCCTCCTCACCCTCGGCGCCGCAGCGCATCGGCGGCATCGGCAGCGGGTCGCTGAAGACCACGCGCTGCTCGATGGCGAGGTACGCGGGCATCTCGGAGTAGCCCATGGGGAACGTCCCCATGAAGTTGCCGTGGAAGTCGGACCACGCCGACATCGGCTGCTTGTCCGAGATGTAGTCGATGTACATCGACGGCATCAGCATGTTGCTGTTGTAGTGGCAGCCGCAGTTGCGCAGCAGCACCTCGCCGATGACCGTCGGGATCTGGCCGACGCCGTCGCCCGCGTCGATCACCATCGTCGGATCCGCAGCCGGATCGACGACCGCCAGGTCGCAGGACACCGGCTCGGGCGGCGGGGGCGGAGGCGGCGGGTCCTCGGTGGTGCCGCCCGTGTCGTCGGACGATCCCACGGCGGTCGTGCCCGTGCCGGGGGTCTCGGTGGTCACGTCCACGGCGCCGCTGGAGCCCGCGGAGGATCCGCTGGTCGCGCCCACGGCGGTGTCGTCGTCGACGCCGCTCGTCCCGCCCGGCGTCTCCGCCTCGGTGCCACACGCGAAGGCGGCGACCACCAAGGCCGCCGCGCGACGCACTGCCACGGACGCCACCACTCGGCTCATCCCGGCGGCTCGGTGAACTCGGCGAGGTCGCCTCCGCCGATCTCGTACAGCGTGTTCCCGGACGTCGCCCAGAAGTGATACAGCGCGCCGTAGCCCATGCCCTCGAGCAGCGAGCCCTGGGTGCCGGAGTAGCTGAAGAGGTTCTCCTGCACCCAGCCGAGCTCGGGATCGAGGCGGTACTGCCCGATGAAGTCCGACGTCATGTCCGAGACGTAGACGTAGGGCGTGCCGGTGTTCGGGTCGGTGACGACCTCCATGCCGTCCATGTGATCGCCCGACAGCTCGGGGTAGAGGAACGCGATGCCCCACGACGCGCCGGCCGAGTCGTACTGGAACACGCGGCGCGCCCCCTCGTTCGAGGCGTACCAGATGCCGCGCACGTCGTCGTAGCCGATGTGCGAGAAGGACGAGGCCCAGCCCGGCGGGCTCGAGATGACCTGCGTCGCTCCGCCGGCGAACACGTACTCGGTGATCTGACTGCCGGCGAGGTAGACCCTGTCGGCCGCCGCGTAGATCTCGGAGACGCTCTGCGCCGGCGTGCCGAACGACGGCAGCGTCTCGATGTACGTCAGCACGCGCTGCTCGATCGCGCCCGGATTGTCGGGGTTGTTCGGGTGCTGGTTGGGCTCGAGCTCGCCGTCGAGATCGGTGTCGAGCAGCTCGACCTCGTAGACCTGGATCGCCTGGCCGTTGCCGAGGACGTAGATGCGGTCCTCGTAGCTGTCGACGTCGTAGCCGCCCATGAACGGCGTCGAGCCGGTCGCGAAGTCGGCGAACTGGTAGTACTCGCCGGTCGGCGTCGCCGTCCCGACGGGCTGGAGCACCTCGCACGTGCCGAGCTCGAGGTTGCAGCCCTCGCCCGCGCCTGGGTTGCAGACCTCGACGAGCTGCCAGGCGGCCGGGATCGCGGCGGCGTTGCACGTCATGACCTTGTCGCCCATGCACGTGTACTGGCCCGCGAGGCAGACCACGCAGCCGGTGCCCGGGAGGCACAGATCGGGATCGCAGTTCTCGCTGTCGACGGTGCCGCCCTGATCGGTGCACTCGATCGCGGTGTTGTCGTCGGTGCAGTGGATGCCGCCGCCGTGGATCTGGCAGTAGCTCTCGATGCCGACGTCGTACTTGGGCGTCGGGACGCCGTCGTCGGCCGAGCCCGCGGTGCCGTCGGCCGAACCCGTGCCACCGCCGGTGGGATCACCGTCGGTCGCCCCCGAGGTCGGCGCGGTGCCGGCCCCCGTGAGTCCGACCGTGATGCCGTCTCCGGCGTCGGTCCGCTGCGCGCCGCCGTCCGAGGCACAGCCCAACAGCAGTGATGACGCGATGAGAAACTGGTGCTGCTTCATCGAAGGGCTCCCCCGCACCGTAGATTGACACCGAACGCCGTCCGCTTTCCATCCCTTGGCTCGATCGACGTGCAACAACGCGCCACCGCGGCGTCCCGCGTGGGGTCTGTCAGCTCCGACGCGGTGGCCTTCGCCTCCGCAGTGAGGCTGCCTACAGTGCGCCGCCGCGCGGGCAGTGGAAACCCGGAGATCGGCCACGGGTGGACTACCCGGGCCCGCCCCTCTGCCGCGGGGGCGCCGAGCCGCAGGTCCATGGCGCACCTGCCTACACGGACGGGTCGGATCGTGTGTCACCTGCGTCACCATGCGGGCGTGGCCGATGATCGATCCGACATGCAGAGGTGGTGGGCGGTCTTCCGCTACGGACCCCGCGCCCTCGCGCTGTGCTGGTCGACGAGTCGATCGCTGTTCACCGCGATCGCGCTGCTGACGATCGCGGCGGGCGTGCTGCCCGCCGCCGCCGCGTACACCGGCCAGCTCATCATCGACGCCGTCGTCGCCGCGATGGCCACCGGCGCGACCGACGAGGTGTTCGCGTACGTCGGCCTCGAGGCCGCGGTGGTCGCCGCGATCGCGGTGGTGTCCCGCGCCACCGCGATCTGCCAGACGCTGCTGCGCGCGCGCATGGGTCACCGCGTCAACGTGATGATCCTCGAGAAGGCGCTGACCCTCGACCTCGCGCACTTCGAGGACTCGGAGTTCTACGACAAGCTGACCCGCGCGCGCATGGAGGCGTCGAGCCGGCCGCTCGGCCTCGTGATGCGGACCTTCGGCCTGCTGCAGAATTCGCTGTCGCTCGGCAGCTACGCCGTCCTGCTGTGGACGTTCTCGCCGTGGGCACCCCTGGTCCTGCTCGTCGCGGGGCTGCCGGCGTTCGTCGCCGAGACCCGGTTCTCCGGCGAGGCGTTCCGCATGATGCGACGCCGCTCGCCCGAGCGCCGCAAGCAGCTCTACCTCGAGCACGTGATCGCCACCGACACCAACGCCAAGGAGGTGAAGCTGTTCGAGCTCGGGCCGATGCTGCTCGGCCGCTACCGCGAGACGTTCGACGTGCTGTTCGACGAGGACCGTCGGCTCACCATACGCCGCGGCGTCTGGGGCACGCTGCTCGGGCTGGTCGGCACCGCGCTGTTCTACGCCGCGTACGGCTGGATCGCCCTCACGGCGATCGCCGGGGCGATCTCGCTGGGGCGCATGACGATGTACCTGCTGGTGTTCAAGCAGGGCCAGTCGTCGGTGTCCGCGATCCTCTCGGCGACGGGCGGCATCTACGAGGACAACCTCTATCTGTCGAACCTGTACGAGTACCTCGAGCAGCCGACCTCGCGGCCGACGGGCCGCGAGACGGTCGGGCCCACGCCCGGCGCGGGCCTGGCGTTCGAGGGCGTGTCGTTCACGTACCCCGGGGCAACCGAGCCCGCGCTGCACGACATCGACTTCGTGCTGCGACCCGGCCGCGCGCTCGCACTGGTCGGGGACAACGGCGCGGGCAAGACCACCATCATCAAGCTGCTCGCAGGGCTGTACGAGCCCTCCGCGGGTCGGATCCTCCTCGACGGGCTCGACCTCCGGCAGTGGGATCCGCCCACGCTGCGGGCGCGCGTCGGGGCGATCTTCCAGGACTTCGTGCGCTACCAGCTGCTGGTCGGCGAGAACATCGGCGCCGGCGACGTCGACCGCTTCGGCGACGCCGAGGGCTGGGAGCGCGCCGCCGAGGCCGGCATGGCGGATGGCTTCATCGGCGAGCTGCCCGATCGCTACCGCACCCAGCTCGGCAAGTGGTTCCCCGGCGGGCGCGAGCTCTCGGGCGGGCAGTGGCAGAAGATCGCGCTGGCCCGCGCCTTCATGCGCGACAAGGCCGATCTGGTCGTGCTCGACGAACCCACCGCGGCGATGGACGCCGAGGCCGAGGCCGAGGCGTTCGAGCGCGTGCGACGGCTGGCCACCGACAAGATGGTCGTGCTGGTCTCCCACCGCTTCTCGACGGTGCGCATGGCGGACGAGATCGTCGTGCTGCAGGGCGGTCGCATCATCGAGCGCGGCAGCCACGTCGCGCTGCTCGAGCAGGGCGGTCGCTACGCGCGGCTGTTCACGCTGCAGGCCGAGGCGTATCGATAGTCAGGTGCGCCCGCGGACGGCCGCGATGCGTGCGCGCAAGAACCTCTGCTCGGCGTCGTTGCGGCACAGCGCGAGCGCCCGCTCGTAGGCCCGCACCGCCTCGTCGGCGCGACCGCACCGGCGCAGCAGATCGGCGCGCGCGGCGTGGAACAAGAAGTACTCGGCGAGCGCGTCGCCCAGGGAGTCCATCGCGCCGAGCCCGACCTCGTGGCCGCGCGCGAACGCCAGCGCCACCGCGCGGTTGAGCGCGACGATCGGGGTCGGCATCGCCGCGAGCAAGCGATCGTAGAGCAGGACGATCTGCGGCCAGTCGGTCGACGCGGCGTCGGGCGCGTTGGCATGGACCGCAGCGATCGCGGCCTGCAGCGCATAGGGCCCGGGCGGCCCGCGGCGCAGCGCCATCGTCACCAGCGCGGTGCCGCGCTCGATCTGCCCCCGGTCCCAGCGGTCGCGATCCTGATCGGCGAGGAGCACGAGATCGCCGGCCGCGTCCTGTCGCGCCGCGCGGCGCGACTCGTGCAGCCACATCAGCGCGAGCAGGCCGGCACACTCGCCGTCGCCGTCGAACAGCTCGAGCAGCGCCTCGCCGAGGCGGATCGCGTGCCGGCACAGATCGTGGCGGACCAGCGCCTCGCCGTGGGTCGCCGAGTAGCCCTCGTTGAACACGAGATAGACCACCGCGCGCACGCCGTCGACGCGCTCGCCGAACTCGTCGGGGCCGGGCACGCGGTACGGCACACCGGCGTCGCGGATCTTCCGCTTGGCCCGCACCAGCCGCTGCGACATCGTCGTGGTGGAGACGAGGAACGCCCGGGCGATCTCGTCGGCCTGCAGGCCACCGACGACCTGCAGCGTGAGGGCGACCCGCGCGTCCTCGGCCAGCGCCGGGTGACAGCACGTGAACAGCAGCCGGAGCATGTCATCGCGGATCGGCACGTCGTCGGTCCCTGCCTCGGCGTCGAGCTCGCCGAGCAGCGTCACGTCGCGGCTCTTCTGGGCCCACGACGCCCGGCGGCGCAGCTCGTCGATGGCCTTGTTGCGGGCGGCTCGCACCAGCCACGCCCGCGGCGCCTCGGGCACGCCGGTCTCCGGCCACTGCACGAGCGCAGCCTCGATCGCCCGCGAGAGGGAATCCTCCGCGAGCTCGAGGTCGTGGACCTGACGGACCACGCGCGCGAGCACCCACGCGTGGTGCTCGCGGATCAACGACTGCAGCTCGGCGCGGGCGTCGACGGACAAGGGGCAAGCATACCCGCCCGCGCGCCCGGATCACGTCCAGACCATGACCGGACGGACCTCGATGCTGCCGGTCTTCGCCGTGGGGATCCGCGCGGCGATCGACAGCGCGTCGTCGAGGTCGTTGGCCTCGACGAGGTAGTACCCGCCGAGCTGCTCCTTGGTCTCGGCGAACGGCCCATCGGTCATGAGGGTCTTGCCGTCGCGGATGCGCAGCGTGGTCGCGGTCTCGACCGGCTGCAGCGCGTCGCCGGCGATCATCTTGCCCGCGGACTTGATCGACGCCGTGAACGCCATGTACTCGGCGAACATCGCGTGGTTGTCGCCCTCGGTGCGGGTGGCTTGGGCGGACTCGGACTCGTAGATGAGGAGGAGGAACTGCATGGGAGACTCCGGGGGCGGCCGTTGCCGGCCCCGAGAGCAGGGTCGATCGGACGGGCCCGCGATCGACAGCCGTCGCGAATTTTTCTCTGGCCCGAGTGATTCCGCGGCGTTGCACGGCGATCGGGAATTTCTCCGGCGGGGTGTCGAGTGGCTCCGCCGTCGTTCGACCAGCCCCCGAAGCCAGGGGGCGAGGGGCGGATGGCCCACCCCACCCCTGGCGCCACCGCAAGACGAGGACGCCAAGACGATGTCGATCGACGCCGGACGCTTCAACTGGTTCGAGTATCTCAGCAACGACGCGGGCGCGGCCCGCCGCTTCTACACCGAGGTCCTGCCGTGGAGGATCGAGGACTTCGCGATGGGTCCGACCACGTATCCGATGATCAAGGCCGGCGAGGCCTCGCTCGGCGGACTCGCGCCCCTGCCCCCGGGCGTGACGCAGCCCAGCTGGGTGTCGTACGTCTCGGTCGACGACGTCGAGGCGACCGCGCGCCGCGTGGCCGCGAACGGCGGCAAGCTGCTGATGGACGCCTTCGAGGTGCCGACCGTCGGCCGCATGCAACCGGTCGCCGATCCCCACGGCGCGCCGCTGATGATCTTCCGCCCGCTCCAGGGCGACCACCCCGAGGCCAAGGGTCCCGGCTCGTTCCACTGGAACGAGCTGTGGTCGCCCGACGCCAAGGCGGCGCTCGCGTTCTACACCAACGCGTTCGGCTACACGCACAGCGCGATGGAGATGCCCGGCGGCAGCGCGTACTACATGCTCGAGAACGCGGGCAAGCAGCGCGGCGGGATCATGCAATCGCCGGCGGCGGGGATCCCCGCGCACTGGCTGCCGTACGTGCACGTCACCGATCTCGACGCCACGCTCCTCCGGCTCGCGCGCAACGGCGGCAAGGCCGAGGGCGAGCCGATGGAGATGCCCGGGATCGGCCGCTTCGCCTTCGTGCGCGACGCCCAGGGCGCGCGGCTCGGGCTCATCACGCCGACCGCCCGCTAGAGGGCCGGCCGGGCCCGTCGCGGTCGGCGATCCGGCCGCGACGGCGCGACGATCAGGGCCCGCGCGGAGGCTCGCGCAGCAGCCCGCCGATCGTGATCTCGAGGTTGCTGCGGACCAGGGCGAGCATGCCCTCGAACTCGCCGCGGTCGACCCCGATCGCGTCGCACAGCCGCGTCCTCACCCCGCGGACGAGCTCGTCGCGGAGCCGCGCGAGCCAGCGCGCCCCCGTGGCCCGGTGGACGCCGAGCACGACCGCGAGCTGATCCAGGGTGAGGCCGTCGAGGAAGCGATAGCGGAGCACGGCGCGATCCTCGGGATCGAGGGCCTCGAACGTCACGCGCAGGGCCTCGCGGAACTGCTCGCGGTAGGTCCCCTTGACGAACGACAGCTCGAGATCGCCGCCGGCCGCGACCTCGGCGACGGCGTCCTCGTCGAGCGCGGGCGCCTCGGCGCTGCGCAGCACCGAGATCGACTCGCGGACGGTGACCGCCCGGATCCAGTTCTGCAGAGCGCCGGTGCCCCCGTAACGCGCGAGCTTGCGGCCCGGCGGCAGCAGCTTCGCGAGCACGATCTGACGGATGTCGTCCACGAGGTGCGCGGGCGCCCGCGCGCGGCCGATGGCGTGATCGATGTCCGCGAGGTGGACGCGGGTGAAGGCCGCGACCGCCCGCGGCTCGCCGTCGGCGCACGCATCGGCGAGGGCGATGCCGGCGTGGTCGAGCCGCTCGATCGCGGCGGCCGAGGGCAGCACCTCGGCGACGCGCGTCGCCACCGAGCTCAGGTGGCGCAGGAGGCTCGGTGCCGCGGCCGGCGTAGGCATCTGCGCCCCTGCGTGCGCACGCTCGAGGATCGCGTCGAGCTGGTCGATCGCGGCCCACGCCGCGCGGACCGGCTCGGGCAGCGCCGCGCAGAAAACCTCGGCGGGTCGCGGCGCGTCCGGCATGCTCCGGCTACCATACGCGGGTTTGCCGGGCGGTGCGATCGCAGGGCGCGGGTGTCTCGAGGTCGAGGAGCTGCTCGCGATCGTCGAGCCTGCGTGCGACGAGGGCCTGCGGCGCGCCGCGCTGGCCCACGCGAGCACGTGCGAGTCGTGCCGCCTCGCGATCGCCGGGGTCGCCCGCGCCCTCGACAGCGCGACGACCGATCCCGAGGACGGACACGGCACCGCGCGCGCGATGCCCACCCGCATCGATCGCTACGCGGTGCGCCGCGAGGTCGGGCGCGGGAGCATGGGCGTGGTCTACGAGGCCGACGATCCGCTCCTGCACCGGCGCGTCGCGATCAAGCGCATGCACCCCGGCGTCGCCGCGCCCGAGCCGTCCCGGCTGCGCCGCGAGGCGCGGGCGCTGGCCCGGCTCGCCCACCCCAACGTGGTGGGGGTGCTCGAGGCCGGCGCCGATTGGTTCGCGATGGAGTTCGTCGACGGCGAGCCGCTCGCGACGTGGCAGCGCGGACGAGCATGGCCGGAGATCGTCGCGGCCTACCTCGACGCCGCACGCGGGCTCGCGGCCGCGCACGCGCTCGGCATCGTGCACCGCGACTTCAAGCCCCACAACGCGCTGGTCGATCGCGGCGACGACGGGCGCCCCCGCGTGCGTGTGGTCGACTTCGGGTTGGCCTCGGCCTACGGTCCGAGCGCGGGGGCTCCGGACGAGACCACGCTCGAGGGCACGTCGCGCTCGGGCCTGCTGGGCACGCCGGCGTACATGTCCCCCGAGCAGTTCGACGGCGGGCGATCCGATGCGGCCAGCGATCAGTTCGCGTACTGCGTCGCGCTGTTCGAGGCCCTCGCGGGGCGACGTCCGTTCCCCGGCGACGACCTGCCGACGCTGCGCGCCGCGGTGCTGGCCGGACGTCGGCGGGCCCGACCGCGCGGCGGGGCCCCGGCCGCGCTGTGGCGGGTGATCGAGCGCGGGCTCGCGGTGGATCCGCTGCGACGCTGGCCGACGATGCAGTCCCTCTCCGCCGCGATCGAGGAGGCGGCGCGGCCGCGATCACGTTGGCTCGCCGCCGCCGTCGCCCTCGGCGTGCTGGTGCCGGTCGGTGTGATCGCAGCGCCGCTCGTCGGCGTCCCCGCGCGGTGCCGCGGGCACGATCGCCTCGAGGCGGCGTGGAGCCCCGCGCGGGCGCGGGCGCTGCACGCTGCGCTCGCCGACGCGCCGGTCGCCTACGCCGGTACGACGGCCGCGCGCGTGGTCGAGACGTTCGACGCGTACGCGCAGGCCTGGATCGACGCCCACGACGAGGTGTGTCGCGGCCCCGCGCCGAGCGACGCGGCGCTCGGCTGTCTGGACGATCGCGTCGCGGCGCTCGACGAGCTCGCGGGCCTGATCGAGACCGCGAGCCCGACCGTCACGAGCAGCGCCGCCGCGGCCGCGGAGCGCCTCGAGCCGCCGCGGGGCTGCACGGCGAGGGTGCCCACCAGCGGCGCCGCGACGTCCGAGGCGCGCGCGATCTCCCGCGAGGTGTCGTCCGCCCGCGCGGCGATGCTGCTCACCGGCACCGAGCTCGAGATCGGCGAGGCCGAGGCGCTGCGGGATCGGGCCGATGCCACCGCGGATCCGCGGCTCGCGGCCGAGGCCCGCGCCCTGCTCGGCACGGTGATCGCCCGCGCCGCGCGTTGGGACGAGGCGATGCCGGTGCTCGAGGACGCGTACCTGCGCGCCTACGAGCTCGGCGATGACGCGCTCGCGACCGACACGGCGTGCAACCTCGCCCTCGGCGCAACGTGGCGCGGGGATCACGAGGACGCGCTGCGATGGTCGAACCTCGCGCTGGCGATCGCGCCGACGCCCGAGCGCCGCGCCGCCATCGGATCCACCGCGAGCCAGGCGCTGCTCGCGATGGGCCGCACGGCGGACGCCGAGGCGGCGCTGGCCGAGGCGCTGTCCGACGGCGCACCGCCCGACGTCCGCGCCTCCGCGCTCACCACCCTCGGCACGATGCGGACCCAGGCGGGTCAGCTCGACCTCGCCGAGCCGGCGCTCGTCGAGGCCATCGCGTTGGTCGAGCAGCACGCAGGCCCCGGCCACCCCGACGCGATCGCGGCGATCAACGTGCTGGGCATCGTGCAGATCCAGCGGGGCCGGCTCCGCGACGCCGTGCTCACCCTCGAGCGTGCCCACGCCGCCGCCGTCGCCGACTACGGCGAGCTGCATCCCTTCGTCGGCTTCGTGCTCGGCAACCTCGGCATGGTCTACCGCCAGCTGGGCGACTACGACCGCGGCTACCGGACGCTGCTCGCGGCCCTCGCGATCTTCGAGCGCACCGACGCCCCCGACGATGCGCGCGTGATGATCTCGTTGCAGAACCTCGCCGTCGCCGCGCTCGAGGTGCACCGCCCCGAGGACGCCCTGCGCCACGCCTCGATCGCCCTCGATCGCGGCGGCGAGTATCAGGGGGACGGCGGCGCGAACCTGTGGACCCTCGTCGCCCGCGCGCGCCGCGAGCTCGGCGATCCCGAGGGCTCGCTCGTCGCGTGGGATCGGGCCCTCACGCTCTCCCGTGGCCGCCTCTCCGAGGACACGCTCGGCTGGACCGAGCTCGAGGCCGCGATCACGGCGCTGCGCCTCGGCGACGCCGGCCGCCGCCGCGCCGAGGCGCACATCGCCGCGGCGCTGGAACACTACGCCCGCAGCGACGGCACCTCTCCGCGCGAACGGGCCCGCGCCGAGCTCGCGGCGGCGCGCGTCTTCGCCGACGCGAAGGACCGCGCGATCGATCACCTGCGACGGGCCGCGGCGCTCGTCGAGACGTCGCAGGTCCCCGCGGCAGATCGGATGCTGGAGCTCGTCGCGACCTGGGTCGCGCTGGGCGGCGAAGCGTGGGCGCCGTGGTCGGCGATCACGGAGGCGTGACGCTGAGCCGCTGGCATCGGCGGCGTCGCGCCGCGATCCGCCCGAGCACGATCACCACCAGCCATCCCGCCGCTCCGCCCGATCGGCCACCCATCGCGCAGCCGCCCGCCTGCTCGCCCCGTCCGCCGTACCCCGGGGGAATCGCACCGCCCGTGATCCCGTCGGCGCCGGCGCCGTCGTCGTCCTCGTCTTCGTCGCCACCGCCACCGTCGGTGCCGTCGCCACCGTCGGTGCCCTCGCCGCCGTCGCCCTGCGCGGCGTCACCGACCTCGATCGTCACGACGTCGCTCGTGCCGAGGTTGCCCGCGGCGTCGATGACCTCGACCTGGAACTCGTGGCGGCCCTCGGGCGTGTCGTGGACCGGCCACGGGCCGAACGGCGCGGTGTCGTCGGTGCTCGCGAGGGCGCCGTTGACGTAGAGGTTCGCGACGCTGACCTCGAGGTCGTCGGCGACGTCGATCGCGATCTGGAAGTCGGCGCCGGCATCGAAGGCGGCGCCGTCGCTGGGGCTGGTGATCGTGACGCTCGGCGCCTGGGTGTCGGGCGTACCCGCGCCGAACAGGCCGAGGATGTGCTCGTGGGCGTTCTGCGTGTTGCCGCCGCAGTTGCACGCCCGGGCCTCGTACTCGCCGCAGGGGTACTGCCCGTCCTGGAAGCTCTTGTCCCCGCAGTCGAGCAGGTACGTCATCGGATCTTCGCACTTGAACTCGTGGTCGAGTCCCCAGGCGTGGGCGGCCTCCTGTGCGATCGTCTCGATGGTGAAGCGCGCGTCGTTGCCGATGGTCTCGGGGAAGACGTAGGTGATCGCGTTGGGGATCACCGCGCAGGTGAACGGCGCGACGCCGGCGGCCCCCTCGAAGCCCGCCTGGACGTCCGAACCGCAGACGACGACCTCGTCGTGGGGCGCCTGCCCGGGATCGACGTCGGTGATCGTCACGCCGAACGGCGCGAACATCTCGCGCGTGCCCTGGACGAGCTCGGCCCATGCCGCGTCACCGTGGGGATACGGCGGCAGGTTGATCGATCCGGTGACGATGCTCGAGACGTTCGCGCGCGAGTCGTCGGCCACGCCCTGCGTGAGCGTGAGGCCGCCAGGGCAGCGGTTGAGGAAGATCGTGTGCGTGGTGGTCTGCTGCCGCGGCGTCGCGGCGACCAGGGCCGCCTGCTCGGGCGACAGCTGCACGTAGCGCCCCACCGGCCCCTGCCGGAACCGCGGCGCGGTCTCGTCCGCGTGGGCCGTCGCGGCGAAGGACGCGACCGCGACGACGCACGCGACCTGCACGAACCCGAGACCGCTGCGCGTGTGTCCGTCCATCGAACCCCCTGGAGGTCATGTTCGATCGAGGGGCCGCGAGGTTCCCAGGCGCGGACGATGCTGCGGACGCGCCGCCGACGCGACACGCGGTCGCACGGTGGATCCGCGGCGGCCCGGGGCGGACAGAGTCCCCATGATCTTGCGAAATGCGTGCTCCACCGCGGCGATCTGGGGATCCCTCCTCGCCTGCATGCCCACCTACGTCGACGCCGAGCGGTGCCCCCGCGGCGAGCAACACGTCGACGGCCACTGCTTGCCGACCCCGAGCCTGGTGTTCCAGCGCTGCATCGAGGTCTTCCGGACGACCACCGTCGAGCTCGATCGCGGGCGGCAGTTCGCCGCCGGTGCCACGGTGCCGCAGGGCAGCGTCGAGGTCGAGCACGGGCAGCGCGACCGCGAGCGACGCGAGTTCACCGGCGTCGCGGCCGACGATCTCCCGCTCGCGGTCGCCGAGTGTCGCCGGCAGGAGGAGGCCGAGCGCACCAGCCAGGTCGCGCGGGCGTGGGCCGATGCCGCCGACGCGCGGGCCGACGCCGAGGCCTCGCGGCTCGAGACCGTCACCCTGCGCGGCGAGCTCGAGCGCGCCCGCGAGGCCCTGCAGCGTCACGGAGCCCGCACCGCAGCGCGGTTCGCCGACCTCCCGCAGGTCGACGCCGACGCGCCGGCGCACGAGTCCGCCGCGACGCCGGACGGCGAGGCGGTCGACTCCGAGGCGGTCGACGCCGAGCCCGTCGACACCGAGGTCGCCGACACCGAGCCCGCCGACGTCGAGGCCGTCGACACCGACGGCTAGAACCGCGCGACGCCGACCTGCAGCGCGATGCTGTTCAGCGGTCGGGTGTTGGCGAGGATCGCAAGGTCGTAGCCGAGCCCGATCATGATCTGCAGCTCGTCGGCGCGGCCGGCCTTCTTGATCGGGATGAGGCCCATCAGCTTGATCGGGATCGCCACGCCGGTCTCACGCACCCGCTGATCATCCGGGCCGCGGCGCCCCGACAGCGCGAGGCCGATGCCGGGGATGAACGCGACGTACTTGCGGCGCACGAGGAACGACAGCGCGAAGTGGCCGTAGTTGCCCCGCACCGTCTTGTCGCGCAGCCGGGCCCCGACCGCACCGCCGACCAGCGCGTAGACGCCGAAGCGCGGGCCGAAGTTGAAGCCCACGCCGCCGTCGAGGTTGTACGTCGCGCCGCCCGAGACGTAGTGCGGCGTTCGCCACCGCGAGTACGCGACGCCGTGCGTCGTGAACAGGCCGAGCTTGTGCCACTTCCAGTCGTCCTTCGGCTTGGTGGGCGTCGGCGGCGTGGGGGCGTCCTTGCCCGCGGCCGGTGGGGCGGGCGGCGCCACGTCGCCGGACTTGAGCGCGGCGACGTCCTGCTTGGCCACCGACGTGATGACGCCGTCGTCCTGCAGCACGACGGCGTGCGTGCCCTCGTGCGCGATGAGCTTGCCGTTGACCGGCTCGCCCTCGACGCGCTCGAGGATCACCTTCTTGTCCTTCATCGCCGCCCAGGCCGCATCGGGGATCGGCGCCGGCGCGGCCGCACCCGCGTCGGGCACCGCGGTCGGGGCCATCGTCGCGGCGGTGGCGGGCGGCGGCGACGTGGGCGGGGCCGTCGTGATCGGAGCCGTTGCGGGCGGCGTCGTTGCGGGCGGCGTCGTTGCAGGCGGTGTCGTTGCGGGCGGTGTCGTCGTGATCGGAGCCGTCGCAGGCGGAGCCGTCGCGGGCGGAGCCGTCGCGGGCGGTGTCGTCGCGGGCGGTGTCGTCGCGGGCGGTGTCGTCGCGGGCGGCGGTGTCGCGGGCGGCGGCGTCGCGGGCGGAGGCTCGGCCGGCGCGACCGGTGCCGTCGTCGGCGGAGGCGCGGCGCTCGGCGGCGGCGCGGCGCTCGGCGGTGGCGCCGTCGCGGCCGGCGGCGTCGCGGCCGGTGGTGTCACGGCCGTCGGATCCTGCGCGGCGGCGTGCGCCCCCGCGGGCACCGAGACGATCGCGCCCAACAGCACCGGCATGATCCGCCGCATCACCCCCCCAGTGTGGCCCACGCCGACGGCCTGCGGCAACCGACCAGGGACAGATTGGCGAGCCACGTCACACTGCGACGCGTCCTGATGCGTCCGTGATGCGGCCGCAGGGACGCGCGGCCGGACCGCGACCCAATCCCGGATCTCGATATCGGATCTCAGTATCGGATCTCGGTCCGGAACCACACCGCGCCGACGGCCTTGTCCGCGTTGCCCATCGCGTTGGCGAGGCCGGCCCCGGGCAGCAGCACGCCGCCCTGCAAGCCGGCCATCAACCAGAAGTTGCGGATGTCGACGCGCCCGCGGATGCCCACGTCGAGCTCGGTGCCGTAGTAGCGCTTGGCCCCATCGCCGCCGGCGCTGTTGGTCGGCGTGCCGCCGCCGAGGCGCGTCGTGTACGGATCGATGATCGGCACCGGCGCGAACGCGACGAGCGGGCCGCCCCAGATCTCGAGCCGCTCCCACAGCGAGTAGCGGGCCTTGGGGTGGAAGTACAACGCGTTCGACACGCCGCCGCGCGTCGGCAGGAACTGCGTGCCGTTCAGCGGGACGCCGGTGAGCTCGCCGTTCTCGGCGAGGATCTGCGTCTGCGCCGAGCGCCACGCGTTGACCTGGTTGAACAGCACCAGGCCGACCGTGTGGCCGGCGTCCATCGTGAAGTTGTTGATCCAGCGATCGGTCGGGTTCGGATCGCCGGTCGCGAACCCGGTGTCGAGCCCGACCAGCCAGCTGTCGTGCTTGCCCACGTAGCCGCGGGCCACTGCGCCGCCCTGGGCGATCTTGTGGGCGCCGTACTGGTCGCGCGCCGAGGTCGTGCGCCCGAAGATGAACGAGCCCTCGAACGCACCGATGAGCTGCAGGCGATCCGAGATCCAGTGCGTGCCCTGCCCCGTGATGTCGACGACGCCGACCTCGAGGGAGTCGTCGTCGGGGTAGACATCGCCGTCGTCGGCGTTCTCCTGCTTGCGATAGACCGCGTAGCCGCCGATGTGGTTGCTGGGGTTCTTCTCGGGCTGGTAGCGCAGGACGATGAGGCCCTGCCCGGCGAGATCGCCCTTCAGCAGGTTCACCCGCTCGTCGCGATACACGAGGTCGCCGCCGATCGCGATCGCGAGGTCCTTGATCTTGCCGATGCGGTTCTGGAACGGCTTGGTCGCGAACAGCACCCGCTCGAAGATGTCGCCCGGCCCGTCGTCGCCGAAGCGCATGTCCCCGTAGCGATCGACGTAGTTGCCGTTGTTGGCCAGCATGCCCTGGCCCCACGTGAACGCCTGCTGACCGACCCGCAGCAGGCCGATCGCCGTGCGCCACTCGAGGTAGAGCTCGCGCGGGTCGACGATGCGCAGCCGCGTCCGCGGCGGCGGCTGGCCGTCTTGGATGATCGCGTCGATGACGGGATCATCGGAGCCGTCGGGCGCCCATCGCCCGTTGGCGAGGTCGACGTTGCCGACCAGCTTGAACTTCTTGCCCACCGCCAAGGTCGGGTTCACGCGGATGCGGCCGGTGGTCATGCCACCCTCGGAGTACTTCTGGCCGAAGCGATCCAGTGTGAACGGCGAGACGTAGCCGACCTGGTTGCGCACCGAGATGCCGGGCATGAAGTGGACGCGGCGCTTGCCGATCGTCGCGACCTCCGACTCGGGGTAGCCGTAGCCGTCGATCGTCGCGAGGGCGCGCGGCGCGGGGCGCTTCTTCCTCGGCGCCCACGCGGCGGCGACCTCGGGCGGCAGCGGCTCGGGCGCGACGGTGGGCTCGACCGGCGCCGGCTCGACTGGTACCGGCTCGACGGGCTCGGGCGCCACCTCGGGCTCCGTGGCCGCCGCGTCGGACTCCACCTGCAGCGGCCCGTCGTAGCCGCGACGCACGTCGCCGCCGGGTGACGGCGCGGTGTCCGGGCCCGACGGTGCGGCCCCCGAATCCGGCGGAGCCACGAGCGCGAGGGTCATCCACCAGGAAAGCAAAGGGGCCGGCATGAGCGAGCCGAAGCTATCCCGCTTTGGGTGCGCGGCTCAAGCGAGCGGTACAGACGAGCAGTGCCACGTAGCAACACGCACCGAGCACGAGTGTGGTGCGGATTCCCCAGGCCATCGAGCACGTCAGCGCGAGACCGCTGGCCACGACGCCGCAGGCCCCGTTGAGCCCCCACATCCACGGGCCCAGCGACGGCCGATCCGGCCCGCCGAGGCGATCGCACAGGCGCAGACCCAGCGGGAACCCGAGACCCATGCCCAGCGCCGGCAGTGCGACGATGGCCACGCTCACGGCCACGCGCGCGGGCGTCGAGGCGCTCGCGAGGCCGGTCATCACCGGGTCGAGGACCAGCTGCGCCGTGATGATGCACACCGCCGGGAGCAGCGGGAACAGCCGGGCCCAGCGACGCGAGGCCGCATCCGCCCCGAGCCCGATCCGCGAGCTCGCCAGGGACCCGAACCCGGTGAAGAGGATGATGCCGCCCAGCAGCACCGACAGCGCGAGCGTGGGGTGACCGAGGAACACGTTGAGCCGCGAGAGCAGGCCCATCTCGACGAACATGAAGCCCAGGCCGATGAGGGCGAAGTAGCCGCACGCCGCCGCGAGGTCGAGCCCGCCGTAGCCGGCCAGCGCCCCGCGGCGCAGCCACAGCGGCACGACCACCGCGAACAACGTGAGCAGGGCGCTCGCCAGCGTCGCGTACACGAGCGTCTGCGTGGCGTGGAGATTGCCGAGGAAGCCGAGGTCCAGCGCGTCGACCTCGGGCGGCGGCTGGAACCACGTCGACGGCCGCAGCATGTTGAAGAAGAACGGTCGCGCGTCGGTGGGCGCCGACAGATCGAGGAGCTGACCGTCGGCCCAGCTCGCCAGCGTCGCGGCGTCGGGGAGCTGCGCCACCTCGGAGAGCAGCGGGTTGAGCGGCAGCTTGCGCGGCGTCAGCATCATGTTGAAGCCCCGCTCGACGGCGAGCTTCTGCATCGCGTCGAGGTCGCGCCGCGAGAACGGCGACGGTGACATGAGCAGCGTCGCGATGTGCTGGTTCTGCAGCAGGATGACGTGGGCGCGCGGCTTCTCGATGCCGGCCGACCACAGCGTCTGGTAGGCGAGCGCGAGCATGCGCGCGGTCTCGCCGGGCGAGTCGGGCTTGTACCAGCGCGACACCGTGAAGATGCCGTCGTCCTCGAGCCGCGACATGAACACGCGCCAGGCCTCGACCGTGTACAGGCCGTTCTCCGAGAGCGCGTAGGCCCCCGCACCGGTCGCCGCCCAGGTGTCGATGAGCGACATCGTCACCACCGAGTAGCGCCGGGTGTCGCGGGCGAGGTACGAGCGGGCCTCGTCCTCGACCAGCTCGACATTCGGCAGATCGGCGATCCCCGAGAAGTCGCGCATCGTGTCGCGGTGTAGCGCGACGATGAGGCCGTTGAGCTCGATGCCGACGACCGGATCGTGACCGACGCGCGCCGCCTCGAGCACGTCGCGCCCACCGCCCACGCCGATCACCGCCGCGCCGCCCCTGGGCCGCATCGCGTGGGCGAACGCGGTGACGTCCCACGCCAGGTACGCGTGGTCCTGGACGCTGCCGGGGCGGCCGTCGGTGGGATCGGTGTCGAGACCGGCCATCGCCGTGCCCGCCGCGCCGTCGATGAGCAGCCACCGCTGCGGGATCGGCTGCAGCATCTCGGGCGGTACGCTGCGCCCCGCCGCCCAGAACGTCGGCGGCATGACGATCTCCTGGTCCACCGTCACGCGCGAGTAGGTGTTCCAGCCGACGTAGCTGTAGCGCTCGGGCCACTCGGCGAGGCCCTTGATCCACTTGGGGCCGAGCAGCGCGTTGGGCCGCAGGAGACTTCCAGCGCCGGTGACGTTCACCCACGCGCTGATCGACAGCAGCGCCGCGACGACGAGCGCGACGTGGCCGGTGCGCGCCGGCAGGTCCGCGCCGCGAGCGAACGCCCAGCCCGACAGCGCCGCGACCGCGGCCGCGACGAACACGGCCGACGGCGCGTCGACCCACGCGAGCAGGGGCACGACCGCGGCGCAGCCGAACGCCGCGCCGATCAGATCGACGCCGTAGACCCGGCCCTCGGGCAGGCCCGCGCGCGTGAGCGCGAGCGTCAGCACGACGCCGCCGACGCCGAAGGGCAGCGCGAGCAGGCAACCGTACCCGAGCATCGCGAAGAAGCCCGAGAGATCGGCGATCGGACTGAGCGGGATCGACAGGGCGAAGCGCATCGCCAGCGGCATCACCAGGGCGAAGGCGATCGCGCACTGGGCCATGCGCGCGCCGACCTTCTCCGCGACGAACAGGCCGGGTCGCACGAACACGAACACCGCGCCCGCGGTCATCCCCAACATCGCCAGGGAGATCACGAAGAACGCCAGGTGGTACCAGGCGACCACCGACGTGATGCGGGTCAGGAGGATCTCGAGCACCAGCGTGGCCGCGGCGACGAGGAAGACGGCGGCGTAGGTGTGGCGGCGGGACATCTCAGCGCTGGTGGTCGCGGGCGGTCCCCGGCGGCGGCAGTGTACGGCACGCCGGGGCCGCCGGGGCGGTCGGGCGCGCGCGCGGGCGTCGACGCGGACTATCGCGGGACTGCGAACGCGTCGGTGGGCAGGACCTCGTCGAAGGCCACCTTGGTCACGCGGGCGACGACCTTGCCCTGCACGGACTCGACCTCGACGACGTGCGGGATCATCACCCCCGCGATGCGGCGGTACTCGGAGTACGTGCGGGTCTCGCGGGTGCGACCGCCGTCGGTGTCGGTCGGCAGGTCGAGCTCGCGACGCAGCAGCAGGAAGCTCTTGGCGTCGTAGCTGTCGAGCACGACCGCGCCCCACTCGGTGGTGAAGCGGACGACGACGACGGGGCGCTTGCCGACCATGCCCGTGCGCCAGACCGCCGCGCTCGAGAACTCCTTGGCGACCGGGCCCATGGCGTCGAACGGTGCGTCGAGGGTGATCGCGTGGGCGCCGAGCGGCTCGATCTCCTGCTCGGGGGCGAACGACACCCGCTGCCACGGCGCGCCGTCGAAGCCGATCCGGATGCGGCCGATCTCGCGGCCGGCCCCGAGGAGGCGGACGTCGTCGATCCACCGATCGCCCGCGGCGCGCAGGGTCACGGAGCGGCCGCGCAGGCCCTGGTGGACGAACGTCAGCGCGCTCTCGAGGCGGACATTTCCGTGCTTGGCCAGGCGCGCGCTGCCGTGGGCCGCGGCGCGCTTGGCCAGCACCGTCTCGATCGCGATCGACGGCGGCGCCGACGATGCCACCAGCGCGAGCTCGAGATCGCCGTCGGGCTTGTGCAGCCGCAGCCCGGTGACCAACTTCGCCGCGCCGCCCCGGAGCGGCTCGATCCAGAACACGTCGGGCAGCCCGGCGAGACCGTAGTGATCGACGCCCGTCCGCGACAGCGGCGCGGGCGTCTGACCGGGGACGACGAGCGCGCCCTGGCCCTCGATCGCGGCGATCTCGAAGCTCGCGTCGTCCTTCGCGCCCGCGGGGCGGTACATGCCGAGCAGCTCGCGGATGTCGGCGGACGGGCTCGCGGTCGCGGCCGCGGCGAGCTCGTCGGCCGTGAGCCGCGGCAGCACGAGGTTGCCGAACGGCTGCACCAGCAGCATCTCGGCGCGCTTGGGGTCCGCCGCGGACGGCCGGAACGTGGCGCCGAACCCCGCCGGCGCCGCGCCGCCGAGGCGATAGCGACGCCCCTCCTCGAACACCAGCGGGTACTTCGGCTGACCGGCGACGACGACCGCGATGCGCTCGCCGTCACGGACGACCTCGACCTTGAAGCCGCCGAGCAACCCGTACGTGCCGACCTCGTCGACCGACGCGACGTCGGGCTTGCCGGGCGGCGGCGGGGCGTCCTCGAGCAGCGCGAGCACCTCGTGCGCGACCACGCCGTGGAGCTCGGCGTGATCGACGTTGTTCACGAAGGCGAAGCCGAGCCCGCGCTCGGGCACGAAGCCCACGAGCGCGGTGAAGCCGTCGATGCCGCCCGTGTGGCTGTAGTACCAGTCCTTCCCGGCGCGGGCGCGCAGCCAGCCCAGCGTGTAGTCGATGCCCGGGCCGGCCGAGAACTGCGGCCGCAACAGCTCGTCGAACTGCGCACGGGCGAGCAGCGGCTTGCCGTCGACGACGCCGTGCGCGAGGAGGGCCGTGAGCCAGCCGCCGAGCATCGCGACGGACGCGTTGATCGCCCCGGCCGGCGCGACCGCGTCGAGCGAGCGCATCGGCACCTCGCGCGTGCGGCTGTCGGCGCCGCGGTGGTGACCGTGGGCGGCGTCGGCACGCGCCTGCATCTGCGCCACGCGCAGCGTCGCTGCGCCCATGCCCACCCGATCGAGGATGCGCTCGCGCAGCAGCGGCTCGTACTCGCCGCCCAGGGCCCGCGCCGCGCACTGCCCGGCGGCGAGGTACGCGAGGTTCTGGTAGTGGAACGCCTTGCGGACGCCGGCGACCGGCTCGATCTCGCCGAGCACCGCGATGAGCTCGTCGCTGGTCATCGCGCCCGTCGTCCACGCGAGATCGGCGGTCGGCAGGCCGCTCGTGTGGGTCATCAGGTCGCGCACGGTGATCGTGGCGTTGCCCTCGCCGCGGATCGCGAAGCCCGGCAGGCACGTGCTCGGGTGGGCGTCGAGCGAGAGCTTGCCGGCCTCGACGGCCATCATCGCGAGCATCGCGGTGAAGGCCTTGGTCGTCGAGCCGATCGCGAAGAGGGTGTCGGGGCCGACGGGCGCGTCCGAGGCGACGGCGCGGGTGCCGAAGCCGCGGGTGTGGATCACCGCGCCGTCCTTCACGATCACGATCGCGGCGCCGGGCACCCCGAGGCGCGCGCGCTCGCGATCGATCGCGTCGTCGAGGGCCGCGAGCCGGGCGCGCATCGGATCCTTCGCCGGGGCCGCGGGTTCGACGACGGCCGCGGCGCCACCGGGCACCGCCGCCGGCGGGAGCTTCTGACAGCCCAGGGGACCCAGGACGAGCGCGAACGCGAGGCGACGCATGTGCGCGCGAGGGTACCCAAGGCCGGGCGTCACAGCACGCCGGCGGCCGCGAGCGCAGCGGCGCCCTGGGCCACCGCCGGCGAGCGCGACGACGGCTCGCCCGGGGCGCGCACGCGGCTGACGAAGACCCATCGGCCGCGGGGCCCGTCGACCGCCCCGACCCACCACGTCACGTTGCCCGCGGGATCGCGCTCGGTCCCCGTCTTGGCCCGGAACTCCGCGGTGGTCGCCGGCATCGTGCGGCCTTCGGGCAGGCGCGACGCCCATTGTTGGATCGGCGCGCGCAGGAGCTCGGAGACCGTGTCGACGTGGGCCTTCTCGATCGGCAGCGTGCCGGCGAAGAACGCCTGCACGAACGCGAGCTGCTCGGCGCCGGTGATGCGCAGCGAGCCGCCGTCGAGCCAGAACTGATCGATCGCACCGGAGGCATCGGCGTTGCCGTAGTGCATCGCCGTCAGCCACTCGGTCATGCGCTCGCGGCCGACCTGCGGCGCGATCCGTTGGAAGAACCACAGCACCGAGTCGCGCAGCGCCGTGCGCAACGAGTGGTCCTGCTCCCAGGCCGGCATCCACTGCGGGGTCTTGTCCCACGGCACCTTCGCGTCGGGATCGGTGACGATGCCGAGCTGCAGGGCGATGAGCGCGTGCGGGATCTTGAACGTCGAGGCGGGCGGCGTCGCGGCGGCGCACTCCCAGGGGTGGACGATCTGCGCCTCGCTGCCGTCGACGCGCGAGAGCATGAAGCAGCCGGCGTGATCGATCGGCGTGGACGCGCTCGGGGTGGGCTCGACGCTCGGAGGAACAGCCTGCGTCGGGGCCGCGCAGGCCGTGGTGAGGGCGAACAGGGCCGCGGGGGCGGTGCGTGCGAGGGGCATGGGCCGCCTCGACGCTTCGGGGGGCGTGCACTATTTCAGGGACGGGCACGGGCACGGGCAACGGGGCGGGCACGGGCACGGGCACGGGCACGGGCACGGGCACGGAGGCGCGTGCCTCTGGCACGCGCCTAACAGAACGCGCCGCAGTCCGCCGCCTCGAGCACGCAGGTGTCGTCCCACTGCGTCGAGCAGCAGAAATCATCGAGCGCACAGACGCACGCCTCGATCCCCGCGTCCGAGCAGCCGGGCACCGCCTGCGCCGTGCAGCAGTCGCCACCGACGCCACCTCCGACGCAGCCAGCCCCGCACTCCGCGGCCTCGCCCACGCAGACGTCGTCCCACTGCGTCGAGCAGCAGAAGGCGTCGAGCCCACAGACGCACGCCTCGATCACGGCGTCGCCGCAGCCGGGGCCGACCTGCACCTCGCAGCACGCCCCCGCGCCGCCGCCGGTCGGATCGACGCCGGTCGGATCGACGCCGGTCGGATCGACGCCGCCGCTCGAGCTCTCGGCTGGATCGCCGAACGTCGGATCGGCGCCGGTGTCGTTCGCCGTCGGATCGGGCTGATCGACGGGGCCGCCGTCGCTCGACGTCTCCGCCGCGGCGCCGCTGCTCCCCGATTCCGATGCGCCGTCGTCGGCGCCGGGATCGGGCGTCGGCGCGACCGTCGTCGGCATCGGCGCCGTCGTGTTGTTGGGCGTGAAGACGCCCTCGTCGACGTCGTGATCACAGGCAGCGAGGACAGCGAGGCCGAGCAGAGCACGTCGGAGCACGGGGACCTACTTTCAGCGCGCCGCAGCATAGGCGCGCGCGCGAGTCTCCGCCATCGCGGATTTCCTCCCGTGCCGCGGACGTGCGCGCGATCGCGACGCGAACGCCCAGCTCATGGGGCCAACTCGCCCGTTGTCCCTCGCCCATCGCTGCTGCACCCTCGCGGCATGGGTCATCTCGACGGCGGCACGTGGCACGTGCAACAGGGCTTCCCGACCGACGCAAGCGGTGCGTTCACCCGCGCGCCGACCACCTTCCGCGGCACGGTCGAGCCGGCCGCGGCCGCGGAGGCGGGCCGCCATCATCTCTATGTCGCCCTCGCCTGCCCCTGGGCCCACCGGACCCTCGTGGCCCGGGCGCTGCTCGGGCTCGAGCAGGCGATCTCGGTCTCCGTCGTGCACCCGTACATGGGCGAGCAGGGCTGGACGTTCGCCCCCGCCGACGGGGTCGTCCCCGATCCGATCCACGGCGCGACGTACCTCTGGGAGATCTATCGCGCGGCCGATCCGAAGTTCACCGGGCGGGTCACCGTGCCGGTGCTGTGGGATCGCGTCGCGAACACGATCGTGAACAACGAGTCGCGCGAGATCCTGCGGATGATGAGCACCCGCTTCGCGTCGCTGGGCCACGGCCGGCTCGACCTCGCGCCGATCGAGCTGCGACCGTCGATCGAGGCGGCCCTGGACGCGATGTACGGCACCGTCAACAACGGCGTGTACCGGGCCGGCTTCGCGCGCACGCAGGGCGCATACGATCGCGCCGTGACCGAGCTGTTCGCAGCGCTCGACGGCTGGGAGACGCGGCTGGGCACCAACCGGTTCCTCTGCGGCGACGTCGTCACCGAGGCCGACATCTGCCTCTACACCACGCTGTTCCGCTTCGATGCCGTCTACCACGGGCACTTCAAGTGCAACCTGCGACGCATCGTCGACTATCCGAACCTGTGGGGCTTCTTGCGCGACGTGTACCAGCTGCCCGGCGTCGCCGCGGTGAGCAACGTCGAGCACTGCAAGCAGCACTACTACCGCAGCCACGCGCACATCAACCCGACCGGCATCGTGCCCGCCGGGCCAATCCAGGATCTGAGCTCGCCGCACCACCGCGGTCCGCCGCTCGCGCTCGGCTGACGCCCCGGCCCCCGCCTCGTCGCCGACGCGTCGATGCTATGCTGCGCGCCGCGATGTACCGGCCCGCCGAACGCATCAAGCACGCAGCCCCCGACGGCGGCTGGCCCACCGCCGAGGCGGCCCGCAGCGCGCGGTGGTTCTCGCCGGTCGCCCTCGGCCCGGTCGCGCTGCGCCGCCGCACGTGGATCCCCGCGATGGTGCCGTGGCGCGCGACCGAGGCCGGGTTCACCACGCCCGACGTGCTGCAGTGGTACGGCCGCTTCGCCGAGGGGCGGCCGGGCGCTGTCGTGGTCGAGGCCACCGGCATCCGCGACGCGCCCAGCGGGCCGCTGCTCCGCATCGGCCACGACCGCTTCGTCCCCGGCCTGCGCACGCTCGTCGACGAGGTCCGCCGCCGCAGCGGCGGCGAGACCCGGCTGTTCATCCAGCTCATCGACTTCCTCGGCATCCGTCGCCGCCCCGAGCCGGCGACGTTCTTCCGCCGCTACCTGACG
>LNFB01000075.1 GCA_001464385.1 Deltaproteobacteria bacterium Ga0077550 | reverse complement strand
CTCGAGCAGGGGACCGGGTTCGAGAAGATCGTCGAGTCGGTCGGGGCCGAGGGGCGCGTGCTGCCGGTGTACGAGCCGGGGCGCGAGCCGCCGCCGGACGATCGCTACGTCACCCAGCTCATCCGCACCGACGGGCAGACCACCGCGGACATCGTCGCGCTGGTGACGGCGCTGAAGGGCAAGCAGGCCGCCGTGCAGAGCGTCGACGATCTCGTCATCGTGACCGACACCGGCGCGAACGTGCGGCGGATTCTCTCGATCGTCGACCAGCTCGCGGGGACCGAGGCTGCCGCGGCGCGGGTGTACTTCCGCCAGCTGCAGCACGCGCCGGCCGACGCGGTCGCCGAGACCGTGCGGCAGCTCTTCGGCGAGTCGGCGGCGCAGGCCGGCACGAAGGCCAAGGGCAACGCGAAGAACGAGGGGAGCTCGGGGCACGCCGAGGCGGCCCGCGTCATCGTCGATGCCCGCACCAACACGCTCGTCGTCGTCGCGGAGCCGGGCGACTGGGACGTGATCCTGCCCTTGATCGACAAGCTCGACGTCGAGCTGCCCGGCGGCGGCGGGCGGATCAACGTGGTGCGCGTGGTCAATGCCGACGTCGAGCGCGTCGCCGAGGTGCTGAACGGCCTGTCCGGCGGCGTCACCAAGGACAAGGACGGCAAGACGCCGGCCGTGGTGCGGGCCCTCGGCGAGGGGCTGCAGGGCGAGATCCGCGTGACCGCCGATCCCGACACGCGATCGCTCGTGGTGCTCGCGTCGCCGTCGGACTTCATCTCCGTCGAGCGGGTGATCCGCGAGCTCGACATCGAGCGACGCCAGGTCTACATCGAGGTGTTCCTGCTCGAGCTGTCGACGGACAAGAACCTCGCGCTCGGGGCCTCGGCGCACTTCGGCCAGGCGACCGGCTCCGACACCTCGTCGGGCGTCGGCTTCGTGAGCAGCCAGCAGGCCGACGCCAGCAGCTTCGCCCTCAGCCCGTCGGTGCTGAGCGGCCTCGCGGCGGGCGTCATCGGGCCCGCGATCCCCGGATCGGCGGCGCTCGCCGGCACCGACAACGACATCCCGTCGTTCGGCGTCGTCATCCAGGCGATGCAGACCGACGGCGACGTGAACTTCGTCGCCGATACGCACATCTACACCGCGGACAACAAGAAGGGGAAGATCGAGGTCGGCGGATCGAAGCCGACGCGCGGGGCGACCCAGCAGATCCCGGTGAGCGGCGGCATCGTCAACAACCAGACCATCGAGCGGCTGAAGGCGGCGCTGTCGCTCGAGGTCACGCCGCACGTCCACGACGACACCACCGTCTCGCTCGACATCAAGCTCGACAACGAGTCGTTCGGCGCCGCCGAGGAGCTCGGCATCCCGACCAACTCGCGCAAGCTCGAGCTCGAACAGGTGCTCGCGCGGGACGACCAGCCGCTGGTGCTCGGCGGGCTCGTCCAGGAGCGCGAGACGATCGCCGAGTCGCAGGTCCCCGGGCTCGGCCGCATCCCGCTGCTCGGCTGGCTGTTCAAGAAGCGCACGCGTCGGACCGAGAAGGTCAACCTGCTCATGATCCTCGTGCCACACATCCTGACCAGCCCCGACGACGCGCGGCGGATCCACAAGCGCAGGCTCGAGGAGCGGCTCGAGTTCCTCGAGCGCTACACCGCGTTCAAGCGCCGCGACCTCGACGCCCACGTGAACTACCGACGCAAGGCCGGGCTGCTCGCGAGCATCGACGCCGAGGCGCGGCGCATGTCGACCGAGGCGACCGAGCGGGCCGCTGCGTCGCGCTCCCTGGAGGCCGCGCCGATCACCGGGGACCTCGGCATGGCGCCCGTGCCCGTCGTCGCGGCGCCCACCACGTCGGGCGCCGCGACGCCCGCCGCTGGATCGACGCCGACGGCGGGCCGGGGATCGGGGGCGGCCCGGCCGTCGTCCGCCCCGTCACGCGGTCCGAACTGACCCCGGGATCGCGACGATCGACCGGGCCCGCGTCACATCGCCCGTCCTGCGCCTCTGCCCCCTCGAGCGAGCCCCGCGACGCGATGACCTCCAACACCACCACGACACGGGGCCGCGACGCACATCTCGTCACCGGGGCGACCGGCTTCGTCGGCGCAGCGCTGGTGCTGGAGCTGGTGCGGCGCACCGACGTCGAGCTGGTCTGCCTGGTGCGGCCGGGCGCGACGCCGGCGGCCGAGCGCCTGCGCGCGGCCCTGCGCGACGCCGCGGCGGCCTACGACGCGGACGCGGCGGTGGTCGCGGCGATCGACCTGCGCTGCCACGCGGTCGAGGGCGACGTCGTGCTCCCCGAGTGCGGCGGCGCGCCGCTGCCCCGGTTCCACTACGACCAGCTGTGGCACGGCGCGGCGTCGCTGCGGTTCGAGGATCGCTACGCCGACGAGATCGTCCGCGTGAACACGCACGGCACCCGGCACGCCCTCGCGTGGGCCCGGGCCGCGGGCGCGCGCCAGGTGAACTACATGAGCACCGCCTACGTCGCGGGCGCGGGGGTCGGGCGGATCCTCGAGACGCCGTGCGACGGTGCCGAGACCAACAACCTCTACGAGCGCAGCAAGATCGACGCCGAGGCGATCGTCGTCGGGCAGCGGGACCTCGGCGTGCGGGTCTTCCGGCCGAGCATCGTCGTCGGGCACAGCCAGACGCGCGGCGCGACCAACTTCACCGGGATGTACGGGTTCCTCCGGCAGCTCACCGCGTTCCGGGGGATGATGCAGCGCACCCAGGCGCGGCTGCTCGCCGAGACGGCGCTGCAGCTGCGACTGCAGGTCGGCGCGCCCGTCGATCTCGTGCCGGTCGATCTCGTCGTGCAGAACGCGGTCACGATCATGCAGGGCACCGACCCCGCGCCCGGCGAGGCCCAGTACTACCACCTCACCAACCCGCTCGCCCCCGACGTCGATCGCGTCGTCGCGTTGATGTTCGAGGAGCTCGGCCTGTGTCCGCCGCGCTTCGTCGGCGACGACGTCGCGCTCGAGTGGCTCGACGAGCGGTTCGACCGGCGCATCGGCTTCTACCGCTCGTACATGCGCGGCGATCGGGTGTTCGATCGCAGCAACGTCGAGCGACGGGTCGGGCGCGAGTCCAGCGTGCCGTACGCGATGACCGACGACACCCTGCGCGCGTACTATCGCTGGTACCTCGAGCGGCTCGACGCGACGCGCCGGGATCTGCCGGTCGGTCGCTGAGGCCACGATGGTCGATCAGGTCTTCGTCGTCGGCACCGGCCGCTGCGGATCCACGCTGCTGTCGTCGCTCCTGCGGATGCACCCGCAGATCGCGAGCATCTCGGAGTTCTTCCCCTTCGTCACCGATCTCGGCACGCGGGTGGCCCCGGCGTTCCCCCCCGGTGACGTGACGGCGGCGCAGCTGTGGGATCTGCTGGCGACCTGTCGCCCACGACAGACCCAGATGTTGCGCCTCGACGTCGCGATGCCCGAGGTGCTGTACCCGTGGCGGAGCGGGCACCATCGGTTCGACGCGGCCTCCGGGGTGCCACCGGTCGCGCAGGTGACCCTGCCGCACCTGAGCGGCGACCCGGACGGGCTGTTCGATCGTCTCCGCGCTGCGGTCGCCGAGCTCTCGCCGGCGCCGATCGGCGTGCAGTACCGCCGCGTGTTCGACTGGTTCGCCGCGCAGCAGGGCGCGCGAGGCTGGGCCGAGCGCTCGGGCGGGAGCCTGCGCATCGCCCATCGCCTGCTCGAGCACTTCCCCGCGGCGCGGCTGGTCCACATCGTGCGCGACGGCCGGGACACCGCGGTGTCGATGAGCGAGCACACCGGCTTTCGCATGGTGTTCACAAGCGTCCAGATGATGGAGACGCTCGGGGTCGATCCGTTCGAGACCGACGCGCGGCCGTTCGAGGACGACCTCGACGACGACCTCGCGGCGCTGCTCCCCGAGCGCTGCACGCGGGAGGCGTTCCTCGCCTACGCCACGCCGCCGCCGTTGTGCGGCCACTACTGGTCCGGGGAGATCCTGGAGGGGCTCGCGGCGATCGGCCATCTGGCCGAGGATCGGCTCCTGACGCTGCGCTACGAGGACTTCCTCGCCGCGCCGCGGGAGACCGTGCGACGCCTCGGCGCCTTCGTGCGCGAGGGCGAGCCCGACGCAGCGTGGGTCGAGGCCGCGGCGGCGTCGATCCGCCCCCCGCGATCGTCGTGGCGTCGGCTCGCGCCGAAGCTCCGCTCCCAGCTCGAGCACGCGTGCGCGCCGGGGTTCCAGGCGCTCGCCGAGCACGGTATCGTCTGGAGCGAGTAGCGCGATGCAAGAGGCCTCGATCGCCGTCCTCGTCGTCGTGATGATGTTCGCGATCGGCCTGCGCACGCATCCGAGCGAGTTCGTCGAGGTCGGGCGCCGCCCCAGCGCGCTGCTGACGGTGGTGTTCGTCAACGTCGTCGTCGTCCCGGCGCTCGTGCTGACACTGACGACGGTGCTGGGGTTGGCGCCGGAGATCACCGTGGGGTTGTTGATCTGTGCCGCGGCGCCCGGCGGGCCGACCGGTCCGCTGTTCGCCGCCGAGGCGCGCGGCCACCTCGCGAGCGCCGTGATCGCGATGGTGTCGCTGTCGATGCTCAGCGTCGTGACGGCGCCCGCGGTCCTCGCCCTGTCGCTCGGCGTGGGCGCGACGCTCGAGACCGACGCGATCCTGGCGCTCGTCGGCCCGATGATGCGGACGCTGGGCGGGTTCCAGCTGCTGCCGTTGCTGGTCGGGATGGCGCTGCGGCGCGTGCGTCCTCGCCTCGCCGATCGCGTCGCGATGCCGGCGAGCCGCGTCGCGAACGTGCTGCTGCTCGCCGTGATCGTCGGCCTGCTCGTGACGAAGGGCCGTGTGCTCGCGGAGGTCGGCCTCGTCGCCGTCGGGCTCGCGGCGGCGCTGGTCCCCACGTGCATGGCCCTGGGCCTCGCCATCCCGGGCCCGGGCGCACAGCGCCGCAGCTTCGCGATGGTCACGGGGGTCCGCAACATCTCGCTGGCGCTGCTCCTGGGCGCCGCCTACTTCCCGGCGCCCCTCACGGACGCGACGATCCTGACCTTCGGCCTGTTCTGCATGCTGCTGCCCTTCGCGATCGCGCGGCTCGTCGGGCGGCGCGCCGCGGCGCCCAACCCGGCGTCCTGAAATGGAGGCCCCCCTGCACGGTCGGGGGCGGCGACGCTATCGTGATCGACGATGGCCACGCACCGCTTCGTCCTGGTCGCTGCGATCCTCGGCTTTGCTGGCTGCAGCGATGATGGGACGCCGGCCGACGATCCCTTCGGCGACGCCGCGTCGGCCGAGGGCACCGTGGGCGAGCCGACGACGGCGGAGGCGCCGACCGGCACCGACCCGAGCACCGCGGGCGCGTCGGCCACCGCCGCCGACAGCAGCACGACCGATCCGTTCAAGTTCGACGTCGGCACGAAGAACGACGTGCCCGGCGGCGAGTGCAACGTCGGCGACGAGGACTGCGGCTGCACCGCGGTCGACATCCTGTTCATCGTCGACAACTCCGGGTCGATGCAGGAGCACGCGGCGCCGACCATCGCGGCGTTCAGCACCTTCGTCGACGAGATGATCGCGACCGTCCCGCCGGGCACCTCGCTCCACGTCGGGGTGACGCGTGCGACGGGCTTCTTCGATCCCGGCAACTCGGGTGGCTGGAGCAGCGGGGCGTGCGAGGGCTTCTCGGACGGCGCGTGGAATCCCCCGGACGTCGCCGACAACGGCGTCAACGGTCAGCAGGGGCGGCTGTACGAGCACGCGGGCGCGCGCTACTTCGAGATCGCGACCGATCTCGATCCGCAGCCGCTCGAGGACTGGTTCCAGGGCGCGCTGACTGGCGCGATCGACGGCGCGGCGCCCCACTCGAACAGCGAGACGGTCGTCGCCGGCGCGGCGTACCCGTTCCACCCGGCGAACGCGGCGTACAACGCCGGCTTCATGCGCGAGCAGGGCGTGCTCGTGCTCTTCCTGCTCTCCGACTCGCCCGATCTGTCCCCGGCTGCGGTGCCGACGTCCGACTTCGTCGACATGGTCAGCGACGCGAAGGCCGCCTGCGGCGACATGTGCATCATCACGACCGGTGCGATCGCCGGGCAGTGCTACGACAACCCGATGAACACCAACACGCGGCTGACCGACTTCATGAACGGCTTCGGCCAGGCGCCACCGTCGTGGATCAACCTGGAGTTCGGGATGGTCCCGGACTTCCAGGGGGTGCTGAGCGCGGCGCTGGCCGACGTGATCGGTTCGACCTGCGAGAACATCCCGCCGGCGGGGTGACCCGGCGGCGGACGTGGGAGAACTGACGCCGCTTCAGGGCAGCGTCGCGATCCGGCGCCACAGGGCCGAGGCCCCCACGTGCGGCTCGGTCATCACGTACGTCGCGCTCGGCGTCTCGTCGCAGCGCAGTACGAGCGCGTCGCCGTCGCGCACCAGCCCGAGCGCCTCGACATCGGCGTCGGGATCGAGCCACGCGAACTCGGGGACCCCATGGCGCGCCGCGAGGGCGCAGGGCCGGGCGCGCGGCGGCAGCTGGGCGATCAGGCGGCCGTGGACGCGGCCGCGCAGATCGATCGCCATCGCGTCGGTCGCGAACGACAGCCGACCGACCTCGGTGGTGAACACGCGCGCCCCCTCGGGCACGGACGGCAGCGGCGCGGGCGGCTCGAGGCGCGCGCGCGTCGAGGGCCACGAGAGGGCGAGGTGCGCGACGCCGACGACGAGGCCGAGCTGCCAGAGCTGTCGACCGCGGCGCCGTTCGAGCCGACGCGCGAGCCCGCCGGTGTGTCGCTCGACGACCAGCGCGACGGACCATGCGAACGCGAGCGTCGGCAGCAGCGCGCGGACGGCTTCGTCGGGGGGCTGACCACGCAGGGCGCCGACCCACAGCGCGACGAAGATCGGGGCGACGCCGAGGCTCGCGAGCCGCCGCATGGGGTGCCGACGCACCACGACGATCACGAGGCCGATGGCGCCGACCAGCCACCAGGGGTTGATCGTCCACGCCGACGCGACGAGCTCCGCGGGCCAGCGCCACGCGAGCGCGTGCCCGGCATCGGCGACGATCGCGTCGGGGACGAGCGCGCCGAGCGAGATCCGGGTCCACGCCCACACCGGCAGCACGATGGCCGCCGCCGTCGCGACCGCAGGGGCCCACGCGCGCCGATCGAGCGCGCGGGCGGCCAGCAGCGTGGCGACGCCGATCGGCGCCGCGTCGATGCGGAGCACCATCGGAAGCGCCGCCGCGACGCCGAGCACCAGCACCCGCTCGGACGTCGTGCCGGGCCCGAGCCAGCGATCGATCGCGGCGCCGCAGAGTACGGCGGCGGCGACGAGCGCACCGAGCTCGGTGCCGTCCTGCAGCGAGAGCACCGCCGCGGGCGCGGCGAACGTGATCACGATCGCGGCCGCGATCCGGCCGTGCGTGCGCGACGACGCCGAGGGCCGAGCCAGCGCGCCGATGACGACCAGCGTCACGGCGCTGCCGGCTGCCGACAGCGCCTTGGCCAGCGCCGGCCAGTGCTCCCGCGGCAGCCAGGCGCCCGCCTGCGCGAGCAGCATGGTCCAAGGCGGTGAGCCGGTGCCGACGCTCGGCGCATCGACGAGGACCGCGAAGCGCCCCGTGTCGACGACGTGCGCCGCGAAGCGCAGGTGCGTGGCGGCGTCGTCGTGCAGGTGCGACCACGCCAGGAGCGTGCATGCCGTCCACGCGGCCGCGAGCGCGGCCCACCACCAGCGGCCACCCAGCGGTGCCGCGCCCTCGGTGGTCGATCCCACATCGACGGAAATGGCCCGGCGGACGACGATCCGTGATCGTCGGTCCGCGGGTCCGCCTCCGTCATGCGGCAGCGACCACGGCAGGTCGCGCCGAGGCGACCCCGAGGGCGTCGGCCAACGCCTGATCCCGAACGATCCGCCGGCGCAACACCAGCGGCGCCCCGATCGCGCGCAGCACCACATGCGCGCGGCCCCATGTCACGATCTCCACGGGGAGATCCATTCGCAACGCAGCACCTTCGATGTCCACGGTCAGCACCGCACGCGCCCCAGGGTCGAGTCGCTCGCCCGCCGGCGCCGCATGGGCCAGCTGCAGCAGACGCGCCCCCAGCCCGGTGAGCGTCGCCGCGTACTGCCGCCCGGCGACCCGCAGCGAGACCCGATGGGGGCCGGCCGAGGCGGTGCCGTGGGGGAGCGAGCGGGCGAGGAGCTCATCGAGTGCGGAGGTCACGGCGGTTCTGGGCTCCCGGTAGAGCACGGTCCGTGCCAAGCCGGAGATCGTGGCGACGGCGGCGATCGGGACCGGGATGGGCCGGATCGGCGCGGCGGACTCCCTCGCTGAACGACCGCCGATGACATTCCTTGCAGCGGACTCGCGACGATTTGGCGCTGCGCCGTTCACGGCGTGACGGCCGGCAGATCCTCCAGCGTCGGCGTCCGGGGGCTCGGCTCCGCCGGCGCCGCGCGCAGCCGAGCCCGCAGCGTGAGGACCACGAGGAGCAGCACGAGCCCCGCGACGACCGCCGCGTCGACGGTGTCGATCGCGTCGCCGACGAGCACCGCGAGCGGATGCACCAGGACGAAGAACATCAGCAACCCGAGGATCGGGCCGCGGCTCGGGTGGCGGCGCCACAGGAACCACAGCGTCGCGAGGCACGGCAGCGCGCCGATCGCCAGGGCGACGGGCAGCCCGCCGACCGCGTCGCTCGTCGCAGCCATCAGCACGAACTGCAGGGCGTAGCTCGCACAGGTCAGCGCCACGTCGAGCAGCGCGACGGCGCCGACGTCGACGAGCAGCACCAGGCAGATCGCGCCGACGAGGAGCATCAGCGCGTGGGGGCTGCGCGCGAGCACGCGGGCCACCGTGGCGCCGGGCTGCATCGGCCGCGGCATCGCGAGGCCCATGCCCGCGGTGGTGAGCGCGTGATCCAGCGCCCAGCGCAGCGTGATGTCGCCGGCGGTGCCCTCCTCGATCGACGTCGGCGTCAGGCAGCCCTCGGGGTAGTTGAGATCGGCGAGTGTCAGCCCGCGGGCGTGCAGCGACAGCTCGAAGTCGCGGACCTCGCGGGGCTCGAGGATCTGGTAGTAGACGAACTCGAGGCCGCGGGTCGCGTAGGTGATGGACACGTCGTGCGCTTCGGCCGGCGCGAGCGCGAGCTCCCAGCGCAGCGCATCGGCGTCGACGCGGAGCGCGGGGCCGAGCGGCCGACCGTCGACCAGGACCTCGAGCCCCTCGTAGAGCACCTGCCCGGAGAGCGGGAACTCGAACTCGGCCCGCGTCGCCGCCTGCGGCGGGGCCTCGACGCGGTAGTCCAGGGTGAACCGCGCCTCGAAGCCGCTGTAGACGCCGCTGCCCTTGCGGCGCTCGTTCGGGGTGACGTCGATGTCGCCGCGCACGCGCGTCATGGCGTCGTGATCGACCAGCTCCTCGCGCGTCACCTCGCGGAACACCGGCGGCAGCGTTGGATCCTCGCGGAACTGCTCCTCGCGCTCGGTCACCGAGCGGTAGTGCCTCACCGCGAGCTCGCGCTGGACGTGCGGCCCGCCCCAGATCGTGCGCACGCTCTGCAGGTTCGCCTCGCTCACGCGGCCGTGCTCGTCGCCGAAGCTCGCCGCGTTGTCGTGGAGTACGGCGCGGAAGGCCCAGAGCAGGCCCATCAGCAGGGTCGCGCCGACGCTACCGTCGAGCACGCGACGTACGAAGGCCCACGGCCCCGGCTCGGGCCCGCCGTGCCGGCGATAGATCCCGGCGAAGGTGACCACGGCGGCGAGCGTCATCATCAGCCCGACGACGGGCTCCTGCTCCATCCACGCCAGAGCGCGGGCGATCACGTAGTCGACCATGGGGACCTCGGGAGGGGCCGAACGTGCGACGAGGTGCCGAAGATTCCCGAGGCGATCGCGCCCGTGGACCGGCGCAACCCCAGGCAGTAGGCTCCGCGCGCTCGAACGCACCGGAGTCCGCCCGTGTCCACGCACATCGTCGATTCACTGTCCCTGGGGAAGATCGTCCAGATCCGCGAGCGGCTGTTCAAGGTCGCGGCGACCGGCAAGCGCGTGTGTCGGCTCGAGTCGGGCGATCCGAGCTTCGAGCCGCCGCCCCACGTGATCGAGGCGATCGCGGCGGCCGCCCGCGCCGGCAAGACCCACTACGTGCCCAACGCCGGCATCCCCGAGCTGCGCGCCGCCCTCGCCGACAAGGCGCGGACCGAGAACCGCATCCCGGTCGCCAGCGCCGAGAACGTGTTCGTCACCCACGGGGCGATGCACGCGTTGTTCAGCACCTTCCACGTCCTGCTCGACGAGGGTGACGAGGTCATCATCCCCGATCCGATGTGGACCGAGGTCGCGGAGAACATCCGGCTGGCGCGGGGTCGCACCGTCGCGGTGCCGCTGCGCTACGAGGACGACTACGAGTACGATCCCGCGGCGATCGAGGCCCGCATCACGCCGCGGACCCGGGCGATCTTCGTCAACACGCCGCACAACCCCACGGGCGCGGTGCTCTCGCCCGAGACCATCACCGCGATCGTCGACATCGCGCGGCGCCACGACCTGTGGATCGTCTCCGACGAGGCCTACGAGCACGTCGTGTACGGGCCGTGGACGCACCACTCGGTGGCGAGCCTCGCCGGCGACTGGGCCGAGCGCGTGCTCAGTATCTTCAGCTTCTCGAAGAGCCACGCGATGGCCGGGCTCCGGGTGGGGGCCGTCATCGCCCACGGCGGGCTGCTCACCGAGCGCCTGCAGAAGGTCCTGCGCTGCAGCATCAACGGCGTCAGCTCGGTGGCGCAGTGGGGCGCGCTCGCGGCCCTGCAGGGCGACAGCTCGCATCACGGCGTGATGCTGGCCGAGTACGCGGTCCGCCGCGACGCGCTGCTCTCGGCGCTGCAGGGGATCGACGGCGTCCGCGTGTTCGCCCCGCGCGGGACGTTCTTCGCGTGGATCGAGCTCGAGCCGCAGCTGTTCGAGCGCCTCGGGGTCGCCACCACGGATGACATCTCCGAGCTGCTGTGCCAGGCAGGCGTCGGCAACACCCCCGGCGACGCGTTCGGGGCCGGGTCGGTGCACTCGATGCGGTTCTCGTTCTCGTGCGAGCGGATGATGGTGATCGACGGCGCCGCGATCCTCCGCAAGGTGCTGCAGGGCGGGTAGGGCGCCCGCGCGACGTCCGTCAGCCGAGCTCGACGACGTCGTCGACGAGGCCGGCGACGTCGCGCTCGTCGTGGGAGACGAGGACGACCGGGTGGGCGCCGAGGCGCGCGCAGAGGGCCTCGATCACGCGGGCGCGCAGGGCCCGATCGAGGGCGCCGAAGGGCTCGTCGAGGAGCAGCAGGCGGGTCGGTCGCACCAGCACGCGCGCCAGGGCCACGCGCTGGCGCTCGCCCCCCGAGAGGTTGCGCGGGCGCCGGTCGAGCAGGCCGCGGAGCTCGAGCGCCGCACAGACGGCGTCCAGATCCGCCGGCACCGCGTCGAGCCCCCAGGCGATGTTCTCCCGCACGCTCGCGTGGGGGAACAGGCGCGCGTCCTGGGGCGCCCAGCCGACGCCGCGCCGCCACGCGGGGACGAGGATGCCGTCGCGATCGTCCTGCCACACCTCGCCGGCGACGCGCACGTGACCGCGGGCGCGCTGCTCGACGCCCGCGATCGCGCGGACCAGCGTGCTCTTGCCGATGCCGGAGGGACCGACCACCGCGACGCGACCACTCGCGCTGCTCACCGTGAGCACGCGGTCGTCCGCGCCGAACGGGAGGCGGAGCTCGACGTCGAGCAAGGGCGCGGTCATCGTGGCAGATCCAATCGGCGTCGCTGCCACCGCGCGAGCCACTCGTAGCCGGCGAGGGCGAAGAGGCTGATCGCGACGCTCGACCAGGCGAGCACGCGGACGTCGGGCCCCGACGCCGGGCGATCGAGCAGGGCATAGATCGCGATCGCGATCGTGCGGGTCGCGTCGGTGTTGCCGGCCAGGACGATCGTCGCGCCGAACTCCCCGAGCGAGCGGGCGAACATCAGCACCGCGCCGCCGGCGAGGCCCGGCAGCGCCAGCGGGAGGCTCACGCGCCACCAGGTGCGACGCGGGCGATCCCCGAGGCTGGCCGAGAGCTCGTCGTACGCCGGATCCACCGCCGCGAACGCGGCGCGGGCCGACATGACGAACAACGGCAGGCCGACGACGAGCGCTGCGAGCACCGGCGCGGCGGGGGTGAACGCCACCGCGAGCCCGAGGCGATCGAGCATGGCGCCGAGCGGGCCGTGCTTGCCGAGCAGCGCGAGCAGCAGCAGGCCGGTCACGACCGGGGGCAGCACCATCGGCGCGAACACCAGCGCCGTCACCAGCGCCTTGGCCGGGTGCTCGCGACGCGCGAGCCACCAGCCCAGCGCGACGGCCGGCGGTGCGCCGAGCAGCGTGCAGGCGGTGGCGACCTGCAGCGAGAGCGCGATGGCGTCCCAGGGCGTCGTCGTCACAGCACGGTGAATCCCGCGGCCCGGAAGCGGTCCGCTGCGCTCGCGCTGCGGCAGTGCTCGACGAAGGCACGCGCCGCCGCGGGCTGGCCCGCGTCCCGCAGCGCGGCGATGGGGTAGACGATGGGCGGGTGGCTCGACTCGGGGATCGCGAAGGCGACGCGCACGGCGGGCTCGATCGCCGCGTCGGTGGCGTAGACGATGCCCGCGGGCGCCTCGCCGCGGGCGACCCACGCGAGCGCGGT
>LNFB01000074.1 GCA_001464385.1 Deltaproteobacteria bacterium Ga0077550 | reverse complement strand
CGGTTGCCGAGCAGGGCGTGCCGCGTGTCGTCCAGCACGAGGCCATCGTCGGCGAGCGCGTCCATCCACGCGAGGTCGGCGGAGATGAACACGTCCGCGGGCGCGCCGGCGCGGATCTGCGTGGCGAGCCGCGAGCTCGCGTCGGCGACGAGATCGGGCGTCGCCTCGCCCCGTCGCTCGGCGAAGTCCGTCAGGATCGCCGCCATGACCTCGGCGAGGCTCGCGGCGACCAGCACGTGCAGCGGTCCACCGGCCGCGCGGCGACACCCGGTCAGGGCCAGCGCGGCGGCGCCGTGCAGCAGCTGACGTCGGGACGGGCGCGGGACCGGCATCGGCGCGACCGTAGCACGGGGCCGAACGGGCCTAAAATGCCACCTGCAGCTGCACGCGGAGCTGGTCCGTGCCCTGGCGCAGCGCGTCGTCCTTCCACAGCCGGAAGTAGTCGAGCTGCAGCTTGAGGTTGTGGCCGGCGAGGTAGTAGTTGAGCCCGCCGCCGACCTCGCTCGAGTCGCCGAGCGCGGTGTCCGATCCCTGCGCGAAGACCTGCGAGATGCGGACCGCGGGCTCGAGGTACGTATGCGGGAGCAGGAACCCGAGCTGCGCGAAGTAGCCGTGGCCGTTGCGCGGGGCCGCGGTGGGGATCGGATCGCCGGCGTCGTCGACGGCGTCGCCGGGGTTGCGGGTGCCGCGGCGCCACAGCCAGCCGCCCTCGAGGTAGAGCCCGGCGAACTTCACCAGCGCGTCGGCGGTGGCGTTGTGCATGTCGGTCGTTCCACCGTCGGCGGGCGCGTTGCCGAGGACGCCGCGATCGGCGTGGGCGCGATCGATGTACGCATACGCGGCCCCGAAGCTCATGCGCAGCTTCTTGGCTCGGCTGAGATCGGCCGCGTCGTAGTCGTCGAACAGGCCGAGGGGGAGCACGTCGATCCGACCGGTGTACAGCAGGCCGCCGTCGCCGAGGCCCTCGGCGTTGCGACCCTCGCCCATGAACACGCCGGCGAAGTAGCGGAGTCGTCCGAGGCCGAGGAAGTCCTCGGAGCGGAGGTCGAGGCCGATGTCGCGATCGAGGTTGAACTCCGCGTTGGCGAGCGAGCGATCGACCAGCAGCGGGTTGATGTCCTGGATCAGCCGCTCGCGGCTGTACTGCGGCCGGTACATGCCGATGCGCAGCGTCAGATCGCGCAGGTGATCGAACTGCATGTACACGTCCCACGCCGGGTGCGAGTGCGGCGTCCCGTCGCGCAGCTGCAGCTCGCGGGGCGCGAGCGCGAGCTGGATGAAGTACTGGTTGTGCGGGCCGAACACGTTGCCCCAGAACACCGTGCGGAGCCGTCGCAGCTCGAGGCCATGCTTCAGCGGCGCGCCGTCGTGGGGCTGCTGCACCGTGTACTGGAAGCCGGTGCGCAGCGACAGGTTGAGCACGAACCGGCCGTCGGTGCTGCGCAGGGACACGCCCTTGCCTGGGGTGAACTTGGCGCTCGTCGTGTCGAGCGGCGCGGCGGTGGTGTCGAGCCCGTAGTCCGGCGCGCGCCAGCCGGGCGGCTTCGCGGCGGCCGTGGTGGCGCCGTCGGATTTCACGGGCGTCACGGGGGGCGTCGGCGCCGTCGCGGGCGCCACGGGTGGCGCCGTGGTCGCGATCGCGGGGTCGATCGCGGGCGTCGCCGCGACGCCGTCGTAGGGGCGCGCGGGCTCGATCGCCAGGGTCGCGTGGAGGAGGAGGGACAGCAGGAGGGTCATGGGCCGGGGCGCGCCGTGGGGCGGCCGCGGTCATCATACTGACTGTGAGTCCCGTCTAGTGAACTCTGCGGGCAGCGGCCGTGGCGGCAGACTCCAGTGGACTGGGGGCACACGGTCGCGGGGGCGTCGTGGTCGGTCTACCATTCGGCTCGCGTGCGGACGGCGGTGCTGGCGTGGGCGCTCCGGCGGGCTTCGGGCCCGACCCATCGCTGCGCGACGCCTCCGAGGGGAGGTGGGCGCGCCATGGGCTTCGTGGGCGCGCTGCTCCTGGGCGCCGGCGCGTGCACGACCGGCGTCTCCGTCGATCTCTCGGTGGTGGACGGGCCGCGCCTGCTCGCGGTGGCGGCGAGCCCCGCCGAGGTCGAGGCGGGCGGCGAGGTCGAGCTCACCGCGCTGTGGGTCGACGCATCGGGTCCGCGGGGCGACGACGCGCTCGCGTGGTCGCTGTGCACCGCGCGGCGGGCGTTGGCCGAGACCGGGCCGGTGGCCACCGCGTGCCTGCAGGGCGCGGCGGGTGCGGTCGACGAGATCGACGTCGCGCCGAGCGTCACCGCGACGCTGCCCGAGGACGCGTGTCGCCTGTTCGGGCCCGATCCACCGCCGGCCGAGCCCGGCGAGCCGCAGGGCCGACCCGTCGAGCCGGATCGCACCGGTGGCTACTACCAGCCCGTCGTCGTCGACGCCGACGGCGAGCAGGCCGTGCTGGGCGTGCGGCTCGATTGCGGGGTCGCCGGGGCGACGCAGGCCCAGGCCGCGGAGCTGCGCCGACGTCACCGCGCCAACGTGCCGCCGCGCGTCGAGTCGCTCGCGCAGGGGCGAGGCGACGACGCCCGCGTCCTCGAGGACGGCGCGGTGTTGCAGGTCTCGGGCGGCGAGACGATCGACCTGCGCGTGCGCTGGGCCGCGTGCGCCCAGACCCCCACGTGCGGCGACGGTGCGTGCACCCTCGACGAGGACGCCGAGACGTGCCCCGACGAGTGCGAGCTCGCGGCGGGCTGCGGCGGCGCCGAGTGGTACGCGCGCTTCGATCCGATCGCCCTCGAGCCCGTCGACACGCGCGAGGCGATCGGCGTCGCCTGGTACGCGACGGGCGGCGAGTTCGACGTGGCGAGGACGGGGCGCGCGGCCGATGATCCGGCGCGCTCGAGCGACAACGCGTGGACGGCCCCGGACGAGGCGGGGCGCGTCACGATCTGGATCGTGCTGCGGGACGATCGCGGCGCGGCGTCGTGGCGCACGCTCGTGGTCGACGTCGAGGACTGAGCACGGTGCCGGCGGTGGTGCCGTCGGCCCGAGCATCGCCGCCGTCGGCGCTTCGTTGCGCCCTCGAGTGCACCATGCTAAACGGAGTTCAGTATGCCGAACGTTCAGCCGGCGCGGGACTGCGGTTCGAAGCGGATGCGCGGAGGGACCGACGACCACTCGGGTCCGCGTAGCGACCAGATCCGGCCGCAGTCCCGCGCCGTGCTGATCGTCGGTGGGACGCACCCCGCGCCGGTCGAGGCCCTGCTCGAGGAGAAGGGCTTCGAGGACGTGCAGTGGTGGTGCGGCCAGCGGCACGACCAGTTCAAGCGGCCGATCCCGCGGACCATCGGCCTGGTCATCGTCCTCACCGACGCGATCAACCACTCGATGATGCGGTCGATTCGGCTGCGGTGCCGCGCCATGGACATCCCCGTGGTGTGCTCGCGCTCGCGCAAGAGCGAACTGCAGGGCCACCTCGACCAGCTCCGGCGCGCTGGATGAGCGCGCGCTTTAGGCTGCTGACCGGACGTCGCACGATGATGAACGCCCTCTGTCGGGCGTGGTAGGGTGGGGCGCATGGCCCGCCCCGCACGGTCGACCACCCGCACTCGCACGGCCCGCACCTCCGCCGCCGCCGTCGTCCCGGCCCCGAGCGAGACCTCCGACGGCTTCACCCGCCAGGTCGGCGAGCGGCTGCATGCGATCCGTCGCGCCCGCGGCTACTCCCTCGACGAGCTCGCCGCCCTGACCGGGGTGTCGAAGGGCACGCTCTCGCAGATCGAGACCGGCGGCACCAACCCGACGCTCGGTGTGCTGTGGCGGATCTGCGACGGGCTCGGCCTGCCGTTCGCGTCGATGCTCGGCGAGGGCCGTGCAGAGGGCGGTACGGTGGTCCGCAGGACCGATCAGGCGGTCATCCGCTCGGGCGGCGGCGAGCTCGAGAGCCGCCCGCTGACCCCGGAGCGTGCGCTCGGTGACACCGAGATCTACGAGCTCCACCTCGCGCCGCGGTCGACCCACGTCGCCGACGCGCATTCCCCCGGGACGCGCGAGGGAATCATCGTCGTCGCCGGCGTCGTGCGCATCCGGGCCGGCGGCGCGACGTACGACCTCGGCTCGGGCGACGCCCTCAGCTTCGCGGCCGATGTGCCGCACACCTACGAGAACCCCGGCAAGTCCGAGGCGCGGCTGTACAACGTGATCGTCTACGGGCGGCGCTGACGGCCCAGCACTGTTCACCGTATTGACCGCGCGTCAATTGTACAACACACTGCCCCCATGTTCCGTCGCTGGTGGGCCGCGCTCGTCGCCCCATGGTTGCTCGTGGTGCTCGCCTGCTCATCGGGGGACGCCCAGGCCCTGCGCCTCGGCTACTTCCCCAACGTGACCCACGCGACCGCGCTGGTCGGCCTCGAGCAGGGCCTGTTCGCGAAGGAACTCGAGGCGGCGGGGCAGGGGCTCGCGCCCTCGTCGTTCAACGCGGGGCCCGCCGCGATCGAGGCGCTGCTCTCGGGGGCCCTCGACGCCAGCTACATCGGCCCGAACCCGACGCTCAACGCCCACGTCCGCTCGAAGGGCGCGGCGCTGCGGGTCATCGCGGGGGCGACGTCCGGCGGGGCGTTCTTCGTGGTCGCGCCGAGCATCACCGGCGCCGCAGACCTGCGCGGCAAGACCGTCGCGAGCCCGCAGCTCGGCGGCACGCAGGACGTCGCCCTGCGCAAGTGGCTGGCCGAGCAGGGCCTGAAGACCGACCCGCAGGGCGGCGGCGACGTCTCGATCGCGCCGCAGGAGAACGCGCAGATCCTCGAGTCGTTCCTCGCCGGTACGATCGTCGGCGCGTGGGTCCCCGAGCCATGGGCGACGCGCCTCGTCGTCGAGGGCAAGGGCAAGGTGCTGGTCGACGAGGGCACGCTGTGGCCCGAGGGCCGCTACGTCACCACGCACCTGGTCGTGCGCACCGAGCTGCTGCGCGACCGCCCCGCCGAGGTCGAGGCGCTGCTGCGGGCCCACGTCGCCGCGACGGGGTGGATCGCCGAGCACCCCGCCGAGGCGCAGGCCGCCGTGATCGCGGGGATCGAGCGCGCGACGGGCAAGCGCATCGCCGCCGACATCGTCGCGCAGGCGTGGCCGCACCTGCAGTTCACCACGGACCCGATCCCGTCGTCGCTGCACCGCAGCGCCGCGGACGCCGAGGCGGTCGGCCTGCTCGCGCTCGAGGGCGCCGACCTCGACGCGCTCTACGACCTCGCCCCGCTGCAGCGCGTGCTCGCGGCCCAGGGGAAGGCGGCGCCATGAGGCGGCTCGGTGTGGTCAGGAGCGAGCCGGCGATGGCAGCGGTCGACGGCGCGCCGGTGCTGCGGCTGCACGAGGTCGACAAGATCTTCGGCCTCGGCCCGCAGTCGGTGATCGCGGTGCGCGGCATCGACCTCGAGGTGCGCCGCGGCGAGATCGTCGTGCTCCTCGGCGCGTCGGGCTGCGGCAAGTCGACGATGCTCTCGATGATCGCGGGGCTCGAGGCCCCGAGCCACGGCACGATCACGGCGCCGTCGGGGCGCACCGCGCTGATGTTCCAGGACGCGGCGCTGTTCCCCTGGCTGACCGTCGCCGACAACGTCGAGTTTCCGCTGCGGATGGCCAAGGTCCCCCGGGCCGAGCGGCGGCGGATCACGGCCGAGCTGCTCGCAATGGTGCGGCTCTCCGACTTCGCCGAGCGTCGCCCCCACGAGCTCTCCGGTGGCATGCGGCAGCGCGTGGCCCTGGCGCGGGCGCTGGCGCAGCGCGCCGAGCTGCTGCTCATGGACGAGCCGTTCGCGGCGCTCGACGCCATGATGCGCGACCACCTGCACGACGAGCTCGAGCGGCTCGCCCGCGAGGCCGGGTTCTCGGTGCTGTTCGTGACCCACAACGTCCGCGAGGCCGTGCGGCTCGGTGATCGCGTGCTGCTGCTGTCGAGCCGACCGGGTCGCGTCGTCGACGAGTTCGCGATCGATCTGCCGCGTCCGCGCCGGATCGAGGCCACCGAGGTGGCCGCCCTCGCGCGGCGCATCGGCGATCGACTCGCCGCGGTCGGGGGCCACCATGAGTGACGCTTCGCCGCGCGGCGCCACCACCCGCTGGATCGAAGCCGTGGTGCCGAAGGTCGTCGCGATCGCGATCGGTCTCGGGGTGTGGGAGCTCGTCGCGCGCTCGGGCTGGCGGCCGGCCTACGTGCTGCCGGGGCCGGGCCCCGTGCTCGCGCAGCTCGGGCGCGACCTGGTCTCCGGCGAGGTGTTCGCCGCCGTCGCGATCACCATGCGTCGCGTCGTCGTGGGCTACGCGATGGCGATCCTCATCGGCACCGCGCTGGGCCTCCTGCTCGCGCGCGTACGCCTGCTGCGGCTGGCGATCGGCGCGCTGCTGACCGGCCTGCAGACGATGCCCTCGGTGGCCTGGTTCCCGCTGGCGATCCTGCTGTTCCAGCTCAGCGAGTCTGCGATCACGTTCGTGGTGGTGCTCGGCGCGGCGCCGTCGATCACGACGGGCCTGCTGTCGAGCTTCGATCACGTGCCGCCGCTGCTGGTGCGCGCCGGCCGGGTGCTCGGCGCGCGCGGCTTCGGGTTGTACCGCCACGTGGTGCTGCCCGCGGCGCTGCCGGGGTTCGTCGGCGGGCTCAAGCAGGGCTGGGCCTTCGCGTGGCGCAGCCTCATGGCCGGCGAGCTGCTGGTGATCGTCGGCGCCAAGGCCTCGCTCGGGGTACGGCTGCAGTTCGCCCGCGAGTTCAGCGACGCCGTGGGCCTGCTGTCTTGGATGCTCGTGATCCTCGGGATCGGCGTGTTCGTCGATCTCGTGGTGTTCGGCCGCATCGAGGCCGGGCTGCGGCGACGCCGGGGCCTCGTGGTCGAGTAGCGCGTCAGTACGTCGGCAGCCCGCCGAGATCCTGGGCCTCGGTGCCGCGGTCGCTCTTCAGCGAGGGCTTGAGCCCCTCGACGACGTGCACGCGCGCACCCGTGCCGCTGCGCGGCGCGGTCGTGACGGCCTCCCCGGCGCGCAGCAGCGCGAGCACGACGGACTTCGCGACGTCGCGCAGCGGACGACCGTCCTCGCTGATCTCGACGCGGGTGATCGCGCCACCGGGCTGGTCGCGATGGACTCTGTGGATGCGGGTGGCCATGGATGGTTGCTCCGGACGACTCGGAGGGTGTCACGTCGAACCCCGCGAGCTCGGGTGTTCGTCGTCTGCGGCCAGGGGGCGCCCGGCAGCGGCGTCTGTCAGTGACGGAGCGCGGGGCCCACGCCGCTCGGCGATGCGGTATCCTCGGGCATGGGTTGGAGAGGTTGGACGTGGACGGTGCCGCTGGGGCTGATCGCGTGCGGGCCGTCGGTCGAGGGCGGGGACGATGGGCAGGACCCGTCGTCGTCCTCCAGCGCTGGGACGTCGACGACGACCACCGAGCTCCCGAGTGACGCGTCGACGACGACCACCGGGCTCCCGAGCGACACGTCGACGACGGGCGATCCCGACGCCGAGGTCTGCCTGCAGTGGTGCGTCAACGCGGACCTCCGCGGCTGCGCCGAGGTGTTCAGCGACGAGACCTGCTACACGCGCTGCCTCGCGTCGCTCGACGCTGCGAGTGACGACGATTGCGCCGAGGAGCACCGCGAGGTCCTCGTGTGCGAGGGGCAGGCGCCCCCACCCGCGACGCCGAGCTGTGAGGCGTCGGCCTGCGAAGAGGTCTACAAGCGCCACGATCTCTGCGGGGGTGATTGCCTCCACCTCGACGGCTATCCCGGCTCCGGGGCCTCGCCGGAGACCTGCGAGTGGCGGGCGACGTCGTGCTACGGGCACGAGTTCGAGGCGGTCTGCCCGGTCGACGACGCCGCCGGCATCTGCGACTGCATCGTCGACGGCGAGCTGGTCGCCCACTGCGAGGCGGGCGTGGCCCTGGTCCCCTTCGGGTGCGGCGGCCCGGCGTTCGGGGTCTTCGATGGGTGCTGCCGTGACGTCTTCGAAGGGGTGTTGCTGCCATGACGCGAGTCTCGATCACGTTCCTGTTGCTGGCCTCGTGCGGCGGCGAGACCGTCGGCGACGGCGACGCCACGAGCGATGGGTCGGGCGCGTCGACGCCGACCACCGGGCCCGCGGCCGAGACGTCGTCGGGCGCGGACACCGGCGATGGGCCCTCGGGGGCGTGCCCGCTCGAGGGCATGTTCGTCGACTGCACGATCGGCGGTGCCGAGGGCGTCGCCTACTGCGACATCATCGACGGTGCGCTGCAGTGGGGGCCGTGTCTGCCGGCGCGCGCCTGCGAGCTGGGCGAGATGCCGGGGGCTTGCCAGAGATGCACGCTCGAGGACGGTGTGCCGACGGTGACCGGCTCGGCGACGTGCGAGTGCGAAGGCGAGGCCGATCTGCCGATCTGCGAGCAGACCGCGTGCGTGCAGCGCTGGGAGTACGGGTGCGATGCCTGCGTGTCGTTCACCGCCGGCGACTGCTTCTCCTACGGCCTCGGGTGCTCGAACCCCGCGTGCGACTCCGACCTGGGTACGCCGTGCGCCCGCGTGTGGGCCCAGGGGGACGGCACGCTGACCACGCTCGAGGACGACGCCGCGGCGGTGTGCCTGCTGACGTCGCTGCGCGACGGCATCCCCGGCTCCTACGACATCCTCTGGGGCGTGATGTTCGACGACGGCTGGATCTCCCAGCGTGTCCACGCGTTGGGCGACGGCACCGTGATGGTCGAGTGGCGCTTCGAATGTCCAGCGTGCGAGAACTTCGGTCGGCTCGGTCGCTCGGGCGCGCTCGAGCTGCGCCCGGCGGCGTGGTTCGACGACTGTCTCGACGCGCCGACGACCGAGTCACTCATCGCCTGCACGATCGGGCTGATCGAGTACGACAACGGCCAGCCGCCCGAGGGCTACGCGCCGCCCTTCACCACCGGCGAGTGCGCTTCCCTCGACGTCGCCTGCCCGTGAACGCCCGCGTTCGTCGTCGACGCCCGTCAGTGGCGCGGCGCCGCGGCCCAGTCGACGTCCGCGTCGGTGGGGAACCACTCGTCCCCGTACCGGTCGGCCCACACCTCGGCCGCCACGCCGATCATCGCCCGCGCCGACGCGGTGCCCGGGCGCTCGGTGTTCGGCATGATCGCCGGATCGTGAGCGGTCGCGCGGTAGCGATCGCGACCGAACGTCACGACCCACGCGGCGGTCTCGAACGCGGTCGTGTCCGACGTGCCCGCGGGCACTCGCGCGAGGTGGGCGGCGGTGGTCAGCGACGTCGCGAGGTCGCGGTGGATCGCATGGAACTCGACGAGGCGATCGCGATCGCACTCCGAGAGGCGCGCCCGTAGGCGCTCGCGATCGCCGGCCGCGTCGTCGACGAGTGCCCAGAACCACGGGGGCGGCTCGGGCGGCGTCGGCAGCTGCTCGAGCGCGGCGGCCACCAGGCCCGCGACGTCGAGTGCGCCGCGAAGGAGGGCGAGCTGCACGACCGCCGCGGCCGCGGTGGCGCCGATGCCCGGCAGGCGCCGGTGCACGTGGTACGCCTCGAGTCCCTCGCGTGCGGCGACGTGGGCGATCGCGAGGTCGTGCGCGGCCTGGGCGAGCGACACATCGGCGTCGTCGTCGAGCAGCGCATCGTCGAAGCGCTGCGCCATGCGATCCCGGATCTGTCGCAGCCCGGCGAGGTCGCCGACGGTCTGGTCCAGGGCGGCCGCGGTCTCGGCGAGTGTCCCGCTCGGGTCCACGAGGGCCCGCGCCGCGACGGATGCGAGCGCAGCGTCGCGTCGGCACGGCCACCGCGACGAGTCGAGGCGCTCGGTCCTCGGCTCGCCGTGGAACCACGTCGGGGGCAACGCCTCGACGAGGCCGTCGATCGCCTCGATCGACACGAGCCCGGCCTGGACCAGCGGCGCGAACAGGCCCGGCGGATCGGCCTCCACCGCCGTGTGCCCGCGGAGCTCGACCGGCCAGCGGATCATCCCCGGCGCGTCCCCGGTCATGAGCACGAGACCGTTGCACAGCTCGACCACCTCCGCGGGTCCCGACGCGCTGCCCGAGCGCACGCGATCCCCGAAGTCACGGGCGGTCCACGCCGTGACGCCGTCGGTCGAGACCGTGAAGGCGAGGGCGATCCGATCGAGGTCCCGGGCGGCGGCGAGCCACGCCGCGTCGTCGAAGTCGCCGTGCTCGACGTCGCCCCGGACGATCGTGATCGGGAGCTCGTGCCCGTGCAGGTCGCTCGGGCGCTCGAGCAGCGGCGCCGAGGTCGAGGCGCCCCGCTCGCGCAGGGCTCGGCGCACCGCGGCGCGCGGCGCCGAGATCACCCCGAGGTGCAGCGCCGTCGGTGCAGGGGCGCGCCTCGGCGGCGTCGGGAGGAACACGGTCTCGACCCGAGCGCACCCGAAGCCCGACCACGGGCTCGACACCACGGCGCCGAGTCGATCGCCGAGCGCGTCGAGCTCGGGCCACAGGTTCGCCTCGGATCGTTTGCTCCCGAGCGGCTGGCCGAGGAGCGCGGCGCTCAGCTCGCCCACGGCCGCGGTCGCGTCGAGGGCGAGCGCCCAGGTGCCGAGCGCGGCCGACAGCGCCCGCGCGTGCTCGGCCACGCGCTGCGCGGGGATCGTGCCCCGACGCAGCAGATAGGTGTTGGGCGACGCGCCCTCGGTGGGCGTCGCCGTCTCCACGATCGTCCACGCCTCGACGCGCGGGTCGAGCTCGTGGAGCCGCTCGGCGAGGTCGATCGCGTGGTTGGGGGCGTCGTGCGCGACGCGCCCGAGCACCCGTCCGCCGGCGTCGTCGACGAGGGCCCGCAGGACGCGCGCCGCGGTGACGCCGACGAGCACGATGCCCGCGTCGCAACGCACCGGCCCGCGGGCGATCGTCGCGTGCAGGTCCCACGGCCCTGCGAGCAGCGCCTCGGCATCCGCGAAGAACGTCGCTGGCTCCGGGCGCACGACGAACTCCAGCGTCGCGACGATCTCGTCCGTGGTCGCTCGCCGGCCGAGCGCGTCGCCGTAGGCCCGATCGATGTCGACGAGCGCTACGTTGAAGCTCGCGACGAGCTCGGCGTCCGGCGGGCGGTCGTTCGCCGTCGGCATCGGGTCGCTCGCGCCGCGACGGATCGACACCGACGCGACCGGCGGCCAGCACGACGCGCGCTGGAGGCTCGCAGTGAACGCCGCGAGCGCGTCGCCGAGCCGTGGTGGCCCGCGGCCGTCGGTGTCCCGCGGGACGAGGACGCGGCGCCACGCCGCCGTGATCGCGTTCGCGGGCGCGTCGCCGAGGACGAGGTCACCGTCGTTCCAGAAGCC
>LNFB01000073.1 GCA_001464385.1 Deltaproteobacteria bacterium Ga0077550 | reverse complement strand
AACTGCTCGCGCGCGTGCGGTACGACGCCCTCGACCGCCCGGTGCGCACCGAGTTCCTCGATGGGAGCTTCGAGCGCGTCGTGCCAGGCGCGTGGGAGAGCACCGCCTACGATCGCAACGACACGGTGCTGGAGAGCGAGTGGCTGGCAGCGAACGAGGACGCGAGCGGGGCCCACGCCCTCGCCGCCCAGAACGCGGTCGCCCACGCCGACACGCCGACGACGACGCGTCTCGATGCACTCGGGCGGCCGATCGCGGTGTTCCAGCGCTTCGTCGACGACACCGGCGCCGCGGCGGTGATCGTCACGCGCACGCATGTCTGGGGCAACGTGACCGAGGTGATCGACGCACGCGGCAACGTCGCCGAGACACGCGAACACGGCATGCTCGGCCAGGTGCTGCGGACGATGTCCGCCGATGCCGGCGACGCGCGGGCGATCTCCGACGTGCTCGGCGCGCCGCTGCGAGCCGTGGACGCCCGCGGCAACGTCTTCTTCTGTGAGTACGACGCGCTGCGGCGGCCGATCGAGGACTGGGTCGCCACGCCGGCGCCGTCGGGCGGGCAGGTCGACCTCCTGCTCGCCAAGCGGGTCTTCGGCGACGGCGAGAACGACGGCAAGGCCGGCGGCACGCGGCAGCGCGGCCGGTTGGTGCGGGTGTTCGACGGCGGTGGGATGACGTCGATCGACGCGTACGACCTCGACGGCAACGTGACGTCCACGACGCGACGGCTGGTCGATCTGCCCCGCGTCTTCAAGACGGCACAGCTCGAGGGACGTCCCGCTCGCGCGTGCACCGACTGGTCGGCCCTCGGGGGGATCACATCGCTGGACGAGATCGCAGCGATGCTCCCGACGATCGACCTGCTCGAGGACAAGACGCACCGCGCCACGACACGCCACGACGCGCGCGGCCGTGCGATCGAGACCACGCTTCCGCTGTCGGGTTCGACCCATCGCACGCGCTACACCGAGGACGGCCTGCTGCAGCGGATCGAGCGCGAGACCGCCGCGGGCACGCGCGAACAGGTCTACGAGGCCGAGGACTTCGATCACCTCGGCCGCCCGCGGCGCGTGCAGCAGGGCGACGCGGTGCGCACCGCCTTCACCTACGACGTGATCACCGAGCGCCTGCTACGCCTGCAGACGACGGCGAGCGGGCGGGCGTTGCAGGATCTCCACTACGCCTACGATCCGGTGGGTAACATCACCCAGGTGCGCGACGGGGCCCAGGCGGTGGTGTTCCGCGACAACGCGGAGCTCGCGGCGAGCAACGACTACCGCTACGACGCGCTGTACCGCCTGGTCGAAGCGACCGGCCGCGAGCACGAGGGGCAGGCGGCCAACGGGCGCACGCCGCGGGCGAACGACGCAGTCGTCGTCCCGCTGCGCGCCGCGTCGCCGAGCGACCCCAACGCGATGCGCCGGTACGTGCAGCGCTACCGCTACGACGCCGTCGGCAACTTGACGACGCTGCAGCACTTCGCTGGCGCGGGCTCCTACCGGCGAGAGTCCGCGTACTCGGAGCACGGCTGCCGCCTGCGCGCCACCGGCAACGCCGCGCTCGCGCTGCACGAGCGCTACGAGCACGACGTCGCCGGCCACATGGTCGCGATGCCGCACCTCTCGCGCCTGCAGTGGGACGAGCTCGGGCAGCTCGAGTTCGTCAGCCGCGGCACCCAACACGTGTGGCTGCAGTACGCTGGCGGGGCGCGGGTTCGCAAGCTCGTGTTCTCGGGTGAGGGGGTGGTCGAAGATCGCGTCTACCTCGGCGCCGAGGAGATGTACACGAAGCGACGCGCGGGGGCGGTGGTCGAGCAGACGCTCACCGAGCACGCGGGCGGCGGCTTGTCGGTGGACATCAAGCTCGTCGCGGACGGCAAGGCGGTCGCGAAGCCTGTGGGGCTGCGGCGGTATGCCGTCGCGGATCACCTCGGGAGCTGCAAGCTCGAGGTCGACCCCGACGGCAAGGTGATCGCCTACGAGGAGTTCCATCCGTACGGGACGACGAGCTACCGCGCGATGCGGAGCGGGCTGCACGCGGCGGCGAATCGGTACCGGTTCACGGGGATGGAGCGGGACGAGGAGACGGGGCTGGCGCAGCACGGGGCGCGGTACTACGCGGGGTGGTTGGGGCGGTGGGTGAGTGCGGATCCGATTGGGATCGGCGACGGGGTGAATCGGTTCGCGTACTGCCGCGGGAGCCCGGTCAGCCTGCGAGACACCGATGGTCATGCCGCGAAGCCGGTCCAGGAGTCGCTCGTCGACGCGGATGGGCGTCTCAGACCCCCAGCAGACGTCGACCCGAACGTCCTGCAGGTGGAGATCGACGCGGTCGCAGCCCAACTCTACCCCTCCGATCCGGTCCCGCAGAAGAACGAAGCGATCATCAACGGGGTCGCCCTCGCCGCGTTCGAGCCCGTGCTCGCATTGATGGCCCTCGCGTCCCCGGACGGAGCGACGATCGCCGACGGCGCACGGTCGGCACTCCGCCCGTTCCCCGCGGCGGCGTCGCTGCCCGAGGAGAAGGCGCTCGAGTTCATCGCCGGGGCGCTCGCAAGCATCGTCGCTGGTGCGCTCGTGTCGGGAGCGGGGCGCGCGGGAGGGGCGCTGCGGTTGGCAGACGACGCGGTTGAAGTAGGTCTTCGCGCGACGCTCGATGACGCAGTCGCTGGGGCACTTGAGACCGTACCCCGAATCATCGATGATCTCGCGCCACACATCCGGCTCGGCCTAAGGACCGCCCCAAGCTCCCGTAGTGGTGCGGGTACCCTGCCCGGGGTATTGGAGTCCGCTGGCGCGGATCTTGTCGGCAACGGCGGAGTCATGGGGCGAGCTGGGACCGCACGCTCGGTCGTAACTAGTATTCGTGCCTCGGTTGGCGAGGCTGAGGCGTACAAGGCGGCACTTCTGCGTGGAGAGGTCGGGCTCCAGCGTCCGCTGCCGGCGAACGTCGTTGGTCCGGACTTCATTACCGCGATGCGAGGTAGAGGCGGCAGATGGACGATCTTCCTCAACGATGCGAAGCTGACGACGACTGGGAGGTTCCCGACGCCGGCGACATCAATCCCCGTGCGATGGGGCAACGACCTCCGCGGAGCGCTGCAGCGCCTCGACCTGGGCGACGAGGTGCTCGAAGCTCAAATTCGCCAAGCGTACTCGGATGGACGGGTTATGCTCCGACAAATCAACCTGGACTACTCACCGGCCGGGCAGGGGGTGATTCGTGGATTCTAGTTTGATCGACGTTTGGAACGCGTGCGTGGGTCTTAGGCCTTCGCTTGCGGAGGTCAAGAACCTTCTGGATTCGAGGGAACTCATCGCGGTTGCGCCCGGGGCGGTCGACTTCCTGGTTACTCCAGACGGCTTCTTTGTGAAGCTGCCACCTGGGAAGGGCAGTGGTCCCGTTCAAGCAGTGGGCCTCTGTGTCGACAGAGAGTACTTCCTCGCTCCCGGGCCTCAGCCGGAACCGGTCATACGTGAGCTGGTTTTCAACGGGGTCGTGCTGGCCGGTAGCGCCGCTGCGGTGCTCGCGAGATTTCGAGCCGCTGGCCTGACGCCTGTCGAACTCATGTCCGACGGTGAGCTGTTCACGATGATCTATGGCAATTCCATGATCCTCGAGTTCTTGGCCGGGCATGATGGTTCGGGCGCAGCGGATGACTCGAGCCTAGCGGCCGTGCAGTTCAACTTCGGCCCGACCTACGCTGGACGAGTGCCTCCGGTCATTCAAGGGCGCGATGTCGGGGCAGCGTGAGGCGTGTAGAGGCTGTCGATGTTGCGAGCAACGGACTCGAGAGGGGACTTGAGAAGCGGCGCCACCGACCCCCCTGGTCGTCGGCGCGCCCCCCACGAGTACGTCCCTGAACTGGCCCGGGCGATAACGTGGCTCGACGTCTCGGTGGATGCTACCTTCCCCCGACGATGCCAGGCCCCGAGCCGAATGGCCGGCGGGCCCGACCCGGTTCGCTGAGCGTCCTGAGGATGGATTCTCGACGGCGCTAGCCCGAGGTGACAGAGCCGGTGCATGGATTGCAATCAACCAGCCTGCCTGGGATTTCGTTGACGCCGCCGACACGCTCCGAGCACTTCTTCGAGGATCGACGATCGTGGATTTGATTCTTGTCGGAAACATCACCCACATGCGCGACGGGGCTCGGGCGGCCGTGTGGGGATGGCATTGGCGGTGTCCGAGCGATGCGGCCTGCAGGGACTTCACGAATCCGCGGCGGGGTGAGTCGGGATGCCACACATCGGAGGAGCCTCCGACTCGAGGAGTCAGAATGCAACCCACAGATAGACTCAGGGGCTTCTGGTTCGCCCCTGGTTCCGGGGCGACGGACAAACAGATCGGTGACACGGAGTTGCTCATCGGGCGTGCACTTCCTGCTGAGTTGCGTGCCCTGCTAAGAGCTCGGAATGGTGGGGTTTCGATCTGCACAGCATTCGTCGAGGGAGTTCGATACTTCCCTCTGCTTCCGTTTTTGGCCGCCGATCCGGGGTCTGCCGCAGGATCGTTCACAAGCGCCCATCTGGTCCGCCGCGATTTCGACGTGCCGGACGACGTCATCGTGTTCGCCGCTCAGGGTAACTCCTGGCTGGGCCTCTGCTACGCTGCGTCATCTGGTGAGCCAAAGGTCGTATACAGAGACGGCGGGGGCTGCGCGCCAGAGATCGTCGCTCCGAGCTTTCGCGAATTCCTCGACCATCTGATCGAGGAGTGATCACACTGCGTCGGCCTCGCCCAAGGGCCGTGCTGCGCGCCGACTCTACCCGCTACGTCACGTACCGGATCGACGGTACGCTCGCCCCCCCCCAGCTACAACGTACGCACTCGCCCTGACCCGTCGTGACGGTGGGCGGTGGGGTCGGCAGGCTCGCGGCGGAGGTCGCCAGCCATGGATCGAGAACTACGTCGATTGA
>LNFB01000072.1 GCA_001464385.1 Deltaproteobacteria bacterium Ga0077550 | reverse complement strand
CATCGGGCGGGCACGGGCACGGGCAGGGGCACGGGCACGGAGCCGCTTCGCGGCTAGCTCAACATCTCCCCCACCTCATGCAACCGCAGCACGTTCACACTGCCGCGCTTCTTGATCGGCTGGGCTGCGGTGATCACGACGCGCTCGGTGATGTCGAACAGACCCTTGGCCACGATCGCGTGGTCCATGTCGATGAAGAGGGTCTCGCCGTCCTCGGACGCGGGCGAGAACAGGATCGGGATCACGCCCCAGTACAGCGCGAGGGTCTGGTACGTGTCCGGGTTCGGGGTGAAGGCGTAGATCGGCATCCGCGGCCGGTACTCGCTCACCAGCCGGGCGACGCCGCCGGAGACCGTGTACGTGATGATCGCGCGGGTCTCGGGCCAGGCTTCGGCCGCGTTCACCGCGGCGAACGCGATCGCGTTCGTCGTGTGGCCGAGCTCGAGGTCGACGCGCTTGGTCGACCAGGCGCGCGGGGCCTCCTCGGTGGTGCGGATGATCTTGTCCATCGTGCGCACCGCGAGCACCGGGTGCATGCCGCTGGCGGTCTCGCCCGAGAGCATCACCGCGTCGCTCCCGTCGAGCACCGCGTTGGCGACGTCGGAGGCCTCGGCGCGGGTCGGTCGTGGCTTGCGGACCATCGACTCGAGCATCTGCGTCGCGGTGATGACGAGCTTGCCGTAGCGGTTGGCCGCCTCGATCGCCCGCTTCTGGATGATCGGCACCGCCTCGGGCCCCATCTCGACGCCGAGATCGCCGCGGGCGATCATGATGCCCTCGGCCGACTGGATGATCTCGTCGAGACACTCGATGGCCTGGGGCTTCTCGATCTTGGCGATGAGCGGCCGCATGCGCCCGGTCGCCCGCATGATCTCGCGGGCCTCCTCGAGGTCCTGCGGCCGACGCACGAACGACAGCGCGACGACGTCCACGCCCAGCTCGAGGGCGAACGCCAGATCGACGCGGTCCTTCTCCGTCATCGCGGGCACCGGCAGCTCGACGCCGGGCAGGTTGATGCCCTTGTTCGACGACAGCACGCCGCCCTGCAGCACGGTGGTGACCAGCACGTGGCCCTCGGCGCGGTTGGCCGTGAGCTCGATGTTGCCGTCGTCGACGAGGATGCGATCGCCGGGCTGGACATCGAGCGTGAGGCGTTCGTACGTCGTGGTCACCCGCGCGGTCTCGCCGTCCTGGGCGACGACATCGTCGGGGTTGGTGCTGATGTACAGGCGGTGACCCGCCTCGAGCGTGTAGCCCTCGCCGGGGATCTTGCCGACGCGGAGCTTGGGCCCCTGCAGGTCGGCGAGGATCGCCACGGCAACGCCGCGCCGGCTCGCCTCTTGACGCACCGCGCGGTACGTCTTGGTGTGGACCTCGTGGCTGCCGTGCGAGAGGTTGAGACGGCAAGCGTTCATCCCCGCGTCGATGAGCGCACCGATGATCTCGGGGCTCGAACTCGCGGGCCCGAGCGTGCACAGGATCTTGCAGCGCCTGGGAGGTGGCGTGGCGGTAGAGCTCATGGGCGGAAGCATGCCGATTGCCGGCCCCGCGCGCCACAATGGCCCCGGCGCGCGACGACGCGCCGCGGTTCGCGGTGCGTCACAGGCGGGCGTCGAGCAGCGCTTCGAGGTCGGCGGGGTCGACGACCGCGTCGTCCACCACGTAACCTGGCGTGCCCTTGATGCCGCGGTCGCGGGCCTCCTTCGCGAACGCGGCGGCGCGGGCCTGGATCGCCGGGTCGTCCACGCAGGTCTGCAGCGCGACCGGGTCGAGGCCGACGTCGTGCGCGGCCGCACCGACGTCGACCGCGCGCTCGCCGGAGCCGTGCGCAAACAGCCAGCTGTCCATCTCCCAGAACTTGCCGGCGTCGGAGGCACACAGCGCCACGCGCACCATCTGACAGCCCGACATGGCGCCCTCGGTGCAGCGCAGGCGTGGCTGCTGGTGCCGGACCACGCGCAGCGTGCCGGCGTGCGCGTTCACCTTGCGGATCATCCGGGCCGACGCGATTCGGCAGTGCGGGCACGCGTAGTCGGTGTACTCGTGCACCACGACCGCGGGCTGCTCGGCGCCGAGCCAGGGGTAGCCGGCGTCGTCGATGCCGTGCGGCAGCGCCACGCCGCGCGTCCACAGCACCGACGACCAGTAGACCGGGGCGAGCAGGCGCACGCCGAGCCAGAGCGCCGCGGGGATCGCCACCGCGGTGACGACGTCGCTGCGGGTCGTCGCGGCGAGTCGCGCGCGCCCGAGCCACGCGACGACGAAGAGCGCGATCGCGACGAGGTGGACGCCCTCGCAGAACAGGCACACCGCGCCGACGTGGAGCAGCTCCTCGGCGAGCAGCGCGATCGAGGCGGCGGCGGCGAAGCCCGACAGCGGCACGAGCAGCCGAGAGCCCCGCCAGGCCAGCAGCATCAGGCCGTAGAACCCCAGCGCACCCCAGGCCGGCAGCGGCACGCCGAGCAGCACCGAGAACCGCGAGAGCGTGACCGCGTTGCAATCGAAGGTCTCGCCGACCGAGCAGATGCTCGACGCGGTCGGGGCCAGGTACGTGCGCACGTGGAGGATCTGCAGGACCCCGGAGATCATCAGGCCCGCGAGCGCGAGCCCGGTGGCGAGGTTCCGGGCCCAGGGCCGAGGAGGCGCCGTCGCGACGTCCATGGCGCGGATGCTGGCACGGCCGGGGCGCAGCGGCAACGCACCGCCGCTCGGTCAGTCGAGCGAGGCGAGCTCCAAGAGCAACGGGCAGTGATCGCTCGTGCCGACGATGTCGGGATCCGGGTGGGCGTCGGTGGTGCGCAGCGGCGCGCAGCGGTGCGTCGCGCAGGCACCCAGCGCGCGCGCCGTGACGTCGGCGCCCGCGAAGCCGCGGACGAACGCGAGGTCGAGCAGCGTCGGCTCGAGCCACGCGTCGCGCCGGGCGCCGTCCCAGTAGGCCGAGCAGCCATCGACCGGCTCGATCGGGCGCAGGCCCAGGCCCGCGAGCACGCCGCCGAGCGCCGCCCGCTCGCCCGCCGCGGTCGTCTCGTCTGCGCCCGTGGCGTTGAAGTCACCGACGACGACGAGGTCGAGATCGCCGGCGCCCGGCCCGGACAGCGGGAGGCGGGCGATGAGATCGACCAGCGCCGCCCACTGCAGGCGCCGGGTGTCGAGCCCGCTGGGCGTGGCCTTCAGGTGGACGACGACGAGGTGGAAGTCGACGCCCGCGGCGCGCACGTGGCTCGACACCGCCGGGCGCACGCGACCGCCGAGCTCGAGCGCGGCGTGCTCGACGATCGGACTGGCCTCGGCGTCCGCCCCGATCGCGACGCCGAGCGTCTGGCCGCGCGCACCGCCGCGTCGCGACAGCGCAGCCGCGTGCTCGGGGAGCAGCGCCGCGAGGGCGTCGGCGTCGCGGACTTCCTGGATCGCGACGACCTGCGGGGCCGCGCGTGCGATCCACCGCGACATCTTCGCGATGTCGTGATCGGCGGGGAAGTTCTCGAGGTTCCAGCTCAGCACCCGCAGCACGCCCGGCGGCGGCGCGTGGCTGCACGCGAGGGGCTCACCGTCGACGATGCGGTGCGCGAGGACGGCGAGGGCGACGGCGCCGAGGTGGATCGCTCGACGAACGCGAGTGCGACGCGACACGCCGGACCATCGGCCGGGCCCGCGTCGCGTTGCCGATCAGCCCTCGAACTCGAAGTGCGTGAGGTCGACGTGGACGTTGCGGACCAGGCTCACCACCGCAGGCTTGCCCTCGGCGTCGGGCTCGAGGTCGCGGAGCTGGGCCGTGTACACGCCGGACAGGAGCGCGGCGCGCTTGCTGTCGTGCACGATGCTCGTGCCGATCACGAGCGTGCGCGCGCCGCCGGGCAGCGTGATGCCGCGGCCGCCACGGCCGAGCAGCGCGATCGAGGGCCCGCCCGGCTCGTCGGCGAACGGTGCATCGACGTAGAGGTCGGCGTGCGGCACCGAGTCGGCCGCCTGCGTCAGCTCGATCTCGAGGCGCGCGCCCCAGGCCCGTCGCAGCGATCGCTTGCGGATCCCATCGAGCAGCAGGCCCGCGTCGAACTCGTACACGCCATCGGGATCGAGGCCGCCCATGCTGAAGATGGGCATGCTCACCGTGTACGTGGGTCGGAATGTCTCGGCGTCCGGCGGCTCGCCCGTGGGGGCGCCGACACCGAAGACGATCCGGAGCGCCGCGAGCTGCGGCGGGTCGAACATGTGCGTGCCACCCGTGCTCGGCAGGGGGGCGGTCGCCTCGGCGAGGCGCGGGACCAGGACACGACGCGACATGGCGTCAGGCTATCACGCGGACACAGGCGGCGGGCCGCCCGGTTCGTCACGCGCGATGATCGATGTGGAGCTTCTTGCGCTCGCGACGCTTGCGGCGACGCTCGGCCTCGCGGAGCTTCCGCTTGCCCTTCACGCTCGGCTTCTCGTAGTGGCGGCGCCGCTTGATCTCGCGGAGCACACCCTCGCTGGCCATGAGGCGGCGGAGCTTGCGGATCGCCCGCTCGACGCCGCGGTCGTCGACCTTCACCTCCAGCGGCCGACCTTGCACGGGCTCGTACTGGCCGCGGTCGTTCGTGATGACGGTCGGGGTGGCGGGCGTGGTCGTCTCGGGCGTCGACATCGAAGGGACGGACATATAGGAGAGGCATCCCTGTGGGTCAACCCCCCAGGGCGCCGGCCGGTCCCGGGGGGACGTGGGCCATCGCAGGCGCGGCGGCGACCGAGCGGGTCCGGGGGAAGGGCGGGGGAATCCGCCGCCGATTCAGCCCCGTGTGCCGCCCATCGCCGCGATCCGGCCCCCGTCGACCACCATGCAGGTGCCCGTCACGAAGGGGGCGTCCGCGAGGTACAGCACCGCGCGGGCGATGTCCTCCGGGGTGCCGATGCGGCCGAGGGGGATCTGCTGGACGATCAGATCCCGCGCCGGGCTGCCCTCGGCGTGGTGGGCGTCCGTGGGCCAGGCCACCGTCCCGGGCGCGACGGAGTTGACGCGGATCGGCGCGAGCTCGGTCGCGAGGGCGCGGGTCGCCATCTCGAGCCCGGCCTTCGCGACGCAGTGATCGACGTAGCCGCGCAGCGGGTGGAGCCCCGCGACGTCGACGATGTCGACCACGCCGCCCCCAGTGGCCGAGAGCCCCGGCGCGAGGTGCCGGATCATCGACAGCGGCGCGACGAGGTTCGTCGCGAGCACGCGCTCGAGGTCGGCGTCGTCGCGCTCGAGGAACGGCCCGCGCTCGAAGCTCGCCGCGCTGTTGACCAGGAGATCGATGCGCCCGCCGGCCGGCCCGCCGCGATCGAGGATCGCCGTGCAGGTGCGCGCGCGCTCGGTCGCGTCGGCGAGATCGGCGGCGAGCAGACCGAGCGCCCGCTCGCCGAGCTCGGCGGCGAGCGCCCGCGCGGCGTCGATGGATCGGTGGTGGTGGATCCACACCCGCCACCCGGCGTCGGCGAGCGCGACCACGATGGCGCGGCCGACCCGTACGGCCCCACCGGTGACCAGCGCGACCCTCGAGGTGCCAGGCGCGACGTCCATCTGTCGGGCCGAAGGCTAGCACGGCGCCGATTCCTGGCGCACCGCCCACGTTGACAGCGGCGCAGCGCTGGGCCAGCGTGTCTGGGCGGATTTCGTCATGACCGGCAAGGCGCTCACGCTCAAGGGCATGACCGATGGCAGCGGCTGTACCGCTCGCACCGTGCGTTACTACGAGCGCGAGGGCCTGCTGCGGGCGACGCGGACGAGCGGCGGCCACCGCCTGTTCGCGCCGGTGGAGCTCGAGCGGCTGCGCTTCATCATCCAGCTGCGCGAGGCCGGCTGGGCCCTCGACGAGGTCACCGATTTCCTCGCGGTGCGCGAGCCGCCGAGGTCCGATTCCGAGGCGTGGACGCACTTCGATCGGCTGCTCGCGCTGCAGATCGAGCGGCTCGAGCGGAAGATCGAGGTCCTCGCCCAGCTCCGCGCCGACCTCGGCCAGACCGCCGCGCTGCTGCCCGTGTGCCGCGCCTGCGTGCAGCGGCACGACGCGGCGACGCGGCCCGACTGCGGCGAGTGCGAGCGCATGCCCCCACTCGCGACCCTGCCGTCGAGCTTTCGCCTGAGCTGGCGCGCGCGCGAGCTCGAGGCGGTGGCGTTCGACGAGCCCGAGGCCGACGAACTCCCGCGCGTCCCGACCAGCGAGGACGAGGGCGACGAGCCCGTCCCCACGCTCGGAGACGAGGCCGCGCAGTGACGAGCCCGAGCGGGGACCCGGCCGCGCTGCGCGAGGCCGTCGGCGCGCTGCTGCGGGCCGCGGGCGCCGATCCCACGACGGGGGACTTCGTCGGCACCACCGATCGTGTGGCCAAGCTGTGGTGCGCGGCGTTCCTCGCCGGCAACGCGATGGACCCCGCCGAGATCCTCGGCGCGCCGGTCCTCGGCGAGGCAGCGACCGAGATGGTCGTCGTGCGCGAGCTGCCGTTCTGTGGCATGTGCCCGCACCACCTGCTGCCCTTCATCGGTCGGGCGACGGTCGCGTATCTCCCGGGCGACAAGCTCGTCGGCTTCGGACGGCTCGGTGACCTGGTCCGCTGCTTCACCGCGCGGCTGACCCTCCAGGAGCGGGCGTGCAACGATGTCGTCGACGCGATCATGACCCACCTCGGCGCCCGCGGTGCGGCGTGCATCATGGTCGGGGAGCACGCGTGCCTGCGCATTCCCGAGCAGCGTCACGCGGCCGAGGTCGTGACCGCGTCGTTTCGCGGCGAGTTCCGCGAGCGCGCCGAACTCCGCGATCGCTTGATGCCGCGCGCGTGAACTCCGACACCGAGGACTCGGCCGGCCGATCGCGGCTCCATGCCCGGCGCCCCGTCCTCGGGCGAGGATGACAGGCGTCGGCGCGGACGCAAGCGGGCGCGGGCGCGGGCTCGGCATGCCCGCGAGAAACGGCGTTGCGATCGGGTGGGACCCCTCGGCGCAGCGCTGCGGCGCGAGCGGCGAACCGAGGCGAGAGCGCACCCCGATCGCGGTTGGTGCTGGGCGTTCGTCGGGTTTGCGTCTACGCTAGCCGACGGCACCGATGCTCGACGACGTCGAACTCGCACCAGAGGCGCTCGCCGCCCTGCCGATCTTCCCGCTGCCGAACGTCGTGCTGCTGCCCGGGATCGTGCTGCCGCTCAACGTCTTCGAGCCGCGCTACATCGATCTCGTCGACCACGCGCTCGCGAGTCATCGCCACGTCGGCGTGCCGCTGCTGCTGCCGGGCTACGAGCGCACGTACGAGGCGCGACCCCCCGTCGAGCCGGTGTTCGGCCTCGGTCGGCTGCTCTCGCACCAGCGTTTGCCCGACGGTCGTCGCTTCATCCGGCTCGAGGGCATCCGCCGCGTCCGCGCCGTCGAAGAGCTCCCGTGCGTCACGCGGTTCCGCCAGGTCTCCGTCGAGCTGCTGCCCGAGGATCCGCCGGGCGAGGAGGAGCAGATCGAGGTGCTGAAGGCCCAGCTCGAGCGCATCGCTCGGTCGCTGCCCGGCGACGATCAGCAGCTGCTCGGTTCTGTGCTCATGATCCCGGATCCGCGGGTGCTGCTCTACGCGATCGCGGCGATCCTCCCGACCTTCGGCTGCCTCCCCACGCAGGGTGAGGGCCACGCCCGCTCGCCCCTGCTCGAGGTGCAGCAGCGCTGCCTCGACGCCGCGAGCGCGGACCAGCGGACCGAGTGGTTGCTCGAGTGCAGCAAGAACATCTGCAACGAGCTCCACGACAGCGGGCGATTCCCCCGGTCGATGTTGAATTAGCTTTCGGGAGGACACTGCCGCGTCCTCCCCC
>LNFB01000071.1 GCA_001464385.1 Deltaproteobacteria bacterium Ga0077550 | reverse complement strand
GCCCGGGCCGGTGCCGCGACGCGCTCGGGCGTGCGGCGCGGCGGGGTGGCGGCGCGGGCCGCCGCTGCGGGCCGGGTCTCGCGGGCCGGCGCCGCGACCACGCGCCGCGGCGGCGCAGCCGGACGGGCACGCGCGGCGGATCGGGCGGCGACCGCGTCTTCGCCCTCCGCACCCATGTGCACGTTGCCCTTGAACGCGGCCCCGTCGGCGATGATGAGCCGCGGCGCCGTGATGTCGCCGACGAGCTTCGCGCCGGCGTGCAGGGTGACGGACTCACGCGCGGTGACGTTGCCGACGAGGACGCCGGAGACGACGACGTTCAGCGCGTCGACCTCGGCGGCCACGATGCCACCCGGCGCCACGAAGAGCGTCTCGGTGAGGGAGATCGCCCCGTCGACGCGGCCCTGCACGTGCAGATCCTCCTCGCCGGTGACGCGCCCGAGGACGCGGATTTCGGGTCCGATGATGGTGCTGCCGTTGATCGGCCCCGCACTCGAGGTTGGGGTGCGGGCCATCGCTAGCCGTCCATGTCGACGCTGCCCTTGAAGGACGCGCCGTCGGCGATGAGGACGCGGGGGGCACGGATGTCTCCGACCACGCGGCAGTTGCTCTTGAGCTCGGCACGCTCGCTGGCGTGCACGTCCCCGGTCACGCGACCGTGGATGGTGATCGTGGCCGTCTCGACGTTGGCCTCGAGCACGCCGCTCTCCTCGACGAAGATGTTCTCGCGGAGGCTGACGCGACCCTTGACGGTCCCCTGCACGACGAGGTCTTCGTCGCCGGTGATCTCGCCGTCGATGACGATGGTGCTGCCTATGACGGTGTTGGCCATGATGCTCTGATGGGGTGGTCGGTCGGGGCCGCTTGGGCGGGGTGGAAACGCGGGAATTCGTGGCCTAGCGGGTGCGTCCGAGGCCATCGGGGAGGGCGACGTCCATCTCGACGGCGCCGTCGAAGTGGGCGCCGTCGTGGATCATCACGCGGGGGGCTCGGACGTTGCCGGCGACCCGAGCACCGCGCTCGATCGTGATCGAGCGCGTCGCGACGATGTCGCCGCGCACGGTGCCGCGGACCTCGACGCTGCTCGCGTCGACGTCGGCTTCGACGATGCCATCGGGCGCGACGACGAGGTGACCGATGAGCGTCACACGACCCTCGATGCGCCCCTCGACCACGAGATCTTCCTCACCGCTCAGCGAGCCGCGCACGGTGATGCGCGGACCGATGACGCAGCCGGTAGCGCCACCACGTGGCCCGTAGCCCGCGGCCGGACCAGCGTTGCCAGCGTGGGAAGTCGGTGTCGAGGATGGGGTGCGGGAGGGCGCGGCGGGCATCGGGGACGGGATCCCTAGGTGGAAAATCGAGCCGGCGCAGGCTAACAATGGCGGGTTGCAGCGGTCAAGCGACGGAGCCCCTCGGCGCCACGGCGCACCTCGGCGCGTCCACACGCGGTCACGCGGGGTGAGCGAAGGGCCGTAACACGCGACGGCGCGGGGGCGATCGGGCTTGGACCGAGTGCCAATGCGTGTCATCCATGCGAGCGAACACGTGACCGACCGGCCGAACAAACCCTCGAGGGAACACGCCCACGACGAGCCGATCTCACGCTCGGACTTGCTCGACGTGTTCGCCGCCGCGGAGCGTCCCGACGCCCGCACCCACCTCGTCGGTACCGAACTCGAGAAGTTCGGCGTACGCGTACCGAGCGCGACCGGTCCGCTCGAGCCGGTGAGCTACGCCGACATCACCGCGGTGTTCGACGGGCTGTGCACCCAGTTCGGCTGGGCGCCGGGCCCCGATCGCGGGCCCCACGGCGAGATCATCGAGCTGCGCCGCGACGGCGCGTCGATCACCCTCGAGCCCGGCGGCCAGCTCGAGCTGAGCGGCAAGCCGCTGAAGAACATCCACGAGACCTGCGCCGAGTTCACGCAGCACTACCGCGAGCTGCACGCGGTGTCGCTCCCGCTGCAGCTGTCGTGGTTCACCGCGGGCTTCCACCCGTGGGCCACGCGCGAAGAGATCCAGTGGATGCCCAAGGGCCGCTACGAGGTCATGCGCGCGTACCTGCCGACCCGCGGCGGCCGCGGGCTCGACATGATGCTGCGCACCTGCACCGTGCAGGCGAACTTCGACTACGCCTCCGAGGCCCAGTGCGGCGAGCGGCTGCGTGTCGCCAACGCGATCGCCCCGGTACTCGCCGCGCTCTTCGCCAACTCGCCGTTCGTCGAGGGCCGCGACACCGGGCTGCGCACCGCGAGGAGCACGGTGTGGACGGACGTCGACGCGGCGCGCTGCGGGACACCGGCCTTCGTCTTCGAGCAGAGCGCGTTCTCCTACGAGCAGTACGTGGACTGGGCGCTCGACGTCCCGATGTTCTTCGTCAAGCGCCACGGCACGTACCACCCGCACCACGTGAGCTTCGCCGAGTACATGCGCGACGGGTTCGTCACGCCCGACGGCGTGCGCCAGGTGGCGACTTGGGACGACTGGACGACGCACCTGTCGACGGTGTTCCCCGAGGTGCGGATCAAGCCGTTCATCGAGTTCCGCTCCGCCGACGCGGTGCCGTCGAAGTACCTGTGCGGCCTCCCGGCGGTGCTGCAGGGGTTGCTGTACGACGCCGACGCGGGCGCCGAGGCGTGGGCGCTGCTCGGCGCCCTCGATGCCCAGGCGCGCGCCGAGCTGTGGTTCGACGCACGCCACGCCGGCCTCAGCGCGCCGCACCTCCAGCGCTACGCGACCCGCCTCGTCGAGCTCGCGCACGGCGCCCTCGAGCGCGCCGATGTCCGGGACGAGCGCGGTCGCACCGAGGCCCGCTTCGTCGAGCCGCTGGCCACGCTCGCGGCCGGGGGGCGCTGCCCCGCGGACGTGGTGACCGACGATCTCGGTCCGAACCCGGGTCGCGCGCCGGAGGGCCAGCGCCGGCTGGTCCGCGCGTTCTACTTCGCCGGCGTCGAGGTCTAGTCCGGCCGGACGCCCTCGGGCGCGGCCGCGGGAGTTCCACCGAAAAGCGGCGGGACCCGGCGCGCCGCGCTACGCTCGTCGTCGGTGCGCGCCGTCGTCCTCGCCTCGATGTTCACCCTCGCCTGCGGCGCCAAGTCGCCCGCCGAGCCGACGGCGTCGGCCACGACGCCGCCCGCCACGCTCGAGGACGCTCCGGTCGCGACGCCGCCGCCGCCCGCCCCCGCGCCGGTGGTCACCCCCGCCAGCGAGGCGGCGCACACCCTCGCGCAGACGCGGACGTTCGGGCAGCCGCTGCCGGTGGATCCGCTCGTGCACTTCGTGCCGATCACCGACGCTGCGAGCGCGCTGTCGAAGTTCCACGCCGCGCTGCGTCGGCTCGCCGAGGGCAGCGATCCCGACGGCAAGGTCCGCGTGGCGATCTACGGCTCGTCGTCGGTCGCGGTCGATCGCTACCCCGGCTACCTGCGCGGCTACCTGCAGCAGCGCTTCGGCGACGGCGGCATCGGGTTCGTCGCCGCCGCGCCGTTGTGGCGGTGGCACCGGCACAACGAGGTGGTGCTGCAGGCGAGCAAGGGCTGGACGATCGAGCACGTGCAGAAGAAGAACCTGCGCGAGGGCGGCCACCTCGGCCTCATCGGCGCGGCCCAGAGCGCGAGCCGCAAGCGGGTCACCACGACCATCGCAGGCGGCGCGCCCGAGTCGTTCACGCGCTACGGCGACACCGACCGCGTCGACCTCCACTACCTCGCGCACCCCAAGGGTGGGAAGTTCGTGCTCGAGCTCGGCGACCGCAAGCTCGGCACGTTCGACACCCGCGCGAGCACGGCCAGGCCCATCGTGCACACGCCGAAGCTCCCCTCCGGCGACGCTCCCCTGCCCCCGCTGCGCGTCCGTGTCGTCGGCGACGGCGAGGTGCGGCTGCTCGGCGCCACGCTCGAGCGCGACACGCCCGGCGTGGTCGTCGACACCCTGGGCATCGGCGGCACGCGGGCGGCGAACATGCTGGCGTGGGACGAGCCGAGCTGGTCCGAGGCGTTGGCCGCACGCGCGCCGGATCTGTTCGTGCTCGCCTACGGCGCCAACGAGTGCATGGACCTCGACGAGCCGATCGAGACCTACCGCGCCAACCTCGTCCGCGTGCTCGAGCGCTTCGCCGCGGCCGCGCCGCAGGCGAGCTGTCTGCTCGTCGGCCCCGTCGACTTCCCCGAGAAGGACGAGGCCGGCGCGTGGATCCCCCGGGCGCGCCTGGACGAGATCATCGCGGCGCAGCGGGAGATCGCGAAGGACCGGGGCTGCGGCTACTTCGACACCCGCGCCGTGATGGGGGGCGTCGGCGCGATGGACACTTGGGTGGTCGCGCAGCTCGCCAAGGCCGATCACCTGCACATGACCAAGCTCGGCTACCTGCAGTTCGGTCGCGTGCTGGTCGACGCGCTCATGCGCGACTACGACGGACCGCCCGCACCGTCGATCGCCGCGGGCCCTTAGCCGCCCCTCAGCCCGCCGGCACCATCGCGCAGCCGACGTCGATGTCGAGCTCGGCGACTCCGGCGGCGGAGACGGCCGCGCACGTGGCCGGGCAGCTCACCAGGGTCGTGGGCGCCTCGGGGTCGTCGAAGTACCAGCCGGCTTGGCCGTCGACGCAGGCCTCCGGACCTTCGACCCGTGGGGGCGAGGAGGTCACACCGTCGAGCTCGAGGACGATCTCGATCGAGGTCGGATCGATGACCTTGCCCTCGGGCGCCTCGGGCATCGCCCACGCGCACGCGAGCGCCGTGCCCTCGGTCACCGCGGTCGACAGCACGTCGAACGTGGGCTGGAACTCCTGCTGGCAGAGATCGCCGATCACGCCGCCGGTCATCTCGGCCAACGCGAGGTACTGCGCACCGATGGCCCCCGACGCGGGGCAATCCGTCATCGACACGATGCCGTGGAAGAAGTAGCCCGCGTAGGTCGGATCCAGCGCGACGAACTGCGCGTGGAAGTCCGCCGCGGAGACGTACGAGTCGTCATCGGAGACCACGATGATGTGCTTGACCGAGTTCGTTCGCATCATCGGCGCCCAGTTGTCGTGGGTCGAGAGGATCTTGGCCAGGGCGTGCTCCGAGCCGATGATCTGCTGCATGTGGGCGAAGTACGGCTGGTTGTCGTCCTCCAGCGGGCAGCCGCCGCCGCCCAGCGGCGGATCGATGCACACGCCGGTGTCGATCGACGGCGCGGCGTCGGGGTTGGGATACGCGGTCATCAACAGCACGCGGGTGTCGATGCCGGCGTCGATGATCTGCTGCGAGAACGCGTTGAGGTTGGCCTGCACCGCGTTGGTCTCGTCGACCATGCTCGGCGAGTTGTCGACGACGACGATGATGTCCGCCGGCTTCGACACGACCTCGCCCATCGCGGTGAAGCTCGCGCAGGTCCCATCGCCCGCGGCCGTGCTGCTGTCGTCGGAGGGGGGCACGTCGAACCGCACCTCCGGGCCGTCGTCCGCGGGCGCGCCCGAGGACGTGTCCGGCGCGGCGGCCCCCGTGCTGTCGCCGACCGGGATCTCGGCGACCTCCGCGGAGCGGACCTCCGTCTGGCACGCGAGCAGGGGGCCGAGGCCGAGCCCAGCGTGGAGGAGGATCGCGGGGAGGTCGCGCATGGACACGCATCCATGTCGGAAGCGGACGAAAACTTCAATTACTAACGGTTGAATCGTCCATCTCGCGCATCGTGGCATGCATTGCATGTACCTCGGATCACGTTCTCACGGGCATCCGTCGGGGATGCCGCGTTTGGTGGTATAGGGACCGGCCCCATGCGCCGCGTCGTCCCCGTCCTGCTCGGCCTGTGCGGCGCGTCGTCCTGGGCCACCACCGCGGCCGCCTCGGGCTTCGATGCCCCGACCCTCGGCAGCGCGCAGTCGGGGCCGGTGGCGCGCGACGCGGCCGCGACGTGGTGGAACCCCGGCCGGCTCACCGCCCTGGACCTCGAGCCGGGCCAGGCCGAGCTGCAGGTCGGCCTGGGCGTGATCGTCGGTTCGATCGGCTACCAGCGCGACATCCGAGCCGAGCACCAGTACGCCGACAACCTCGACTTCAAGAGCCCCGTCGCGACCTCCGATCTGGATCCGAACAAGTTCGGCAAGCAGGAGAAGGTCGGCGCGATCCCGCTCGGCCCCGCGTTCGACGCCTACGTCGCGATCCCGGCGATCCGCGATCGGCTCGTGTTCGGCCTCGGCATCGGCATCCCCTACGTCGCCGTGCTGAACCTCCCGAAGAACGGCCCCCAGCGCTTCGCGGGACAGTCGATCTTCCTCGCGACGCCGCACGCGACGCTGGCCGCGGCGGTGAAGCTGCACCGCGTCATCTCGATCGGCGCCGGCGTCAGCTATGTGCTCGGCACGCTGTCGCTGTCGAAGGTGCAGGACTTCGGCGAGGTCGGCCTGCTCGGCGACGCGCTGTCGAACCCACCGATCGGCCAGGACAACGACTTCGGGCCCGACGCGCCGCCGGAGATCCGCGAGCTCGACGTGCTCGCGCGCCCGTTCGAGATCAAGCAGGCGTTCGCGCACGGCGTCTCGTTCAACGCCGGCATCGCGCTGCAGCCCACGGACAAGCTCTCGATCGGGCTCGTCTACCACCACGGCGCCAAGATGACGTTCCGGGGCAAGTTCCGCCTCGACATGGACGACGACTTCTTCACCCAGGACCTCGCGGCCCAGGGCCTGCAGTACCCCGCGCTGCTCGAGGGCAAGGCCCGCGTCCGCATGCGGCTGCCCAAGCGCATCACGCTGGGCGCCGGCTACCAGATCAACCGCAGGGTCGCCCTCGACGGGTTCGTCTCGTACGTCACCTACCAGGACTTCGATCGCATCCGCATCCGCCTGACGTCGCCCGATCTGGCGCAACCGGCCCTCGGCACCGGCGAGAGCGCCGACCAGGACCTCGTGCGCAACTGGAAGGGCGCCGTGGCGACCGAGGTCTCGACGCGGATCTCCGCGACCAAGAAGCTGCTGGTGTCGGTGACCGCGGGCTACAACTCGCCGGCGTCACCGGACTCGACCCTCGACGTGTTCTCGCCCGACGGCCACCGCATCATCCTCGGCTCGGGCATCGTGTACCGCTTCACGGATCGCGCGGCGCTGCTCGCCGATCTCGAGGGCCAGTTCATCGTGCCGCGCACGACGACGAGCTCCACGTACGACCTGGGCAACGGCACGTACAGCCTGTTCCTCGCCGCGGCCACGATCCACGGCCAGTTCAAGTTCGCGGGCCGCGGGGGCGCCAAGGGCAGGAACAAGGGCAAGGCCAAGTCCGCGCCGACGTCGACCGCCGCGCCTGCGACCCAGCCCACCGGCACGACGGAGGCGACACCCCCACCGACGACCGAACCGCTCGGAACCGCACCGGCACCGAGCTCGGGCACCGCACCGCCGCCGCCTCCCCCCGCGCCGACGCCCTAGCGTTCCCCCGTCGGAGTCCCTCGACAGCCCACGCGATCGTGTACGACGCTGTACGCGGGGACGTGTCGATGCGGCGAGCAGCACTTGGGTCAGCACTCGGTTCTTGGTTCGTGATGACCGCGGCCTGCACCGGTGCGGACGCCCGGGGCGAGACGGGTGCGGCGACGACCTCCGACACCGACGCGACCGCCACGGGCAGCGACGTCACCGGCGACGACCCGAGTGACTTCGGCCCCGAGCAGACCTTCGAGCTGCGGCTCAACGAAGACACGCCGCCGCCGCTCGTGCTCGAGATGAACCGCGAGGAGGTCGCCGAGCTCTTCGGGGATCGGGCCGACGAGATCCTGTTGGTCGAGGTCGACTCGGCCACGCTGCTCACCGAGTCGCTCGAGCAGATCAAGAACGCCTGCGGGCAGTTCTGGCGCGAGGACGACTCCGACCCCGATCACGACTGCTCGCTGACGCCGTTGGGCCAGACGTTCGTCGGGCCCGACGGCACATGGCGCAGCAGCGCCGAGTATGCGCTGGTCCGCATCCTCACGATGACGCCGGCCAACGTGGTGGTCGAGGGCACGTCGAGCGAGTCGCTGCAGGAGCTCTCGGATGCGCTCGGCATCGGCGGCGGCTACGGCCAGATCCTGTCCGAGGCCCTCGGCATCGCGCGCACCGACGAGGTGGTGTCGACCGCAGGCCTGGTCGCGTCGTTCCAGCAGAACTTCGTCGCCAGCCACCCCAACGTCGAGGACGACGCGAAGCTGGCGATCACGCTCGAGGACGCGCTGTCGGATCTCGCGACCCTGGCCGATCGCTACGGCCCGGTCGACGGCCACCCCGGCATCATCGACCCGGGCTTCGTGCCCAGCGGCGAGGTGCTCGGCCCCGACTTCCAGATGCGCGCGGTCGCGAAGTCCAACCTGCGGCTGTGCGACGGCATCGACGCCGACCAGGGCAAGGGCTTCCTGTCGGTCATCGCGGACCAGACCGGCCCCGGCTACGAGGACGAGCTCGAGTTCGACTTCAGCGACCCCGACGACTTCCAGCTCCAGGGCCTCGTCGAGAACCCTACGGTCGATCTGCGCTTCCGCGCCACCGAGACCGTCGGCTTCGTGCCGTCGTGCCTCGGCGATCCGCCGTGCCAGCAGAACGTCCCGGGCACGCCCCAGGGCGGCTCCTCGGTGTGGGGCCTCGACCCGTGGCTGCTCGAGTACAACGTCACCGCCGGCGCAATGGCCGACTACGAGCAGCGCACGTTCGAGGGCAGCTACCTGTTCGGCACCGCGAAGGTGCTGATCGGCCAGGACGGCAATCCGCCGGGCTGGATCGAGTACGACATCCCGCTGAACATCGGCAGCCCGCCGGATCCCCAGTACGTCTGGGAGACGATCCTCGAGGTCGCACAGGTCGCCCTGCACGAGACGCCGTTCGCGTCGATCGGCGAGGGCGCGGCCGACGTCGCGTTCACGCTCTTCGACGTGCCCGTCGGGATCACCGGCAGCGAGGCCGCGGAGGCCGTGCGTCCGTACCTGCAGGAGCAGGCGTCGCTGCTGTCCGACTTCCTGCTCGGCGACTACAAGAAGAACAACGACACCGTCGACTTCTACTTCCGGCGCGGCGACGACGGCGAGCCGTACCTCTTCTTCATCGCCGAGGCCGACCTCCGCGAGGGCGAGGCGTACGCCTACCAGACCGTCGGGTTCTACTCGAGCTCGGCGCTCGGCGCGGACGACAAGATCTCGGCGACGGAGGTGTTCGGGCTCGGCGACACCGCGCACGAGAAGCTGTGGGTCCCCGAGGGCGAGAGCGTGGCCTACTTCCAGGACGACGGCGGCCTGGTGTACCGGGCGCGGATCGTCCGCGACGCCGCGACCGATGTGATCGAGCTCCACCTGGCCGCGAAGATCGACGGATGAGGTCCCCCATGCGCACCGCACTGCTCCGCGCGCTCCTGTTGTCCCTGCTCCCCGCGGCCGCGTGCAGCGAGGACTCGATCGCCACGCCGACGGATCCGACCACGCTCGCCCCCGGCGAGTCGCGCGAGGTCGATCTGCGCTACCTGAGGTTCGACGTGAAGGGCTTCGCCAAGACCAACACGCTCGAGCAGCTGCGCGCCATGCCGCGGCGCGTGCTGCAGGACGTCTGGTTGCTCGACCTCGACGCGCGGCCGCTGATGGTCAACGCGCTGCAGGCCCTGAAGGACCTGCCGGACGCGGACGTCGAGGCGCTCAGCCCCGCGGCCCAGAACATGCGTCGGCTGGTCCTCATGACCCCGGACAACGCCGAGCTCGAGGGCACGAACCTCGAGGAGCTGATCGCGATCTCGGGCGCCATCGGCATCCCGCCGGCCAAGTGCCTCGCCGACCTGCTCGATCGCGGCGTCACCGATCCGTTCATCCCGATCGAGGTCGTCGCCGACATCATGCTGAGCAACGTGATCGGCACCCACCCCAACGCGCAGAAGCGCCGGGGCAAGGTCGACGCCGATCACCCCGACGGGCTGTACCCGGTCGCGCCGGGCCACATCCCGCTGACGCTCGCCGACGTCGTCACCAACTTCGAAGACATGGCGGAGCGCTTCGGCCCGGTCGACGGCCATCCCGGCTTCGTGCTCGAGGCCCGCGGCGTCTCCGTCGTCGAGGACCAGTTCGCGATGACGTCGAAGGTCACCGCCAACGCGTTGCCGTTCAAGGGCGTCGATGTGACCAACGTCGACGTCGCCAGCGTCAACAGCGTCGGCGGGCAGATCGAGACCATCCACGACTTCTCCGACCCCGAGTGGATGACGCTGACCGGCCTCGTGGCCGACCCCAGCGTCGAGTTCCTCAGCTTCGGCGTGATCGAGAACGACGCGTTCATCCCCGGCGGAACCTCGCGCGAGCCGGCGCCCAAGGGCAACTCGACCGGCTGGGACCTGCCGCCGTGGGAGTTCGAGCGGCTCATCCTGGACATGGTCCAGGCGTCGGTCGCCGACGTGCCGGCCGTGTGCAACGACTACGAGCTCGGCACCGGCGTCACCGCGTTCAGCGGCTGCATGGACGAGGACGGCTGGGTCACGCTCGAGACCTTCAACGGCGTCGGCTCTCCGCCGCCGCCGGCGTACATCTGGGATCTCGAGCTCGAGCTCGCGCAGGTCCGACTGCACGACGGCGGACTCGGCGAGGGCGAGGCCGACGTCGCGATGTCGATCCAGGACGTGGGCGTCGGGGTGCCACCGGACGAGATGATCGAGCAGGTGAAGAAGAACGTGCAGGCCAACCCCGAGGCGCTGCGCGAGTTCGCCTCGCTGCTCACGGACAGCACCGCGGGCGCGGCGGACTTCTACTACGTGCGCGGCATCGACAGCCTGCCGGCGGACCAGCAGGGCGACTGGCTGTTCTTCGTGACCGAGTCGGACATCGCCATCGACGACGAGGGCAACCCGGTCCGCGACTACGGCTACACCAGCCCGGGGTTCTTCACGGATCCGCAGCTGACGAAGAAGGTCTCGGATCTCCGCGTCGTCGACGGCGACGAGACCCACGAGAAGGTCCGCATCGCCCCGGGCGACGTGCTGTACGTCGAGGACGACGACGGGGTGCGCGTGCGCATCGAGGTGCTCGAGAAGCCGAGCCGCTCGCATCTGGCGCTCGGGATCACGCGCATGCAGTGACGCGGCGCGCCGGACGGTCGCGTCATGCGGCCGGCGGGACGATCCGCCTCAGTCGTCGCCGCCGCCGAGGCGGCGCAGCGCGGAGGCCGGGTACACGCCGACGAGCAGGCCGGTGCCCGCGCCCGGCCGGCCGTTGCGGATCTCGATGCTCGCGCAGCCGGCCTTCTTCAGCGACGTGATCGGATCGTCGGCGCCGACGAGGTACGCAGTGACGAGGTCGAGGTTCGGCAGGTGCCCGACGCAGAGGATGTTCTGCTCGGAGCGCGCCCGGAGGACGTCGACGATGCGCGACGGCTCGGCCATCGGCACCAGCAGATCGCTGGTCACCAGCTCGATGTCACCGAGCTCTTCGCGGGCGATCTCCGCGGTCTGCTGGGCGCGGACGTAGGGGCTGGAGATGACCACCTCGGGCGCGATGCCCAGGGCCCGCAGGCCGCGCGCCGCGAGGCGCACGCGCGCCTTGCCCTTGTCGGTCAAGAAGCGCTCGGGGTCGGTCGGGCACGCGGGATCGGTCGGGTCGATCGCGATGCCATGTCGCAGGAGGTGAACCCACACGTCGCCGACAGGGTACCCGCTACGGCGTGGCCCTGCTAGTGTGCGCGCCAGCCGATGGCCGAGGCGCAACAGCTCGTCGCGATCGATCTGGGCTCGAACAGCTTCCACATGGTGGTCGCGCGCCTGGCCGACGGGCAGCTGTCGATCATCGACCGCCTGCGCGAGCGGGTGGCTCTGGCCGCCGGCCTCGACGAGCGCAACAACATCACCGCCGAGGCCCAGCAGCGGGGCCTCGACTGCCTGCGCCGGTTCGGCGAGCGCATGCCGGCCGGCGACGAGGTCCGCGTCCGCGCCGTGGGCACGAACACGCTCCGCAAGGCCCGCAACGCCCGCGAGTTCATCGCCAAGGCCGGCGCGGCGCTCGGCCGACCGATCGAGGTGATCCCGGGCCGCGAGGAGGCCCGCCTCATCTATCTCGGGGTCTCCCACTCGACCGGGGGCAACGGCGGCCGCCGCCTCGTCATCGACATCGGCGGTGGCAGCACCGAGAGCATCATCGGCGAGGGCTTCGTACCGACGTTGGCCGAGAGCCTGCACATGGGCTGCGTCAGCCACACCGAGCGCTTCTTCGGCGACGGTCGGCTGCGGCGCGAGGCGTTCCGCGAGGCGACCACCGCGGCGCGCGTCGAGCTCGAGACCATCGAGCAGAAGTTCCGCAAGACCGGTTGGTCGGCGGCGATCGGCAGCTCGGGGACGATCCTCGCCATCGACACGATCCTCCGCGCCAACGGCTGGGGCGAGGGCATCACCCGCGACGGCCTGCGGAGCCTCCGCGACGCGATGATCGTCGCGGGCCGCGTCGGCAAGCTCTCGGGGATCGCGGGCCTGTCGAGCGAGCGCGCCCCGGTGCTGCCCGGCGGCTTCGCGATCCTCTACGCCGTGTTCAAGAGCCTCAAGATCGATCGCATGGCCCCGTCGACGGGGGCCCTGCGCGAGGGGCTGCTCTACGACACGCTCGGCCGCCTCGCCCACGAGGACGTCCGCGAGCGCGCGATCGACTGGATGTCGGAGCGCTACGGCGTGGATCGGGCCCAGGCGGCGCGGGTCGAGGCCACGGCGCTCGCGCTGTTCGATCGCGCCCGCGCGGCGTGGGCGATCGACGACCCCGAGGCGCGGCTCGTGCTCGCGTGGGCGGCCCGCCTGCACGAGGTCGGGCTCGCGCTCAGCTACAGCGGCTATCACCGTCACGGCGAGTATCTCGTCGCCAACAGCGATATGTCGGGGTTCTCTCGCGAGCAGCAGTCCCTGCTCGCGGCGCTGGTCGGCGCGCACCGGCGTCGCCTGCGGCCCGAGTACCTCGCCGAGCTCAAGACCTACGGTGGGCCGGCCGCGATCCGCCTCGCGGTGCTGCTGCGGCTCGCCGCGACGCTCAACCGCGCCCGCGATCCGGAGGCGACCGTGGTGCCCGAGATCGTCGTCACCGGGAACACCGTCGATCTGCGGTTCCCCAAGGGCTGGCTCGACGATCACCCGATGACGGCCACCGACTTGAACTACGAGCAGTCGTTCCTGTCGGCGGCCGCGATGTCGGTCGTCGCCCGCTGAAGCCGCGGGCGTCCGGCTACTTCGCGCACGCGGGCTGGTAGCCCGCCGCGCAGGCCTTCGTGCGCGCCGCGGCGCCGCCGGCCTTGTCCTTCTTGCCGCCGACGCCCTTCTCCATCGCGAGCGCGAGGTTGAAGCAGCCGGTGGCGTCACCGGCATCGCACGCGGCCTGGAACATCGCGCGGGCCTTCTTCTGATCCTTGGGCCCGCCCTCGCCGAGCATCATCAGGCGCGCCTCGGCGGTGCACGCGGTCTGGTTGCCGCTCGTGCACGCCTTCGCGTACAGCCCGCGGGCCTTGGCCTTGTCCTCCTTCGCGCCGGCGGCCTCGTGGGAGATCGCAGCGCTCATGCAGTCCTCGAGGCGGCCCTTCTCGCACTGCGCCCCCCAGAGCTCGCGCGCCTTCGCGGCGTCGGCCGCACCGCCGACGCCCTTGTCGAGGACGGACGCGAAGTACGAGCACGCGAGATCGAAGCCCGCGGTGCAGCCCTTGCCGTAGAACTCGCGGGCCTTGACCGGATCCGCGGGGCCCTCCTTGCCCTGTTCCCACATCACGCCGACCGAGGTGCACATCTCGCCGTTGCCGGCCTCGCACTGCTCGGTCTGCAGCGTGCGCTGATCCTTGACCGGCTCGGGCTCGGGCGTCGGCTCGGCGGGCGGCGTGTCGGCGGGCGGCGGGGCGAGGTCCGGCGACGTGGTCGGCGCGTCGTTCTTCTTGGTGCAGGCGGCCGCGGCCACGGTGGCGGTGAGGAGGATCGCGAGGCGGAGCATGGCGGTCTGTTACCGCCGCCGCGGGGGCCGATGCAAGACGCGCGGGCGCGCTCGGGGCGATGCACCTCGTCCAGGGGACTAGCGACGCGGCGCAGTGCTTGCGTACGCGGCGGTCTGCCGCGGGACCGGCGGCGCTGCGCGGCGGATCGGCACCGCCGGACGCACCGCGCGGCCGACCTCGACCATGTCCGCGAGGTCGATCACACGCGTCGCGTCGGCGAGGATCTCCCGGGCCACCGGCGCGGGGCGATCGGTCAGGGCGCGATCGAGCTCGCGCAGCGACTCGCTCTCGGGGTGCCAGGCCAACGCCCGGTGCACGAGGGCGCGGGCGTGATCCTGGGCGTCCGGACCGGCGGCGTGCAACCGCAGCGCGAGCAGACGCAGGACCTCCGCGGCGGCGTGGCGCTTGCCGAGGATCGCGAAGGCCTCCGCCATGCCCTCGAGCGCCGGGGCGTCGTCGGGGATCTGGGCCAGGACGCCGCGGATCGCCGCGACCGCGCGGTGGACATCGCCGGCGCGCAGGTGGGCCTCGGTCGCGACGCGCAGCGTCGGCAGGTGACCGGGGCGCAGGCCGAGCGCGCGATGGCAGAGCGACTGCGCCCGGCGCACGTCGCCCGCCGTCGACGCCTCGACCGCGAGGGCGTGGAGCTGCTCGACCGCGACGTCGGCCTGGCCGAGGCGCTGCGCGAGGTCGGCGAGGGCGAGGCGGCGCGCCGAGGTCGGCGCCGCCGTGACGGCGATCGTCGCCGCGTGGAGCGCCTGCGGCCAGCGTCCGCCGCGGAGTTCGTCGCGGATCACGGCGTCGAGCGTCATCGCGGCCTCGGCGTGCTGACCGAGCGCGAGCTGCAGCTCACCGATTCGCGTCCGCGCGCCCGGATCGGGATCGAGGCGGGCGATGCGGGCGTGGATCGACAGGGCCCGCGGCAGGTCACCGCGTTGCTCGGCGAGGAGCGCCGCGGTCCGATACATCCCGAGGGCGAGCACGACCTGCCCCATCGCGACGAACCCGTCCGCGTGCTGCAGGTGCGCGTCGATCTCCGACGTCTGCGACGGCAATGGCATCGGCGCACTACGCATCGTTCCCCGGCCCCCCATGCACCTACAGACACCACCCCACGCCCTTCCTCCGGCCCACCCCGAAAAAAGAACGACCGCCGTCCGGCACCGCAGAATCACCGCGGGCCGGCGCCGCAGAATCGCCGTGGTCCCCCACCCGATCGCCCCGAAGAACCACCGTGCTCCCCCACCCGATCGCCCGAGAACCACCGCGCTTCGCCACCCGATCGCCCGAGAACCACCGCGCTCCGCCACCCGATCGCCCGAGAACCGCCGACCTCCGCCACCCGATCGCCCCCCGCTTGCGGGGGGCAATCCGCGCGCAGCGCGTACCGTTTCGCCCGAGCCGGTCTCGGGGGGAAAGATCAGTATCCGCCGTCGACCTGGAGGCCCGAGCCCTGCTGGCCCGACGCCACCCCGCGGAAGTACAGCGCGAAGTCATCCGGGTTCGTCGCCGCCGCGATCGCCATCTCGTACGTCACGAGCTGCCGCTGCACGAGCTCGGTCAGGCTCTGATCGAACGAGACCATGCCGTAGGGGTGCGCGCCCTCCTTGATCGCGTCGACGATCTCGTGGGTGCGCGAGCCGTCGACGATGAGGTCGCGGATGCGTGGCGTGTTGATCATGATCTCGACGGCGGGGATCATGCCGCGACCGTCGGCGCGCGGCAGCAACCGCTGCGAGACGACGCCCGTCAGGATGGCCCCGACCTGCAGCCGGATCGCCGTCTGCTGGTGCGGCGGGAACATCTGCACGATGCGGTTGATCGTCTCCTGCGCGTCGAGGGTGTGGAGCGTCGAGAACACCAGGTGGCCGGTCTCGGCGGCGAGCAGCGCGGTCTGGATGGTCTCGAGGTCGCGCATCTCGCCGACGAACACGACGTCGGGGTCCTGGCGCAGGGCCGATCGGAGCGCCGCGCTGAAGGTGTTGGTGTCGAACCCGAGCTCGCGCTGGTTGATGACCGAGCGGTGGTCGCGGAACACGTACTCGATCGGATCCTCGATCGTGATGATGTGGGCCGCGCGCTCGTAGTTCACGAGGTTGAGCAGCGACGCCATGGTCGTCGACTTGCCCGAGCCGGTGATGCCGGTGACGAGGATGAGGCCACGCTGCTCGAGGGCGAGGTCTCGGACCCGCGGCGGCAGGTTGAGGCGCTCGAACGGGGGGATGTCGGCCGCGATGACGCGCATGACCATGCCGGTCTCGCCGCGCTGGCGGAACACGTTGACGCGGTAGCGCAGCCCGTCCGGGGTCGCATACGCGAGGTCGACCTCGTGATCGCGCATGAACTTCTCGTGGATCGGGTCGTTCATGATGTTCATCGCGAACGTCATGACCACCTCGCTGGTCATCGGCGGGACGTCCTTGAGCGTCCGGAGCACCCCGCGGATGCGGAACACCGGCGGCAGGCCGACCTTGAGATGGACGTCGGACGCTCCGAGCTTGCGCGCCGCCTGGAGCACCCGGTCGAAGATCTCGTTCATGGCGCCCGACCCTACCAGGCTTGCCGCCGGCTGCCTGCCCCTTGCCCCGGCCATCGTCGCGCCGCTAACCTGGTGTGGTGCGCAGGCGAACCGAGTGGGCGTGCTGGGCGCTGGTGGCCGGGCTGGGGGCGTGCACGCGGACCGGCGGGCCCTACACCGGCGACGAGATGTCGCCCAACACCGAGGCCTACGACTCGAGCGCAGGCGCGACCGATCCGAGCGCGGGCACGTCCGGCGGCACGGCGGTGACGACCGCCGGCACCGATCCGACGGCGACCGGCGCGACGGATCCCAGCGCCACCGACTCCAGCGCCACCGATCCGACCACGACGGGTCCATCGACGACCGATCCCACGGCGACCGATCCCACGGCGACCGATCCGACCACGACCGACGCGTCCGCCACCGACCCGACGACCACCGACGCGACCACGGGCGATCCCTCGGCCGGATCCACGGGCGACGCGACGACCGGGTCGACGACCTGAAAAGCCCGCGTGGCGGAGCACGATCGCACGCGGCACTCGCAACCGGACACCTCGTTCGGGGGCGAGTCGACCGCCGACGATCGCCCGGCCGTCGATGCCCCGGAGACCGTCGCCGTCGGCACGCGCGTCGGGCCCTACATCATCGTCGACACCATCGGCGCCGGCGCGATGGGGGTGGTGTACTCCGCCTTCGATCCGCGGCTCGATCGACAGCTCGCGATCAAGATGGTCCGCTCCAACCCCGGCGAGGCCAGCCGCGGGGCGCCGCGGCTGTTCCGGGAGGCCCAGGCCCTCGCCAAGCTCTCGCACCCCAACGTGGTGCCGGTGTTCGACGTCGGTCATCACGGGGACGGCGTCTTCCTCGCGATGGAGCTGGTGCGCGGCGACGATCTGCGGCGCTGGCTCGACCGCGAGCGGCGTCGTTGGCCCGAGATCGTCGCGGTGATGCTCGACGCAGGCCGCGGCCTCGCAGCCGCCCACGCGGTCGGCATCGTCCACCGCGACTTCAAGCCCGACAACGTGCTGCTCGACGCCACCGGCCGCGCGCGTGTCACCGACTTCGGCCTCGCGCGCGGCCAAGGCGAGATCGACGCGCCGCCGTCGCTCGCCCTCGACAGCACCGACTCGCTGAGCGCCACGCTCACGCGCACCGGCTCGGTCGTCGGCACGCCGAGCTACATGGCGCCCGAGCAGCACACGGGCCGGCCCGTCGACGCTCGCGCGGATCAGTACGCCTTCTGTGTCGCGCTGTACGAGGCGATCTACGGCGAGCGCCCGTTCATCGGCCGCGACCTGCAGGACCTCGCGAACCACAAGTGGGCCGAGGCCTACGCGTCGGACGTCGCGGTCGCGATGCGGCGGGCGGTGCCGCCGGGCCTGCACGCGCTCATGCTCCGGGGGCTCCGACGCCGCCCGGAGCAGCGCTTCCCGGACATGCACGCCCTGCTCGCCGAGCTCGAGCGGCACGCGACGCGGCCGCGTCGGCGGGCGCCGCTGGTGCTCGGCGTGGTCGCGGCGGCGGCAGCGACAGCTTCGGGCGCGTCGTACCTCCTGCGCACCGAGCCGTGCCCGGACCCCCGAGCGCAGCTCGGCGACGTCTGGGATGACACGCGCCGCGATCGACTCGAGGCCGCGTTCGCGCGCTCCGAGACCAAGGTCGCGCTGGACACCTGGCCCCGCGCCCGCGACGGGATCGAGGCGTTCGCCTCGGCGTGGACCGACGCCCACGGCCAGATCTGCGCCGCGGCGCTGACCACCGCCCGCGTCGATCCGGAGCTCGACGCCGGCATGCTGTGCCTGCGACAGGGCCGAGCGCGCCTCGGGGGCGTGCTCGACGTGCTCGAGGAGGGCTCACGCGACTCGGTGCACGCGACCGACGCCCTGCTCGCGACGCTCGTCGATCCCCGCGCCTGTCACGATGCGACGGCGCCGAACGAGCCCCCATCGGTCACGCGCGAGCGCCAGCGCCTTCGAGAGTCGCTCGACGTCGCCGACGTCCGCCTCGACGCCGCGCAGTATGGCGTCGCCCGCGAGATCGTCCACGGCGTCGCCGAGGACGCGCGCCGCGTCGGCCTCGTCGAGGTCGAGCTCGAGGCGCGACTGCTCGCGGCGATCGCCGACTCCCGGAGCGGCCGCTACGCCGCGGCCGAGGACGGGTTCACGTCCGTGTTCTGGGGCGCCGAGGCCGAGGGCAACGACGCGCTCGCGCTCAAGGCGGCCACGCGCATGGTGTTCCTCCTGGGTGAGCTGCTGGACCGCCCCAGCGCCGGCTTCACCTGGCTGCGCCACGCCGAGTCGCTGCTCGCCCGGCTCGGCGAGGGCCAGACGCTCGCGCGCGCGAAGCTGCTCGAGAACGCCGCGTCGCTGTACGACGCCGCGCTGCAGGAGGAGCGCGGCGAGGCGCTCCTGCGCGAGGCGCTGGCGATCCGCCTGCGCCTGCAGCCCGACGACGATCCGGCGGTGTCGATGGTGCGGAACAACCTCGCGCTGCGCCTGGCGGATCGCGGCGCCTTCGAGGAGGCGCTCGCCCTGCACCGCGTCGCGCACCGCAACCGCGTGGCGCGGCTGGGGCCCTACCACCCGGACGTCGCGATGAGCCTCGTCAACGAGGCGCGGCCGCTGGTCCAGCTCGATCGCGGCGACGAGGCCCTGCTGCGGCTCGCCGAGGCCGAGCCCATCGTCCGCGCATCGCTCGGCGACAGCCACCCGATGCTCGACGCGATCATGATCTCACGCGCCGCCGCGCTGATGGAGCTCGACGAGCTCGACGCCGCGCGGATGTACGTCCAGCTGACGCTGTCGACGACGATCCTGCGGACCGGTCCCGACAGCCGCAACGTGGGTCACCTGTGGAACGTGCTCGCGGTGACCTACCTGCGCCAGGACGATGCCCCGCGCGCGCGCCTGTTCTTCGAGCGCGCGCGCGGGACCTTCACCGCCGCGGGCCCGGGCGGCAAGCTCGGGCTGGCCTACGTCGCGTCGAACCGCGCGGCGCTCGAGCTCGCGGCGGGCGAGCTCGACACCGCGAAGGCCCTGATCGACGCCGCGATCGCGACGTTCACCGACGTGCGCCCGCCGGGGCACCCCGACTTCGCGCTCGCGCTGACCAACCGCGCCGAGATCGAGCTGGCGCGCGGGGACCTCGAGGGTGCGCGGCGCAGCCTCGACGAGGCCGCGGCGATCCACGTGATCGGCCGGCCCGGCGAGCTGCGAGCGGCCATCATCGACTCGGCGCGCGCGCGCCTGCAGTGGCTGGAATCCGGCGTCCCGGCGGACGCCGAGGCCCAGCTGATGGGCTACCGCCGACGCATCGCCGAGCAGGATCCGCACGCGACCGAGGTCGCGGTCATCGATCGCTGGCTGGAGCAGCTCCGCGCCGGCACCACGCCCGGGCCCGCCCCGGCTGCGCCCGCGCCCCCGCGCTCACAGCCGAAGTAGCTTCGCGCGCAGGTATCGGCCCTCGGAGAAGGCGGGGGGCACCGGGAAGTCCGGCGGCAATCCGCACTCGCCGATGACCACCGCGTCGCGACGGCCCGCGACCGCCCCCAGGCCGATGCCCTGCATCAGCTCGTCCTCGGGCAGCTTGCTCGCGTTGCTCACCGCGAGCACGAGCCCGTCCGGGTTGACCACGCCGACGATCGCCGAGGTGAGGTCCTCCCAGTTCCGCAGCGCGGAGAACACCTTGCTGCCCACGCGCGAGAACGGCGGCGGATCGACCACCACCAGATCGAAGCGCTCGTTGCGGGTGCGCAGGCGCTCGAGGTGCTTGAACACATCCCCGTCGAGCGGCGTGCACGCCTGCGGATCGAGGCCCGACGCGACCAGGTTCTGCCGGCACTTCGCGTGCGAGCGCGCGGCCGCGTCGACGTTGAACACCTCGGTCGCGCCGCCGCGGACCGCCCGGACCCCGAAGGCGCCGGTGAACGAGAACAGGTTGAGCACCCGGCGGCCGTGCGCGAGCGCCTCGACCATGCGTCGGCCCTCGCGGAGATCCAGGAACAGGCCCGGCGACACCGGAGCGGTGACGTCGACGACGAACCGCAGCCCGTCCTCTTCGACCTCGTACTCCGGCGGCGCGGCCTTGCCCGCGAGGTGGAACGCGGGCGGCCGACGGTCCTCGGCGCTCACGGGCCGCAGCCGATCCTGCATGTAGATGCCGGCCGGCGACAGGCGCTGGGTCAGGACCTCGACCAACATGTCGAGCCAACCCTCCGCCGCGCGCGAGTACTTGTAGACGAGCAGGAAGTCGCCGAGCCGGTCGACGGCGATGCCCGGCAGGCCGTCGCCCTCGCCGTGCACGAGCCGGCACGCAGTCGCGAGGCCCGGGCCGAGGTGACGCTCGCGCAGCGTCAGCGCGCGATCCAGGCGGGCCGTGACGACGCTGTGGTTCCACGCGAACTGCTCGTCGCGGCTGACGACGCGCAAGGCGATCGCGCCCTCGGGCTCGACCAGACCCCAGCCGAGCGAGCGGCCCTCCTCGTCGGCGATGCGCATGCACGCGCCGGCGGCGAGGTCGGCGGGCGCCCGCATGATCGAGTCGCGGAACACCCACGGGTGCCCGCTGCGGACGCCGCGGGCCGCGGGCGCTGCGATGCGGATCGCCGTGTCGTCCATGCGGCGACGCACCGGAGCGTTCGACCGCCCGCCTCGCCGCGGGCCGCCGGACGCACCGCCGCCCGTGCGTCCATCCGTTCGCCGTCTCTGCATCGCCATGGGGGCGCGGACGATAGCGGAAACCCGAGCGCGAAGCGACGCGCGCACCCCGTTCGCCCGGCGGCGTCCCCCGCCGCGCGGTCCCTCTGGGGCCCGCCGCGCTGCGTCGCGTGGCGTCCCGCGTGGCGGGTGGCCCGCGCCCGGACGCCCCTCTTGGGCCGCGCCGTCGCGCTGCGGTACCCTGACGTGGCTCCGAGGGCGCGCCCACGACGCGCCCTCCCCGAGCGGCAGACCCATGGCAAACGACCGCATCGGCGAAATCCTCGTCCGCGAGAGCATCATCTCCGCCGACCAGCTGCGCCAGGCGCAGCACGACACGCGGTCGAACGGCAAGCGACTCGCCTACAGCCTGGCCAAGCTCGGGATCCTCGGCGAGAAGGAGCTCACCGAGTTCATGGCGCGCCAGTACGGCGTGCCGTCGATCAGCCTCTCGGAGTTCGAGATCGATCCCGAGGTCATCCAGCTGATCCCCAAGGAGGTCGCGCTCAAGCACACGGTGCTCCCGGTGCAGCGCGCCGGCTCGACGCTCATCGTCGCGATGGCCGACCCGTCGAACATCTACGCGATCGACGACCTCAAGTTCCTCACCGGCCTGAACATCGAGCCCGTCGTCACCACCGACGCCGCCATCGAGGAGGCCATCATTCGCTACTACGAGCAGCCCGAGCGGCTGAGCTCGTACGACGACGTGATGGGCGATCTCGACATGGAGGAGATCGGCTACGCGGAGGGCGACGAGGACGACTTCAACGCGCTCGACAGCCAGGCCGAGGCCGAGCAGGCCCCGGTGGTCAAGCTCTGCAACCTGATCCTGCTCAACGCGATCAACAAGGGCGCCTCGGACATCCACATCGAGCCCTACGAGAAGGCCTATCGCGTCCGCTACCGCATCGACGGCGTGCTCCACCAGGAGATGGCGCCGCCGCTGAAGCTCAAGAACGCGATCACGAGCCGCCTCAAGATCATGGCCTCGCTCGACATCGCCGAGCGCCGCCTCCCCCAGGACGGCCGCATCAAGCTCAAGATCGGCAAGAACCGCGAGATGGACTTCCGCGTGTCGACGCTGCCGACGCTGTTCGGCGAGAAGATCGTCATGCGTCTGCTCGACCGCGACAAGCTCGAGCTCGACATGACCAAGCTCGGCTTCGAGGCCGCGCCGCTCAAGGTGTTCAAGGACAACATCAACCGGCCGTACGGCATGTGCCTGGTCACCGGCCCCACCGGGTCGGGAAAGACGACGACGCTGTACTCGGCGCTGTCCGAGCTCAACTCGAGCGAGGTGAACATCTCCACCGCCGAGGACCCGGTCGAGTACAACCTCGTCGGCGTGAACCAGGTGCAGATGCACGACGACATCGGCCTCAACTTCGCCGCGTCGCTGCGCTCGTTCCTGCGCCAGGACCCCGACATCATCATGGTCGGCGAGGTCCGTGACTTCGAGACCGCGGAGATCGCGGTCAAGGCCGCGCTCACCGGTCACTTGGTGCTGTCGACCCTGCACACCAACGACGCCCCCTCGACGATCAACCGCCTGCTGAACATGGGCGTCGAGCCGTTCCTGGTGACGGCGTCGGTCAACATGATCGTGGCGCAGCGCCTCGCGCGGAAGATCTGCAAGGACTGCATCGGCGAGGACCCCCACGCCAGCGCCCAGCAGCTCACCGACGCGGGCATGACCGCCGCCGAGGTCAAGACCTTCACGCCCAAGCGCGGCCGCGGCTGCCGAACGTGCGGCAACACCGGCTACAAGGGCCGCGTGGCGCTGTACGAGGTCATGGCGGTCACCGACCCGCTGAAGGACCTCATCCTGCAGGGCTCGTCGACGGCCGAGCTCAAGACCGAGGCCATCCGCCTCGGGATGGTCACGTTGCGCCGCAGTGGCCTCAACAAGGTCGCCGAGGGCATGACGACGCTCGAGGAGATCCTCCGCGTCACGGCCTCGGACTGACCTGTAGGCTCCGGCCCCCGCTCCTGCGCGGACCAAGATTCGCGGAAGCGGATCGATTTGGGTACCCTGATCCCGTCTCGCTCGCGTCATGACGGTCAATCTCCACCAGCTCCTCACCGCGATGGTCGAGTCCGGAGCGACGGACCTCCACATCACCACCGGCGCGCCGCCCCAGCTGCGCATCGACGGCGACCTGGTCCCGCTCAAGGTCCCGAAGCTCGGCCCGGTCGAGACCAAGCAGCTCTGCTACTCGGTCCTCAACGACAAGCAGAAGCACAAGTTCGAGGAGGACCTCGAGCTCGACCTGTCGTTCGGCGTGAAGGGCCTGGCCCGCTTCCGCGCGAACGTCTACCAGCAGCGCGGGGCGACGTGCGCGGCGTTCCGGCTCATCCCGTACGAGATTCCCCCGCTCGAGACCCTGGGCCTGCCGCCGGTCGTGCGCTCGCTGACCCGCAAGCCCCGCGGCCTGGTGCTCGTCACCGGGCCCACCGGCTCGGGCAAGAGCACGACCTTGGCGTCGATGATCGACGTCATCAACCACGAGCTCCGCGGGCACATCCTCACCATCGAGGATCCGATCGAGTACCTGCACCAGCACGGCACCTGCGTGGTCAACCAGCGCGAGGTCGGGGCCGACACCAAGTCGTTCGCCAACGCGCTCAAGTACGCGCTGCGCCAGGACCCCGACGTCATCCTGCTGGGCGAGATGCGCGACGGCGAGACGATGGAGGCCGCGCTGACGCTGGCCGAGACCGGTCACCTCACCTTCGGCACGCTGCACACCAACTCGGCGGTGCAGTCGATCAACCGCGTGATCGACATGTTCCCCGCGCACCGGCACTCGCAGGTCCGCACGCAGCTGAGCTTCGTGCTCGAGGGTGTGCTGTGTCAGTCGCTGCTCCCGCGGCCCGACGGCGGCCGCGCCCTGGCGGTCGAGGTGATGGTCCCGACCGACGGCATCCGCGCGCTCATCCGCGACGCAAAGGTCCACCAGATCTACTCGCAGATGCAGCTCGGCCAGGGCACGCACGAGATGCAGACCTTCAACCAGTCGCTGTCGGACCTGGTCGTGCGCGGCCTGGTCTCCAACGAGGTCGCGATGCGACGCTCGAGCGACCCCAACGAGCTCAAGTCCCTCATCGACGCGGGCAAGAGCCTCAATCCGGGCCAGCGCCGGCCGAAGTAACGCGAAGGGTCAACGAGCATGCCGACGTTCATCTGGGAGGCGAGGACCAAGGGCGGGGAGATGCGCACGGGGACCGTCGCGGCCGACACCCAGAACGCGCTGGTCGAGCGCCTGGTGGCCCAGGGCCTCACCGTCACCAAGGTCAAGAAGAAGCCCACCGAGTTCGTCATGCCGACCATCGGCAGCGGCGTCTCGCTGAAGGACATGGTGGTCTTCAGCCGGACGTTCTCGACGATGATCGACGCCGGCCTGCCGATGGTGCAGTGCCTCGACATGCTCGCCAACCAGTCGGACAACCTGCGCTTCCGCAAGGTGCTCGCCGGCGTGAAGGCCGAGGTCGAGGCCGGCAAGTCGCTGTCGGAGTCCCTCGCCAAGTACCCCAAGGTCTTCGACGACCTGTTCAGCAACCTCGTCGCCGCCGGCGAGGCCGGCGGTATCCTCGACGTCATCTTCCGCCGGCTCTCGACCTACCTCGAGAAGGCCGCGAAGCTGCGTCGCCAGGTCCGCGGCGCGCTCATCTACCCCTCGGTGATCTTCGTGGTCGGCGTCGCCGTGGTGATGGTGATGATCACCAAGGTGCTGCCGGTCTTCGAGAAGATGTTCAAGGACCTGGGCGCCGGCAGCCTGCCGGCCCCGACCCGGTTCGTGCTGGCGATCAGCCACGGCGTCACCGACCACGCCTTCATCGTCATCGGCGTCGCGGTGTTGTTCGTGGTCGCGATGGCCCTCGCGCTGCGGACCGAGCGCGGCCGCTACGCCTTGGATACGGTGCTGCTGCGGATGCCTGTGCTCGGTCCGGTGATGCGCAAGGTCGCCGTCGCCCGGTTCACTCGCACCCTGGGCACGCTGCTGTCATCGGGCGTCGCGATCCTCGACGGACTCGAGATCGTCGCGAAGACCTCGGGCAACCGCGTCGTGGCGCGGGCCATCATGTACGCTCGGGCGAAGATCGCCGAGGGCAAGGACATCGCGTCGCCCCTGCTCGAGACCGGGGTGTTCCCGCCGATGGTCGTGCAGATGATCGGCGTCGGTGAGCAGACCGGCGCGATGGACGAGATGCTGCAGAAGATCGCCGACTTCTACGAGGACGAGGTCGACACCGCGGTCGCAGCGATGACGGCGCTGCTCGAGCCCATCATGCTGGTCTTCCTCGGCGGCGTCGTCGGCGGCATGCTGATCGCGATGTACATGCCGATCTTCGAGGTCGCCGGCAATATCAAGTGAGCGAGGGGGCCCCAAGGGACCCGGCGAACGCGAGCGTGCGACTCGCCCGCGAGCGGCGCATCTCGTACTTCATGCTGTTCCGGCTGGGCATGCTCGCCCTGTTCACCGTGCTGTCGGGCGGCCTGGCGATCGCCACGGAGCCCGGCGTCCAGGGCCGCGCCAACTGGCTGGTGTGGGGCACGCTCGTCGTCGGCTACGCGCTGACGATCGCGTACGCGCGGTGGCTGCCGCGGGCGAAGAACCTCTCCGCGTTCGCGTGGACGCAGACCGCGATCGACATCGTGCTCGCCGCGGTCGGCGTGCACCTCTCCGGGGGCCTCGACTCGGGCCTGCTCATGCTCTACCCGATGGCCGTCCTCGGCGCGGCGACCATGGGCGGCCGTCGGCAGACGTGGGCCGCCGCGGGGGCGTGCGCGGCGATCTTCGCCGCGCTCAGCACCCTCGAGATCGCCGGCGCGCTCCAGCCCCTGACCCTCGCCGGGGAGTACCGGACGATGGCCCCACGCGAGTCCGTGCTCATCATCGCCCGGACGATCGCCGCGCTGGTCGGCGTGACACTGCTGTCGTCGTACCTCGCGGTGCAGCTCCAGGCCAGCGTCTCGCAGGTCGGCAACCTCCGCGCGCTGAACGAGGACATCGTGCGCTCCTTGAGCTCGGGCTTGGTCACGCTCGACGGCGCCGATCGCATCCGCTACTTCAACCCCGCAGCGCGCGAGATCCTCGGGCTCGACGACGCGGTCGTGGGGCGCTCGATCGACAGCGTGCTGCCGGGGCTGCCCCAGGGCAGCGCGCGCGACCGCAGCCCACGGGTCGACGTGCGGCACGTGTTGCCCGATGGGCGGGCGATCCGCGTCGGCCTGACCCGGATGCCGCTGCGCGACGCGACCGGCAACATGGTCGGCCACATCATCAACTTCCAGGACGTCACGCAGCTGCACGAGCTCGGCGATCGCGTGCGCCGCAACGATCGCCTCGCGGCCCTGGGCGGCATGGCGGCGAGCGTCGCCCACGAGATCCGCAACCCGCTGGCCGCCATCTCCGGATCCGCCGAGCTGCTCGCGACGGCCGGCCTCGGCGACGAGGACAAGCGCCTCTTGGCGATCATCCGCCGCGAGTCCGGCCGGCTGTCGGACATGGTCCGCGACCTCCTGGCCTTCACGCGACCGCGCCCCCCGGAGCCGACGCGACTCGATCTCACCCGCTCGGTCCGCGAGACGACCGAGGCCTTCGCCGCCGACCCCAACAACGCCGGCATCGAGCTCGAGTTCGTCGGTGCGTCCGACGTCGAGGTCGAGGTCGACCCCGTGCAGCTCGGCCAGGTCCTGTGGAACCTCATGCGCAACGCCGCAGAGGCCATGAACGGCCGCGGCGTCCTGCGCGTGGTGGTGCAGACCGAGGCCCTCGTCGCGCGGATCTCGATCACCGACCACGGCGGCGGCATCCCGCCGGATCGCATCGACTCGATCTTCGACCCGTTCTTCACCACCAAGGATCAGGGCACCGGCTTCGGGCTGGCGATCGTCCACCGCGTCGTCGACGAGAACGGCGGGGCGATCCGCGTGCGCTCACAGCTCGGCGTTGGGAGCACCTTCACGATCGAGTTCCCTCGCTCGCTGCCCAAGGTCGACGCGGAGTCGAGCGGGGTGCTGTCGATCGAGTGAGGGCGCCCGCGAAGCCGACCCGCCACGGCGTCTCGGGCGGTTCAGAACGTGATGCTCGGCCCGAGGGTCAGGTCGAACAACGCGCTGGTCGTGTTCGGGAACCAGGCCCCGATGTCGAGCTCCGCGAAGACCGCGAAGTGCTCGACGATCTGGTAGTGGAACCCCACCAGGCCGCCGACGAAGCCGGGTCCGATGCGCACCGTGTCGATGCGCGTGTCCGTGGCCTTCGTGTTCGCCGACACCGACCCGGCGAGCATGCGGTCGCCCTCGTTGGTCGGGTCGCAGCCGATGTTGTACGGCCACACCGGCGTGCAGTTGGCGACGTCGACCTCGCCCGTCAGCGGATCCGCGGGGCCCGAGTACGCGATCTCGATCGCGTCCGGCACGCTGTTGCCGTTGCGGTCGTTCGAGAAGCCCATGTTCACGCGCAGCCGCGCCGAGCCGTAGCCCGCGAAGCCGCCGGCGTAGACCCGGAATTTCTTGTCGTCCTTGCCGAAGAAGTACTTGAACTTGAGGCCGATGGCCCAGGAAAACGGCGGCTTGCGCCGGGTGCCCTGGGGGTTGGGCGAGCGGACGTCCTCGATGAACGACTCGTTGGCCTCCTTGCCCGGATCCTCGGTGAAGACCTTGCTGCCGGTCACCACCTGCAGGCGGGCGAACAGCGACAGCACGATGTTCTTGCTGACGCGCACGCCGATCTCGGGCGCGATGTGGAACGGCGCGCTGGCGAGGCCGGTCGTGACCGGGTGCCGCGCGCTGCAGTAGTCCGCGTCGTAGGCGGCCGTCAGCGCGGCGATGTCCCCGGGTAGCGCGCCCGAGACCGCCGACACCGTCGTGAGGTGTTGCCCGAAGGTGTTCTGATCGGGGGCGAGCGCAGCGTCCGCCGCGAACCACCGCTCGATCGCACAGGCCTGCTCGCGAACGAGGTACGTGCTGCTGCCGGGGCCCGGCGTGAACTGCTGGTAGGTGAGCTCCGCGGTGCCGCGGGCAATGCCGGCGCCGGTGCCGAACCCGAGGTTGATGAACACCCGCGGCAGCTTGCTCTTGCCCTTGGGCTGCTTGGGCTTCTTCGGCTTCGACTCGTCGCCGCCGTCCTCCTCGCCGTCGCCGGGCGGCGTCGTCGGATCGCCGTTGCCGTCGGCGACGACGGCCGCGTCGCCGCTGGGCTCGAGGAGCAGCGGCCGCTCCTTGTCGCCGCGGTTCGCCAGGGTCTGCTTGCCCGTGCCGTCGAAGGCGTAGAAGAAGTACTGCAGCGGCGCGTCGCCGTGCTTGGCCGCCGGCAGCGTGAACGTGCCGAAGTTGCCGAACGTCGTCATCGACTCGCCGACGAACTCGCCGTTGTCCCCGACCTTGCGCCAGTACAGGACGATCTGGGCCTTGTCGGGCAGCTGGAGGTTCGCGAGCGCGGTGAAGTCGATGTCGCCGCCGCGACCGTACGGCGGCGGCGTGTGGACGAACGCGTCGTTGCTCGGGCGCGCGGTGCTGCGGCGCGCCTCCTCGAGGATCTTCTGCAGGTCGGCCGAGCGCAGCTCGATCGGGAGCACGACGTTGAAGTCGCACGCCACCGCCTGCTTGAACGCCGCCAGGGTCTGGGCCCGGTTGCCGGTGTTCGAGAAGATGATGCCGCCGCGCAGCACGTGGACGGGACCGAGCGTGGGGTCGGTCCCCAGCCCCGCGCCCTCGGCCCGCGACACCGCCGCGTCGAGCGAGGCGAGCGCGGCGTCGAGGTCGAGGTTGTTGAACTGATCCTGCGCGCCGGCGTACGCGTTGCGCACCTCGTCGCGCGGGCCGGCGTGGGCGAGCGTCCCCGCCAGCCACGTCGGCAAACCCAGCGCCAGCCCGAGCACGAGGCCCCGAATCCGCCCTACGATGGATCGCCCTGCGAAGAATCGCCCTGCGAGGTTGTAGTTCGTCCGCATCACGGCGTCACGGGCTCCGCTTGCAGTCCGCGTTGGAGACGTTGAACTCCACGCGGCGGTTGCGGGCACGACCATCGTTGGTCTTGTTGCTGTCGATCGGGCGCTCCTCGCCGAACCCGACCGGCTCGACGCGATTGCTCTTCACGCCCTTGCCCTTCAGGTAGTCGGCGACCGCGTTGGCGCGGCTCTGCGACAGCTTCTTGTTGTACTTGTCCGCGCCCTTGCTGTCGGTGTGGCCCTCGACCCGGAAGTGGAGCTCCTCGGGGACCTGGTTCATGACGGTGGCGACGTCGTCGAGCAGCTCGAAGCTGCGCGGGTCGATGTCCCACTTGTTGAACTTGAAGAAGACCTTCTCGCGGATCTTGACCGAGCAGCCGTCGAACTCGGCCTTGAGGTCCGGGCAGCCGTCGTCGTCGCGATCGCCGTCGTAGTCCTCGGGCTTGTCGGGACACTGGTCCTTGCCCTTGCAGTCCGCGGCGTACTTCGACTCGAGGCCCTTCTCGACGACCCACGGGTCGCAGAGCTTGTCCTTGTCGTTGTCGTGGTCGGGGCAGCCGTCCTCGTCGTCCCAGTTGTCGATGTCCTCGGGATCGTTCTTGCACTGATCCGGATCGTCGAGGATGCCGTCGAGATCGTTGTCGGGCTCCGGGCAGCCGTCTTCGTCCTCGAACTGATCGTAGTCCTCGGGCTCGTTCCGACAGTCGCGCTCGTCCTTCTTGTCGAGGTTGACCCACTGGCCGTTCACGAACTTGGACGCGTCGAGGATCTTGTCCTTGTCGTTGTCCTCGTCGGGGCAGCCGTCGTCGTCCTCGAAGCTGTCGAAGTCCTCGGGATTGTCGGGGCACTGATCCGCGGCGTCGTCGTAGCCGTCGCCGTCCTTGTCGCCGATGCTGCCGGTCGGCGCGTCGCGACAACGCTCGGGATCGGTCAGCTTGCGCGCGCGCTCGGTGTTGAACGCTGCGACGTCGGCGTGCTCTTTGCCGCGGAAGTACTCGCCGCGGGTCAGGGCATCCTGCGCGAACTTGATGTTCGCCTCTGCGATCGCCGTCTCTTTCGGCGCGCAGTTGATCGCCTTGCTGCCGTCACGGATCGCGCGCTGCAGCTCGGTCTGCGTGCCCTCGACCTCGCCGTACAGCTTCTGGCCGATGCAGCCGGACAGCCCGAATCCGCAGAGCAGCACGACGGGCAACAGACCAGACGCCGACGTCGCGCGCGCTGGCTTCACTTGTCACCCCCGACCTTCGCGTCGACGGTGCCCGCCGCCTTGGCCTTGCCGGCCTCGGTCTTCTCGTCCTTTTTCGCCTTGTCGGCCTCGGTCTCGCGCATCTGGCCGGACTCGCGGCGCGCGGCCTTCTTCTTCGCCTCTTCGGCGAGCTGCTTCGCGCGATCGCCATAGTCGAAGGCCCGGTCGTACTCGCTGTACGCCATCAACACCTTCGACTGCTCGAGATACGTGACTGCGCCCCAGTACTCGTAGGGCGCGTACTGCTTCGCGCCCGCCTTCTCCGCCTGGCCGACCGCGCGGCTGGCGTCGACGGCCAC
>LNFB01000070.1 GCA_001464385.1 Deltaproteobacteria bacterium Ga0077550 | reverse complement strand
ACAAGCCAACCAGTGCGAAGGCGGCAAAGCGGCCGATCCGCGAACCGAGCGTGTTCGTTGAGGCGGTCATATCTGGCGGGGATTAGGCGGCTCGGACGATATCAGGGGCGCGGCTTGGGGGTCAACTCGGCTACGCTGCCCTCGTGCTGCGCGTCCTCGCAGTTCCGTGCCTGCGACCGCTCGTTCTCTCATTGGGGCTCGGGTTGGGGCTGCTCGGCGCGTGCACGCGTGTCTCGGATACCGAGCGCTTCGAAGCCAGCGAGACTTCGCTCGCGATCGTGCAGACGGCACCGGTCGACGGGGCCCAGGGCGTACCGCGTGATGGCGCGATCGACCTGTGCTTCTCGCATCCCGTCGATCCGCGCAGC
>LNFB01000069.1 GCA_001464385.1 Deltaproteobacteria bacterium Ga0077550 | reverse complement strand
GCACCCCGCCCTCCCCGAGCACCCCGCACAAACCTCCCCGAACGCACCACCGCCATCGCCCTCTCCGCCCTCCCCCTCCGAAATCCTCGCCCGATCCCACGGCCCGAGCACACACCGCGGCGCCCCGATCACCCCCACCGCGATCCCGATCCGCCGCGCCCGATCCAACGCATGCAACGCGAACGGCACCGCGACCCCCAATCGCGGCACCACGCGATCGAATTCCCGCGCCGCCCCGCCGGCCACCCGTGGCACCGCGATCCCCCACGCGCGCACGCCATGACCGCCGAGCCACGCCGGTAGCTCGCCGATGACCCGCGCATTCGATCGCGTCAGCACCGTCCGCACTACCACCACCACGCCGCACCGCCGCAGCTCCCCCAACGCCACCACGATCCGCTCGAACGCGCCGTCGCGCCCCACGTGATAGTCGTGCACCGCCGCCCTGCCCCCATGCACCGACAGGTGCACGTCCGTCAGCCCAGCCGCGCGCAATCCCTCGACCCGCCGCGGCTCGCCGAGCGCCCACCCGTTGCTCTGCACGCCGATCGCCCGGAACCCCAACTCCCGCGCCCGCGCGATCGCTCGCTCCAGCCCCTGCACCAGCAGCGGCTCCCCCCCGACGAACGTCACCTCGTCCGCGCCGCGCCCCCGCGCCTGCACCAACGCCTCCTCCCACGCCGCGTCCGCGACATCCCGCGCCTCCACGCCCGCCTGCGCGCAGAAGCGGCACGCGTTGTCACATCGCGTCGACAGGCGAACCGTCGCGCGCGTGGTCATCCTCGTCACGGCGCCCTCACGTCAGCGGGACGCCGAACGATCCCTCGGGGTGCTTCGCGGTGCGCTCGCGCAGCGTCAGCAGCTCCGGCGCGCGCTCGACCTCCGCCAGCCGCCCCGCCAGCGCCATCACGCACAGCCCCTGGGTCTCGTCGGTCGCCGTCGCGCCGTCGCCCTGGTTCGCCAGGAACAAACTCAGCGTCTCGGTCTCGGCGATCCCCGCGGGCCCCGCGGGATCCCGCGCGAGCACATCCACCTGGAACAACGCGCCGCTTTGCGACCGCATCACGATCGGGATCGCACCGAGGTACGGCTTGTGGATCGCCACCACCGTCGCGCCCCCGATCGCGTCCCCGACCACCACTGGACCCAGCGCGCCGACCCCCACCTCGTCCCCGGGCAGTAGCACGAAGCTCGCCGCCCCCGCTGCGGCCACGCCCACCGCTGCCACGAGGACCTGACGACGCGTCGGTGCGGACGGCGAATCGCTCACCATTTCACGGTATCGGCCGGCCGCGGCGCGGTCAACCACCACGCCCGTGAACCGCGGGGCCCCGCGCCGCAACACATGGATCAGCCTCGACGCCCACTTCGGGGCCCGTGCGTATCGCCTGCACGGGGACGCGCGCGAATCGGGAACGTGTCGCCGCGCGTCGTGTCCCTCGCCCTGCCACCTCGGACGGCCGTCGCCCGACCCGTCGGCCCCCGTCCCCCACCCAGCCGGAAGTTTGGCCCATGAACCAATCCCGCCTCTTGGCGATCCCCCTCGTGCTGCTCGCGTGCACGCCCCGCGGCCGCACCACCTCCCCCGACGATCCGGCCACGAAATCCGCGCCCGCCTCCGCGCCCATCGTCCGCGTCGAGCGGGCCGACACCGCGACCGCGGGCAAGGCCTCGCCCGTCCTCGTCGCGATGCGCAGCGAGCTCGCGCGCGCCACCTCGGCCCTCTCCACCCACCCGAGCAAGCCGTACTACGTCAGCTACCGCGTCACCGAGGCCGACACCGTCGAGATCGTCGCCAACCGCGGGGCCCTCGAGCTCTCGACCCGCGATCGCGATCGCGTCCTCGATCTCGAGATGCGCGTCGGCGATCGCAACTTCGACAACTACCACTGGCGCCACCGACCAACGCCCGGCGTGACCGGCAACCGCTCGGGCGGGCTGTGGGGCCAGCCGCTGCCGATCGACGACGACCCCGAGGCGATCACCGCGGCGCTGTGGCTGTCGACCGACGCCGCGTTCAAGCAGGCGACCGCGCAGTACGAGCACGCCAAGGCGCAGCTGCAGCTCGCCGCCACCCCCAAGGACGACGCCGCCGATTTCTCCGAGGAGACACCCGTCGTCGCGATCGAGGCCCCCGCGACGCTCGCGATCGATCAAGCCGCGTGGGAGGCCCGCGTGCGCGCGGTGTCCAATGCCTTCGAGCGCCACCCGCACGTCCTGTCGAGCGAGGTGCGGCTCGTCGCCTCCGCGGGCACGCGCTACTTCGTCAGCAACCAAGGCTCCGAGGTGCAGAGCGGCCAGCAGCACACGCGCATCATCCTCAGCGCGACCGCCAAGGCCGACGACGGCATGGATCTCTCGCACGTCGACATCGTCGACGTCCGCGATCCCGCCGCGCTCCCGGACGAGGCCGACCTCGTCGCCCGCGTCGATCGCCTCGTCACCCAGCTCGAGGCCCTGCGCAACGCCCCCGTCGCCGATCCGTTCACCGGCCCCGCCGTGCTCGAGGGCCGCGCCGCGGCGGTGTACTTCCACGAGGTCTTCGGCCACCGCGTCGAGGGCCACCGCCAGGAGGACGAGTCCGAGGGCCAGACCTTCGCCGACAAGGTCGGCGCCGCGGTGATGCCCCCGTTCATCGACGTCTTCGACGATCCCACCATCACCAGCATCGACGGCGTGTTCCTCAACGGGCACTACCGCCACGACGACGAGGGCGTCGCCGCGAGCCGGGCCCAGCTCGTCGACGACGGCAAGCTCGTGGGGTTCCTGCTGTCGCGCACGCCGACCAAGGACTTCGATCACTCCAACGGCCACGGCCGCGCGCAGGCCGGATCGGACGTCGTCGCGCGCCAGGGCAACCTCGTCGTCGAGCCCCGCGAGGGCCTGGCGCGCGCGCAGCTCGACGACGCCCTGGCCGCCGAGATCACGCGCCAGGGCAAGCCCTACGGCCTGCGCTTCGTCGAGATCGACGGCGGCCTCACCAACACCAGCCGCTACATGGCGCAGGCGTTCCAGGTGAACCCAGTCGTCGTGTACCGCGTGTTCCCCGACGGCACCGAGGAGCTCGTGCGCGGCGTGACGCTCGAGGGCACGCCGCTGTCGTCGCTGTCGAAGATCGTCGCCGCCGGCGATCGCTACACTGCGGCGCCGAATCCGGGTTCATCCCCGTGTCGGCCGCGAGACCGGCCCTCCTGCTGTCGCAGATCGAGATCGCCCGGGCGCCCGCCGCCCAGGATCGCCCGCCGCTCCTTCCCCCGCCCGCCGCCACCGTCGGAGGTGCCCGATGATCACCGCCATCCCCGTGCTCGCCCTGGTCCTGGTCGCCGCGCCCGCACCGTCCACCTCCGGGGACGTCGTCATCGACGCGATGACCGACGAGCTCGCGCGACTGCCCGAGCTGCGCCTGTCCGACACCCCCGCGCCGTACTGGGCGTCGATCAGCGTCCACGACGTCGAGGGCATCAGCGTGCAGGCCAAGTTCGGCGCGCTGGTCGACACCACGACGACCAAGAGCCGCTCGCTGTCACCGCGGCTGCGCGTCGGCGACGTGAAGCTCGACGCCGTCGGCGTGCCGATGTTCGAGGAGCCGCTCGTCACCATCGAGGACGACTACGCCGCACTGCGCCACGCGCTGTGGCGGTATACCGACGGCGCGTACAAGATGGCCGCGGGCCGCTACCGCCATGAGCTGACCGAGCGCACGCAGAGCGCGGTCGACCCCGAGCAGCCCGACGCGTTCACCCCGGCGCCGAAGCTGGTGTCGAAGACGCCGATGACCGCGGCCGCGATCGATCGCGGTGCGCTCGAGTCGCTCGCGCGGCGCGTGTCCGCGGTGTTCCGCGAGCACGCCCACATCCGCGACGCCGAGGTCACCATCGCGGCCAGCACCGCGCGGCGACGGTTCGTCTCGACCGACGGGACCGTCGTCGACTCCGGGCGGCAGTTCGTCGTCGTCACGATCGAGGCCGAGACGCAGGCCGACGACGGTGACATCCTCACCCGGCAGATCGTCCACGTCGTGCGGCCCGACGCCCTCCCCAGCGCCGAGGCGCTCGAGGCCGACGCGGCGGGGCTCGTCGCCGACCTCGCGGCGCTGCGCAAGGCGCCACTCTTGCGCGACTACAGCGGCCCGGTGCTGTTCGAGGCCGACGTCGCGGGCGGGCTGTTCGCCGGCGTGCTCGCCACCGAGCTGGTCGCGAGCGGCAGCTGGCGCGGGGACGCCGACGCCAAGCTCGGGCAGCTCGTGCTGCCCCGTGGCTTCGACGTCGTCGACGATCCCCTCGTCGCGCGCTTCGGCGAGCACGCGCTGCTCGGGCAGATGACGGTCGACGACGAGGGCACCCGGGCCGAGCGCGTGCAGCTCGTGAAGGACGGCAAGCTGGTCGGCCTGCTCTCGGCGCGCGCGCCGGGCAAGAAGGTCAAACAGAGCAACGGCCACGGCTTCTCGGCGCCCTACGGCATGGACGTGCGGCCGGGCATCACCAACCTGCTGGTCACCGCCAAGGGCGGCCTGCCCGACGCGGCGCTGCAGAAGAAGCTGATGGGCCTCGTGCGCGAGCGTGGGGCCGAGTTCGGCCTCGTCATCACCGCGGGCGGCGGTGGCTTCGGCGAGGGCGTGACCGCCTATCGCGTGGGCAAGGACGGCAAGCGCGAGCTCGTCCGCGTCGGGCACCTGCAGGGCCTCGAGTTCCGGCACCTCCGCGACATCGCGGCGGTCGGCAAGGTCACCGCCGTGCGCCACGCGATGCAGACCGGCGGCATGCCGATGCCCGCCGGCGCCGTGCCCCCGACGATGGCCGGCTTCGTCAGCCCGATCTCGATCGTCGCGCCCGCGGTCCTGCTCCGCGACGCCGAGCTCCACGCCTTCACTGGCGGCAACCCCAAGCCCCCCGCCTACCCACGCCCCAGCTTCAGCAACACGAAGACCCCCGCCCGCGCGCCCTGAGGGACGCGCGATCGGGGGCCACCCCCGCCTCGCGGCGGGGAGAAGGAAGGACCCCCTACCCCTTCGGGCGGTCCTTGTACTTGATCATCAGCTGCTCTTGGATGCTGCGGGGCACGGGCGCGTAGCGCTCGAACTCCATCGTGTACTCGGCCTTGCCCTGCGTCGCGGAGCGCAGCTCGTTCGAGTACGCGAACATCTCGGCCAGCGGCACCAGGGCCTCGACCGCGTTGCTGCCCGCGTGGCCCTCGGAGCCGACGATGACGCCACGACGACGGATGAGCGTCGTCTGCACGGCCCCCTGGAACTCCTCGGGGGTCTCGACCTCGACGCGCATCATCGGCTCGAGCACGACCGGGTCGGCCTTGCGCATCGCCTCCTTGAACGCGGCGCGGGCGGCGATCTGGAACGCGATGTCGCTCGAGTCGACCTGGTGGAACGAGCCGTCGTTGAGCTCCATCTCGATGTCGACGACCGGGAACCCGATCAACACGCCGCGCTCCTTGGCGATCTGGAAGCCGTGGTCGACCGACGGGATGAACTCGCGGGGGATGATGCCGCCGACGATCTTGTCGAGGAAGCGGTAGTGCTCGCCCGGCTGCGGGTCCGGCAGCGGACGCATCGCGCCGCCGATCTTCGCGTACTGACCCGAACCGCCGGTCTGCTTGCGGTGGATGTACTCGTACGTGACCTCTTTGCCGATGGTCTCGCGGTAGGCGACCTGCGGCTCGCCGACGACCGTCTCGACCTTGTACTCGCGACGCATGCGCTCGATGTAGACCTCGAGGTGCAGCTCGCCCATGCCCGCGATGATGGTCTCGGCCGACTCCTCGTCGCGACGGACCTTGAACGTCGGGTCCTCCTTCGAGAAGCGGTTGAGCGCCTTCGAGAAGTTGGACAGCATCGCGTTGTCCTTGGGCTTGACCGCGTAGAAGATGACGGCCTCGGGCACGAACATCGACCGCAGCGAGTAGGCGCGCTGGCCGTCGGTGAACGTGTCACCCGCGGCGCAGTCGATGCCGAACAGCGCACAGATGTCGCCGGCCGTCGCCTCCTCGATCTCCTCCATCTTGTCGGCGTGCATGCGCACGAGCCGGCCGACCTTGTTCTTCTGCTGGGTGCGGGCGTTGTAGATGGAGTCGCCCTTCTTCACCGAACCTTGATAGATGCGCAGGTAGGTGAGCTGACCGAACCGCCCGTCCTCGAGCTTGAACGCCAGCGAGCACATCGGCAGGTCGTTCTTGGTCTCGAGCACGACCTCGGACTCGGTGGTGCCGACGCGCTCGAACGCCTTGTTCACGACCTCGGTGGGGTCGGGCAGGAAGCGCGTGACGCCGTCGAGCATGGGCTGCACGCCCTTGTTCTTGTACGCCGAGCCGCAGTAGACCGGCACGAACTTGAGCTCGATCGTGGCCTTGCGGATGATCGGCAGCATCTCGGCCTCGGTGACCTCCTGGCCCTCGAGGAACTTCTCCATGATGCTGTCGTCGAAGTCGGCGACCGCCTCGACCAGCTTGGAGCGCCACTCCTCGACCTTGTCGGCGTAGCCCTCGGGGATGTCGGCCTCGCGCACGTGCTCGCCGTTGCCACCGTCGAAGTACAGCGCCTTGCGCGAGAGCAGGTCGATGACGCCCTCGAACTGATCCTCGGCGCCGATCGGGATGTTGACCATCACGGCGTTGAGCTTGAGCTTGCTCCGCAGCGCCTCGTGCACGCGGTACGCATCGGCGCCCGAGCGGTCCATCTTGTTGATGAACGCGAGCCGCGGGACGTTGTACCGGCGCATCTGACGGTCGACCGTCAGCGACTGCGACTGCACGCCCGCCACGCCGCAGAGCACCAGGATGGCGCCGTCGAGCACCGACAGCGCGCGCTCGACCTCGATGGTGAAGTCGACGTGTCCGGGTGTGTCGATGATGTTGACGTGGTGGTTGGCCCAGGTCACGTGGGTCGCGGCGGACTGGATGGTGATGCCGCGCTCGCGCTCCAGCTCCATCGAGTCCATCGTCGCGCCGACGCCGGACTTGCCGCGCACCTCTTCGATCTTGTGGATCTTGCCGGTGTAGAAGAGGATCCGCTCCGTCAGCGTGGTCTTGCCGGAGTCGATGTGGGCCGAAATCCCGATGTTGCGGGTCGTCGCGAGGTCGAGCATGGCGTTCGCTTCTCATCAGGGTGCGCCGAAGTGCGGCCACCCCATTGGGGTTGTGTCGCCCTGAGACCAGGGCGTTCGAGACGGCGGAGTTTGGCCACGGATGGCCGGTGCGCACCAGTCGGCCATCCGTGAGCTGACTCAACGCTGGCGCGGCGATCGCGGGGGTTGGCGCGGGAGTTTGGCGCGGGGACCGCCCGTGACCCGGCGAGGCCTCGGGCGGGCCACAGATGCCAACTGCGCCGCGGTGCACTACGTTGCGGGCCGTGCTCGGCCCCGTCGAGAAGGCGCTGCTCGCCGCCTTGCTGTTCGTCCTGATGTTCGGGATGGGTGCGGGCCTCACCCTCGGGAGCTTCCGCGACGTTGCGCGGCGACCGTTCGCGCCCCTCGTCGGGTTGCTCTCGCAGTTCGGGTGGATGCCGCTCATCGCCTACGCGCTGGCGAAGTTGCTCGCCCTGCCGCCGGCGATGGCGGTGTCGCTGCTCGTCGTCGGCTGCGTGCCGGGCGGCACGACGTCCAACCTCTTCACGATGTACGCGAAGAGCGACGTCGCCTTGTCGGTGTCGATGACGGCGATCTCGACGATCGCCGGCGTCGTGGTCATGCCGCTCGTGCTCGGGGCGTACGGTGGTTCGCTCACCGACGCGAGCTTCGCGATCCCGCGCGGCGACATCGGCGGCACGCTGGCGATCATGCTCGTGCCGCTCGCGCTCGGGATGCTCGTGCGCGCGCGGTGGCCAGCGCGGGCGCCGTTGGCCGAGAAGGTCGGCAGCATCGCTGGCATCGCGGTGCTCGGCCTGCTCATCGTCACCGGCCTGGTCAGCAACGCGGCGCTGCTCGGGCGCACCACCGCACCCATGGTCCTCGCGGCGTTCGGCCTCGGCGCCTGCGGCTTCGGCCTGGGTTGGCTCGGCGCGCGCGCCGTCGGCCTGCCCTCGGCGCAGCGCCGCGCCGTCGCCTTCGAGACCGGGATCCAGAACAGCCCGCTGGCGCTCGGCATCATCATCGCGACCTTCCCCGCGGCGATGCACGAGGAGATGCTGTGGCTGCCGCTGCTCTACGCGCTGCTGGTTCTGCTGACCGCGTCGGTGCTGACGCTCGCGTGGCGCCGGTCTGCCTGAGGGCGGCGCCGCTCGACTACCCCTCGTCGCGCGCCGGACCCAGCTCGCCCGCGGCGGTCGAGCGCGCTGGCGGAAGCCCGCGTCGCGCCCGCTCGATCGCCGCGACCGCGGCCTCCGGGTGCGGCGTGCCGACCAGCGTCACCTTGCGCTTGCTGCCGTCGCGCCAGACGATCCGCACCGCCCGGCCGTGGTCGCCGGGCATGTTGTACAGCCACTCGCCGTCGCGCCCGAGGCGGATGCCCCAGCCGCCGAAGCGCTTCCAGTCGTAGTCGACGGCCTCGGCGCTCTCGATGGCCGCGGTCGGGATCGTCGGTCCGAACAGCCCGTACTGGATGCTGACCGCGCCCTCGCTCACCGAGACGCGCAGCACCGAGAACAGCGCCCACAGCACCACGCCGACCGGGATCATCACGAGCGCCGAGACCCACGCCGGCGTGAACAGGAGGCCGACGCCGGCCAGCGCGGTGCTGCCGAGCAACAGCTGCATCCACTTCGGCGCGGGCCGCTTGTCGCGGTGGAGCACGACGCCTTGGCCGGCCATGTACGCCCGCTCGTAGGGATCCGCACCCGTGCGCTCGGGCACGGCGAGCGCCGTTGCATCGGGTGGTGTCTCGTCGGGCACGGCGATGATCGTACGCCGCGCGGCCGGAGGATCACAGCCCCACCGCGCATCGACGGCGTGCACGCGCAGACGGCCGAATGGCCGCAGTCGCGCCTCGGCGACGCGAAAATTTCTCGGACGAGCGAGTGATCGATTCCGCACCACGCCGGTCTATTCGCTGGCGTGCGCGCCATGAGGGCGCGCCGCAGATCCAACACGTAGACAGAAGGACCAATCACGATGATGAAGTCACGATTCAAGGGTCGAGGAGCCGTCGCCGCGATCACGGCGGGCGTGCTGCTCTGCGCCGCGACGGCGCAGGCGTCGGACGTCGAGCTGTCGCTCGCGGACCGGGGCGCGGTCACCGAACATGCGGCGCTGCCGGTTTCGGCACCCGAGGCGAGCGCACCGGATGCCCAGATCTGGCCGGTGGTGCTCGCGATCGCCGTGGCGCTCGCCACCATGGGCTGCGACTACACCTCGGATCTCCCCGAGCTGCAGTACGACGACGCCGCGTTCGACTGACCGGTAGACCGACGGGGGCCGACGGGGCCCCCGTCACTACGCGCTTCGTTGGTCAGGCATCGGAGGGAAGCTGGGCCTGATCGAATCCCCGATGCGGCGGTCTGCAGACCCGCGACAGACGAGGCCGCACGTGGTGTGCGACTTCCGCTCTGTGCACTGGAAGTACGACGAATGAAGACATCATTGCAACGATACGGCGCGTTCCTGGCGGTCACCTCTGCTGCGCTGCTCGGCGCCGCCACGGCGCAGGCATCGAGCGTCGATCTGGCCCTCGCCCGCCGTGGCGCCGACACGACGCACGCCACCCGCACGTTCACCCGGCATGCCGCCGACCTCGAACTCGCGGGAGCCCCGCTGTGGCCGCGATTCGTGTTCATCGCCGCCGGGGACGCCGCACTGCGCGATGACCCCGCAGCACGGCTGCACGACGCGCCGCACGCCGACGCTGCCTTCGACTGACAATCGCTGCGCGCGGGGGCGGACGACGCCCCCGCCGCGCCGGACTCCCACCCCCGAGAGCACGCCATGACCACGACGACACCTCCCGCCTTCGAGGGGCGCCGCGCCGACGATGCCCCCGCCGCCGTCCACCCGTGGGCATTCGCCGGACTCGCCGTGGCGCTCGCCGCGACGCTCGTGCTGCACTTCGTGGCCACCGCGATCTCCGTGTTCCCGCCGAACCCCGCCAGCGCCGCGCACACGGCCTCGGTGCACGGCTACCTCGCGCCCTACTTCGTGCAGAGCTGGCGGCTGTTCGCCCCCGATCCCGGCGGCCCCTCGTTCGTGCTGCTCGTGCAGTGCCGCGGTACGGATGGAGCGACCACCCCGTGGATCGACGTGACGACCCCGATGTTCGAGTCGACCCGCGCCAACCGACTCCACCCGGCGCAGGCGCTGCACCGCCTGAACAAGGGCGCGATCGGCCACATGCTCGGGATCCGCGACGCCTTCACCGAGCACCTCGAGGCCAAGCTCGCCGCCGACCCCGACAACACCGCGCTGCGGGAGGTCGTCGAGGCCGTGACGCGGCGCGACGACGCTTCGGCCGAGGCGCGCTCGCGGCCGCTGATGCGGCTGGCGAGCGCGTATTGTGGGGGAATCCTCGGACCCGACGCGCTGGACAGCGTGCGCCCCCGAATCGACGTCTTCGAGATCCCCCCGTTCTCGCGGCGCCATGACGCGATCGATCCCTCGCAGGTGCGGACCTACGAATACCCGTGGCGCGCCGCAGAATCCATTCCCCCGCTCTGAACCCGACGACGAGAAATCGCCACCATGACCCCTGCACAACGATGGCAACGATTCGTGGCGACCGCCTCGCGGCCCCGCGGCCTGCGGGGCCTGGCGACATTCCGCGTGCTCAGCGGCATCGCCCTGCTCTACCAGGTATTGGTGAACTACGCCCAGCGCCGCGTCCTCTGGGGCCCGGACGGCGTGCTCGCCTTCGACGATTGGCGCGCGGGCCTGCATCCGCTGGACCTCAACCTATTCGCGCTCGACGGCTCGATCCTGTGGTTCGAGCTCGCCTACCACGCCGTCGTCGTCGTGACGGCGCTGTGGACCGTCGGCGTGGCGCCGCGCGTCGTGACCCCGATGATGTGGCTGGTCACCTGGTCCCTGCACGGTCGCAACGCCTTCGTGCTCACCGGCGGGAACAACCTCGTGCAGATCCTCCTCGTCTACGCGATGTTCGCCGACCTCGGCGGGGGCAAGCCCGCGTCGCGGCCGCGCTGGTGGACCCCCTACCTCGGGCTGCTGCACAACGCGGCGTACCTGGCGATCGTCCTGCAGGTGTGCCTGGTCTACTTCTCCGCCGGCATCTGGAAGGTGCACGGCGAGCGGTGGTTCTTCGGCACGGCGCTGTACTACGCCCTGCGGGCCCCGGAGTTCCTGCTGCCGGGCGTCAGCGAGCCGCTCTACGAGAACGCGACCATCGTGGTGCTCTTCAGCTACGCGACGTGGATCTTCCAGATCGCCTTCCCCTTCGCGATCGGCATGCGTCGCGAGGTCCGCGTGCTCACGCTCGCCATCGCCCTGGCCTTCCACGTGTCGATCGCGGTGGTCATGGGCCTGCCGGTGTTCGGCCTGTTGATGATCGCGGCCGACCTCGCGCTGCTCGGCGATGGCGACTACGCGTGGCTCACGGCGCTCTGGCAGCGCGGCCGCGCGGCGTGGCAGCGGCGCCGCGCGCCCTCGCAGGGCCGCGGGCCGATCGCCGCGGCCCCACCCTGACGTCACCGACGTACGTCGCGCCGCTGCACGAGCTTGTCCTTGCGCGACGCCGAGAGCACGCGGGCCGCCATCGGCGTGCCCGGGCCCACCACCGCGCGGACCTGGTCGCCGACGCGCAGCCCCTCGGCCTCGTGGGCGGGCACGACGATCGGCTCGAACTCGCGGCGATAGACGTTGGTCTTGCCGGTCTTGCGGCAGCGCTGGGCGTAGACCAGCCGTCCGTCGCTCTCGATCCGCTCGACGCGGTTGGTGTCCTGACAGGCCTCGTCGGCGTAGCGCTCCACCTCGTCGGCGAACTCGAGCACGACCAGCTCGCCCTTGGGTCGCTTCGCGCTGAGCTTGCCGCCGTGCACGCGAGGATCGCGGGCGCCTCCGGGGACGAGGCTCGCCCACTCGATGGCGCGCACGTCGTCGAGATCCCAGGGGTGCGCGTTGGAGAAGTCGTAGGCCTGCACGCCCGCCGTGGCGCCGCGCACGGTGCCCGCGTCCAGGCCCTGGTCGAGCATCGAGGCCTGCTTGCGGAAGGCCTCGGTCGCCGCGGACATCGCCTCGCGTTGCCGGGCCTCGATGGTGCGAGCGACGGAGATCGGGCGCTCCGGATCGACGAAGCCGAGCTCGGCCTGGGCCGAGAGCGCATCGCCCCGTGACACGTGGGCGAAGAACAGCGCGCGGGCGACCTCGACGCCGAGGCCACGATCCATGCAGTCGAGATCGCCGCACGCGTCGACCCAGGCCGCGCGGATCTCCCGCAGCTCGAGCACCGTTGGGTCGTCGACGGCGGTCGCTCGCTGACCGAGGGCGCGCTCGGCCACCGCGTCGAAGCGGGCGTAGAGCTCGGCGTGCTTCGCCGCCTCCGCGGTGCGCTCGGCCCACGCGGCGCGCGGGATCTCGACGAACACCGGGGCCGCGACCGCCGGGATCGCGGCCACCAACCGACGGACGTCGACGCGGGCCGCCTCGAGGTCGGCGAGGAAGCGCTCGCGGAGCGCCTCGCCGACGCCGGCGTCCGCGAGCGCGGCGTCGACCGCCTTCGGATCGACCTGCTCGGCGTAGTACGAGAGCTGCCCAGCCCGGTAGTGGCCGATGTTCGCGTCGCGCGTCGAGCCAGGACCGAGGGGAGCGATGCACGACGAGGTCTTGTTGCACAGGGTGAGGATCAGCGCCGCGTTGGCGTGGTCGAAGCGCCGCGGATCGAAGTCGTGGTGGTACTGCACGAACACGTCGGCGCCGCCGTCGGATGGGTACGACGCGACCTCGTCGCCGCACACCGCCTTCGCCACCCGCAGCGGCAGCGCGTCGACGCGGGCCGGCTGCGGGCTCGACTGCCGCACGATGCGCTTGTCGCCGGCGAACTCGACCTCCTCGCGCAGCTCGATGCCCTCGCACTCGGGGCCGACGTAGCGACCGCCGGTACCCGGGCTCTTGCTGCGATCGAAGGAGATGCCGAACACGGCGCAGCCGCCGAGCAGGAGGGTGCAGGCGAGGGTGACCGGGGCGACGAGATGCGGGGGGCGAGGCATGACGGGGGCCATGACGCCGCGCGCACGGGACCGTAGCGGGGAATCGACGCGACCCCCGTCGATTCCCTCGGGCGGGCGCTACCGCCGGCCGGCGCGGGCCCGCGCCGCGTCGTCGCGCGACGCGACCGCCTCGGGGTGATCCGGACCGTAGGCCTCGGCCCACGCCGCCGCGCCGGCGTCGGACAGGGCCGCGGCGCGGGCGAAGTCGCCGGTCTCGCGCTCGAGACGCGCGAGTCGGTCGTGGGCAACCGCGCGGCGTACGGGCGGCGCGTGCTCGCTGTGGGCGAGCGCGTCTACCAGCCACGGCCGGGCCTCGTCGAAGCGGCGCAGACCGATGAGCGCGCCGCCGACGGCCAACCCGGCCGCGACGGTCTCGATCGCCGACTCGCCGAAGGCCGCGCGCAGACCCGCGTGCGCGGCACGACCCGCCGCGTGCGCCTCGGCGTAGTGGCCCAGGTGGAACTCGATCTGCGCGAGGTCGAAGCGCGCGCGCGCGGTCTGGTGGTGGTCGGGACCGACCACGCGTTCGAGCGAGTCGACCGCCCCAGCGACGAGTTCGCGGGCCTCCTGGGGGAGCGTGTCCTCGAGCGCGACACCGAGGTGCAGGCGTGCATTGATCGTGTCGAGGTGATCGGCGCCGTACGTGCCCTCGTAGATCGAGAGGGCCTGCCGCGCGTGCGCTCGATTGGCCTCGAAGTCGCCGCGCGAGAACTCGATCGCGGCGAGCAGATCGAGCGAACCCGCGACGTCCGGGTGCGCGCCGAGCTGGCGCTCGCGGATCGTCAGCGAGCGCGACACCACGGCGTGGGCCTCGTCGAGCTGCCCGGCGCGGAACAGGGCCAAGCCCAGGTTCCGCGCCGCGTCGGCGGTCATGCGGTGGTCCTCGCCTTGCGCGGCCGCGGTCGATGCGAGCGCATCGCGGAACTCCATGATCGCGCCGTCGAGATCGCCGGCGGCGAGGCGCAGCGCCCCGCGGGCGCTCGCGAGCTTGGCCCGCGCCTGCGGCGGATCCCCGAGCCGCGCGAGCACGGCCGCGGCGTCGCGGGACCACCGCTCGCTGGCCTCGTCCGGCGGCGAGCGCATCGCTTCGACGACCACGACGCGCGTCATCGCCTCGCCCGCCACGACATCGTCGCCCTCGGCGAGCGCGGCGTAGGCGACCTCGGCGAGCATGGCCCGCGCCGCGTCGGTCTCGCCGAAGCCAGGGAGGATCGTGCCGAGCACGAGCTGGGCCTCGCGTCGCAGGGCGCCGTCGCCGGCCTCACGCGCCGCGTCGACGATCCGTTCGAGCTCGAGGCGTGCGGCGCTCGCGTGGCCGGCGAGCCGTAGCGCCTTCGCGGCCACGAGCGCCGACAGCAGGGCCGCGTCGACCGCCGGCGCGGGGGCGTCGATCGCCGTCGCGTCACCGCCACACTCCGCAGCCGCGAGGGCGTCGAGGACGTCGTCCGCGTGGGTGACCGTCGTCGCGTCGGCGCGGGTGAAGAGCGCGAGGGTCTGCTCGAGCTCGGCGCGCTGTCGCAGCTCGCATGCATCGTGGTGGACAGGCGCGCCCGCGGTGCACCGATCGGCGGCCCGCTGCGCCCACGCGTCGGCGCGCGTCGTCAACGTCGCGTGGGCGCGGCGCCAGGTCGCCTCGGCGTAGGGGAGCTCGGTCGCCGCGAACGCGCCGCGGGCCGTGTCGAGCGCGGTCGGATCGAGCAGCTCGTCGCGCAGCGCCCCGCTCGTCGCGCACGGCTCGGCGCGGGTCGGCACCGCGAGGCCCAGCACGACCGTCGCCACCACGCCGACGGCCACGACCGGCACCCACCGTCGCTGCCGGGGCGCGAGCGCCTCGAGCAGCGCCGACATCGAGTCGAAGCGCCGCCGCGGATCCGGGTCCATGCCCCGCGCGAGCGCAGCTGCGATCCTGCGGGCCCCGTGGCGCGTCCGCACCCGCGCGCGAGGCGTCGCGCCCTCCGCCGGCTCGCTCTCGGTGAGCTCCGCTGGTCCGCCGCCGAGCGCCTCGTGCAGCGCGACGCAGAACGAGTACTGATCGGCGAGGGGATCGGGCGACGCGCCCGCGGCCTGCTCGGGCGCCACATACCCGCGCGTGCCGGCGCGACCGCCCGCGCCGCCGACGGGCAACGCGAGCCCGAAGTCGGCGACGCGCACCCGCCCCAGCCGGCCGTGCTCGACGGCCACGAGCACGTTGGCCGGCTTGAAGTCGCGGTGGACCACGCCGCAGGCGTGCGCAGCCGCGAGGCCGAGGCCCGCCTGACGGAACGCCTCGACGATCGCGTCGGCGTCACGCGGGCCCCCGGCGAGCGCGTGGGCGAGCCAGTGCGCGAGCGTGCCCTCGACGTACTCCATCGCGATGTAGTCGCGGCCATGCGCCCGGCCGACGTCGAAGATCTGGACGATGTTGGGGTGCGAGAGCGCAGCGAGCGTCTGGGCCTCGCGCAGCGCCCGTTCGTGACCGCCTTCGACGTCGTGCAGCAGCTTGAGCGCGACCCTGCGATCGAGGACCGGATCGTAGGCGGCGTGCACGTCCGCCATGCCCCCGCGTCCGACGCGGTGCAGGAGCACGAAACGGGCGAACGCCTGCCCAGGGGCGAGCCCGGCATCGCCGACCAGGTCCATCGGCGCGTCGGTGGCACGGGTCGCCGGCGCGTCGAGCTGCCACGCGCTGGCGTAGCGCTCGACGAGCTCGCAGCAGGCATCGCAGCCGCGGAGGTGCTCGCCGATGCGGCGCAGCGCGGCGCGATCGAGGCGCCCCTCGACGAACGCCCCGAGCGCGTCGTCGTCCGGGCAGCTCGCCGTCGTCGACCGCACGCTCACCATCGGTGCGCTACCATAGTCGACGCCGTGCGCCCCGCCAACGCCCTGCATGCCGCACTCGCCCAGGGCGACGATCCGCTGGGCGTGCGGTTGCAGGCCGCGCTCGCGTCGGCGCGCGCGATCTGGCCGGGCACTGCGCTCGATGACGCGGCGTTCCTGGAGCACGTCGCAGCGCGGCTCGACGCGCCGTCGCCCGAGGCCCTCGACGCGCTCCACATCGACGATCTGTTCCTCGCCTGCGCGTGTCTCCACGGGGACGCGCTCGCGCTGCAGCACTTCGAGCGCTTCGCCCTCGCGCCTGCGGTGGCCGCCCTCGTCGACGCCGACATGGCCCGCGACGAGGTGCTGCAGCAGCTCCGCGTGCGGTTGTTGGTGGCCGAGGGCGGGGCGCCGCCACGCATCGACCAGTACTCGGGCCGCGGATCCCTGCGCGGTTGGGCCAGGATCGCGGTGCTGCGATCGATCAAGGACGAGCGCCGCGCCCGCTCGCGCCGCGGGCACGCCCAGGCGCTCGCCGACGACCTCCTCGGGGATCCGGGGGCCATCGCCGATCCCGAGCTCGATCAGATCCGGGCCCACCACGGCGCGGCGTTTCGCGCCGCGTTCGCGAGCGCAGTGGCGCAGCTGTCCCCCGAGTCGCGTCGGCTGCTCCGCCAGCACCACCTGCACGGCCTCACGCTCGACGCTCTCGGGCAGATCTACGGGGTCCATCGCGTGACCGCGGCGCGCCGCCTCGCCAAGGCCCGCGCCGATCTGCTCGAGGACACCCGCCGTGAGCTCGTGCGCCGGCTGAAGATCGATCGCGCCGAGCTCGATCGCACCGTCGCGCTGCTCATGAGCCGGCTCGAGCTCAGCGTCGAACGCCTGCTCGCCAGCCGCGACGACGTCTGATGTCGCGCGTCACGCCGGCTCGAGCCGACGCACGACCCGACGCATGAGCACCGGCAACACCACCGCGAGGCTCACCGACACCCACGCCACCGTGGCCATCCCGGTGAGGTGGTGGTCGTCACCGACGCCGAGCAGCCGCGCCGACGCCGATGCCCCGACGGCCGCGGCGATGTGCTGCACCGCCGACTGGATCGACATGAAGCGCGCGCGCTCGTCGGGCCGCGGCACGCGGGTCGTCAGCGTGGTGTACGCGACGTTGCGGACGCCGTTGGCGAACATGAACGCCATGAACAGGCCGTACATGCACGCGAGCAGGTGGGTGTCCAGCGGCAGCAGCCGCGGATCGATGAAGCCGACATAGGTGACGCTGACGAACGCGATCGTGCCCAGCGTCGCCAGCCGCACCGCGCCGAGGCGATCGACGAGGATGCCGGTGATCCGCGTGGTGAAGAAGCTGACCACGCCCCCGACCAGGTACATGTACTTGAGCTGCGACTCGGGCAGGCCGAGGTTGTTCTGCACGAACGTCGCGATGTTCGGCAGCAACACGAAGGCCCCGGCGTTGACGGTGAACGTCATCAGGTACGAGGCGACCACCACCGGACGCGCGAGCATCTGCGCGAAGGTGCTGTGGGTCGCGCCGACGACCGGGGTCATGTGCCCACGCAACGACGGCAGCAGCGCCCGGGCGGCGATCGCCACCACGAGGCCGAGGCCCGCCACCGCGAAGAACGGCGTGTGCCAGCTCCCGAGCTCGGCCAGGGCGATCCCCATGGGCACCCCGAGCACCGACGCCGCCGCGAACGCGCCCATCACCGCACCCATCGCCCGACCGCGACGCTGCGGCGGGATCACATCGGACACGATCGACACCGCGATCGAGGTCGCCGGCCCGCCGAACATCCCCGCGAGCATGCGCGCGGCCAGGAGCTCCCCGAAGCTGGTGGCGAGGCCGCCGGCGGCCGTGCCCAGCACGAGCCCCAGCACGGACAGGACCAGGGCGGGCCGCCGGTCGAAACGATCGAGGAACCCGGCCGTGGCGAGCCCAGAGATCGCGGCGGCGAAGGTGTATGCCGCGGTCGCGTCGGCGAGGTGCGACTCGGGCATGTCGAGCGCGAGGGCCAGCCGCGGGCCCAGCGGCGCGATCATCATGAAATCGAGGATGTTGACGAACTGGACCGCGCCGACGAGCAGCAAGATGCCGCGCTCGCCGGGGATCGCCGGGGACGGCGCAGGGCTGGGGTCGGGCATGGGCGAGCGGGCCGGGGACGCCGAGGGCGATCGACACCGGCGACCCGATGGTTACGCGATCGTGCGGACTCTCGCTTGCGCTTGCCGCGGGCGGGCCCGGGTGGCGCCACGACGCGCGCCCTTGCGATACTCCGCCGACGCCCCTGCCACCAAAGCCGCCGGTCGACCCGGAGCTCGAGCTCACCGCGCTCCACGGCGCCGACGCCCCCGCGGCGGCCGGCGGCGACGCGCCGCGCCGCGAGATGGGCTCGCGGCTGGGCCGCTACCTGCTCATCGGCGAGCTCGGGCGCGGCGGCGTGGGCGTGGTCTATCGCGCCTACGATCCCAAGCTGCAACGCGAGGTCGCGATCAAGTGCGTGCGACCGGAGGTCATGCACCCCGAGCGTCAGGCGCGACTCGTCCGCGAGGCGCAGGCGATGGCGCGGCTGAGTCACGCCAACGTGGTCGCGGTCTACGACGTCGAGCAGGACGGCGACACGGCGATCATCGCGATGGAGCACGTCGACGGCACCTCGCTCGCGCGGTGGCTCGGCGCGCGCGCCCGGCCGTGGCGCGAGGTCGTGGCCATGTTCATCGACGCCGGCCGCGGACTGCAGGCCGCGCACGACGTCGGGATGCTGCACCGCGACTTCAAGCCCGGCAACGTACTGATCGGCGCCGACGGGCGCGCGCGCGTCAGCGACTTCGGGCTCGCGCGCACCGACGACGCCGCGCGCATCTCGGGCTCGGTCGCCGAGGCCGACGGCACCGCCGAGATCGAGATCGATCTCGACCTCGACACCATCGCCGCGTCGCGCTCCGAGGGCCGCAGCGGCGGCAGCGCGACCATGGGCACGCCCGCGTACATGGCCCCCGAGCAGCACCTCGGCGGCAACCTCGGCCCCGCGGTCGATCAGTACGCATTCTGCGTCTCGTTGTGGCAGGCGCTGGTCGGCGAGCTCCCGTTCGGCGGCGTGCGCGGCCGCGGCCTCCAGGCGCTGATCCGACGCAAGCGCGCCGGACCGCCGCCGTGGCCCAAGCACATCGACGTGCCGCGGCGGCTCGCGGACGCCGTGCGCCGCGGTCTCGCGGTGGATCCCGAGCAGCGCTGGCCGTCGATGCAGGCGCTGCTCGGCGCGCTGCGGCAGGAGCCGGCCCGCGCCCGCAAGCTCGCGATCGCGGCGCTGGCCGTCACCACCGTCGTGGGCACGGGCACCGTGGCGATCGCGTGGCGCCGCGAGCTGGCGCGGGCGTGCAGCGGCGCGAGCGCCCACCTCGCGGGCATCTGGGACCCCGCGCGCCGCGATCAGGTCGAGCAGGCCATGCGCGCCACCGAGGTCACCTACGCGGACGCGCTGTGGACCCGCGTCGCGCCGACGCTCGACGCGTACGCGGACGACTGGGCCGCCATGCACACCCAGAGCTGTGAGGCCACGGCGCTGCTCGAGGAGCAATCCACCGAGGTGCTCGACCTGCGGATGGCGTGCCTGCACCACGCGAAGATCGAGCTCGCGGCGGCGACCGGGGCGCTCGCGTCGGCCGACAGCCGCACGATGGAGCGCGCCCACGAGCTCGTCGCCGCGCTCCCGGTGCTCGAGCGCTGCGCCGACGTCGAGGCGCTGCGGGCCGAGGTCCCGCCGCCCGCGACCGAGGCCGCCGCGGCGAGGGTGCGCGCGCTCGAGGCCGAGCTCGCGGGCGGACGCACGCAGCTCGCCCTGGGCAACTACGACGCCGCGCTCGCGGTCACCCGCAGGATCGCGCCCGACGTCGCGGACCTCGGCTACGAGCCGATGCGGACCGAGTGGTCGCTCCTCGAGGGGGAGGCGCTGCGCGCCGACGGGGCGTTCGTGGAGTCCGAGCGCGCGCTGTCGATCGCGCTGCGCTCGGGCCTGCGCGCGCGGCAGTGGAACGAGGCCCTGCGCGCCGCGCAGGAGCTCACGTACCTCGTCGGCTCGCGCCTCAAGCGGCACGACGAGGCCATGGCGTTCGGCGAGCTCGCGATCGGCCTGTCGGCGGGGCTCGGCGACGCGCGCGAGGCCGCGACCCACGACAGCATCGGGGCGGTCCGCGAGAGCGAGGGCAAGTTCGTCGACGCCGAGCTCGAGTACCGCGCCGCGTTCGCGCTGTGGGAGGCCGCGCCCGAGCCCGATCCGCTCGCCATGGCGCGCGCCCACGGTAACCTCGGCAGCGCGCTCAACGGCCAAGGGCGCTACGACGAGGGCGAGGCCGAGCAACGCACGGGGCTCGCCCTCAGGATCCGCGCGCTGGGACCCGATCACCCAGACGTCGCGCGCGCGCACGTCAACGTCGGCAACTCGCTGTACGGACGCGGGCGCTACCGCGAGGCCGAGGCCGAGTACCGCACCGCCCTCGCGATCGGCCTGCGCGCGCTCGGGCCCGAGCACCCCGATGTCGCCGCCTCGCACAACAACCTGGGCAACGCCCTGGTGCAGGCGGGCGAGTTCGAGGCCGCGGCCACCGAGCTACGCACCGCGCTCGCCATCCGCCAGCGGGTGTTCGGGCCCGATCACGCCACCGTCGCGCAGTCGCACAACAACCTCGGCAACGCGCTGCTGTTCGCCGGCGACCTCGTCGGGGCCGAGGCCGAGTACCGCCTCGGCCTCGACGGCCGCACCCGCGCCCTCGGCCCCGATCACCCCGACGTCGCCGCCTCGCACCACTCGCTCGGCAACGTCCTCGCGCAGCAGGGCAAGGACGAGGCGTCGCTCGGCGAGTTCGAGCTGGCGATCGCGCTGCGAGAGCGCGCGCTCGGGGCCGATCACCCCGACGTCACCGCCTCGCGGTTCGGGCGGGCCAACGCGCTGTACAACCGCCGCGCCTACGCGGAGGCCGAGGCCGAGTACGCCGCCGTGCTCGCGGCGTGGGAGCGGAGCCTCGGGCCCGATCACCCCGACGTCGCGACCGCGCGGTTCAGCCTCGCCAACGCGCGCTACTACCAGGACCGCTGGGCCGAGGCCGAGGTCGACTACCGGCGCGCCCTGGACCTGCGCGTGGCGGCGCTGGGCGGCGAGCACCCGCACGTCGCCGCGAGCGCGTTCGGCCTCGCCCAGGCCCTCGAGTCGCTCGGCCGCACCGCCGAGGCCATCACGTACTACGAGCAGGCGATCGCCATCCATGACCGGACGACCGCCCCCGCGGGCGCCCTCGCGGAGGCCGAACTGGGTCTCGCCCGCGTGCTGTGGGCCACGCCGTCGCAGCGCGCCCGCGCCCGCACCCTCGCGAGCACCGCCTGCGACGCCTTCGCGAAGGGCGGCGAGCTCGAGGCGTCCGCAGCCCAGGACTGCGCCGCGTGGCGAGCACGCCACCGCTGACGCGCGTCAGCCCTCGGGGTTCGTCACGTTCTTCAACCCCCAGCCCGTCATGTCGCTGTAGGTGTAGGGGCTCGTCAGGCCGGTGAACGTGTCGAAGTTGTGGGAGTCCTTGTCGACGCGAAACGCCGACGTCCCCTGATCGACGACCCAGACGTAGCCGAAGAAGTCGATGCTCACCCCCTTGGCCGCCGACGACGGCAGCGGGATCATGTCGACGATCTGCATCGTGTCGCGGTCGATGCCATAGACGCCCTCCCAGTCCCAGGGATAGTGGGCCATCCACATGATGCCGTCGGCGTCCTCCTGGATGCCGAGGCCGGTGATCGCCGGGTTGGTGTCGAACATCTCGGTCACCGGATCGAAGCGCGCGGTCCCTCCGGAGTAGCCCGCGATCCAGGGGCGCCCCAAGGTGTCGACCGTGAAGCCGTAGGGCGACACGGGCGGCGTGGTCCAGATGTCGTAGGTGAACGTCTCGTGATCGACGCGCACCAACTCCTGCGTCGCGCCGTCGTTGCCGGAGTCGACGAACCAGTAGTCGCCGTTGGGATCGAACGCCGCGCCGTAGGGGCCGAAGTAGCCGATCTGGATCTCCGGCATCGCGATCTCCTGCTCGATCACGCCGGTGTCACCGTTCACCACCGTCGTGACGACCGTGCCCGAGACGCCGCTCTGCGCCCCGGTGGTCCACACCTTCTCGTCGAAGTACGAGCACGACGCCATGTCGAACTGGCCCGGCGACCACGCGACGGGGCGCTGCGTCGTGTACGGCATCGGCACGTGCCATGCGACGCACTCCTCGACGTCCCACGGCAGCACGTCGCCGCCGCCGGTCGAGGTCTGCAGGCCCGGCATGCCGTTGTCGTCGATGCAGTCCTCGGTCTTCGCGTAGACCTTGGTGATGCCGCCCGCCCGGTTCGCGATCGCGACGTCGCCGGACAGGCTCACCGACGTGCGTGACGGGTTGCCGGCGCCCGGGTGCACGAGGTAGCGACCCTCCTCGATCATCGTCTCGGTGTTGATCTTCGACACGGCGTTCTGGCCGCTGTCCGCGACCCAGATGTACGAGAAATCGGTGCCACCGCCGCCCTTGCCGCCGTCGCAGTTGCTCGCGACGTCGGTCTGCCCCTCGCCGACGTCGAACTTCGGCGCCTCGCCGCTGTCCGCGGTCATCGGCCCGGTGCCGTCGGCCACGGTCGCGCCGCTCGAGCCCGCGGACGCGCTGGCGCTCGCGTCGGCGCCCGACGTGGCGTCGGCACCCGTCGACCCGGCGGTGGTCAGCGTCGCCGAACCGACCCCCGTCTCGCCGTCGGCCGCGTCGCCGCGCCCGCCGGAGCCGCCGCCGCAGGCCGAGACCGAGAGGAACCCGAACGCCAAGGTCGAACGTGCGAAACCCATCGCGCGATCGTAGCGGGATCCGGGGGCGCGTGGGCGCAATCCTGCGGACAATGCCGTGACGAAGGCGGCGCGCGGGTCCGCTACACTCGCGCCCGTGAGCGATGTCCCCTCCGAGCGCACGCCGTTCGAACGGCTGGGCGGCGAGCCGGTCGTGCGCGCCCTCGTCGACGACTTCTACGATCGCATGGATCGGCAGCCCGACGCGGCCACGATCCGCGGGCTGCACCCGCCGAACCTCCGCGGCAGCCGCGAGAAGCTGTTCCTCTTCCTGTGCGGTTGGCTGGGGGGTCCCGCCTACTACGTCGAGAAGTACGGCCACCCGCGGCTCCGCGCGCGCCACTTCCCGTTCTCGATCGGCGTGGCCGAGCGCGACCAGTGGATGGCGTGCATGCGCGCCGCCCTCGACGCTCACGTGCCCGACCTCGAGCTGAGGGCCGCGATCGACGACGCCCTCGATCGCCTCGCGGATCACATGCGCAACCGCGAGGAGCCGCCCGCGTGAGGCGGGCGGGGTCGATCACGCTCCTGCTGCTCGCCGCCTGCGATCGCGCGCCCATGCCCGCGATGCCGAGCCCGCCCGCCGTCGCCTCGCTCACACCGTCGAGCTTCCTGAAGGGCCAGCTCCACCTGCACTCGAACAACTCGGGCGACAGCGAGACGCCGCCGAACGAGGTCGTGCAGTGGTACGCCGATCACGGCTACGACTTCATCGTGTTCACGGACCACAACCGCGTGACCGACCTTGCGTCGCGCCCCGGTCTGCTGGTGATCCCCGGGATGGAGATCACGCTCAACGTCGAGCGCTGCGATCCCCCGGGTCCCTCGCCGCTGTGCCCGCTGCATGTCAACGCGCTGTTCATCGACACGGCGCAGGCCCCCGCCGCGGTGCCCGAACCCGCGGACCTCCGGCGGACGACGGTGTACGGCTACGGGATCGCCCGCGCGCGGTCCCTCGGCGCGCTCGCGCAGATCAACCACCCCAACTTCCACTGGGCGGCGGACGCCGACACCATCGCCGCGGTCGCCTCGGAGCCGCTCCTGCTCGAGGTCGCCAACGAGGCGATCGACTCCAACAACGACGGTGACACCACGCATCCCTCGACGTTCGGGATCTGGGACGCGCTGCTGACCGCAGGCGTGCGCGTCTGGGGCACCGCGACCGACGACGCGCACCACTACGGCGACGCCGCGCGCGTGCGGGCCCGTGGCGAGCTCGCCTTCGAGGGCGATCGCGGCTGGGTGATGGTCCGCGCCGAGCCCGGTGCGAACGCCGAGCAGCTGCGCGATGCGATGGCGCGGGGCGACTTCTATGCGAGCAACGGCGCGCGGCTCGACGACGTGCGCTGCGACGCGGCCGGCCTGACGATCTGGCCCGGGCGGCGTGACGCCGAGGTGCGCTGCATCGCCGGGGGCCGCGCCGCGCCGGCGACGTCCACGATGCCGGGCGAGTACGTGTGCGCGCGGGCGCCCGATCCGACGGCCTACGTGCGGGCGGAGATCATCGAGCCCCAGGGCCGCCGGGCGTGGGCGCAGCCCTGCTGGTCGCACTGACCCGCGGCCGCCGATCCACCACCGATCCGGGACCGCGCGGCTCGTCCTGCCAAACCTCGCAGGCAGTCCCAAAGCGGGTCGGCCGTCGCCGCGAGGTGGCCGTCGGCGCACCGCTGGATCGCGTGGTCGCCCCTGCAATCGCACGTCGCGTGCAATCGGCGGGATATCTCGGCCAGGGAGCCCAGCGCTATGATGCACTGTGATCTCCAGCGTTCTCGCCATGACGCTCGCGGCCACGCCGCTGGGCCGGTACGGCGAGCAGGGCTGGACGATCGACGACGGGCTGCCGCAATCGTCGGTCACCGCGATCGCCCAGGATCGCGAGGGATGGCTGCAGCTCGGCACGTTCGGCGGACTGGTCCGCTTCGACGGCGAGCACTTCGAGATCCACGGCGCGTCCGAGGGCGTGGGCTGGGCTTCGGTGCGGATCACGGCGCTGACGGTGACCGACGACGGCACGCGCTGGCTCGGCCTGCAGAGCGGCCATGTCGTGCGCATCGATCCCGACGGCGACGACGTGCAGCTCCCCGCGGAGCCCCACCTGGTGGGCAAGGCGATCTGGGCGCTGCGGGAGATCGACGGCGCGATGTGGGTCGCGGGCTCGGGCGGCACCGCGTACTACGACCCCGACGACGCGCGATGGACCGCGATCGCGGATGCGGGGCCGAGCCGCGCCATCGTGGCGCGCGACGACGGCGTCTGGCTCGCCGGCGCGCGCGGCCTGTTCCACGTCGAAGCCACGGACGCGGTGCCGCAGCCCCTCGCGGTCGGCGAGCTGTACGCGATGATCCCCCGCGGCGATGCGCTGGTGGTCGCCGGCGACCTCGGCGTCAGCGAGGTCGACGACGCGGGTGTCCACGTGCTCGACACCGAGCCGAGCCACGACCTCGCCGTGGCCGCCGACGGCACGATCTACGTCGCCTCGGGGAGCCGCATCCGGGTGCTCGGCGTACCCGGGCACCACCGCTTCGGCAGCCGCGTGCGCGACGTCTTCGTCGACCGCGAGCAGGTCGTGTGGGTCGGCACCGACGTCGACGGCCTGCGCCGGCTCGTCCGCGAGGACTGGACCGTGGTCGAGGTCGGCGGCGGCGCGCTGCCGGTGCTCGAGGTCGACGACGGCGCGCTGCTCGTCGGCTCCAGCTGCGAGCCCGGCGGCATCATGCGGGTGTCGGCGAGCAACGCGGTCACCGCCGTCTCCGGCGGGTGCGTGCGCACGCTCGCCCGTCGCGGCGACGAGGTGCTGGTCGGCGCCGACGACGACATCGCGACCCTGCGCCCCGACGGCACCCTGCAGACCCTCGTCTCGGTCGGTCACATGGTCTTGGTCATCCGCGTCGTCGGCGACGACGTGCTGATCGGCACCGAGACCGGCGGCGCCTACCGGCTGGTGGGCGCCGAGCTGCTGCCGCTGCCCGTCGAGGATCGCCGCGTGCTGGCGATCGAGCCCGGCCCCAACGGCGAGCTATGGTTCGGCGGCCAGGACGGCCTCACGCGCCTCGCGGGCGGGGTCGCGACGCGGTGGAGTCGCGCCGACGGCATCCCCACCGGCGAGCTCCGGGCGCTGCGGATCGAGGCCGACGGCACGGTGTTCCTCGGCAGCTACGGCGGCGGCCTCGGGATCCTGCGCGGCGGCGTCCTGCGTCGGCTGACGCGTCGCGAGGGTCTCGACGACGACGTCGTCTCGGCGATCCTCGACGACGGCCGCGGCGTGCTGTGGCTCCACGGCAACCGCGGCCTCAGCCGACTGCTCCGCCACGACCTCGAGGCATGGATGAGCGATCCGCGGCGGCGCGTCGACGTGCGGCGCTGGGCGACGCCCGAGGGCAACGGTGGTGGCCAACCCGCGGGCGTGGTGATGCGCGATGGATCCCTGGCGTTGCCGACCGTCGCGGGCCTGGTGCGCATGGATCCCGCCAGCTCCACGACGTGGCGACGATCCCGTCGTTGACGCTGCTGCACGCCGAGATCGACGGCCTCGCGCTGGCCCCTGGTGTCGAGCTCGAGGTCCCCGCGGGGCCCGGCCGCGTGGATCTCGAGTTCACCGCCGCGATCCTGCGCCACCCCGAGCTGGCGGCGTTCGAGTACCGCGTCACCAGCGAGGCCAGCGACGAGCCCGAGGTCAGGTGGCACCGCGCCGCGGACGACCGCGAGATCCACTGGGCCGGCTTCCCCGCGGGACGACACCGCATCGAGCTGCGCGTCGCGAACGAGTCGGGGATCTACTCGCCGGTCACCACGCTGCGCTTCGTCCTCGCGCAGCCGTGGCACGAGCGCTGGTCCGTGCGCGTGGCGATCGCCCTGACGATCATCGCCTCGATCGCGACGGTGGTGCTGTGGCGCATGCGCCTGGCGCGGGCCCACCTCGCGGGCTTGCAGCGCGAGATCGATCAGCGGCTCGCGGTCGAGGCCGAGGCGCGCGGGCTGGCCCGTCGTCTCGAAGAGGCCGAGCGGCTCGAGGCCGTCGGTCGCCTCGCCGGCGGTATCGCGCACGACTTCAACAACCTGTTCACGGCGATCCGCGGGGCCACGAGCATGATCGCGTCTGGCCCCGACGACGCCAGTGGGCGGTCGATGGACGAGCCCGTGCGCACCCTCGATGCCTGCGTCGACCGCGGCGCGCGGCTCACCGGCCAGCTCCTGTCGGTCGCGCGGCTGCAACGCCTCGAGGCCGAGTCGTTCGACCTGTGCGAGCGATTGGGCGCGATCGAGCCGGCCGCTCGCGCGCTGCTGCCGGCCGGTGCGGCTCTGCAGGTATCTCGGCCGCTCGAGCCCCTGCACGTGCTCGCCGACGCCGACGCCCTCGAGCTGGCGGTGCTGAGCCTGGTCCGCAACGCGAGCGAGGCGCTCGGCCCCCACGGCACCATCCACGTGCGCGTGTTCGAGGAGGACGGCGCGGCGGCGCGACGGCGCTGGCCCGATCTCCCCGGCTCGATGCCGGCACCCGCGAACGCGCCGCCGGAATCGTGGGTCGTCCTCGAGGTCGAAGACGACGGCGCCGGCATCCCACCCGAGCGGATCTCGAAGGTGCTCGAGCCGTTCTACTCGACGCGGAGCGGCGGCGCGGGCCTCGGCCTGCCCTCGGCGCTGGGCTTCGCACTGCAGTCGGGCGGCACCCTGCGGCTCGCCTCCGTGCCCGGATCGGGCACGCGCGTCGCGTTGATCCTGCCGCGGGTGCCCGCGCCGCGTGCGGCCAGGAACACCACACCGGCAGCGCCCTCCCCCGAGGTCGCCGTCGTGCACCGCATCGTCGTGGTCGACGACGACGAGCTCGTGGGCAATGCGATCGGGATGATCCTACGCCGCGCCGGGCACCAGACCGTCGTGTACCGCGACCCGCGCGAGGCCCTCGAGGAGCTGCGTCGCGGGATCCCCTGCGACCTGCTCGTCAGCGACATCCTCATGCCCGGACTCACCGGGAGCGAGCTCGCCGACGAGGTGCTCGCCGCGCGACCGGGCACGCCGATCCTGTTCGTCAGCGGCTTCACGCGGGACGTGGATGCGAGCCGCCTGCCCGGCGCGCTGCTGGCCAAGCCGTTCCGCTCCGACGAGGTCCTCGCCGCGGTCGAGTCCGCGATCGCCCGCGCGGGCGAGGCGGATGCGCAGCGCCGCGGGGCGTGATCGGGAACGGGAACGGGAACGGGCTCCCGATCGGGCACGGGCACGGGCACGGGCACGGAGCAGGGTGTCCGGAAGAACGCTGTGCGTTCTTCCGCACCCTGCTAATGCCCCGACGACGCGCCGAACTCGACCATCGCCAGGTCGTAGCCCAGTTCGCGGCAGGCGTCGACAATCGCCCGCTCTGCCTCGGGGGTGTCGGGGGCCTTGTCGTCGATGCGGCAGTTCACGCGTAGACATACCCGCGCGACGAAGAAGGGGCCCTTCTCCTCGCGGATCCGATCGACGAGTCGTGAGACGCGTGCGCCCATCACGAAGACTCCGTCGCCGCCCCGAGCAGGGCGAACACCCAGCCGGTGAACATCGGTCGGCCGTGGCGATAGCAGCCGACCTCTCCGTTGGCGACGATGCCGATGTGCCGGCGGGACTTCACGTGCTTGCGCAGCTCACCGTCTTCGTCGGCCCCGAGCGTGAAGCCGCGGAGCGAGCACGAGAACGCCAGCGTCAGCTCGAACTCCTCCGTGCCTGCGTCTTGCTGCAGCATCCCCGCCGCCTCGGCGACCGCGCTCATGCAGCTCTCGGGATCGATGCGCGTCACCGCGAGGCCCATGCCGACGCGGGGGCCGAACGCGTCGAACACACCGCCGCGCGGGGTGAACATCGCGGGGCTGTGACACCAGTAGAAGTCACCCTCGAGATCGGGCGCCGCGAACGTGATGCCGCGCTCGATGGCCATGACCTGCGGGTTCTTCTCGAACAGCGCGCGCAGATCCGGCGAGTCGGGCGCGAGCAGATCGAGCGTCACGTCCTTCGCGGGCCGTCCGTTGAGCTCGACGATCTCGGCCCCGTCGACCTTGGTGACGAACGCGCCGGGCCCCACCGGACGCATGCCGTTGGCCGCCGAGAAGCCCAGGCGCACCTCGCCGCCGAGCACCGCGAGCAAGACCCCGCGCTCGACCACCTCGCGGCCGAGGAACGCGACGCCGGGGTCGTACGACCCGTCGAGCTGCATCCCGCCGCACAGCCCCGAGCCGGTGATGCGGAGCCGCGGGGCGACGTCGCGGATGCCGTCGACGATCTGCTGGTCGACGGGCGGCACCTGCGACAGCCCGATGCCGAGGAAGATGCCACCGACCGGTGTGGTGCCGAGCCGCTCGATCGCGTCGCGGGCCAGCGCGCTGCCGCTGCTTCGCGGCGACGTGCCGGCGCTGGCCTGCAGCGCGATCGCACCGCGCACGCCCGCGCCGCCGAACGCGACCACCGCGACCGCGAAGCGGTTGGCGAACACCGCGTCGTAGCGCTCGTGGTCGTACGTGATGCCGTTGACCTGACCGCCCGCCGTCTGCGCCCCGGGGAACGCCGACGCCAGTATCCCCGCCGCCTCGCCGAGGCCGGCCGCTCCGTGGTTGTGGGTGACGAAGCCCAGCACCAGCACGGCGTCGGGGCACTGCGAGCGTGCTTCGGCCGCAGCGGCCGCGATCGCAGCATTGAGGTCTCGCTCGGCGGAAACGCCGACACCAGTGACGAGCGACATCAGGACCAACCTCCGGGGACCGTCGCGCACCGACGCGCGAGCGACGAAGCGAACCTAGCTGGTCTTCGCGGATTGCGAAAGGAATGGTCGTCGAATTCCGATGCGCGACCGAACGGCCGCACGCGTCACTTCGATCGCGAGTCGTCGCGAACATCGTGGGACGACCGCCCACCATTCGTCCTGACCATTCGGACATCGCTTCGAGCCCGTCGAATTCCACGGGCCCATCGCGTAGTCATCTCGTAGATTGAAGAGTTGCGCGTCGGCCAGTGCTGCCGAGACGCGCGATCGGATGGACGGTGGTCATGACGAGACTCAATGTCGCGAGTGCGGTCCGCACCTTCGGCGCGCATGCCGAGTTCCTCCTCGGCCGATTGGCCGCCGGCCTGGCGCTGCCCGAAGGCGCCGCCGAAGGCATGACGGCGAGGCTGCGCGACCTCTTCGGCCCGTTGGCCGATCGACCGATGACCGCCCGCGCACCATGGTCGAGCAACATCAGCGACGACCACAGCCCCTTCGAGTTCTCACTGGTGTTGGATGCCAAGCACCCGGAGCTGCGCGTGTTGTGGGAGAGCCAGGGCAACCGCGGCGACCTGCGAACCAAGCTGGCCGCCGCGCTCACGACCCAGCGTCGCCTGGTGGACGACTTCGGTGCCTCGCCGACGCGCTTCGCGGCGGTGGCCGATCTGTTCCTCCCGCCGGATCCGAGCGGCAGCTTCGTGCTGTGGCACGCCGCGCGCCTGTGGCCGCTCAGCGCGGACCCCGAGCTGAAGGCGTACTTCAACCCGCAGGTCCGCGGCCGACGGCACGCCGCCGCGTTGATCGAGGACGCGCTCGATCGACTCGGCAGTCGACGCGCGTGGCCCACGGTCGCGAGCGCGATGCCCCGCGGCCCCGAGCTCGACGAGATCCTCTACGTCTCGCTCGATCTGACGGCCTCGACCGAGGCGCGCACGAAGGTCTACCTGCAGCACCACGATCCCACCCTCGAGGTGCTGCGCCAGGTGGCGGCGACCTCCCCCAACAGCGAGCCCGACGAGATCATCGCGTTCTATCGCGCGGCGACGGCCGACCGGCCAGCGAACGGTGAGTTCGAGGTCCTCGCATCGGAGCGCGTCCCGCGGGCCGGCGTGAGCCCCGGCAGCTGCCTCTCCTTCGTCGGTGACGGCGCGTGCGCCCGCGCGGTCACGCTCCACGTCCCGATCCGATCGCACGTCGATCACGACCTGCAGGCGTGCGAGCGTGTGGCGCGGATGTTCGATCCCGCCACCGCCGCGCTGCATCGCGCCGCGGTCGAGGCCGTCCGACAGCGTCGCCTCGAGGACGGCGTCGGGCTGACGAGCTACCTCTCGCTGCGCTCGCAGCACGGCCGGAGCCGCGCGACCTGCTACCTCTCGGCCGAGTGCTACTCGGCCCGCCCGGCGGAGGTCACCGGCGAGCACTTCGCCGTCGGGCCGAGCCCGGTGGTGCGCATGGTCGACGCCTACGAGGCCGAGCCGATCTCGCTGCATCCGTTCTTCGCCCGCATGGCGCGCGAGCCGGTCGACCACGGGCACATGTGGCTGCTGTTCAGCAACGCCTACGTCGGGATCTCGAAGGACTTCCCCCGCCGCCTCGCCAAGGTCATCGCCGGTGTCGAGCACGAGCAGGTCCGCTGCATCCTGTCCGAGCAGCTCTACGAGGAGCTCGGCCTCGGCGAGCTCGAGCGCACCCACCGGCGGCTGTTCCTCCACCTGCTCGACGCGCTCGGTCGGTGGCGCCCCGCAGAGCTGCCCGAGGGCGCCGCGCTCCCGGGCGAGCGCCTCGCCGCGAGCCTCGAGGACATCTACGGAGATCCCGATCCGTGGGTCGGCGTCGGCGCGGCGATCGTCATCGAGCTGCTCGGCAAGCAGGTCGACCTGTTCGTCGGCGCGCAGTTCCGCCGCCAGCAGGAGCTCGGCGACACCTCGCTCGAGTGGCTCACGCTGCACGAGGCGCTCGAGGTCGACCATGCCCACGAGTCGGCGGTGCTCGCCGAGCTGGTGCCGGTGCCCCACCGCGCGGCGGCGTGGCGCGGCGGCCGGCGGGTCTTCGCCGCCGGCTGGACGTACTTCGACGAGATGTACGCGCTGTGCTTCCGCTGAGCGACAGCGACGACGCCGCGTTCGCGGCTGCGCGCCCGAGCTTCCCCTCGCTGCAGGGCCGCGCGTGCATGGTCACGCACAGCTTCGGCCCGTGTCCCGCGGCGATGTTCGACGATCTCGACGACTACCGCGACAGCCTCCGGCGACGGCCACACCAGCTCGGCGCGTGGTTCGAGCGCCTCGAGGAGATGTACGGCCTCGTCGAGCGGCTGCTGGGTGCGCCGCCGGGATCGGTCGCGCTGCGCGAGAGCACCAGCGGCTGCCACGCCTCGATGCTCGCCGCCCTCGAGGCGCCTGCGTCGGGGACGGCGGGCCGCCGACGGATCGTCGCCAGCGCCCTGCAGTTCCCGTCGATCGGCTACATGGTCGCCGCGCAGGCGCGCCGCGGCTTCACGATCGACGTGGTGGACGCGCCCGACGGGCACCTCGACGCCCACCGACTCGCCGCGCACCTCGACGACGACGTCGCGTGCATCACCGCGCCCGTCGTGGCGTCGAACCGCGGCGCGCTGCTCGACGTGCGCCCCTTGCTCGAGGCGGCGAACGCCGCTGGGGCGATCGCGATCCTCGACGCCACCGCGGCCGTCGGCCTCGTGCCCCTCGATCTCTCGGCGCTCCCGCCGTGCGTGCTCGTCGGCGGCACCGTGAAGTGGCTCGGCGGCGGCGGCACGGGCCTGGCGTTCCTGCACATCCATCCCGCGCTCCTCGATCGCCTGCCGGTCGCGTACCCCGGTTGGCTCGGCGACGCGCGGTTCACCGCGTTCGCCCCCGACTTCGTGCCCGCCCCGGGCGCGCGTCGCCATCAGCAGGGCACGCCGGCGATCGAGCCGGTCTACACCGCGCGCGCGGGGATCCGCTTCGTGCTCGAGCAGGGCGTCGCGCGCCTGTTCGCCCGCAACCAACGCCTGCTCGCGCGACTGCACGCCCGCGCGATGGAGCACGGACTGCCGCTGCACTCGCCGCGCGATCCACTGCGTCGCGCCGGTACGCTCGCCCTCGAAATCGACGATGCGCCCGCGATGGTCGCTGCGCTCGCGGCCGACGGCATCGACGTCGATGCGCGGGGCGCTCGCATCCTTCGCATCGGCCCCCACGCCTGCGTCACCCTCGACGAATGCGATCGCACGATCGATCGCGTCGCCGCGGCGTTGGAGCAGCGAAACTGTGCACATTCCGATCGAACGGCCACCGCAGCGCGATAGTGGTACGCCCGAGCACCAATATGCGCGTCTCGGGTTTCCGAATCATCCTGATCTCCAAGACGGCCGAATCTGGGCCTCCCGCGCAACTCCGCGCGGGCCCGGCGGCCGATTGCCAGGAGAACGGGGTCATGGATCGACGCGCAATCGTGGTCGCGATGGGAATGCTCGTGTTCGCGCCGCTGACGGCCCAGGCGGGGTCTCGCGGGCTCTCGCTGCGGATCGACGATGGGGTCGGCACCCCGATCGCCGCCGTTGGCAACGACAAGCGCTACGTCGACGAGCTCGACATCGTGGCGAATGCTGCCACCCCGGACGACCAGGGGATCACGCCGTTGACGACCAGCGGCGACCTCGCGGACCTCGATTGGACCGGCGTCGAACTCGTCGACGAGGAGTGGCGGCCCGACGGCGCGGGCACCTTCACCCGCCAGCGATTCTATCGCAATGCGCGGTGGATGGAGAACCCGGGATTGTTCGTGGTGTATCCGGTGGACGCCCACGGCCACCCGCTGCCGGCGCTGCCGTACCTCGTGAACTCGGGCACGGACAACCTGTGGTCGGCCTTCGACAGCATGTTCGTGCGGCGGTTCGTGGCGCGCCAGACCACGTCCGGCTGCGCCGCCGTCGATGACTGCAGCGGCGCGACCGGCCACGTCGCACAGGCGCTCGTGCAGCTGCGCCAGGCCCAGTACCCCGGCATCGGCGACCGTCGACTCCCACACGGCACCAAGGCGCTGCGCGTGTTCTGGACCGCCGACCCGTGCCACCTCCGCGACATCCCGGTGTCGAGCGCCGCGGTGGGCGAGGTCGGCTACGGGTTCGGCGTGGAGCTCGAGGCCGCGACGCCCCCGGGCAACGGCCAGTTCTACGTGCCGGGCGAGGCGATCACCTTCGCGCTCGCCTTCACCGACGGCGCCGGCAACCGCCTCGACGACGACGGCGCGCTGCCCACGTACGCCGACTTCCTCGACCACGGCACCGCGAGCGGACTGCGGTACTTCGACGCCGGCCTGAACCCGACGCTCTTCTACGCGCTCAAGCACCGCGAGGGCAACCTGCTGCTGGCGATGGGCGGGCCCTCGGACGCGATCGGCGTCACCGACTACACGGTGCCGCTGGGCGACTTCTTCCTGCCGGAGGTCCCGGTCGCGTTCGCGGCCGAGCACGGCTTCAGCGCGGTGGTCGCTGGCGTCCCGCCGCTCGCGGTGATCCTGGGCGGCCTGTTCGATCCCACCGTGTGGAACGCACCGGTCAGCGACGAGGTGGTGCTGCATGTCCCGGCCGACGCGCTGCCCGGCACCTACGTGGTCGCGATCAAGGCGCGGCGCGACTTCGCCGGCGAGGCGACGAACACCGGAGACGTGCTGCGGATCCAGGTCGGCACCACCGAGGAGACGTCGTGGGCACCCACGACCGGCGGCTGCAACGGGTGCCATTCCGGGACGGCTGCGCTGGGCAACATCCTGCACGGCATGGGTGATCGCGAGTCGTGCCTCGCGGCGTGTCACTCGGCGGCGCTCGGCAACGAGCCCGACGGCGCGCTCGACTACCGGATCCACTTCATCCACTCGCGCTCCGATCGCTACCCCGCGGATCCGTACGACTGCACGGTGTGTCACGCAGAGCAACCCGACGACGCGCCGAAGGGCTACCCGGGGCTCGGCTGGCCCTTCGAGTGAGCCTCCTCGCAGGCCATCCGGCCGCAACACACGGGCTCCGCTGCGCGATCCATCGGACGCCTGATCCTACATCGCGTGCGATCGCCGTTCATCGCCGGTGTGGCGCGGTGGCCAATCGGCCGCGACGTTCGTCGCTACGCTGCGACGCGTGGGTGAAGTCAACCTCTCGGGCGCCGGCAGCCGACTCACGATCGTGATGCGCGGCAAGATCGATCAGCGACTCGGCACCGAGCTGCGCCGCTCGTTCGAGACCTGGATCGAGCAGCGCGGCGCGCCCACCGAGGTGCTCGTCGATCTCCGCGAGGTCGACGACTACGACATCCTCGGTCGCGCCGAGCTGGTGACGCTGCACGGCAAGCTGGCGAAGGTCGGCCGCCGCTGCGCCTACGTAGCCGAGCACGCGCGCATCCGCGGGCTCGCCCTGCTGACGATCGGCGAGATCGGCGATCGGGGCTCCCGCGCGGTCGCCACCCTCGAGCAGGGCGACGCCTGGCTACGCGCACGCGACCAGGTGACCGAGGCGTCGATCGAGCAGCGCGGCGATCCGCGGCGCCGGGGCTGAGCGACGCATTTTGGACCGGGGAGCGGGCCGCTCCCCAGACAGGGAGCGACCGCGCTCCGGGCTCACGGCAGGCCGAGGTAGCGGGCGACCACCGCGTCGGGCACGAAGCCGAACTCGCGCGCCAGCTCGTCGGCCGGCGCCGACGCGCCGAAGTGATCGATGCCGATGCTGTGCTGCGCCCAGCGCTGCCAACCCAGGGTCGAGCCGGCCTCGATCGACAGGCGGCGGGACACGCCCGGCGGCAGCACGCGGTCCTGCCACGCGCGATCGCTGCGCTCGAAGAGCTCCCAGCACGGCATCGACACCACGCGCACCGCCCGGCCCTCGGCGCGCAGGCGCTGGGCGGCCGTGAGCGCGAGCGAGACCTCGGAGCCCGTGGCGATGAGGATGCCGTCGAGATCGGCCGCGTCGGTGCCCGGCGGATCCCACAGCACGTACGCGCCGCACGAGATGTCCTCGCGCGACTCGGCGAGCGTCGGCAGGTTCTGCCGCGTCACCAGGATCGCCGTCGGCCCCTCGCCGATCTTCCGCTGCAGCGCGTGCCGCCACGCCCCCACCGTCTCGCGCGCGTCCGCGGGGCGGATCACGTCGAGCTGCGGGATGAGCCGCAGGCTCATGCACTGCTCGATCGGCTGGTGCGTCGGGCCGTCCTCGCCGAGCCAGAAGCTGTCGTGGCTGAAGACGTGGATGACGGGCAGGCCCATCAGCGCGGAGAGCCGGACCGCGCCGCGCATGTAGTCGGAGAAGATGAGGAACGTGGCGTCGAACGCCCGCACGCCGCCGTGCAGCAGCAGGCCGTTGGTGATGCCGCCCATCGCGTGCTCGCGGATGCCGAAGTGGATGATCTTGCCGCCCGGCACCGCGCGGTGCTGGCTGGGCAACCCGGTGATGTGCACGCCGTTGCTCTCGGCGAGGTCCGCCGAACCGCCGATGAGCGTCGGGTGGGCGCGGATGACCGCGTCGAGGATCTTCTGCCCGGCCTTGCGCGTCGACAGCGGGGTGCCGGGCGCGAAGCTCGGCAGCGCCGCGTAGACCGCCTCCGGGACGATGCCGCGCTGCACGGCCTCGAACTCGGCGGCGAGCTCGGGGTACTGAGCGCGGTACGACGCGAAGCTCTGCTCCCACGCGACGCGGCGCGCGGCGTGGTCCTGCGCCTGCGCGTGCAGGATGGCCCGCAGCTCGTCGGGCACGTAGAACGTCGGTTGCAGCGGCCAGCCCATCTGCGTCTTGGCGGCCTCGACCTCGGCCTTGCCCAGCGGCGCCCCGTGGCTGCCCGAGGTCCCGGCCTTGGTCGGCGCGCCCTTGCCGATCGTGGTGATGCACTCGATGAGGCTCGGACGATCGGACTGCGCCCGCGCGGCGACCAGCGCCGCCGTCACGGCCTCGGGGTCGTGGCCGTCGACGCGCTGCACGTGCCAGCCGTAGGCGACGAACCGCGCGCAGACGTCCTCGGAGAAGCTGATCTCGGTCGCACCATCGATCGTGATGTTGTTGCTGTCGTACAGGAACACCAGCTTGCCGAGGCCGAGGTGGCCGGCCAGGCTCGCGGCCTCGGAGGCGACGCCCTCCATCAGGTCACCGTCGCTGCAGATGCCGTACGTGAAGTGATCGACGATGGTGTGGCCGTCTCGGTTGTACCGCGCGGCGAGGAAGCGCTCGGCGATCGCGAGCCCGACCGCCGCCGAAAACCCCGAGCCGAGCGGCCCGGTGGTGACCTCGACGCCGACCGTGTGGCCGAACTCCGGGTGCCCCGGCGTGCGCGAGTGCAGCCGGCGGAAGCGCTGCAGCTCGGACATCGGTAGGTCGTAGCCGGTGAGGTGCAGCAGCGAGTACAGCAGCATCGAGCCGTGGCCCGCGCTCAGCACGAAGCGATCGCGGTCGGGCCAGTGCGGCGCCGAGGGGTCGTGCACGAGCAACCGCGTCCACAGGGCGGTCGCCATGTCCGCGGTGCCCATCGGCATCCCCGGGTGGCCGGAGTTGGCCTGCTCGACACCATCCATCACCAGACCCTTGATGGTCTTCACCATCAGCGTGTGGGTCGGGCCATCGCACGGACGCGGGGGGAGTTGGGCTCGGCTCGTCATGGCCGGACCGGGCTATCACGGATGACCGCGGCCGAATAGGTGACCCGCTACTCGCGGCCCCAGACCTCGATCTCCGAGCCCACGGCGAACGCGACGTGGTATGGCGCGATGCCGTCGAGCGCGCCCCAGGGCTCGCCGTAGAGCTCGCCGAAGTCGACCGCGAGCGAGAGGCGGTCGAGCGACGTGGGATACACCTCCCATTGCGGATGGTGGACCCGATACACCACGAGCGCGCCATCGCCGTCGCGACCGAATCCCCACTCGTGCTCCTTGAAGAAGTGCTCGATCGAGTCGGTCGCCGGCATCACGGTCTGGCGGCGGCCCTCGAGCGTCAGCGCGTGGGCGCGCTCACCGAGCTCGATGCTCATGTGGATGCGGTGGACGTCGCCGTCGTCCTCGACGCGGCAGTGCATCGGCACCGCGCGGTAGTGCTCGTGGTAGAGCAGGTTGGCGACGACTGCGATCGCCGGCTTGGGCACCAGCTCGGCGATGAACGTCACGCCGCGGCGACGCGCCCCGCCCTGCTCGCGCACGTACGCGCGCAGGTTCACCTCGGGGAAGTCGGTGTGCAGGGGGATCGGGATGCCCTTCAGCTTGGTGTCGAGGAACCGAAACGCGACGAAGCTGACGTACGCGACGTCGGCGTCGTCGCCCGGCAGGCGATCGGGCTCGAGCCCCGGCGGCAGGTGCCGCACCAGCAGCTCGGCGGGGATCCGCCACGTGACGAGGGCGAGGTCGGTCCAACGCGCGGTCAGGAACGGCGTCACGCACGCGAGCATGACCAGCGCTGCGCGGCGGCGCAAGAACGCCGCGGCCCGCCCGACGCCGCCGTGCTATGACGCGGCCATGCGCATCTGCATCCTCGGAGCCACGGGCCTCGTGGGCCGCGAGTCGATCGACCTGGTGGCGCGGGCCTGGCCCGCCGCCGAGCTGTCGCTGTTCGCGAGCCGTGACCAGACGCTCGAGCACGGCGGCAAGTCGTGGGACGTGCGGGGCGCGGCCTCGCTCGAGCAGGCCGACGCGCCCCGGGGCGACCTCGCCCTGGTCGCCCTCGACGACGACCACAGCGCGCGCTACGTGCCGCGCCTGCTCGAGCTCGGCTACCGCGTGGTCGACAAGAGCAACACCTATCGCGGCGATCCCAACGTGCCGCTGGTGACCGCGGCCGTGAACTCGCACCGCGTCGACGCCGAGGTGCGCCTGGTCGCGAACCCCAACTGCACGACGATCCCCTTCGCGCTGGCGATGGCGCCGCTGCTGCGGCGCTTCGGGCTCGAGGCCGCGACCGTGAGCACGTACCAGGCCGTCAGCGGCGCTGGCATCGGCCCGCTCGACGAGTTCCTCGCCGACGCCAAGCGCGGCTACGCCGAGGCCGACCGCCTCGGCCGCCCCTTCGACGCCGGGAAGTACGCCGGCAACACCGTGCCCCACAACGGCAAGACCGACGACGGCGGCTTCTCGGCCGAGGAGCGCAAGCTGATGTTCGAGAGCCGCAAGATCCTCGAGCACCAGGCCCTGGCGATCTCGGCGCAGTGCTGCCGCGTCGCGGTCGCCGTCGGGCACTACATGAACGCCTGGTTCACGCTGCGCGACGCCGCGAGCGTCGCCGAGATCGAGGCGCTGCTCGGGGACGCCGCGTCGGCGCCGTTCGTCCGGTTCCTCCCGGGCGCCGCCGGCGAGGGCCTGTCCGCGCGCTCGTGCGTCGATCACCGCGATCGGGCGCTCGCCGGTCGCGTGCGCGCCGACGCCCGCGACGCCAGCGGCCGCAGCCACTGCATCACGATCGCGGGCGACAACCTGCGGCTCGGCGCGGCGACCAACGCGGTGCGCATCGCGAGCCGCTGGTACGCGAGCGCGGATCCGGAGCTGCAGAGCCCGACGTAGCTCGGGACGCGGTCAGCCCGGCCGCGCGCGGACCTGGGCGATCAGATCGCGGGCGGCCTCGGCCCACGTCGGGAACGCGAAGCGGAAGCCCGCGTCGAGCAGGCGGCCCGGCACCACGCGCCGGCTCTTCAGCAGCAGCTCGCTGTCGCTGCGCATCGCGAGCGCGCCGAGCTCGGCCATCCACGCGGTCGCGGGTAGGCCCACGACGGCGCCGGCCGCCTCGCGCAGCGTCGCCATGAAGGCGCGCTGCTGCAGCGGGTCGGGGGCGGCGAGGTTGATCGCGCCGTCCAGGTCCTCGCGCGCGACGAGGAACTCGATCGCCTCGACGAAGTCGCGCTCGTGCATCCACGACATGTACTGGCGCCCGCCCGCGACCGCTCCGCCCAGACCGAAGCGCACCAGGCCCAGCAGCACGTCGAGGGTGCCGCCACGCTCGGGGCCCATGACCATCGCCGTGCGCATCGCGACCTTGCGGGTCTGGGGCGTGACGGCGAGGTCGAGCTCGTGCTCCCACTCGGTGGCGATGCGGACGCTGAACGCCCAGTAGCGCGGGACGCCGGGCTCGTCGCCGCCGAGGATCCCGGTGGCCTCGTCGTTGGCGGCGTCGAAGCGGTGCGCGTAGATCGTCGCCGTGCTCGACTGCAGCCACACCCGCGGCGGCCGGGCCGCGGCCCCGATCGCCTGGCCGAGCACGCGCGTCGAATCGACGCGCGAGAGCAGCATGTCGGTGAGGTTGTGCTTGGTGTAGCGGCAGTTGACGCTGCGCCCCGCGAGGTTGATGACCACGTCGCTGCCGTCGATCGCGTCGGCCCACGGACCCAGCGTGCGGCCGTCCCACGCCAGCACGCGGCCGTCGCCGGACGGCGTGCGGCTGAGCAGGACGACCTGGTGGCCGCGGGCGACCAGCGCCCGCTCGAGCATCTGTCCGAGCTGGCCGCAGCCGCCGGGGATCACGAATTTCATGGGCCGGGAGGCTACCCCAGACCGCGTAGCCGCCATCGGGCGCCGGCGCGGCGCTGGCCGGAGCTGCCGACGGCCGGATTCTGTACGGTCCCATGACGGGGCCGCCGTGCCGACCGAGAGCCGCAAGTATCGATCGACGAGGTGCGGTGCTGCGGATTCCGGCCAGAACTACGGCTGGACCTACGGCGAGCCCGCGCCGACCGGCGCGCCCGCCGGTGCAATCAGCAATCTTCCATCGCGCACCCTCGTCGTGGCCAAGGGCGAGGAGATCCTCGATCTCGTCGCTCAGCGGGGCGACCAGACCCGCTTCACCACGCTGCACGAGATGGGACACGCCTTCGGCTTGCCCCACTGGTGTGCGCGCGGGACCGAGAACGTCGCCGCAACGACCACCCGCCGTAAGTGCGCCGACGGCGACGACGAGCATCTGATGCGTGCGGGCTTTCGTCTCAGCTACACACCCGACCTGAGCCCGGGGGAGCTGGCGATTGTGCGGGCGACCGCGCGGTGGTTCCACGAACGCTGAGGCGGAGTCACCCTCACCGAGGCGCGATCGGGTTCACCCACGCGGCGGCCCTCGAGCACGGCCGTGACCTGGGCGTCGAGCGCACCGCGGAGCAGGAACGCGACGCACCGCGGCCACAGGCCTGCGGTCGAGGGATCGGCGCCGGCGAGCATGTCGCGGGCGCGCGCGAGCAGCTGCGGCGGCGTCATCGTCGTCGGGTTTGGCGTGGTCATCGTTGGCGTGCCAGCAGGCCGACGATGCGTTCGAGCTCGTCGACCAGGTTGCGAGCGTCGCCCGTCCAATCGCCGTGGGCGCCCTGCTTGCACGCGCGCAGGGCGTCGCCGGTGCGTGGGTTCAGGCGGTTGTTCAGGGTCGCGTACACGTCGCCCTCGCGGTTGGCCTCGGCGAACAGGGCCAGCGCGAGCAGGCGGTGGGTGGTGGTGGAAGATGTCCGGGACGGGGTTGCGTGGGGATGGCATCGATGGGCTCCGGTCGTGATGGGTCCGCAGGTTGGATCTCGGACGGTACGCATCAGCCATGCGGCCTATGCCGTCGACTTCCTCGCCACCTGCTCCGGGATCCACGGGAACGACGCCACCCGCGACGCCTGGAACGAGGTTCGAGCGTTGCCGGACCTTGGGTCGTACACGACCACCCTTGTCTCGCCGCTGCTCGACTCGACATCCAATACGACGCGGATCCTCGGATCGACCGACTTCTGCAGAACGACGAGGTCGCCACGCGCAGGCCGACGATCCGTGGAACCATCGCCGATCGCCCCGTCCGAGATCTCGACGATACGCTGGGCGAGCTCGAGGTGCGAGAGCAACCAGTGATCCGAATCGGTCTTCGGCTTCGACGTCGCGGCAACAGCGGCCTCCCACGTCAGCCTGGCGTCGGCGTCCGTCATCACCCACGGCGTGAGTGAGGCGAACCACTGCGCCTCGAGCAGCTCCCGTGGTGGAGTCGCCTCCGCGTTCGAGTTCAGCGACGCCGGGACATCGATCCCAGTGTCCCAGGCCAGCCAAGCGAGGCGCCCGACGACGAGAGAGATTTCGTCGAATGACCCTCCGCCCGCCTCCGCGATGGCGCGCAGCACGAGAGATCCGGATCCCCAGGTCATCAGCGGGACGCTGGTCGCGAAAAGCTTGTGCAAGTCGGCCAGATCGATGAGTTGCAGCTTCTTCGCACTCCATTCGGTGCGTCGCTCCACGCGTCTGAGCACGTCGAGCACGCCCAGCACCGCTGCGAGCTGGACCACGGCTCGCACGGCATGGCCGGGCGCCTGCGCGGCCAGCTCGAGTTGCCGGTTCATCCGCCGAACCAGTTGGCCGACCTTCCGCTGGCAGGCGTCGGCGAGCGGTCCCAGATCCCGGATGTCTTCCGAGTCGGAGTCCTCCGGACGCGCGTCCTCGTCAGCGTCGTCAGGCCGAACCTTCGCAGGTTGTCCCGGGGTTGGAAGCAGCCCCTCGCCGAGACGCCGGATCAACGCCTGCAACAGCGCGCCGATGTCACCGCTCGCCATGCTTCGCTTCTTGGCCGCGCTTCTTCGGCCTTCTACATCGGCCGCGAGGGACTCGGGTTGGGCGATGTCGGGCGCGTCGTCCTCGGCGTCGCCCCCCGCGCGCAGCTGTGTGGTCGTGATCGACGTCCCGTCGCCGTCGAAAAGCACCTTCTCGGTCAGTTTCAGCAACGCGTCGAGTTGCTGAGGATCCTCCTCGAGCGTCCCGAGCAGCTGATGAAGACGCCGCCGCGTCGCTCCACCGATGAACCGCGCGATGTCCTCCGGCCGGTGGACCAACGCGTGCCAGTGCGCCCCGTCCGTTGCCCCACTGAGAATCCGCGTCGCGTCGCAGACCTCGCGGGCACCGCTGACCGAGTTCGACCCCGTGACCGTGGCTCGACCCAGCACCTCGTCGCCCACACCCAGCGCGTCGAACACGAGTCCCAGAGGGAGCGCACGGGTCACCTCGAAGCCGCCGTCCGTGGGAGTCGCAAGGCAGACACGGCTGGCGGGCGGGGCTGAGCGTTCGCGACGCTGCGCCCAGCGTTCGCCGACGCTGCCCCAGTCGCCGTCGGTCACCGTCGGTGCGGCCAGCAATGCGTCCATCCCGAGCGCACCCCCGGCCCCACGCCGTCGATCCGCGACGATCGCCTCGACGTTGCGACCCGCGACATCGAGGAACGCCGGCGCACTTGGGTTGGCGCTGCCCGAGACCAGGAGCTCCCCGTCCTTGCCCTCGAACCACAGCAGCTTGGCGTGGAAGTATGGCGCCTTCCGGTTCCCCTTACGGGGAGCGACGCCCGAGACGTTGACCCACCGGACACCCGCGAGTGTTCGTGCGCTGGGGTCGAGCTCGACAGACGCGGGGTCGATGCCGATCACGAGTTCGCGCGGCTCCACGTCCCGCTGGAGGCGGCGGACGAAGGCAAGCGCGTGATCGAAGAACGGTCCGGAGACGAACGCCCTCGACACCGACTTGGGAGCCATCGGCAGCAGTCTCGACCACAGGTCCGGCCCCGAACCCAGCGAGAGCAATACGGTGCGGTCGTCTTGCGCGTCCGCGAGGGGGCCCTCGAGCCAGGGAACCCCGTGCGACAGGCCATCGTAGGCATCGAGAAGGCCGGTGACCCCCGCGGGGACGAACTCGCGGAGCTGGTCGCGAACGACACGCAGCATCGCGCCCGTTCGGCGGACCTGGGCGCCCTCCGCGTGGAAATAGTCGGTGACCTCGTCGTTGAGCCCGAAGCCGGAGAGCGTCATGTTGTGGCTGCCCACGAACAGGGAGCCCTTCGACTTGCCCAGCCGAAGCAGGACCTTGGGGTGGAAGACGCCCGATGCCCCGACCGGGATCAGGGTGTAGTCGCTGCCCGCGCGCCTCGGTCGTAGTTCAGGATCGGCGAGCGCCTCTGCGCAACGTTCGGCATCCATCATCAGGACGTTGTGGCTGCAGCCGGCGGCGACCAGCTTCCGCAGGACCACCTCTTCGAAGAACGGGAAGTAACAATTGTATGTCGTGATCAACGATGAAGTGAAGCCAGACTCCTCGAGGATGTCGAGCAGGGGCGCGGTCGCGGGCTCATCCACAGTGCACCTCCAGTGCCGCAAGTCCTTCGCTCGTCAACGTCGAGCCGTTCTCGCTCGCTTCGAGCAGGCCCAGGTCCACCAGGATCTGAACCGACCGCCCGACGCGTGGGACGGTGAAGACCGGCTCCGGTATCTCCACGACGCGCAACTCACCCTCGAGCGGGCGGATGCGGAACGTGTCCTTGCCTTCGTGTCGAACCTTCCGCAGCGCGACTTGCAGGTGTCGGCCAACCCCCCAGTGCACCGCGAGCCAACGAACCCACTCCCCCACGCGCAGGGTGGACCACTCGCCGTGGGCGAGGTCGCGAAACGAGCGCAGGTGGATCTCACGAGGATCGAAGTACTCGGTGGCGAAGTCGAAGTCCGCGTACGGGGCATCCGGGAGCCCGCGCGCGAGCAGCATGCCGAGCAGCTTCACGCTCAGCGCCGCGCAGTCCTCGACGCCGCTATCGGCGATGGCCAGCAAGCGCCACGCGCACTGGAGCTCGTGGGCAGGGTCGGACCAGGCGGCCAGGGGTGGCAGATCGGCGCGCGCCTGCGAGACAAAGTCCGCGAGCGGCCGGGCCAGGTCGATTCTCGAGGTTTCGAGCAGCGCAGCCGAGACGTCAGCCGCCTCGGCGGTTCGCTTGAGCCGATCCTGGCGGTCGCGACGGGTTCCGCGGAGGATCGCGGCGAAGAGCCCCTGGGTTGCAAGGGAAAGCAGCTCGTTGCGCTGGTATGTCCCCCATCCTCGCTGGGCCCGGCGAAGTGCGGCCGGCACGATCCACGCGGCGCCGTCGGCCAGCGCGCCGGAGTACGTCGCCGCGCCAAGGTTGTCGGCGAATGAGTGGTCAACATCGCGCGGGGCGCGGCCCGCCAGGTCGAGCATCAGCGCCAGCGAAGCGCAACGAACCTCCGTCCCGTCTCCGCGAAAGAGATCGGTGCGTGCGAAGAACATGTCCAGCAAGGCCGATCGTTCCGCGAGGTTCTCGTGCAGCCCACACGGACAGAACGCGTGGAGGGTGTCGAGTTCGGCCCACGTCACCGTTCCCACCTCGAGCGCCGCCAGGAACTGCTCGGCGGGCACGCCGGCATCGAACGCATCGGCGATCGCGCCTCCGCGCTGCCGGTCGTAGCAGTGGGCGTACTTGTCTCCCTTCGGCGACTTGTCGAGCACCCGGAGGTCTCGCATCGGTCCGAAGTAGTACTGCCCGAGTCCGCCGAGGCTGTTCTTGAAGTAGGCGCCCGCCAGGGCCTCGAGATCGATCGCGGTTGCACCCTCGTCGACCTGGAGGAGCGAGCGGCGGCCGACCATGCCGGCGCCGTGGCGATCCTCCGGTTCGTTGAGCTGCCGGGCGTGCCGGATCGCGATGAGCGCGAACAGGCACTCGGCCCGCCGAACGAAGCTGCGAAACGCCGCCATGGAGTAGTCCGCGGAGCGCCGCTCGAACGCGCGGATGAGCCACGGGTAGAAGGAGAAGTAGCGAGCCCGATCGGTGACGTTCGTGATGCCGGGCAGGAGCTGCCCGTACAGGGCGATGCAAGGGGCTTGAACGCCGAGGTGATCGAGGCCGCGGATGGGGTCGGGGGGATCGACCCAGGCGACTTGGGGGGTCTTGGTGGCCATCGGGAACTCCTGTTGCCTGGAAACGCGGGACGTGTGTACGACGCCCCACGGGGCGACGACGCTCGCTCATGTGGCAGTGTCGACGCGCTGCGCGCCTACACGGACGCTCGCAAGTGGTCGTCGCCTACCAGTACTGGATACCGAAACCCTCGCCCGCGCGGTCGCCGATGTATCTGCAGCGCCTTGAGCAACGGGACCAGCTGGAAGTCCTCGACCTGGACCGCGCCGTGGAACGGCGATGCCAGCGGCAGCTCGGCTGCGCGCTCCGACCCGTCGGTCGCGAGGAACGGGGGGAGCGCCGACCACCGGCTCGCACGCACCAGCGCGTCGAACTCGCGCGGCGTCATCGGCGGCGTGCCGTGGACGTCGGGGAGCGCGCCCGGCTCGACGAGCGTTGCGCCGACCTCGCGCTCCCAGATGACCGAGTCTTCCGCCTTGCCGCCGTCGACGTCGGTGTACTCGAGATCGACGAGGTGCAGACGTCCGGTCTGGGTGTCGTATGGCTTGACTCTGGCGACGACGGCCCGCCGGTTGCGGACGGTCGCCATCATGCCTTCGCGGGGGATCGTCATGGTCGGCGTGGCTCCGGTCGTGCGCCATGCGCGCGACGTGTCTTCTGGCGTTCTAGGGGTGGAAAGGCCCAGGTTGGCTAGATACTGGCGCTGTGGATGCTGGCTCCTAGTATCTGGCCAACTTGGCCAGATATTTGGCCAGATACTCCCTCCGGCACTTCCGTGCCCAAGTATCTGGCCACTTTGGCCGGATACTCGGCCAGATACTTGGCGGCTGGTCCCATGCCCTCGCGCCCGAAGGCGGTCACGTTCATGAACGCCTCATCGTGTATCGGGTCGCCCGTGCACTGCCCCGCTGATCCACCAGACCCAGAGCCACCAGGCGTTGCAAGTGACGCCGCGCGGTGCGGCTCGGGACTCCCATCGCCGCCTCATACTCGGACGCGCTCGCGGACTCTTGCGTCGAGAGCCACATCCACCCGGCTCGTTCGGGCTCGGTGAGTTGTGCGACCAGGTGGCCACGCGAGTCGGCGATCGCCTTCGCGCTGCTGTAGATCGCGAGCTTGATGTACGGCGCCTTGTACGAGTACTCCGGTTGCGGCAGCCCGGCGTCCTTGGCTCGTCTTCGCAGCGAAGTGAGGCCGAGACCTCGCTCCTCTGCGAGATCCAGCCTGGCGAACACGAAGTGCAGAAGCGGGTTGCGGCTCAACATCGGCGCGTTGAACGCCTTGAGTTGGTCGATCGTGATGGGTTCCACCGGGAGACCGGGGCTCATCACCACGAGCTTGTCCGCGCTCGCCTCGATCTGCACCTTTGCGCCCTTGATGCCGTAGTCGCGGTGAACGAGCGCGTTGACGACGCCCTCACGGACGAGCTCGTAGAACGCCTCGTTCACTTCCTTGCGCTTGGCCTGAGATCGACTGATCGGGTTTGGGAGCTTGGCTCGAAGCCATGCGATCACCTTCTCCGGGACGGACACCAACGGTCCGTCGAAGTCCGCTGGTTCCACGCGACCATCCGCGTACGTCAGCTTTGCGAGAAGGCCGGCGTGTGGGAACCACGTGCGCGGGGCCGTGCCGAACAGGATCAGACCGTAGCCGGTCGGGACCATCTTGCCGCCCATACTCGCGACCAGTCCTTGCCGCTCTAGGAGCTGATCGAACTCATCCTTCCCCTGGGCGGCACCAGCCGCCCGATAGGCGCCAAGCGCCGCGGCGTCGAGGTCTGCCATCGACGCCCGCTCGATCGGCCGTGCGAGATCGAGGTGGGCTTTTCCTACAGGCGCCACGGCTGCTGCTCGCTGGGTGGCCTGGGCGAGGAACAGCTTGTTGGCGTTGGTGATGGAATCCTGCAGATCGCGGTCGAACAGCTTGACATCGACGGAGTGGTCCCTGAGGTACTTGATTCCA
>LNFB01000068.1 GCA_001464385.1 Deltaproteobacteria bacterium Ga0077550 | reverse complement strand
CGCGACGCGAGCGTCCGCGGCTCGCGTCGCGAGGACGTCCAGGCCGCGCGCGCGCGCCTCGTCGCCGCGCAGGCCCGACGCGACCAGGCCGCCGCGACCTTGGCGAGTCGCTTCGTCGACGCGCCGCTCGCGGGCGAGCTGCTGCAGAGCAAGTTCCGCGTCGGCGAGTACTACCAGCCTGGTGGTGCCGAGCCGTTGGTGGTGATGGGCGACACGCGGACGCTCCACGTGCGTGTGGACGTCGACGAGCGCGACGTCGCGAGGATCGGGCTGGGGGCGCGTGCGATTCTGCGGGTGCCGGCGATGCCGGGGCGGGATCTCGTCGGTGAGGTGGTGGAGATCGGGCGCCGCATGGGGCGGAAGAACCTTCGGACGAACGATACGAAGATCCTCGAGGTGGTGGTGAAGATCGCGGAGCCGGCGGGGCTGGTCGTCGGGCAGCGGGGGATGGTCTACATCGCGGCGAAGTAGGGGGGGTGTGACTCGGGGTTCGGCTGCGGGCTGGGCTGAGCGCGGCGTCGTCCCGAGCATGCGGGTGCAGAAGTCCGCGATGGGCTCGAGGCAGCATCCAGGTCCTCGACGGCGATCGCGGAACGCACGTGCCCCCCGCTCGCAGCTCTTCGACGACGCACAGTGAGCGGGGTTCGGCGGGGGCTCGGCCGGAATCTCACCTGAACCGTCGCCTTCCCGTGATCGAAACCGGGTCGGATTCGTTTTCCCTGTTGTGAACCAACAACTCACGAGCAAGACGTACACAGGTGAAGCATTCGCGAAGGCACTCGAGGCGGGGTCGCTGAGGGCATCCATCGTCCGCACGGGGATGGTGAAGCGGGATGCGGAGGACCCGAAGGTGGTGCTGTTCACCGAGTCCGGGTGTGACGGGTGGATCAAGGTGCCGATCGAGATGATCGAGGAGGTCGCGCATCTCTCGAGCGCGAGGTGCAAGGATCACGACCACCCGGTGGTGCAGATCCGCTTCAAGGAGCCGGACGATGGGCCAGCGCGCGTGTTCGCCGACCTGGCACGTGCGGCTGCGAACCTGCCGCTGAGCTTCGACGAGAGGATCGGCGACGATGTGGCTCCGGACGGGGTGTTCCGCCAGAGCGGCGGCGGGGGCACGACGGGCGGCACCGGGGGAGGGCTCGACGGCTGCAAGTGCATCGGCTACGAGTGGAACCTTCGTTGGGTGCGCATCCGGGTTCCCGGGGGATTCCTCTGGGCACCCATCCGGACGCGTGGTCAGTGCACGATCTACGAGTGCAGCCCGCGTTGAGCTCGACAACGCCGTCAGTGCGTGCCCGGCCGCCGAGCATGGGCACGCATGCGCCAGCTGGCCTACGGGCCTTTCGGGTGGTTCTTCCGCGCCGTCTCGTCACAACGTCGGCGAGACGGCCCTGCCGAGACGCACGTGTTCCGGCGTGACGGGGAGCGACGCTCGAAGCTGAGCCTGACGCGTCGATCCCTGCGAAACCGACGTCGAGCATCCGCGGTCGGCATGCGGCCCCTGGACGCCGGGGCGGATCTTCACCCGAAGGCACTTCCGAGTGGACTGCACCGACTGCACCAACGACCCGTGTGTCGGCGCCAGCGGTGCGTGCGGCCGCGCCCACGCGTTCGACCCCATCGCCGCGGCCGCGAGCGCGGCGCTATGATGTCGGTCGGTGAACCCCGGCAGCGACTCGGCGAGTCCCGCCGAACCGACGGTCGTCGAGCGCCACGACGCAATGGCCGGAGCCAGCGCGACCGTGTCTCGCGCCGTCGAGCTCGAACCCCGGCCCGAGATCGGCCGCTACATCGTCATCGACGAGATCGGCGCCGGTGGCATGGGGCGGGTGTATCGCGCCTACGATCCCAAGCTCGGTCGCGAGGTGGCGCTCAAGCGCCTGCGCCTGTCGGGTGACGAGCGCAGCGCGACCGCGCGGATGCTGCGCGAGGCCAAAGCGATGGCCCTGCTGTCGCACCCCAACGTCGTGCCGGTGTACGACGTCGATGTCGACGGCGGCACGCTCTTCATCGCGATGGAGTACGTGCGCGGGTCGACGCTCGACGCGTGGCTGCTGCGTCACCCACCCGACTGGCGCGGCGTGATCGCGATGTTCGTGCAGGCGGGTCGTGGCCTCGCCGCCGCGCATGCCCAAGGGCTCGTGCACCGCGACTTCAAGCCGAGCAACGTCGTCGTCGGCGAGGAGGGTCGGCCACGCGTGATGGACTTCGGGCTCGCGCGCGCGGTCGGTGACGCGCTCGCCGAGCCGATGCCCGACGCGCTCGTGCAGGTTCCATTCGGCAACGTCGGAGATCTCGGCGCGACGCTCACCGCGGACGGCACGGTCGTCGGCACGCCGCGCTACATGGCGCCCGAGCAACACCTGGGCGATCCCGTCGATGCGCGTACCGACCAGTACGGGTTCTGCGTCGCGCTGTGGGAGGCGCTGTATCGCAAGCCGGCCTTCACGACGCGCAGCATCACCGAGCTCGGCGCGGAGAAGCTCCGTGGCGCACCGAAGTCGCCCGCGGGCACGAAGATCCCGGCGAGCGTGCACGCGATCGTTGCGCGCGGGATGTCGCGCGACCCCGCTCTGCGCTGGCCCGACATGGGCGCGCTGCTCGGGGCGCTCGAAGGCGTGACCGCACCGCGCGCGCGACGGTGGCTCGTCGCGCTGGTCCCGGTGGCCGCAGCGGCGGTGCTCGGCGCATGGTCGATGCAGGCCCCTGCGTGCGGAGACGGCGATCTCGACGAGCTGTGGAACGACGGCGCACGCACGCGCGTCGAGCAAGCGATGCTCGCGACCGGTGCGTCGTACGCCGCGTCGACCGCCCAGCGGGTCGTCGCCGCGCTCGACGGTCACGCGTCCGCGTGGAGGCAGATGCACGTCGATGCGTGCACCGCCACCAACGTGCGGCACGAGCAATCCGACGAGGCGTTCGATCTGCGCATGGCGTGCCTGCAGCAGCGACGACGCGAGCTCGGCGACACGATCGAGCTGCTCGCGACCGCCGACGCGGACGTCGTGTCGCGAGCGATCGAGGTGGTCGCCGCGCTGCCTCCGCTCGCGCCATGCGCCGACGTCGCGACGCTGCGCGAGCGCACTCCTCCGGCGGATCGAGCCGACGTGCGCGAGGCCGTCGAAGACGTGCGGGCCGAGCTGGCTCGCGCGCGGCTGCAGACGCGCGCGGGCAAGCTCGACCTCGCGCTGGCCACGGCACGAGCGGCTCACGCGGTCGCGGACGCGAGCGGGTATGAGCCGATCGCGATCGAAGCCGAGACCGAGGTCGGATCGATTCTCGTCGCGGCCGGTCGCTTCGACGACGCCGTCCCACTGCTCGAGCGCGCGTACGATGCAGCGCTCGCGAGCCGCAACCTCCACGCCGCGGCCGCCGCCGGGATGTCGCTCGCCCACGCGATCAAGGATCAGGGCGCCAGCGTCGAGCAGTTCGAGTGGCTCGTGCGCGCTGCGATGGGCATGGCCGAGGGTGACGGCACCGATCCGATCCTCCGCAGTCAGGCGCTGGCCCAATACGGCGGTGTGCTCATCGATCGCACGCGCGAGGTCGAGGCAGAGGTCTACGTCGACAAGGCCGTGGACACGCTCGCAGCGGCGCTCGGACCGGATCACCCCGAGCTCATCCCGCTCATGATGGACCAGGCTCTCCTCGCGCGCGCGCTCGAGCGCCGCGAGGAGGCGCGCGACATCCAGCTGCGCATGCTCGAGATCGCCGAGAAGGCCTACGGTCCCGATCACCCCGAGGTCGCCGATCCGCTGCGGTTGATGGGCCTCGACGCGCTCGTGAGCGGTCGTGGCGACGACGCGAACGCCTTGTACTCGCGCGTCGCGAAGATCTACGAGGATGCCTATGGGCCGCGGCACGCAGCGACCATCGACGCGCAGGTGATGCGAGCGAACGCCCTGGGCATGCTCGAGCGCAAGGACGAGGCGCTCGCGATCATCGAACAGACGCTCGAGCACATGAACGCGACGCACGGCGAGACCCACCCGTCGTTCGCCAACACCCTGCACAACATCGCGAACTTCTACGGCGGCGTCGGTGAGGTCGCCCGCAGCGTCGAGCTCTTCCGCGAGGTCGTGCGAGTCCGTCGCGCGATCGGACAGAAGAGCGTGCTCGCGTCGAGTCTCTCGTCGCTCGCCATGGGCCTCGAACGCGTCGGCAGGCCCGACGAGGCCGAGACCGTGCTCGAAGAGGTCATCGCGCTCGAGAACGAGATCCATGCCGACGACGGCGTCTACCAGACCCAGGCGCACGCGCTGCTCGCCGCCATCTATCGCCGGCGCGGCGAGCATCGACGCGCGCTCGAGCTACTCCAGGCGGCACTCGCCCGCGTCCCCGCCGCCGACGGACTGCAGCACGTCCGCGCTCGCTGGGAGCTCGGCAAACTGCTGTGGGATCTCGACGTCGATCGTCCACGGGCCGTCGCCATGGTCGCGCAGAGCCACGATCGACTCGCCGCGTTCGACGCCCCCGGCGACGAGGGCCGCGAGGCCGTCGCCGAGATGAAGCAGTGGCTCGATACGCACACCATCGTTCCGGCCGAGGATCCGTTCGCGGATTGACTGCGTCGTCGTCCGACGCCCGCGCTGGCAGGTGATCTCGTCGATCGGCCTCGGCTCACGTCCGCGCGAATCGCCCGGCGCAGTCCTGCAGCACGTGGCCGTACGCCACGCCCCAGCCCGCGACGGCGCCGGAGATCGCGATCGCGATCCACACGCCCTCGAGGTGGGTGCGTAGCGCGAGGGCCCCGGCCATCATCCCGATCACACCGCAGAGGCGAAGCGTCACCGCGATCGCACCGCCGAGCTTTCGATCGAACGCCTCGCGGCGCAGCGTGACCCCGATCGCATGCGCGACGAGCAGCGGGCCGAGGACCGCGGCGAGGGTCCAGGCCTCGGCGAAGCGGGCGTCGATCGCCATGACAAACAGCCAACCACCGGCGATGGCGTGGCCGAGGGCGAAGGGCACGAGCAGCCAGAAGCGATCGCGAGGCATGGGCGACGGATCGAGGATGCCGCGCAACCCCGCGTCCTGGTAGACCCGGCCGGGCGAGAAACGATCACGACTCGCGGATCGCGGCGAGATCCGCGATCGTTCCGGGGCCTCGGCGGTCTACTCCCCTTGCCCCCGAAGCCCGAATGATCGCCACCACCGACCCGCCTGCTGCCCGCCCGTGGGCGCTTCGTCACGTGACCAAGCTCCTCGTGGGTGCGGGCCTGTTGCTGCTGCTCGACTCGCGCACGACGAACCTGCTCGTCGAGGCGCCCGACTGGCACTTCGACGACACGCTGGGCGGCGACGATACGGCGCCGGGATGGCGGCAATACGTCGCGAACGGGGGGCGCACCGACAAGGCGCAGGTCGAGCTCGACCGACTCCACGCGCGATCGCGATCGTTCCTCGCCAACACCGGTGCGACGCGGCCCGACGGTCTCGATCCGTGGCTCGCGATCGTGCGCACCCGCGTCGACGAGCGCATCTATCTCGTGGCCGAGCCGTTGGTGGTCGACCACCAGAGTCTCGCGGCCCTGCGTCCGCAGGTGGACGCCCTCCCCGGGGCCACGCTGGTGGGGCTCGACGACGCGCTGCAGGATCGCGACACGAACTGCGCGAGCGGGTTGTCGAAGGCGTTCGCCGAGGCCACCGGGGCGAGCGTGATCGTGATCGAGCATCCCGCCGCGTACGAGGCCCGCGTCACGCCCGATGCGCCGCGCATCGCGATGACCTGGTCCGCGCGCGCGAACGGTCGACTGTACGGTGGGCCCGGCGATCGCTACGTCCTGCCCGGGCTGATGTTGACCGCGACGCTGCACCTGCAGGTGGCGGACGAGACGATCTCGAGCCTCGAAGCCACCGGCGATCCGGGGGCGAGCTTCACGTTCACGACCTACGCGCCCAGCTTTCCGTTCGGCGGCGAGCCGGACACGTTCGGGATCACGGGCGCGATGATCGAAGCGGCATGCGGGCACCTCGGCCAACAGTGGATCGAG
>LNFB01000067.1 GCA_001464385.1 Deltaproteobacteria bacterium Ga0077550 | reverse complement strand
GAGGCGAACTTTCGCGCGGTTGTCGAGCGTGCCCCGTTGGGATTCCTGGTGCTCCGCGGCCGACGCGTCGCGTACCTCAACCCCGTTGCAGTGAAGCTGTTCGGCTATGACGACGCCAGCGAGATGCTGGGCCGGGACTACACCGAGCTGTTGCACCCCGATGAACTGCCGCGATCGAGTACGCGGTTCGCCGCGGCACAGGGGGGCGCGGTGCTCGAATCGCGCGTCGCGCGGATGCGAAAGCGCGATGGCACGGACATCTTCGTCGAGAACAGCCCGACGCCGGTGGTGTTCGACGGAGCCGAGGCGCTGGGCGCTGTGATCCACGATGTGACCGCTCGGGTGCACGCCGACGAGGAGCGGCGGCGGGCCGCGGAGGCGCTGCGACAGTCCGAGATGAACTTCCGCGCCCTCGTGGAGGCCTCGCCGCTCGGGATCCTCGTCCGCCGCGACGACGCGATCGTCTACGCCAACACTTCGCTGCAGGGGATTCTCGGTCAGCCCCTCTCATCGCTCGTGGGCGCGCGCGTCCACGACGTGATCCTCCGCGTGGACGAGCTGGGCCCGGGGGGAGGACCCGTCGTGGCGCCAGGCCAACCGGTCGACGGGGATCTGCCGCCGCGCGTCGTGTGTCTCGGCCCCGGGGAAGCGGTACTCGTGTTCGACTGCACTACGGTCGCCGTGACGTTCGACGGTGTGCCGGCGCGTGCAACCGTCCTCGTCGATGTGACCGAGCGTCGTCGTCTCGAGCAGGCCCGCTTGGCCGCGGAGGCAGAGCTACGGAGCTCGCTCGTGGAGAAGGAGACGCTGCTGAAGGAGGTCCACCATCGCGTGAAAAACAACCTCCAGGTCATCGGCAGCCTGATCAGCCTCCAGGCCGAGACCGTGGTGGAGCCGCAGACACGGGCGGCGTTCGACGAAATGAGGGGGCGAGTACGCGCGATCGCGTCCGTTCACGAGCGGATCTACCGCGGCACGCGCCTCGACCGCGTCGAGGTGCGCAGCTACCTCGTGGACCTGGTATCCGACATCGGCCGCGCACTCTCCGAGCCCGGTCGCGCAATCGTGGTGGACACGTCGGCTGCGCCCGTAGCACTGGATCTCGATCGCGTCGTGCCGTTGGCGCTGCTGGTGAACGAGGCGGTCACCAATGCGTTCAGACACGCGTTCCCGAGGGGGCGCCGCGACGCAGGGAGAGTCTGCGTCACGCTGCGCGAGGTCGCGGCAGGGTTCGAGCTCGAGGTCGCGGACGATGGTGTCGGTATGTCGCTCGAGCTCCAAGGCACCGCGACGCTCGCCGGAGGCAACTCCCTCGGCCTTTCGCTCATCGCGGGGCTCGCTCGCCAACTCGACGGCGAGGTTCGGTTTCACCACGGCAACGGCACACGGTGTGTCGTGACGTTTCCCCGGTCCGAGTCGCAAGAGAGGATGTCGCCGTGATCAAGATCCTGGTGGTCGAAGACGAGAGCATCATCGCCGCGGATATCGCTCGGGTCGTGCGATCCCTGGGGTATCAAGTCGTCGGGCCGGTCGCCTCGTCCGAGGATGCGTTGCGCCTGGCTGTGGCGGACAACCCAGCGCTCGTGCTCATGGATATCCGCATTCGTGGCGCGCGGGACGGGATCGAAACCGCGGCGCTGATCCGGCAGCGGTGCAATACCCCGATCGTGTACCTGACATCGTACTCGGACGAAACCACGTTCTCACGCGCGAAGAAGACCGCGCCGTACGGCTACATCCTCAAGCCCTTCGAGACGCGCGAGATCAAGATCGGCATCGAGCTGGCGTTGGGGAAGCACGCGCTGGAACTCGAGATCGCCGAGCGCGATCGCTGGTTTTCGACGACCCTGCAGTCGATCGGCGACGCGGTGATCGCCGTCGACTGCGACCAGCGGATCACGTTCATGAACAACGTTGCGTCTTCGCTCACCGGCTGGGATACGGAGTCCGCCTACGGTCGGCCTCTCGGGGACGTGTTCCGGATCGTCGGTGGGGACGGTCGGGTGGTCGATACTCCGAGTGCGGCGGCGTCGGCCGCCGGTTTCGTCGCGACCCTACCGCGTGACTCGAGGCTGGTCACCCGCCGCGATACCGAGATCGAAGTCGACGACAGCGCGGCGCCGATCCTCGGGGAGGACGGACGCTTGCTCGGCGGCGTTGTGGTGTTTCGCGACGTCACCCAGCAGCGCCGGCTCGAACAGCGGGTGGCGCAGACCGAGCGTCTGGCGTCGATCGGCACGTTGACCGCCGGCATCGCCCACGAGATCAACAATCCGATGGTCGCGGTCTCGGCGGCGTTCGAGCTCGGCTGCGAGGTGGTCGCACGCCTCGGCGAGGCACAGGGCGCGGGCGCGCAGGAAGAGCTTGCCCGCGCCCTGCGCGAGCTCGCGGCGATTCTCTCCCACGGTGCCGACGGAGCGCGCCGTGTGACTCGGATCGTTCGAGACCTCCGGCAGTTCACCGTCGTCAGGGAGGCTGCGAACGAGGTGCTGGATCTGCCCGATGTCGTGGAGCAGGCGGTGAGTCTCACGGCGAGCTCGATCCGAAGCAGTGCCGCGCTGCAGCTCGAGCTCGGCACGACGCCGTTCGTCCTGGCGGACGAGGGGCGGCTGGTGCAGGTGCTCACGAACCTCATTCTCAACGCCGTGCAAGCGATGTCGAAGCCGGGGCCGGACCACAACTGGGTCCGCATCGTCACGCGGACCGACGACGACGGCCGAGCAGTGCTGGAGGTGCGGGACAACGCAGGTGGGATCCCATCGGAGAGCCTCGAGCGGATCTTCGACCCCTTCTTCACGACCAAGCGTGTCGGCCATGGCATGGGGCTGGGCCTGTCGATTGTTCACGGGATCGTGCAGAGCGTGGGTGGAGACATCACGGTGCAGAGCGAGGTCGGGGTGGGCTCGGTGTTTCGGATCACGCTGCCGCCCGCGCCCGCGCCCAGACGGGCGTCGCGGACCATCGCGGTCGGACACACGACGCCCGAGCTTGCGGCGGCGGATTGCGGGCCGACGCGCCACCGGGTGTTGATCATCGAGGACGACCCGTTCGTCGGCAACGCCGTCGCGAGGGTGCTGGCGTCGCGCTATGAGGTGGAGCTCGAGCAGGATCCGCGTGACGCCCAGCGGCGCCTCGTCGCAGGCGACTCGTTCGATGTCGTCCTGTGCGACATCGTGATGCCCGGGTTGTCCGGTCTCCAGTTGTTCGAGATCGTGTGCGCGGCGCGGCCGGAGCTCGTGGACCGCTTCATCTTCATGAGCGGTGGCATGCGGACCGAAGGCGACTTCGACGTGCTGGCGGAGCTCGGCGTGCCGCTGGTGCGCAAGCCGTTCGCCCCGAGCGACATCCAAGGTGCCGTCGCGGGTCGCATTGCGCCGCTCGTTCGGTAGCAGGGGTGCTCGAGGGCTCGTCCGGCGTGGCCGGTCGGCCGCACTCGGGGATTCCCTGACCCCGGGGGATGCGCGATCGCGGCGCGTGACGCGGCGCGAGTGTGCGAGACTGCTGCGGGTGAGGGCTCGAACGCCGCGCGGACGCCACGATGACATCCCTCGACACATTCGCCCCCGCGATCGCGGTGTTGTTGGACGCACAGGCCGACGCCGTCGTGGCGGTGGGATACGGCGGCGCGGTTGTCCACTGCAACCGCCAGGCGGAGCGACTCCTGAGCCTGGAGCATGGCTTGGCGCGCGGGCGAGCGTTCCACGAGTTGCTCCCCGTCCGTCTCGCGGATCGTGCCCTCGTCCGCGCGGCGGTGGACGAGGCCGTTCGCACGGGCAGTCGATCCGATCTGACGCTGGAGCGCGGCACGGCCGGTGCCACCGCGCGGCTCACCGTCAGCACCACCCGGCTCGCGATCCCGGGTTGTGATGCCGCGCTCGCCCGCGTCGAGATGCGAGAGTGCGTTCCTACGGGCGCCATGATCGAAGCGGCAGGGGCGGCGTTCCTCCTCGCACTCCTCGACGGAGCGCCAGACGCCATGGTGATCGTCGACGGCGACGGCCGAATCGTGCTCGTCAACCGGCAGACCGAGGTGTTGTTCGGATACCGGCGCAGCGATCTCCTGGGACACCCGATCGAAACCCTGGTCCCCGAGCGGTTTCGGGCCACGCACCCGGGCCATCGGCACGGGTATCTCGCCGATGCGCGCCCTCGGCCCATGGGCGCCGGCTTGGCCCTGCTGGCCCGTCGGAGTGATGGTAGCGAGTTCCCCGCCGAGATCAGCTTGGCGCCCGTGCAGACCGAGAGCGGGGTAGTGGTGACCGCGGCGATCCGTGATGTGAGCGTGCGCGTGAAGGCCGAGGCGAAGTTCCGCGGACTGCTGGAGGCCGCGCCAGACGCCATGGTGGTCGTCGACACGCACGGCCGGATCGTCCTGGTCAACTCGCAGGCCGAGCGACTCTTCGGGTATCCGCGGGCCGAGTTGTTGGGCGGGTCCATCGAAGTCCTCATCCCGGAGAGACTCCGCGATCGACACGTCCATCATCGGGGCCACTATGTGAGCGAGCCCCGTGCACGCGCGATGGGTTCGACGATTCAGCTCCAGGGGCGCCGCCGGGATGGCTCGGAGTTTCCCGTGGAGGTCAGCCTGAGCCCGTTGGAGACCGAGGACGGGGTGCTGGTGGCGAGCGCGATCCGGGACGTCTCGGAGCGTCACAGGGCGGAGGAGAAGTTCCGCGGACTGCTCGAGGCTGCGCCTGACGCGGTCGTGATCGTCGACCGGTTCGGCCGTATCGCGATCGTCAACGCACAGACGGAGCGGCTGTTCGGTCACGATCGTACGGCCCTCCTCGGGCAACCCGTCGAGGTGCTCATCCCCGAGCGATTCCGCCACCGCCACCCGCGGCACCGGGCCGACTACTTCGACGCCCCGAAGGTCCGCTCGATGGGGTCGGGCATCGAGCTCTACGGGCTGCGCCGTGACGGCACAGAGTTCCCCATCGAGATCAGCCTGAGCCCATTGGAGACCGAGGACGGGACGCTGGTGTCGAGCGCAATTCGGGATATCAGTGAGCGCAAGAAGGCCGAGGCGAAGTTCCGCGGGCTGCTCGAGTCGGCGCCGGACGCGATGGTGATCGTCGATCGCTGCGGGCGCATCCTCCTGGTGAACGCGCAGACGGAGGCGCTCTTCGGCTACGGGCGCGACGAACTCATCGGTCAGTGGGTGGAACTCCTCATGCCCCCGGATGCACGCAAGGCTCATCCGGGGCACCGCGCCGGGTTCTTCGCGGACCCGAGAGCGCGGTCGATGGGCTCCGGGCTGGAACTCAACGGCCTGCGCAAGGACGGCAGCGAGTTCCCGATCGAGATCAGCCTGAGCCCGCTCGACACGGATGAAGGCCTGCTCGCGTCGGCGGCGATCCGCGATATCACAGCACGCAAGCGGGCCGAGGCGAAGTTCTTCGGCTTGCTCGAGTCCGCGCCCGACGCCATCTTGATCGTCGATCGTGCGGGGCGGATCGAACTCGCGAACGCCCAGGCCGAGCGCGTGTTCGGCTATCCGCGCAGCGAACTGCTCGGCCAGCCGGTCGAGCGGCTGATCCCCGCCCGCTTCAACGAGCGGCATCCGAGTCTGCGCGACGGGTACTTCGCCGAGCGGCGAGTGCGTACGATGGGGTCGGGTCTCGATCTGTTCGGGCTGCGGCGCGACGGCTCGGAGTTCGCGGTCGAGGTCAGCCTGAGTCCGCTCGACACCGAGGACGGGGGCTTCGTGGCGTGTGCCATCCGTGACGTGAGCGAGCGTCGCAAGGCCGAGGAGGCCAGGTTCCGGCTGGCCGAGATCGTCGATTCTTCGGAGGACGCGATCGTCGGCAAGACGCTGGACGGCATCGTGACGACGTGGAATCGCGGCGCCGAGCGGATCTTCGGCTACACAGCTGCCGAGATGGTGGGCCGCCCGCTCGACCGATTGATCCCCGAGGAGAGAGCAGCCGAGGAGGTCGCGATCATCGAGAACCTGCGGCAGGGCGTGCGCGTGGATCACTACGAGACGAAGCGCGTGCGCAAGGACGGGGCCGTGATCGATGTGTCGGTGACCATCTCGCTCATCCGCGACGTCGGCGGCCGGATCGTCGGCGCGTCCAAGGTCGCCCGAGACATCAGCGACCGCAAACGAGCGGAACAGGCCGTGGCGCGGGCGAAGGATGCTGCGGAGGCCGCGAACGCCGAGCTCGAGGCGTTCAGCTACTCGGTGGCCCACGACCTGCGGGCACCACTTCGCGGCATCGACGGGTTCAGCCTCGCGCTGCTGGAAGACCACGCCGAGAAGCTCGACGCCGATGCGCTGGCGCTCCTGGGGCGCGTGCGGGCCTCGGCCCAACACATGGGCCACTTGATCGAGGATCTGCTGATGCTAGCTCGCGTGAATCGGCACGAGCTCCGCCGGGCGCGGGTCGACGTGACCGCGCTGGCTCGCAGCGCGGCGCGGCGCATCGAAGAGAGCAGCGCGCGGCGGGACGTCGAGTTCGTCGTCGCCGAGGCCCTCTGGGCCCAGGCCGACCCGCGCTTGCTGGCGATCGTGTTCGACAACCTGCTCGGCAACGCTTGGAAGTTCACCGCCGGCCGGGCGGGTACGCTGGTACGGGTCGGTCGCGCTGACATCGACGGCGTCGGCGCGTACTATGTCGAGGACAACGGGGTCGGCTTCGACATGGCATACTCGGCGAAGTTGTTCGGTGTGTTCCAGCGCCTCCATCGCGCCTCGGAGTTCGAGGGGACGGGCATCGGGCTCGCGACCGTGCACCGGATCGTCCGGCGCCACGGCGGCAAGGTCTGGGCGGTCGGCGAGGTCGGCCGGGGCGCGTGCTTTCATTTCACCCTCGGTGAGCCGGAGTCGGTGTGATGCAACCAGTCATCTTGTTGGTGGAAGACAACGCGAGCGACGAGGCACTGACCTTGCGCGCGTTGAAACGGTCCAACGTCGCCAACCGCGTGGTCGTGGTGCGCGACGGTGCCGAGGCGCTCGACTACCTCTTCGCGAAGGGGGCGTACTCCGAGCGCGATGCCGGCGAGACCCCGCGGGTGGTCATGCTCGACTTGAACCTGCCGAAGATCGGCGGGCTCGACGTGCTTCGCGCGATCCGTGCCGATGAACGCACACGTTTGCTTCCCGTCGTGATCCTGACGTCGTCCGAGGAGGACCAGGACCTGGTCGCGGGCTACGCCGGGGGCGCGAACAGCTACGTGGTGAAGCCTGTGGATTTCACCGAGTTCGCGGACGCCGTCCGGCAGCTGGGGATGTACTGGCTGCTCGTGAACCGCCGGCCGCCCGGCGGGCCAGGCCAGCTCGGATAGTTCGGATCGGCGGCCTGGTCGAAGGAGCGGTCAGCCCGCCGCCAGGATCTCTGCGATGCGCTCCATCAGCGCGGCCGCGGAGAACGGCTTCTCGAGCAGCGAATGCGAGCCACGGCCCTGGTCGCTCACGATGATCTCGTTGTAGCCGGAGATGAACAGCACCCGCGTCTCCGGCCGACGCAGGACGACCTCGCGCGCGAGGTCTCGGCCGTTCATGCCCGGCAGAACGACGTCGGTGACGAGCACGTCGATCGGCGCCTCGTGGGCGGCGAGGTGCCGCAGCGCGTCCTCGGCGCGACCCGCGTCGAGCACCGCAAAGCCGGCTCGTTCGAGCTGTCGACGGAGCGCGACCCGCAGGAGGTGTTCGTCCTCCACCAGTAGGATGGTCGCGCGTCCGGGCAAGCCACGGCGCGTGAAGGTCGGGGGCGAAGGCACTTCGGGGATGCCCTGTTGGCTGGGGAAGTACACGCGGAACGTAGTCCCGGAGCCGAGGGCGCTGACGACCCGGACATGGCCGTGGCTCTGGCTGACGACCGCGTCCACGGTCGCGAGGCCGAGACCGGCGCCACAGCCGACCGCCTTGGAGCTGAAGAACGGCTCGAAGATCTTCGCGCGCGTCGCCTCGTCCATGCCGGCCCCGGTGTCGGCGACCTCGAGCATGACGTACGCACCGGCGGGCACGGGCGGATCCTCGACCACCTCGGCCGGCGCGACCTCGAGTCCGCTCGTCGCGAGGCGGAGCGTGCCGCCCTTGGGCATCGCGTCGCGTGCGTTCGTGCAGAGGTTCATGATGAGCTGCTCGACGTGCGTCGGGTCGGCGAGCACCGGCGCGAGTCGAGGTTCGAGGCAAAGCGAGAGCTCGACGTCTTCCTTGATCACGCGCCGGAGCAGGGCGGTGGTGTCGCGGATCGTCGCATTGAGGTCGAGCAGGACCGGCTCGACCGGCCGGCGGCGACTGAACGCGAGGAGCTGCTTCGTCAACGCGCTGGCGCGCGCGACGGTGTGGACGATGACGTCGACATCCTCGTTCCGTGGGTCGTCGCTCGCGAGTCCATCACGCAGAAGGTCCGCAGAGGCCCCGACAACCGTCAACAGGTTGTTGAAATCGTGCGCGATGCCGCCGGCGAGGCGCCCGATCGCCTCGAGCCGCTCCGCTGTTTGCAGTCTCGCCTCTAGGGTGCGTCGCTCGGTGACGTCGAAGACGCTGAGGACGACGTCGCGCCACTCGTCGGTGGAGGGGACACGCGTCCCGACGATCACCTCGCGCACGCCCCGGCGCGTCGCGACCTGGCACTCGAACTCGACGTGGCGCCGGTCTCTAGCCGTGGCGGCGAGACGGAGCGCCGCGAGCAGATGGGGCAGAAGCCCCCGTACGGCGGCGGTGATCGCGACCGGATCGACGCCGCCGAAGAGCTCGAGCGCAGCGGGGTTCGCCTCGACGATCGCGAGGGCGTCGCGCGCAGCGAGCCACTCCCGGGACGTGGGCGAGGGTGTGTCGATCGCAGCGATGAGAGGGGCGATGCCCGAGAGATCGACGCACAGCAGGGGAGTCGACGTCGCAGCGAACACCAAGCGTTGACGCGCCTCGGATCGAGCAAGGGCAGACTCGGCGGCGCGCGTCCGCCGACGGTTTTCGGCTGCCTGAACCTCACGTCGCACGGCCGCTGCGAGCCGGCCGAGGTCGCCCTTCATGACATAGTCGCGCGCGCCGGCCCGCATCGCCTCGACCGCTCGGGCCTCACCGATCGCCCCCGACACGAAGATGAACGGCGGGTCGCACGAGCTGGCTCGCGCGAGCTCGAAGGCGCGGAGCCCATCGAACGCGGGCATCGCGAAATCGGAGAGGATCACATCCCAGGCCCGGGTCGCGAGGGCGGCGGTGAACTCGGATTCGCGTTCGACGCGACGCCACTCGAGATCGATGCCAGCCCGCGCGAGCGCCATGACGACGAGGTCAGCGTCGTCCGGGGAGTCCTCGACGAGCAGGACGTGGAGCTTGCGCGGCACGAAGAGGTATCATCATGAGATCACCGAGCTGCCGCCAGTCCCGGCGCGTGGCCAGGCGGAAAACGTCGTCCCGAATGCCGAGTCGCCGCTCGGACGCGCTTCGTCGGCGGGAGCGCGCGCGGGTGGGGCCCAGGGCGCGCGAAGGCCGAGGGACGGAACCGCGCGAGGCTTGACGATGCGATCTTCGGATCGGCCACCGCTACCACGAGAACGCCGGCCGGCGCGAATGCGGATCCCCGGGCACGTCCTCGATCGTGACGTCGAGCCCGTCCTTCCATTGCGCACGCAGGACCTCGCGGTCGCCCCGGCCGAGGCCCGCCCAGGTCCACCGATCGAACACGAGGGCGTCGACGGAAGTACCCGTGAGCCCGAGCCAAAGCTCGCGCATCACCTCGCGCAGGAGCTCGCGGTACGGGTCGCCCGCCGCGCGTGTCGGGGAGACGCCGCCCTCCCGCAGGAGCGACTCGGCGTCGTCGCGCAGCCGGTGGCGCGAGGTCAGCCAGTCCTGGAGGTCGTCGACATCATGCGCGATCCAGGTCGGGCCGGAAGGCGGGGCGTCACGCGTCAGGCGAAGCGTCGCCTCGCCGACGACACGATCGCCGAGCCGCGTGGCGGTGAGCTTCACGAGGATCGTCACGGCACCGAGCAGCGGATCACCTTGGCCCCCTGATGTCTACGCGCTGGCGCCGAACGCTGTGCCGCGGCGCGGCGGTGGCGGAGAAGCATGCGGTGACCAGCGCCGACTCGCGTCGCAGGTCACCGTTCGTGGTTGTCGCGGCTCACGCGGCCTTGCGCGGGCTTGGCTCGCCGACGCTGCCACGCTCGGCCACCAAGACGCGGACGTGGCCGCCCGCGATGTCAAAGTGCAAATCGCGCACGATCGCGGCCCCAGGGACGCGCACCCGATAGTCACGCCCCTCGACGACGGTCGGCAGGGAGAGGGTGCATGGCGGCGCGAGCAGTGCCTTGAGGTTGCCGCCGATCATGTTCGCGAGCTCGCCCAGCGTGTCTTCGATGTGGTCGCGCTGGACCTCGTCGCGGCGCAGACCAAACATGGTCGCGGCCAGGCCCGTCGCGACCGCCGGCGTGCAGCCGACGATGACGGCGCCGTCCCAGTTCCCGGCGATCCCGACGAGCGAGGACGAGATGGACTGGGGCGCATCGCCCGGGGGGGCGGTCTGTTCCGCCCAGAGCTCGAAATTCGCCTGGAATACGGCGTGTACGATCGACGCGATGTCTTCGGATGAGACGTCCAGCATGGTGTGCTTCACTCTGCGCTTCAGGCGGCGCGCTTGTAGAGGGTGCTCTTGCCGGCCATCGTCCGGGCGAAGTCGCTGTCGATGTTGAGGAGGCTTTCGGCACCCCCGAGAAACAGGAAGCCGTCGAGGGCCATGTTCTTCCGAATGCGCCCGATGATCGACCTCTTGGTCTCGATGTCGAAGTAGATGAGGACGTTGCGAATGAAGACGATGTCCATCATCGCGACGCCCGACCACGGGATCGCGAGGTTCATGACGCGGGCGTCGATCATGCGCCGCAACTCTTCCTTCACCTGCCACTCCTGCCCCTTGCGGTCGAAGTACTTGAGGAGCAGCGGCGCCGGGAGGCCACGGTTCACCTCGAGCTGGGTGTAGAGGCCCTGTTTCGTGCGCTCGAGCACGGTGTTGTTGATGTCCGTGCACAGGATCTTCGAGCGGGCAGCGACGTCCGGGAACGCCTCGCGGAGCACCATCGCGATGGTGTAGGGCTCCTGTCCGGTCGAGGACGCCGCGCACCAGATGTTGAGTCCGGCGCCACCGCGCTTCTTCACCAGCTCTGGGAGGATGTCGTTGCGCAGGGTGTCGAACGGGTGCAGATCGCGGAAGAACGACGTCTCGTTGGTCGTCATCGCCTCGATGACGCGCTGGTGGACGGCGGTCAGGGGGCGACGCTTGAGCTGGGTGAGCAGCTCGGACAACGTCTTCAGGCCCAGCTCCTTGAGCACGGGCGCGAGGCGTGTGGTCACGAGGTACTCTTTGGTCTCGTCGATGATGATCGCCGACTCGTTGCGCAGGAATGTGCACAGCCAGGCGAACTCTTGAGGGTCGAGAGAAGGTGACATGGGGCTCCTCTCCGCGCTAGGCGGCCTGTGAGAGGCCCAGGATCCCGAGCTTGTCGCGCAGGGCGTCGGGGGTGAATGGCTTCATGAGGTACTCGTCCGCGCCGGCAGCGAGGGCGGCCTGCATGCGGTCGATCTCGGTCTCGGTGGTGACCATCATGATCCGCATCGACGCGTAGCTCGGGTCCTTGCGGAGCTCGCCGAGCAGCGTGAACCCATCCATGACCGGCATGTTCCAGTCGAGTAGGGCGACATCGGGGCACCCGCCGGTCGCGGCGAGCTGGTCGAGGGCTTCGCGACCGTTCCCGGCCTCCGTGACGGAGTAGCCCATCTCGCGGAGCATGCGGGAAATGACGGAGCGGATCGCACGGGAATCATCGACGACAAGGGCGCGCATGGTACTTTCCTCGAGTGGGGCGAATGGCCTCAGAAGTTGGACGCGCGGCGATCTTGTCCGGCGCCAGGCTTGCAACGAAATCCGTAGAGGGTGCCGAGTCGGTCGAGTTCCGCGCTCTCATGGGAGGCGCCGATCTCGACGACGGCGTTGGGCATGCTCGGCACGACGCACGAGCCCGCCTCTTGCGTGATGACCCAGCCCCCGGCCTCGGCGATGAAGCGGGCTCCGATGGCGCCATCGCGCCCCATCCCGGTCATCACCGTGGCGATGACGTCGGCGCCGAATACCTTGGCGACGGAGCGAAACATCACGTCGACGGCGGGGCGGCAGGAGTTCTCTGGGGGGTCTTGGTTCAGCGCCACCCGGACGCGAACACCGTCGCGGTGGATCGTCATGTGGTAGTCGCCGGGGGCGATGTACGCTCGGTTCGGCTCGAGCACATCTCCCGCTTCGGCTTCTTTCACCGGAATTTGAGAGATCGAAGTGAGCCGTTCCGCGAGCATCTTGGTGAACAGCGGCGGCATGTGTTGGGTGATGACGATCGGCACGCCGATGTCGCGGGGAATGTCCGCGAAGACGCGCGCCAACGCGTTGGGCCCACCGGTCGAGCAGCCGATCGCGAGGATCGCCGGGCGCTTGGGGGGGACACGCCGCGCCGCCGGCATACCGATCGGCGCGGGCGCGACGGGGGGCTTCGGTGGCGCGACTGGCTGGCTGCGCGACGCCGTGAGGCCCTTCACCTTGGCCAAGAACTCGAGCTTGAAGCTGGCCTGGCCGTCGGGCGAACTCAGGCCGGACGGCTTGGCCACGTAGTCGGTGGCGCCGGCGGCGAGGGCCCGGAGCGTGGCGTCCGCGCCCCGGGCGGTGACCGAGCTGCACATGAGCACGGGCAGGCGAGGCCAGTCGACGCGTAGGCGGGTGACGGCCTCGATGCCGTCCATGCCGGGCATCTCGACATCCATGACCACCAGATCGACGGAGACCTGGGTGAGCTTCTGGAGCGCGATGCTGCCGTTCTGCGCGATGCCTGCGACCTCGAGGTCGGCGTCGCTGGCGACGAGGTCCGAGAGGATGCGCCGCACCACCGCGGAGTCGTCGACGATGAGGATTCGTGCAGGGGTGCCAGGCATCGGGGAGCTCGCGTCGTGCGGAGGTGGTCGTGCGGAGGTGGTTGGCGGGAGGGTGACCGGGGGGCGCCGAGGCGCTCCCCGGTCAGGCGCCGATCAGTACGTGAACTGACCGACCAATCGCTGCAGCTCGGAGGCCATCCGCGTCAGCTCGGCGGCGGCACGGTTGGTGTCAGAGGCACCTCCCGACGTGCTCTGCGCGGCCTCGGCGACACCCGAGATGTTCTGCGCGATCTCGCTGGAGCCGCGGGCGGCGTCGGCGAGGTTGCGACCGATCTCGTTGGTCGTCGCGGTCTGCTCCTCGACTGCGGAGGCGATGGCGCCCTGCAGCTCGTTGATTTGCGCGATGATCTCGCTGATCTGACCGATGGCACCGACGGCCTGTCGCGTGTCCGACTGGATGGTCTCGATCTTCTGACTGATGTCCTCGGTCGCCTTCGCGGTCTCCTTCGCGAGCTCCTTGACCTCGTTCGCGACCACCGCGAAGCCCTTGCCGGCCTCACCCGCCCGCGCCGCTTCGATGGTGGCGTTGAGGGCGAGCAGGTTGGTCTGCTGGGCGATGGAGGTGATGACCTTCACCACCTTGCCGATGTCCGCGCTGCTCTCGCCGAGCTTGCCGACGATGGTGTTGGTGGTCTCGGCCACCTTCACCGCGCTGGTCGCGACACGGGCCGCGTCCGAGGCGTTCTTGGCGATCTCGCGGATGCTCGCCGACATCTCCTCGGTGCCGGTGGCGACCGTCTGGATGTTGCGGTTGATCTGCTCGGTCGCGGCCGATGCGACGTTCGCCTGGGCCGACGTCTCCTCGGCGGTGTCCGTCATCTGCTTGCTGACGGCGCTGAGCTCCTCGGAGGCGGCACCGAGCGCGGTCGAGTTGGTCGAGATGCTCGTGATGCTCTCGCGCATCGTCGTGAGGAGCCGACCGAGGCCCTCGGCCACGCGACCGATCGCGTCCGTCCCGCTCACGGTGACCGTGCGCGTGAGGTCGCCTCGCGCGGCTCCGTTCACCGTCTCGAGCAGGGCTTCGACCTTGCGCTGGAGCTCCTCGGCGGCGGTGCGCTCGGTCTCGACCTTGGCGGCCTCGGCCCGCTCCGCGGCGACCTTCTCGGTGATGATGTCCCAGGTGAGCATGGGGCCGAGGTACTCGCCCTCGGGCGACGTGATGGCCGCCACCATGAGCTCGAGCGTCTCGGGTCCGACGGTGATCCGAGCGTTGTGCGGCAGGTTCTTCGGGTCCTGCAGCATCTTGCGCTGGTGGGGGGGGTGCTTGTGGAAGATGTCGATCGACGAGCCAACCACGCGCTCGGCACTGACCGGCAGGAATTTCTCGATGCGCCGGAGTGCGGCCACCGATGCGGGATTGGCGTACCGGATCACCAGATCGGCGTCGCAGAACATCAGATTGATCGGGGCGGTCTCGACGACCTGCTTCAGCTTCATGGCCGCGAGCGCGATGACCCGCTCACGCTCGATCTTGTCCGCTTCCGCTTTCTCCGCGGCGACCTTCTCGGTGACGATGTCCCACGTCAGCATCGGCCCGAGGTACTCACCGTCGGGCGAGGTCACCGCTGCGACCATGAGATCGAGATACTCGTCGCCGACCTGGATGCGGGCCTGGTGCGGGAGATTTCTCGGGTCCGCGAGCATCTTGCGCTGGTGCGCGGGGTTCTTGTGGAAGATGTCGATCGACGCACCAATCACGCGCTCGGGCGCGATGGGGAGGTGCCGGGAGAGACGCTTCAGCGCCTGCACCGACGCCGGGTTCGCGTACCGGATCGTGAGGTCGGTGTCGCAGAACATCAGCTTGATCGGGGCGGTCTCGACCACCTGCTTGAGCTTCATCGCGTCGAGCTCGCGGTGCTTCACATCCGTGATGTCGGCGGCGAGCTTCACGACCTTCACGGGTCGGCCGGCGTCGTCCATCACCGGGTTGTAGGACGCCCGCATCCAGATTTCGCGGCCGCCCTTGCCGTATCGCTTGTAGTCGCCGTACTGAAACTCCCCCCGGCCCAGCGCGGCCCAGAAGTCACGGTACTCGCGAGACGCCGCATACGCAGGCTCGACCAGCATCCTGTGGTGTTTTCCCACGATTTCCCCCAGTTGATACCCCAGGGTGTGGAGGAGGTTCTCGTTGGCCGTGAGGATCGTGCCGTCGAGGTCGAACTCGATCACCGCCTGCGAGCGGGAGATCGCGCGCAATTGGCCTTCGTAGTCCTCGAGCCTCTGCTGCATCTCGACCATCGCGGGGTCGAGGTCTGCGCTGCCGTGGGAGGTGTTGGCGGGGTGATCGATTCGCTTGCGCTCGGGTTGGGCTGACATTGCAGTGTTCCTCTCGTTGGGTTCGGCTTCGCTCTCGAACATGGTCGAGAACAACCGCTCACCGGTTGCTCGCCACGCGCGCGCCATTGGGGGTGAAAACGCCTTGCCTGCGACTGCAGACAGGCTCCATATGAAGGATTCGACCAGGTGTTCCCACTGGTCGCGCGTGGGGATGGGGTAGGCATCGAGGCCGAGGCCGTCGCCGAGCGGCTGGCCGAGGCTCTCGGTCTCGACGATGCGCGTCAGGAATCGGCCCAGGAGTGCCGCCGACGGCTCGCTCGACGGCGGAAAGAGGGCCAGTAGATGGGGCGAACTCGCGGCCAGGACATCGACCAGGCGCGCGGTCACGGCTTCGAGTCGCGGCTCGAAGATCGCGAGGCTCGCCGCGAGGGGCCCTGAAACAGCCGCGCGGGCGGCAGACTTGGCGGTGCGACGCATGGGAATCGCTCACCGGGCGGTCAGGCCGCCTCCGCTAGGGTGCCAGTCTCGATCGAAGACATGAGCCGCTCGACGTGTACGACCAGCAGCAACGATCGCTCGAGTTTGTACACGCCGGTGACCAGTTCGCGGAGCACGCCGAAGATGGTCTCGGGGACGCGCTCGAACTGCGTGTCGTCGGGTTGCAGGACGTCGCCGATCTCGTCGACCAGCAGGCTGACCACCCCGTCCCCGGTCCGCAGCACGACGTTCATCGGCAGTGGTTCGCTGCGCGCCGGTAGACCGAGTCGCGCACGCATGTCGATCGCCGTGACGATCTGCCCGCGCAGGTTGATGAGCCCCCGGATGAGCGTCGGTGCGAGGGGCACGGACGTCATCTCTTGGTAGCGTATGACCTCCTGGACGTGGGTCACGTCGACGCCGAAGAGCATGTCGCCCAGGGTGAAGGTGCAGAGTTGCCGAGTTTGTGCAGCCATGGGCTATGCCGCCTCTTGGGAGAAGAAACTGGGGTCGACGCGGCGGATCACGCCGTGCACGTCGAGGATGTCCGTGACCTTGCCCTGCACGACCGCCGAGCCGACGATGCCCTCACGGTTGCTGCGTTGGCGGCACGTGAGCGCCTCCTCGACGGTGTCGAGGATCTGATCGACGATGAAGCCGACGCTGCGCGCGTGCTCGGAGTACACGATCACCTGCAACGGGCCGTCGTCGCTGCGACTCGCCGAGACGCCGAGCACACGTCGGACGTCGATGAGCGGCAGGATCGCGCCGCGGTATTGGACCACCTCGCGGCCTGCGGCGTGCTCGACGGAGCTGAGCGGGATCTCCTCGAGGCGCGCGACCATCGAGAGCGGCAACGCCATGCGCCCCTCGGCGCCGAGCCGGAAGAGCAGGAGGGCCTCGCGGTCCTCGAGCTGGGCGTGGCTGGCGTTGGCCTTGTCGACGATGCTCCGTTCGCGCGCGGCGCTGACGACGTTGGCCCGTTGCGCGATCCCGAGCACGTCGAGGATGAGCGCGACGCGGCCGTCGCCCATGATGGTTGCGCCGGCGAAGGCGCTCAGCCCCTTCAGCTCCTTGCCCAGGGGCTTGACGACGATCTCCTCGGTGTCGTTGATGCCGTCGACGACGAGGCCGAACTGGCGGTCGTCGGCCTGGACCACGACGATGTTGACGACATCGGTCTCGTTCACGGCGCGCGCCAGCTCGAGCGCGCTGTCGAGGAACACGAGCGGGAGGAGGTTGCCCCGGAGCCGGTAGACGTTCGTCCCGTGCAGCGACTCGATGGCCCGGTGCGCGGTGCCACCCTCGAGGCGCACCAGCTCCAGCAGGCTCACCTGCGGGATCGCGAAGCGGTTGTTGCCGCTCGTCACGATCAGCGCGGGGATGATCGCGAGCGTCAGCGGGATCTTGATCTTCAGCGTCGTCCCGACGCCGAGCTGCGTGTGGATGTCGACGGTGCCGCCGATCTTCTCGATGTTCGTCTTCACCACGTCCATGCCGACGCCGCGGCCCGAGACGTTGGTGACCTTCTCTGCGGTCGAGAAGCCGGGGTGGAAGATGAGGTAGAGCGCCTCGCGATCGCTCATGCGGCTCGCGCGTTCTGCGGTGACGATCCCGCGCTCGACCGCACGGGTGCGCAGCTTGGCGGGGTCGATCCCCGCGCCGTCGTCGGTGATCTCGATGTTGACCTGGCCGCCCTC
>LNFB01000066.1 GCA_001464385.1 Deltaproteobacteria bacterium Ga0077550 | reverse complement strand
TGCATCTCGAACGTACCCACGTACCCCTCGTAGAGCACGCGCCGCAACGCGTCGCCGTCGGACACGAACACGCGCGGGTCGCCGATGCGATCCCCGTACGAGGCGTGGTCGACCACGTAGAGTTCCTCACCAACGGCGCGCCCCACCACGAGCAGGTCGCGGAGCTTCGACGGCTGCTCGTCCGCCACGAACGGATCACACACGCTCGGCCCGCCGTCGCGCCCGGGATCGCACGCGAGCAACAGCGAGAGCGGTAGCGTCGGGATCGGGGACAGCCGCAACATCGAACGGTGAGTTTGACGCGAGGGGTGCGTCGACGCCAGCGCGGCGTGCCGCCAACCGAGTTGGCGAAGCGCTCGCGAGGCGCTCCGTGTCGTCTGGCCCGAGGCCACGATCCTGGGTCGACTCGTCGACGTGATTCCACGATGAGCCCCTGTCAACCCGGGACAGCCCTCGAGCCTCCCATCCCCACCGATCACGAATTGCCCCCACCGCGCCCAACCCCGTACAGTCCCACGATGGCCGACGCGGCAGGCTTCGCGATGCGGTGGATCGCCGCAACCGGAGCAGCACTCATCCGCGCGTGGGTGATCCTCTTCGGCAAGCGCTGCGATCCCCACAGCTTACCGTGGCTCGCAGGCCCCGTCGGCGGACCCAGCCTCGAGATGGGTCCGCTCGCCTACCGCGACATCGCGGCAAACCAGGGCTGGACCGTCGACGAGCAGCAATCGGACACAGGCCTCGTCGAGGATTTCGCGTCGCTCGCGAGTCCGTCGTTCGACCCCGGGCAGGTGCATCCCGAGATCCACCGATTCTACGAGCGCACCAGCGAGTACGATCTCGAGGCGTGGAACCACTCGCCGTTCCCGGGTCGCCTGCTGCTGTGGTTGCTGGTGAACACCGTCAGCCGCGCGATGCAGCAGCTCGAGTTCCCCGTGACGGGGCTCGACCTGGCCCGGGGGCTCGTGAGTCAGGTGCTCCCGTTGCGCGATGCCCAAGGGCGTCGCGTGTGCACCGCGTGGATCCGCCATCGTCGCGCGGCCCCGGGCTCACGCGATCGCGTGGTGTACACCGGCTTCTACGGCGATGGCGTCGCGCCCCTGCACGCGCTTCCGTGCGTGCGTGTCGTGTTTCCGCTGCCGCGGGGGAACGCCACGGTGTTGCTCGGGCCGTCGGTCGACCCACGCGGCGGCGATCCTTCCCGCGGTTGCGCCGGCCTGATCCTGTCGTCGGCCGGCCGAGGGTTCGGCGACGTCGGCTTCTATCGCGTGGTCGAGCGCTCGCCCACGCGTTGGCGGGTCCTGCGTTTGCGAACGCTGCACGAACACTTCGCGCTCGCCGTCGCCGACGATGGCGAGATCCGCTGCGACCACCGCGTCACGGTGCTCGGGATCACGGCGATGCAGATGCACTACAAGATCACGCGGCGCCCGGCCGCCCACGAGGCCGTCCACGCGCCCATCGAGCGCGCCGGCGAGAAGCCCGAGTCGTCATGATGCAGCGAGTCCACGACCCGAGCCGGAGCCCGGCGTCCAGGTCGGGATTGCGGGACGCCCACGGGCACGGAGTCGCGCCGCAACCCGACCCCGGAGGCCCCAGCGTCGTCGGTCACCACCGCATCGCACCCGGCGAGGCGGCGGCTCGGGGAGGCGCGCGTCAGCGCTCACAAACACGGTAGGTGGTGGCACCACCGTCGAAGCAATTGACCGACTCGACGCACCCCCACCAGATCCAGTCGACCGAGCAGACCTGACAGACCTGCGTGTGGCCGATCCATCCGGTCAACTTGCAGGCCATCACCGGGTCGTCGGCGCTGGCGAGTTCATCCGGGAGCGAGGCGTTCGGCGGCTCGTCGGTGCCGTCGCCCTCGCCCGGCTCGACGAAGTGATCGTCGATGCGGACGATCTCGTACTCCTCGACGCCGACGTGGTCGGCGAGCTCGGCGGCGAGCTCCTCGAACTCGGCGGTGTCGTCCTCGGCGGACGCGCAGCCGCCGAGGCCGAACGAGAGTGCGAGGCACAGGGAGAGGGCGAGACGGGGGGTATTCGCGGGGTAGGGCATTGTCTCGGTAGACTGCCGAGCGGCGAGCTTGATCACGGTCTCGGAGCGATCGGTCGCCCACACGTGCAGCGCCGCCCGTACGGCTCGGCTGGGGCCGCCGGCGATTCGCACGAGCAGCGCAGCCTCGCGCGCTAGTCCAACAGCGGCGGCCGATACTCGTCGATGAACGAGACGAGCGTCCAGACGTCGTCCCGTTCGACGAAGTCGAGGGTCGTCGGGAACGTTCTGTGCTCGAACACCACATTGCCGCGTACACGGCCGTCGCAGATCCCGTTGGCGCAGCGGACCTCGCGGGAGCTGGGGACGAAGCCGATGAACTTGCCGTTCTTCGGGTTGGCGGCTGCCTCCGAGAGGCCTCGATGGAACCGCGGCACCGGGCACGACTCGGCGGATCCGCTCTCGGGGGCACACGCGCGCACGGTCGCGTCGACCACTGCATCGATTTCATTCACGGCCGTCGAGATGCTGAAGACGCAGGTGCCGATGAGCGCCACGACGACGAGCACCGCCGCGACCACGACGGCCGGGGCCGGCCCACGTCGTCGCGCAGCACCGAGTCCGGGCTGCTGCGGATACGCCTGCTGCGGATACGCCTGAGGCGGATACGCCTGAGGCGGATACGCCTGAGGCGGGTACCCCTGAGGCGGGTACGCCTGAGGCGGGTACCCCTGAGGCGGGTACGCCTGCGGCGGGTAGGGGTAGTGCTGCTGCTGCGGGTTGGGCTCCTGCGCGGTCATGGCGTCGAGGCAGAGGCGCGAGCCCAGCGATGTGACCGGGGAACAGGGCACGCTCGAACTCCGCCGCCCGTGCTAGTAGACGCGCTCCATGCCTCGCGCGCGACCGCTCCACCTCGGCCTCCTGCTCGCGATCGCCTGCGCGCCGAAGACCACGATCCCGATCGGCACCCACCCCCACCCCGCCACCTCCCACGCCGCCCAGCCCCACACGCTGCTCGTGCTGCTCCCCGGCCGCGGTGATCTCGGCGAGGACTACTCTCGCCACGGCTTCGTCGCCCGCGCCCACGCGGAGGCGGGCGTCGACGTCGTCACCGTCGACGCGCACTTCGGCTACTACGCCGATCGCACGCTCCGCGAACGCCTCCACGAGGACGTGCTCGCGCCCGCGCGTGGCCGCTACGAACAGATCTGGTTGCTCGGCATCTCCATGGGCGGCATCGGTGCGCTGCTCACCGCCGAGAAGTACCCCGACGACGTCGACGGCATCCTCCTCATCGCGCCCTACCTCGGGCGCCCCCGCACCATCGAGGCGGTCATGCACGCCGGTGGCCTGGCGAAATGGCAGCCGCCGGCGGAGCTCGCGTGGGACGAGCGGCTGTGGGCGTGGATGAAGTCGACCGATACACCCATCTACCTCGCGTACGGCACCGAGGACTCCGGTGCACGTGCCCACGCGGTGCTCGCCGCCGCGCTCCCGAAGGACCACGTGCTCACGGCCCCGGGTGAGCACGCCTGGACCACGTGGACGCCGCTGTTCGATCGACTGCTCGACGAGGTCGACGAGCTCGCGCCACCCGAATGACGGCGCGCGGTCGCTCGAGCGGCGCTGGCCTTCGAGCCTCCATCCGCATCGAGGTGGACGCTTCAGAGCGGCGCCGATGCGACCAGTTCGTAGTCGACCGTGAGGCTGCCCGATGCGCAGCCCTGCTCGGAGAGCGCGGGCAATGTGCCGTTGCAGAGCACCGTCACGGTGCCGGCGTCGCCGATGGTGTCGAGCCGCGCGAGCCCCGTGAGCATGGGCAACGCAGCGTAGTCCTGCAGCTCGACGAGTCCGGCGCCGTCGTCGACCACGAACGACACCTTCTGCGACAGCGGCTCGCTCGTGGTGTCGGCGGCGATGAGACCCTTCAGATCGGCGCCGTAGATCGTCCGGTTCGGGTCGTCCATCCGCGAGTAGAGCTGGAGCCGGAGGTCGAACGTGCTCGCGAGCCCGGGATCGTCGACGTGGATCATGTACGTCTCGCGCCACGTGGTGTCCGCGGTCGAACGCGGCACCGGCGAGAGCTCGAGCAAGGGCACGAAGATCGCACGGCCGGCCTCGTCCTTGAACGCGGTGCCGCGGGTGGTGCAGTTCATTCCGCTGATGATGCGGTCGGGATCGAACACCAGGTCGAGCGTGTAGCTGGTCCCGGCGTCGAGATCGGCCTGCGTGATCTCGAACGGGTGTTGGAACTTGAACCAGTTGCCGCCGTTGCTCAGCATCGCCACGCCGTCGGTGGCCGGGCCCGCCGAGAGGTCGACGATCTCGTTGGTGAACGAGCCCGGGAACATCCCGTCCTCGACGACGTCGCCGTCGCTGGTGAACAGCGTGAGCGGACCGCCGCCACCGGCGTCGAGCGTGACGCTCGCGCGCACCATCACCGGCCGGTACCAGCTGATGATGCCGTAGTTGTACTCGCGGACCGCATCGGGGCCGAGCGAGAGCTGGGGGTCGAGGGCCGCGAGCGCCGCGGGGTCCATCAAGTCGACGTAGAGCTCGGGGTGCGCACGCGCTTCGTCGGCGCCGAAGCCGTCGTAGTCCTGCATCGTCGTGGCTTGGTACAGCGTCAGGCATCCGCTCGGGTTGCCCCACGCGGTGCCGACGGTCTCGAGCGACTCGCACAGCATGATCGACGAGATGTAGTAGCGCAGGCTCTCGAGTTCGCTGGCCGAGGCCTGGCCGATCGGTGTGCTCGGGACGTCGCACGTCGACGGCACATTCGGGGCCGGAGCGCGGGGCGCATCGGCGAAGCGCGGCGCGGCAGTACCCGCGGCGTCGTCCGTGCCGAGCATGGGTGACCCGCTCGGGGACATCGAGCTGCCGGCGGTGAGGTTGAGGTGCACGACGGCACCGTCGACGGCGCCGCCCTCCGACGACGACACCTCGCCGTCGCTGCCGTGGCCCGTCGATGTCGTCGATGACGGGGACGCCGTGGTGGTCGTGATCGGGGCGTCGTCGCTGGACTCCGAACCACCGTGGGACGACGTGCCCGGACCGTCGTCCTCGCCGACCCCGGTGGCGGACGAACTGCCGCCGGCGCACGCAACGAGGCTGCACGCGAGCGTGACGAACGACAGGGGGACAGACGTGGCAGTGCGCATGCGGGTGTTGCATGCGCTCGTACAACGAGATTCGCAGTGGGCTAGTGTGCAGCTGTGCTCGCCGCGCTGCCGCGGCTCGTTCCGAACCTACGGATCCGTCGGCGTCGCTCGCGGAGCCCTCGTTCGCCAGTCGCCACCGTGGCCGCGTCCCTCGGTGGGCGAGGCTCGACCTCCCGCACTCGACGCCGAGTCCGGCGAGCGGATCCCCCACTGGGTCGAGCTCGACATGACCGGCGTGGGTTCTGCAGGAATACCCGAAGCGTTCGGTCGGTCGCCGAGACGGCAAGCGTCGTGGATCGTTCTACCGCACGACTACCCACGCACGTCGCTGCGGACATGCGTCGACTCGATGCGGAGTTGCGGAAGGCCGACCGCCGCGCAGCGTGGCGGGGCGTCGCGCCGATCCTCCTGATGTTCGGCTCGTTGATAGCGGTCTACGCCGCCGTTTTCGCCGTGTTCCTGCTGCTGCCACCCCAAGGACTCGCGTTGGTGGTGTTCTTCGCGATCGTCTGGGTCGCGATGGTCTGGCCCTGACCGGATCTGGTCCATCCGGCTTCCGGATGGTCGCGTGTGGTACCGCTTCGAGCGAGTCTGGCGGGACGGCTCCGTGGCGGTGGAGTTCGACCCGATCGACCCGCGGCGACTTCGACGCATCGGCCCGTGTGTCGAACGACCGCACGGAGCGACGTGCATCGCCGGCCAGAAGTGTCCGCGGTCGACCGCACGGTACGGCGCCACCTCGACAGCGCCCCGCTTGCCGACTACCCCTATCAGGGTGTCCCTCGTGCCCCGAGCCGTCCGCGGTCTCCTCCTCGCCACGCCCGTGCTGCTCGGCGCGTGCCGTCATGCATCCCCGGCTCCTCTCCCGAGCTCGTCCACCGATCCGCCGCCACCTCCGTTCGAGCCCGCGCCGCGATACACGTCCACGTTCGACGCCGTCAACACCGGCTGCCGCGACTTTCCGATCGCCGCATACGATGGCACCGCGGTGCTCGGCATCGGTCCCGATCACCGCGTGACGTTCGAGCTCGTGCTCATCCCCAAAGACGTCCTCGGAATCTCCGATCTCGTCGTCAGATCCACTTCTGCTCCACCGTCACCTCCGCCTCCATCGCCCATGACCTGCCGCTGGGCGGGTACCGGCGCTCCGGCACCCGGCCGCTGGAGCGCATCGCTCGAGCGTGCCGGCGAGGAGGCCGATTCCACGGTCTGCGGCGAGGACCCTGCCCCGCTCGCGCTCGACTGCAGCCCCACCGTGCTTCCCGTCGACGATGCGAACGGCATGGCTCGTGATACCGCGCTACTCCGCTGTACCGTCGTCTCACCGGCGCCGGTGGTGCTATGGGTGCTCGGCAGCCCCGAGATCTTGCTGAGCGACCGAGCCCTGCACCTCCAGCTCGAAGCCACCAGCTTCGGCATTCCCCGCCGAGTGCTCTCATTGGCGTCGCCGAGCCCCGCGGCTTCGCAGCAATGAAGCGCCATCACGCCGGCAGGCCGGCCGTTCGCCAACCGTGCGTCGCGGGCGGCGGAGCCCCACGTCTCGCAGTAGAACCGGACGCGGTGCACGAACGGCCATGCGCAACCCCGGCGAGCGTCCCGGCCTGCACCGCCCTCGCCCCGCGCCCGTGGCCGGCGATTGTCGATCCCGCACCGCGTGCTCGCGACCAGCCCGGCCGCCACGAGCCTCGCCGTCCACGCTCGCGCAAACCACCGCGAAAAACCCCTTCGCTCGGGAACTTCCTCGATCTCGCGGCGTCCGGTGCCACAACCCGGAGGTTGGCATCATGTGCCGTCGTCGCGCGCCGGTTGTCCGGTTCGTCGTCGGGCTGCTCGCATCGGCGTGCACGCCTGTGATCCCCAGCGAGCTCGAGCTCGACGTGCCCGAGGAACCCGACGAGGACTCGTCGGACGCGCCTCTTCCCCTGCTCGAAGACGTCGATGACGACCCGTCGCCGCCCGTGGACGAGACGGCGGCGCTGCCGACCGAGCTGTGCGCGAGCGGACCGACGTCGCAGGCCGCGGTCGAGGTCACCGACACCGAGGACCCCGGGGGAGGTCGCTTGCTGACCGAGCTCGCGAATGGGCGCGTGATGGGCCTGCCGCTGCAGCGCACGCGCTTCGAGACGATGGTCGTGGGGACCGTCGCCGAGACCACGGTGACCCAGACCTTCGAGAACACGCTCTCGGAGGCGATCGAGGTCGTCTACATCTTCCCGCTGCCGCACGACGGCGCCGTCGACGACTACTCGCTGCGCGTGGGCGAGCGAACGCTCCGCGGCAAGATCCATCGGCGCGCCGAAGCCCAACAGGTCTACGAGGAGGCCAAGAAGGCCGGCCACACCGCGGGACTGCTCGAGCAGGAGCGACCCAACGTGTTCACGCAGCGGGTCGCGAACGTCGCCCCCGGCGAGGTGATCGAGGTCAGCATGCACGTGGTCCAGCCGCTCGCCGCCCAGCGCGGTCGCTTCGAGCTGGTGCTCCCCACCGTGGTCGGTCCGCGGTTCATCCCCGGCGCCCCGAGGGGTACCTCGGTGGGCAGCGGCGTGATCGCCGACACCGATCGGGTCCCCGATGCCTCACGCATCACGCCGCCGGTGCTCCCGCCAGGGCTGCGCACGTGCGGAGATCTCGAGATCGAGGTCTCGATCGACGCCGGCGGGCCGATCCCTCGCACCGTGTCGACATCGACCCCGATCACCTCGGCGCGATGGTGCGACTCGACGAGCGCTACGCGCTGCTCAACCGCGACTTCGTGCTGTCGTGGCGGCGCAGAGGTGGCGCCACGACAGCCACGATGCAGGCCCAGCCCGATGCGGACGGCGACGGCGGTTGGCTGACGTTGACGGTGCAGCCGCCGACGCGGCTCGACACCGAGGACCTCCCCGGTCGCGAGCTGGTCTTCGTCGTCGACGCCTCCGGGTCGATGATGGGCGCGCCGATGGCGATGGCCAAGGCGACGATGCGGCGATTCATCGACGGACTCGGCCCCGACGACGCGTTCACGGTGCTGCGGTTCTCGGACGATGTGTCGGGCCTCGGCGACCAGTTGCTGCCCCGCACCGACGAGAACATCGAGCGCGCGCTCGCGTACGTGGACGGGCTCGAGGGCGAGGGCGGCACCCACATGACCGCGGGCATCCGCGCCGCGCTCGGCGTGCCCCGCCGGAGCGACCGCGTGCGCTACGTGGTGTTCCTGACCGACGGCTACATCGGCAACGAGGCCGAGGTGTTCGAGCTCGTCGGCCAGGAGATCGGCGATGCGCGGATCTTCGCGATGGGCGTCGGAACGTCGGTCAACCGCTACCTGCTCGACGGCTTGGCGCGCATGGGTCGCGGGACGGTGACGTACGTCGACCTCGAGCAGCCGACCGAACCCGTCGTCGAGCGCATCTACGACAAGCTCCGTCAGCCCGCGCTCGTGGACCTCGTGGTCGCCTTCGACGGCCTCGAGGTCCACGACGTGGCGCCCTCGCGCATGCCCGATCTGTTCGTCGGCGAACCGGTCGTCGTGTTCGCGCGCTACGAAGGGCCGCTGCGCGGTCGCGCCGTGGTCCAGGGCCGCCGCGGCGACGCGCGGGTCGAGCTGCCGGTCTCGCTCCACGCGGTGCGGGACGAAGACGTCGACGGCGTGCGATCGATGTGGGCCCGCGAGCAGATCGACGAGCTCCAGCTCGATCCCACGTTGGCGTTCGCCAGCGACGCCCGGCGGAAGCAACGGATCGAGCAGGTCACCGCGTTGTCGCTCGAGCACCGCGTCATCACCGAGTACACCGCGTTCGTCGCGGCCGACGAGTCGCGCGTCATCGACGGCCACAGCCGCGGCACCAGCGTGATGCAGGGCGTCGACCTCGCGGCCGGCATGGCGCACGAGGCGACGTGGGGTCATCTCGGACTGCCCGGCGGCGATGGCAGCGACGGGAGCATCGGGCTCGGCTCGGGCGGTGGCTCCGGTGCGGGCTATGGCAAGGGCCACGGCGCGGGCTTCGGCGGTCGTGGCTCGCGGATGCCACGGGTCCGCATGGCGTCGGCCCAGGTGAAGGGCAGCCTCGACGCCGTGATCATCCGGCGAATCGTCCGCGCGCACCGCAACGAGATCCGTCACTGCTACAACCGCGGGCTCGCGCTCGACCCGACCATCGCAGGGCGCGTCGTGATCCAGTTCGTGATCGACGTGCTCGGCAACGTCTCCGTGTCGACGGTCGCGAGCACCGAGCTGCCCGACGAAGCGGTCGGCCAGTGCATGGCCAACGCGGTGAAGCGCTGGCGATTCCCGAAGGCCGAGGGCGGCGGGCACGTGCTGGTGAACTACCCCTTCGTGCTGTCGCCGAAGTGAACAGCCCACGCCGGAATCGGCATGGGCCTGACGGTGTCCGCGCGGCACGCTGCGCAACCGGGAGCGACGTCTGGTGCCTACGGGCTGCGGCCGTTGCTCGCGGACTACGGCTTCGCGGTGCCGCGACCGGCACGCGCCCGCGCGAGCAACTCGGCGACCTGTGGGCCGGGCTCGTCGCCGATCGCCGCGAGGATCCGCGACGCGCGCTCGAGCGCGACGATGGCATCGTCCCAGCGGCCGAGTTCCACCCGACACCGACCGAGCCACACCCATTCGTCGATGGTTCCCGGGTGGTCGGGCCTGATCTGTTCCGCGTAGTCGGCGAGCGCAGCCTCGAGCGGCGCGACCGCATCGTCACATCGACCGTTGGCACCCAGCGCCATCGCGTGCACCGCCGTCGCCTCGATTCGCTGCACGACGCTGGGCTCGAGGTACTTCGAGATGAGCTCGAGGCCGAGCGTGGCCTCTTCGAGGGCGCGGGGCGGCGCGTGTTCGAGCAGCAGGTCGGCGTCGCGCACGAGCTCTTTGCCGTACAGCAGGCTGTCGGCGCCGGCCACCTGCTTCGCCAGCGCGGTCGCCTCGGCCTGGAGCTCGCGGGCACGTGCGAACTCCCCGAGAATGCCGTGCGACTTCGCGAGCTCCGAGATCATCACCACAGTCCCCGGGCTGTCTGGACGACCGGAGGCGCGAGCGTCGTCGAGCACCCGACGCCGCATCGCCATCGCCTCCGCGTGGCGCCTGGTGATCGAGTACAGCCCTCCTAGGTTGGTGCGGGCTTCGATGACGCGGGACGAGTGGGGCCCCAGGAGGCGCTCCCCGATCTCGATCGAGCGCAGCAGCGTCCGCTCGGCCGCGTCGAAGTCCCTGACGCCGGCCTGCATCCCACCCAACAGGCCGAGCGCCCACGCGTACGTGGGGTGCTGCTCGCCGAGCGCGGCACCATAGCCTGCCACCGATTCGGCGGCCGCTTCGAGCCCCCGCTCCGGGTGCCCCATCATCGAATGCGTGACGGCGATCGCACCGAGCATGCTGGCGCGTTCGAGCCCGCTCGGCGAGGGGTCTTGGTCGAGCAGGGCGAGCGCCTCGGTCTGGTCGGCGAGCGCGGCCTCGAAGCGACTCGCCGTGCCGTGCGCCATGCCGCGATGCGCGATCAACTTGCGCCGCAGCTTCGGGGGCGAGCCCGCGAGATCGAGCCACGCGGCGGAGAGCGCGGCCCATTGATCGCCGAGTTCCGTGTCGGACGCGAGGCAACCATCGGTGTAGATGCCCTCGATGCCGACCTCCGCGGCGACCAAGTGGGCGCGGGCGAGCACGGCCGCTGCGCCGGCCTCGCGCAGCAAGGCGCGCGCGCGGACGAAGTCGCGGCGTTGGCTCAGGTTCGAGGCGAGCTGCAGCAGCAGCTGCGCGAGCAGTCGGGGTCGACCGAGCGCACGGACCCCGGGCAGACCGGCATCGCCCTCGACGATCGCCTGATCGAAGCGCCCCGCCGCCTCCAGCTCGCGGACCTTCGCGATCAGTTCGAGCGCCGCATCGACCGCGGGACGCTCCTGCGGGCTCACGTCCGCCAGATCGTCGTCGCCGGTCTTGCCGTCGCACTGCTCGACGGGGGTCAGCCCGTCGACGGCGGCGAAGGCCCGATCGACGACCTCCGGTGCGCCCTCGCCCAGCACCTCGAGCAGCGCGGTGACCTCGCGGCCGCGCTGGGTCAGACACTCGCGATGCGCCTGCAACTCCACAGACGAGCGCGTCCCCTCGACGAACGTGGCCTGACACGCCTGGGTGAGCGACCGCGTCGCGGCTTCGACGCGCTCCGTCAGCGCGACGTCGATGTGCTCGAACAGGTCCGAGGCGAACGGGCGCCCGCTGCCGAGCAGGGCGGCCTGCAGGTCCGCGCCGCGCTCGGGGGTCCACCACGCCTGGATCGCCGGCTCGTCCGCGCAGCCTTGCAGCGGATCGGGCCGGCGCATCGCCGCCCAGGTGACCAGCCCGGTGGCGACGACCGCCGCTGCGAGTCCGAGGCGACGGCGCCGCGTCGCCTGCCGATCCCGGCCGAGCTCGTCGAGCAGCGCGTCCATGCTGGGGAATCGCGACTCGGGATCGGGCGAAAGGCCGCGTCGCAAGACGCCGCGCACTTGGGGCGGCACCATCGGGTCCCGCGGAATCACAATGGCGTCGCGCGAGCCCGAGGACGCGAGCGACGATCGCTCGGCACCCGCGAACGGATGGCGTTCGAACAGCCCCTCGTACAGGGCGACACAGAAGGCGTACTGGTCCGCGCGCGCATCGACCTCGGCGCTGACGCGCTGCTCGGGTGCCATGTACGCTGGTGAACCCGCGATGCCATCCGTCCGGCCGTGATCATCGACGAAGGAGCTCGGCCGACCGGCGCGTTGCTCGAGGATCTCCGAGGCAGCGCGCGCGAGCCCGAAGTCGGCGATGCGTGCGCGGCCGCGTCCACCGGAACCGGCCGCGCGCGCGACCAGGACGTTGTCCGGCTTGAAGTCGCGGTGCACCAGGCCGTGCGCGTGCGCGGCCGCGAGGCCACGCCCGGCCTCGAGGTAGAGGGCTACGACCTCTTGCTTGCTGCGCGGGGCCTCGTGGATCCATTGCCGCGCGGTCCAGCCGTCGACGTACTCCATCGCGATGAAGACCTGATCGTTCCAGCCGCCGGCTTCGTACACGACCAAGACGTTCTCGTGGGCGATCTTCGCCGCGGCGCGGGCCTCCGCGAGCAGCCGCTCGGCGGCGCGAGGGCCCGCGACGCGGTGAAACTTGATCGCGACCTCGCGCACGAGTGTCAGGTCCCGCGCGAGGTAGACCATCCCCATGCCACCTTCGCCCAGTGGTCGCTCGATGCGAAACACGCCGCCGATGACCTCGCCGAGCTCGGGTCGCAACGTCACCGCTGGCGCCGCGGCCACGCCCGCGAGCCAGGACTCGACCGACGCGTCGACCGACGCGTCGTCGCCCCCCGCGTCCGCCGGCGTCGCGTCCGTGGGACCGATGACGCCTGCGCCGGACGACTCCATCGGGGGCTGGACCATGCGTAGACCCTACCTTCCTTCGCTGTTGGAGAGAACTCCCGTAGGGACCCCTGTCCAACCGCGCGTCCGATTTCCCTGACAGCCGGCGGACCCCGCGACAAGTCGCTCCTCTACCCGGCCCGCATCACCCCTCGTGCACGAAGTCCCCCGACTTCCCGCCCGACTTCCCCAGCAGCATCACCTCGGCGATCACCATCCCGCGATCGATCGCCTTGCACATGTCGTAGATCGTCAGGGCACCGACCGCCGCGGCGTGCATCGCCTCCATCTCGGGCCCCGTCCTGTCGATCGCCTCCACCGTCACGCGCAGCTCGATGCCGCGGCGATCCGCCATCGTCTCGAACGCGACGTCGACGGTCGTGCCGGCCTCGATGCGCTCGAGCGTGGCCGGGGCCATGCGCACGCGGGCGCGGGCGGTGGCGCGGCGTCCGGTCTCGGGCTTGGCGGTGACGGCGACCATGCGCGCCGCGCCGTCGCCGTCGAAGTGCGTGAGTTCGTCCGACATGCGGGGACCGTACCGTGTTTGATCGACTTCGTGGCCGAGCTGGCCGCGTTGGTCCCGCGACCGCACTCGAACTTGGTACGCTGACACGGTGGAGTGAGTGATGGCGGATTCGACGCAACGAGCGCTGGCCGAGCAGGCCGAGTCTCTGCGAGACGG
>LNFB01000065.1 GCA_001464385.1 Deltaproteobacteria bacterium Ga0077550 | reverse complement strand
CTTCAACACCAAGGCGACGTTGTCGCGCGCCGTCAGAGCCGGCAGGAGGTTGTGCCCCTGGAAGATGAAGCCGATCGTGGCCATGCGCACCGCGGGCAACTTGCGCTCGGGCAGACCGCTGACGCGGGTGCCGAACAGCGACAGATCGCCGGCGGTGCTGCCGAGCACGCAGCCCAGGATCGATAGCAGCGTGGTCTTGCCGCTGCCCGACGGCCCCGCGAGCATCACGAACTCGCCGCGGCGCACCTGCAGGTCGACGCCGGCCAGCGCCTGGAACGCGAGCGCGCCGCTGCCGAAGGTCTTCGCGATGCCGCGGGCATCGACGGCCAGCTCGGCGCTCATCGGAACACCATCCCCCGCACGCGCAGCAGCGCCAGCCCCGAGGCGAACATGCACAGCAGGATCATCGCGGCGGGGGCGAGCAGGTACAGCTCGGGGACGATGATCGGCACCAGCTGCGGGCTGCGGATGCCCTCGGACATGCCGGTGACCAGTGCCATGCCGAGCAGCGATCCGAACACCGCGTAGCCGATCGACTGCGCGAGCAGCAGCTTGGTCAGATCGAAGTTCGTGCAGCCGATCGCCTTCAGCGTCCCGAACTCGCGGATGTGGTCGAGCACCGACGAGAACATCGACAGCGCCACGATCGCGAAGCCGACCAGCAGGCCGAACGCGGTCGAGGTGCCGAACGACACGCCCAGCTGATCGGCGATCAGGCGCCCGACGATCGAGTCGTGGAACTGCGCCCGCGTCATGACCTTGGTCTCGGGCAGCGCGGCGCCGAGTCGCGCGGCGACCTCGTCGGGATCCTCGCCCGCGTCGACGCGCACGAGCACGAACGTGTGTTGGTTCGCGGGCACTCGCACCAGCTCGCGCACCAGCTCGATGTCGCCGAACGCGTACGGCGGCCCGAAGGGCATCAGGCCCCAGGTGAAGCCGCCGACGCTCACCAGTCGGCCGTTGAGCTCGCGGCGGCTGCCGAGGTTGAGCGCGCCGAGCTTGTTGCGCTCGGCGTCCTCGAAGATCACCGTGTCGGGGTGCGCGAGCACGTCGGGATCGCCCGCGACCATCGCCCACGGTCCGCCCAGGCGCATCGGCGCCGCGGTGCCGACGAGCGTGACCGGCTCGGAGGCGCCCATCGGCGTCTTGATGACGGCGCCGGAGTAGACCAGCGGCTCGGCGATCGCGACGCCTGGGGTCGTCCGCGCGCGCATCAGCACCGCGTCCGACAGCGGCGCGCCGGGCTGCAGCTGCTCGGTGCCCGCCGGGGTGATCCACACGTCGGCGCCGGCGTGGTCGACGAACATCGTGTTCTTGTCGAGCAGCCCGAACAGGATGCTCAGCTGCTGCAGCGACAGCACCACCGCGAACACGACCCCGACGAGCGTGCCGGCAAGCTTGGGCTTGTCGTAGATCATCATCTCGACGCCGAGCGCGGCCATGGCCCGCGCGCGGTAGCCGAACCACGCCCGGCGATGTCGTCGTGGGGTCTTGGGAGCCGGCGTCATCGCAGGTCCTCCACCGCGCGACCCGCCGCGAGCCGCAGCTGCGCGCGGGCGTACGACAGCTCGCTCGTCGCCTGGATCCGGCCCGCCTCGGCGACGAAGCCGTCGCGCAGCGCCTGCACCACCTCGAGCTGCGTCGCGGTGCCGCCCTCGTAGCGGGCCTGCGCGACCGCCAGCGCGGCCCGGTTCGCGTCGGCCTCGGCCGCAGCCGCGACGGCCCGCACGCGCAGGGACTCGACGCGATCGTGCGCGTCCTCGATCTCGAGCCGCTTGCTGCGCTTGGCCAGATCGTAGCGGGCCTCGCTCGCCATCACGTTCGCGCGCTCGGCCCGGGCCCTGTGGATCGCCTGCACGTCGAAGCGCGCGGTGAGGGTCACGCCGACGGCCCACTGCGCGGGTTCGCCGAAGCCGGCGGCGTTGGTCAGCCGCTCGGTGGCGCGGGCCGACAAGAGCGGCAGGAACACCGATCGCCGCGCGCGGAGGTTGGCCTCGGCGACGCGGATCTTCGTCCGCGCCGACGCGACCTCGTCGGTGCCCTCGAGGCCGTCGAGCCAGGTCGGCAGGGCGGCCTCGGCCCGGAGATCCGCGGGCGGTGCGGGGATCGGATCGGACACGGCGATGCCGGTGATCGCCTCGAGCTCGCGGGCGGCGCTGCGCTTGCGCAGCGCAGCCTCGGCGATCGTCTGCTCGGCCGCGGCGACCTGGGCGGTGGCGCGGCGCACGTCCAGATCGGAGGCCAGGCCGCCGGACTCGCGGGCGCGCACGACCTCGAGGTTCGCTCGGGCCGCGTCGAGGCCACCCTCGGCCGATCGCGAGAGCGCCTCGTAGGCGATGAGGTTGGTGTAGGCCGCGACGATCCGATCGTCGAGGTCGACGAGCGCGACGCTGCGATCGCGAGCGGCGGCCTGCAGGGTGGCGCGGGCCGACTGCGTCCGACGGATCGCGCCGAGGTCGAGCAACGGCACCGTGAGTGTCACCGACGCGTCGAGCTGGTTGCGTGGGGTGAACGTCGCCTCGTCGAAGCCGCCGGCCGCGTTGGGGATCCGCGCGACGATGTCGTACTGATTGCGGGTGTAGCCCGCCGACGCCTCGAGGGCCGGGAACAGACCCGCCCGCTCGGCGCGGGTGTCGGCCTGGCGCGCCGCGACGGTGGCCGCGGCCTCGCGGGCCTCGGCGGCGTGGCTGCGCCCGGCCTCGAGGTAGCGCGTCAGCGGCTCGAGCGCGGCGGCGCCCTTGGGGGTGCACAGCAATGCACACGCGATCGCGATCGACGGAATCCTACGGCCCATGCTCGTGCCAGCGGTCTACGGCACGACCGCGGACCCGTCGAGGCGCCGCGAGGTCACGATTGTGGCCCGCGCGACCGAATCGAGCATGACCTTTGGCCGGTATGGCGGCGCTGCCGGAGGCCGCTAGACTCCCCGCCGACGTGGGGACGAACGCGATCGAGGACGGCGACGTCGAGGTCAAGCTGCGGGTGCAGATCCGCTTCTGGGCGAAGGTCGCGAGCACCGTCGTGCTGGTATCGAACGTGACGCTGGCGCTGTGGCCCGGCGAGCCCTTTCGCTGGACGATCGTGGGGCTCGATTGCGTCTGGGCCCTCGCGCTCGTCCACGGCGCGTCGCGACCCCAATGGCTGACGGTGTCGGTCGCCGCCGCGGTGATCGAGCTGTCGTTCTATGGCTGGGCCGCGGCCGGGGCATTCATCGTGCTCGTCGCCGCGCTCGCCATGCGACTGCCGCCCGCCCGCGCCGGAGCGGCGACGTTGGGCATGTGGGGCGCAGCGACGCTCGGGATCCTGTGGCTCGGCGACGCGCATCCACCCGAGTACGACATGCAGCCGCGGGAGCTCATGTTCGCGGCCTGCAACATGTTCGTCCTCGGTGCGTTGATGCGCAGCACGCTGCTGTCGCGGTTCCGTGCCGAGTCGTTGGCGTCGCAGCTCCACGCGGCGCACGACATGCTGCGCCGCGACCTCGCGACCACCGAGGCGCTCGCCGCCGCCCAGGAGCGCACGCGGATCGCCCACGAGCTCCACGACAACCTCGGTCACTCGCTGGCCACGGCGCACGTGCACACCCAGCTCGCGCGTCGCCTCGCGCAGCAGTCCGAGGATCACGGCGACCCGGCGCTGCTGCAGGCGATCGATCAGGTCGGCGAGTCGACGCGGCGGGCGATGCACGAGCTGCGCGACGCGGTCTCGCTGCTGCGCCACCGCTCGGACGTCGCGACCCTCGGCACGCGGATCCGGGCGCTCTTGGCCCGCCTGCCCGAGGCCGTCCTCGCCCACGAGGTCGACGTCGTCGGCGACGAGCGAGCGCTGGCGCCTGCGACCGAGTTCGCGATCTACCGCGCGCTGCAGGAGGCGATGACCAACGTCGTCAAGCACGCCCGCGCCCAGGCGGTGTCCGTGCGCCTCGAGTACACGCCGTCGTGCGTGCGGCTCGAGGTCGTCGACGATGGCGCCGGCACCGACGAGCTGCGCCACGGCTTCGGCCTGCGCGGCATCGCCGAGCGCCTGCAGTCGGTCGGCGGTCGGCTCGACGTGTCGTCGTCGGCGGGCAACGGGTTCTGCCTGCGGGTCGAGGTCGACGCGGCATGATCCCGCGCGTGCTCGTGGTCGACGATCAGGCGCTCTTCCGCCAGGGGCTGTGCAGCCTGCTCGCGGGCGACGGCACCCTGCAGATCGTCGGCCAGGCGAGCAATGGCCTCGAGTGCCTGCGCCAGGTCCCGTTGCTGCAGCCCGACGTGGTGCTGCTCGACCTCCGCATGCCCGAGCTCGACGGCGTGCAGACGATCCGGCGGCTGCGCGAGGCGGGCAGCGACGCGCGCATCGTCGTGCTCACCACGTTCGACGACGACCAGCTCGTGTTCGAGGCGCTGCGCGAGGGGGCGCTCGCGTTCCTGCTGAAGGACGCGTCGGCCGAGGAGATCGCGGATGCGATCCGCGAGGCCGCCGAGGGCCGCGGGCGCTTGGCGTCGGCGGTGACGCACAAGGTCGTCACCGAGTTCGCCCGCATGGCGCGGCGGCTCGGCGACACGCCGACCGACACCGCCGGGCTGTCGCGTCGGGAGATCGAGGTGCTCAAGTTGCTCGCGCGCGGCGCGACCAACAAGGAGATCGCGAGCACGCTGCACATCGCCGAGGGCACGGTGAAGAACCACCTCACCAACATCTTCACCAAGCTCGACGTGAATGATCGGACCCGCGCGGCGCTGCGGGCCCGCGAGCTCGGGTTGCTGTGAGGGGCGGCGGCGGGCGGGTGGCTCGGCCAGCGCGGTGGCGGTCACGCCCAGTCGGATCCTGCGTCCGCCGCGTCGACGGCGAGCTGCAATGTTTCGGCGGGGCGACGTGTTCGGGTCCCTATCCCTCGGTCCCCCGCCGCGCTACCGTGAGCGCTGTTCCTCCGAGTCTCCGAGTTGTCAGCGCCCGTGGAAGACGACCAAGAATCTCAGCCGAAGGGGCTCCTCTCGCTCTACTACGCCGACCG
>LNFB01000064.1 GCA_001464385.1 Deltaproteobacteria bacterium Ga0077550 | reverse complement strand
CGCAGTTCTACGGATCGTCCCCCTGACGGGACCAGCGCCGCCGTGATAGCGTGATCTGGGGATGGTGCGGACGATGGCCAATTCACGACAGGGCACGATCGTGGCCCGCACGATCGGCGCCCTCGCGATCGCGACCGGCGTCGTCGGTTGCCGCGGGGACGAGGCCCACGGCGGCGGCGCGCAGGCGGACGCCGCGACGGGCGTCTCCGAGGGCAGCGGCGGCGAGTCCGGCGACGACGCGGCCGACTCGACCGGCGAGCCCGGCACCGAGGACGGGATCCCCGGCGCGCTGGTGCTGCCGCGGTTGACGTCGGTGCAGTACCGCAACTCGCTCGTCGCGTTGCTCGGCCCCGGCCTGCCGCCCACGCCTGTCGAGCCCGACACCAACCCGTACCTCTTCTTCAGCATCGGCGCGGCGTCGACGACCCTGTCGGAGCTCGGCACCGGCCAGTACGAAGAGGCGGCCGATCGCGTCACGCACTTCGTGTTCGACGACCCGACGCGGCGCAGCGCGCTGCTCGGCTGCGAGCCGGCCTCGCCGGGCGACGCGTGCGTCTCGCAGTTCCTCGCCAGCTTCGGCCGCCGCGCATATCGCCGGCCGCTGACCGCCGACGAGCACGCGCGCTGGCTCGCCATCAGCGTGCAGCTCGCCCAGCCCGACGCGTGGGAGGGCGTGCGCATGGCGGTCGCGGGCATGCTGCAGTCGCCGCACTTCCTGTACCGCGTCGAGACCGGCGTCCCGGACCCCGAGCGACCCGGCATCCTGCGCTACACCGGCTACGAGATGGCCTCGCGGCTGTCGTTCCTGCTGTGGGACAGCATGCCCGACGACGCGCTGTTCGCCGCCGCCGATCGCGGCGACCTCGACGACGTCGCCGGCATCCGCACGGAGGTCGAGCGCATGCTCGCCGACGAGCGGGCGCGCACCACCGTGCAGTCGTTCTTCGCCCAGTACCTCGACCTCGGTCGCATCGACGGGGTCACGCGGGATCCCGTCGCGTATCCGCTGTTCAGCCTGACGATGGCCGACTCGATGCGCGCCGAGGTCGAGCTGCTCGTCGACGACGTGGTCTTCCGCGAGCACGGCGACGTGCGCAGCATCTTCTCGACCCAGCGGACGTTCGTGAACGCCGAGCTCGCGGCGCTGTACGGCATCGAGGCGCCCGGCGCGACGCCGATCACCTACGTGCCGGTCACGCTGCCCGAGGACGGCCCGCGCGCCGGCCTGCTCACGCTCGGCGCGTTCCTCACGATGAACGCCAAGCAGACCCAGACCTCGCCGACGGCCCGCGGCAAGTACGTGCGCGAGCGGGTGCTGTGCCAGGCCGTGCCGCCACCGCCGCCCGATGTGAGCACCGAGCTCGACCCGCCCGACGGCCAGGGCGAGACCATGCGCGAGAAGCTCGAGGAGCACCGCGAGAACCCGGCGTGCGCGGCGTGCCACGCCTTCATCGATCCGCCGGGGCTGCTGTTCGAGAGCTTCGACGCCGCGGGTGTGTACCGCGAGCTCGAGAACGGCGTGCCCGTCGACTCGAGCGGCGACCTCGACGGCATGCCGCTGGAGAACGCCCGCGGGCTCGCGGCGCTGCTGCGGGACGATCCACGCGTGGGCCGGTGCATGGTCACGCAGCTGTTCCGCCACGCCCAGGGCCGGCTCGAGACCGACGACGAGGCGCCGACGATCGACGACGTCGAGCGCCGCTTCGCCGACGCCGACTACCGCTTCTTGGACCTCTTGGTCGAGCTCGCCACCCACGACGGCTTCCGCACCGCGGTCGCCCAGGAGGCCAACTGATGCCACGCAAGCTGCTCTCTCGCCGCACGGTGTTGCGCGGCGTCGCCGGTGGCGCGACGATCGGCCTGGCCCTGCCGCCGCTCGACGCGATGTTCGGCAACAACGACGCCCGGGCCGACGCGGGCGCGGATGGCCCGATCTTCGGGCTGTTCTACTGGGCCAACGGCACGCCGTGGCACGCCGGCCACGGCGAGCTGCAGGGCAGCTCGGGCTACCCCGATCTGTGGACGCCGGCGACGACCGGCCCGGGCTATGCGCAGAGCGAGCTGCTCGCCCACCTCGCCGCGCACCAGCCGACGGTGGCCACGGGCCTCACGCCGCACACCGACGTGCCGCCCTCGCCGCCGGGCCAGGAGGACGGCCACATGCGCGGGTTCATGGTCGCGCTCACGGGCGATCGGATCCGGCCCGAGGGCTTCGATCACCCGTCGCACACGCTGACAGCCCTGCGCCCGTCGCTCGATCAGTACGTCGCGAAGCACGAGCAGTTCTACGGCAGCGCCCTGCCCCGCTTCCGCTCGCTGGTCCTCGGCGCCTCGCCGGCGCGGTTCCACGACTACGGCCACTGGAACGCGATCTCGTACAACGGGCCCGACTCGCTCAACCAGCCGATCCTCGATCCGGGCCAGCTCTACGATCTGTTGTTCGCGGTGCCGGCCGATCTCCCGGCGGTGGCCCGCCGCGCCGCGCTGATCGACGCGGTGATGGCCGACGCCAACGATCTCAAGCAGAAGCTCGGGCCTGTCGATCGCGTGCGCGTCGACGAGCACCTGATGCACCTCGACGAGATCCAGCGCCGGCTCGAGCTCACCAGCATGCCGTGCATGGGCCCCACGCCGCAGGCCGACACGCCCGATCTCCTGGCGAAGACGCAGATCATGGGCAGCCTCCTCGGGGTCGCGCTGGGCTGCGGGCTGTCGCGGGTGTTCTCGTTCATGCTGACGTCGCCGGCGTCGACCCACGTGTTCTCGAACCTCGGGGTGCCCAACGACATGCACTCGACGTGTCACGCCGGCGAGTGGCAGATGGTCCGCGACATCACGAACTATCACATGCAGGCGTTCGGGCTGTTCCTGGACCAGCTCGCGGCGGTCGTCGATCTCGACGGCGCGAGCCTGCTGGATCGCGCGGTCATCTTCGGCACGTCCGAGTACGGCGAGGGCTGGCAGCACAGCGTCGCCGAGATGCCGGCGGTGATCGTCGGCGGCGGCTGTGGGGCGATCCAGCGCGGCGTCCACGTGCGCGAGCCGGGCGGCAACCTCAGCAAGGTGCACGTGACGGTGCTGCGGGCGCTGGGCATCGACACGCCGAGCTTCGGCTTCAACGGCGGTGAGACCAGCGATGAGCTCCCGGGCGTCCTGGTCTGAGCGCGCGCTGGTGCTGCTCGGCGTCGCCGCGTGCGGCGGCGGCGGTGCGGACGGCACCGACGCGGGCACCGGCGCGCCGGCGTCCGAGGGCGCGGGGACGGACGCACCGGGCTCGACCGACGGCACCGACGACGGCGTCGCCGACTCCGAGGGCGACGGGCCGTCGACGCCGCCCGACTGCGTCGCCCCCGAGGTCGCGTGCGGCCAGGTGTGCGCCGACCTCGACGTCGATCCGAGCAACTGCGGGCAGTGCGGCGTCAGCTGCGTCGTCGACAACGCGGACGCGACCTGCGTGGCGGGGGCCTGCGCGCTCGGGACGTGCGACGTCGGCTGGGCCGATTGCGACGCCGATCTCGCGACCGGCTGTGAGCACGTGATCGACTGCGACGCCGGCTCGGGCTGCGCGACCGCGTGCGGCAGCACCGGCGCGGTGGGCTGCGGCGATCCGTGCGCGCCCACCTGCGCCCCGCCGGCGGAGGCCTGCAACGCCCTCGACGACGATTGCGACGGCGCGTGCGATCAGGCGCTGGTGGGCTGCCGCATCCCCGTGCACCGGGCGATCGGCGGCGCGCTCGGTCACTTCTACACGACCAACCTCGACGAGATCGGCGCCAACGGCCTCACGATGGAGGTCCAGGATTTCTTCTTCGTGTATCCCGAGCCGGTCGACGGACTGATCCCGCTGTTCCGCTGCGTCAAGGGCGGCGGTCGTCGGTTCCTGACCTCGTCGATCGACTGCGAGGGCACCGCGGCCCCGGAGCTCACGCTCGGCTTCATCGCCCCCGACGATCGCTGCGCCGCGACGCCGCTGTACCGCGTCTACGCGCCCGGCAGCGACGACCACTTCTATACGACGAGCCTCGCGGAGCGGGACAACGCGATCGCGATGTTCGGGTATCAGGATCAGGGGAGCCCGGGGTCGGTGTTCTAGCAGGCCTCGAGCTGGTCGGCCGCACGTCCGCCCCGTGATCCCTGCCAGTCGCTGCACATCCTGCGCGCGACCACGCGGGTCGCGCTGCTACAAACTCGAAGCCATGCGCTACGTCGTCGGTGTCGATACCCGGGAGCGCAGCCGCGGCGCCGTCGAATTCGCCGGCTGGCTCGAGCGACGGGCGAGCGGCCGCTCGCAGACCGAGCTGGTCGCCGTGCAGGTGCTCGACCAACGCGCGCGGGTGAACGTGCGCGACGATCTCGCCGACGAGGCGATCGCCGCGGCCGAACGCCGTCTCGGCCTCGCACTCGAGGGCGCCGACGCGACCGGCCAGTTCGCGGTCACGCGGGTCGTCCTCGCCGAGCGGCCGGAGCTCGGGCTCGCGGACGCCGTCGCGAGCCATGGTGCGGATGCCCTCGTGGTCGGCCGTGTCGCCCCGAGCACGGGGGCCGTGCTCCCGCGGCTCGGTCAGGTCGCGCGCCGGGTCGTGCGCGGCCTCGGGCACCCCGTGGTCGTCGTCCCGCCGGACCTCACGCAGGGGTGGATCGACAGCCGCAGCGTCGTCGTCGCCACCGATCTGCGCGACGACGCGGTCGCGGCGGTCCGCTTCGCGCGGCGCATCGCGACCGAGACCGACCTCGAGCTCGTCGTCGTCCACGTCGCCCCCCACGTGGTGGTGGCGTTCGATTCGCAGCAGGCGGTGCTGCACCCCCGCGACGAGGCGCCGTCCACCGCCGAGGTCGAGCGGTGGATGAGGGTGCACGGACTCGAGCCGGCGCGCCCCCGCGTCGTCCAAGGCGACGTCGTCGACGCCCTCATCGGCGTCGCGCGCCAGGAGCACGCCGCCCTGGTCGTGGTCGGGTCGCGCCGCCTCAGCCGCCTCGAACACCTGTTCACGTCGAGCGTCGGCACCGACCTCGCGCGGCTGTGCGACCGCGCCGTCGCCATCGTCCCCGGGCCGTAGCGCCCATCGAGAGCACTCCCATGTCCGAACCAACCCCGATCAAGCCCCACGTCCTCGTCCTCGGCGGCGGCTTCGCCGGCCTCGAGGCCACCTTCAACCTCCGCGCGCGCCTCGGGCGACACGTCGATCTCACGCTGGTGTCCGACAGCACCGCGTTCAAGTTCAAGCCCAACACCATCTACATCCCGTTCGGGAAGGAGCCCGAGCGCTACGTCGTCGACCTGATGCCGGCGATGGAGCGCCGCAGCGTTCGCTTCGTGCACGGCCGCGCCCTCGCGATCGACCCCGAGGCGAAGCGCGTCACCACCGACCGCGAGGTCCTCGGCTACGACTACCTCGTGGTCGCCACGGGCGCCACGATGCGCGCCGAGGAGGTCCCCGGCCTCGCCGAGCACGGCAACACGATCTGGACCCCCGAGGAGATGCTCCGCCTGCGCGAGCGCTTCGAGCAGGTCGTCGCCGCCGCACGCAGCGGCACCCGGCAGCGCGTGGTGTTCATGGTCCCGCCGCAGAACAAGTGCGCCGGCCCGCTCTACGAGATGGTGATGATGCTCGACACGTGGCTGCGCCGCCGCGAGGTCCGCGACGCGGTCGAGATCACGTACGCCACCTACGAATCGCACTACATCCAGGCCTTCGGTCCTCGACTGCACGAGGTCGTCGTCCGCGAGTTCGACCGCCGCGGCATCACCGGCCACGTCGCGACCCGCGTCAGCGAGGTCACCGCGTCGCGCGTGCGCTTCTCCGACGGCCTCGCCCTCGACTTCGATCTGTTGGTGTCGTTCCCACCGTACGTCGCCGCGACGCGGTTCGACGGCCTGCCCGCCGACGAGCGCGGCTTCCTCGGGACCGTCGCCACGACGCGCCAGGTCATCGACTCGCCCGACATCTATGCGGTGGGCGACGCGGGCGACTTCCCGGTCAAGCAGGCGTTCCTCGCCCTGCTGCAGGCCGATACCGCGGCCGAGCACATCGCCCAGCGGATCCAGGGCGCGCACCCCGACGCCCGCTTCGAGCCGGTGAGCATGTGCATCATGGAGCAGTTCGACACGGCCACGTTCGCCCAGGTCCCACTGATGACCACCGGCGACCCGGCGATGCCGGTGAAGGTCCGCGACGATCGCCCCGAGCTGTACAAGGTCGGCACCAACGAGATCTGGCGCCTGGGGAAGAAGATGCTCGGCACCGTGCTGCCGGCCCGCTTCAAGGCGGGGTTGCCGTTCCACGCCGGCGCGACGTGGGCAGCGATGGCCGCAGGGCTCGACGTGATGGCGCACGTCTTCGCGGATTGATCAGGCGCACCCGGGCCGGTTCACATCCGGCCCATCGTCATCCGTCGACCGCGGGTCGCGATCGCGCGCTCGACGAAGGCGAGCACCGCGGCCGCCGGTCGGGCGCCGCTGTCGCGCGCGACCTCGGTGCCGTCGGCGAAGACCGCGAGCGTCGGGATCGACTGCACGCGCAGGCGCGCGGCGAGTTCCGGGTACTTCTCGGTGTCCACCTTGACCGCGACGAAGCGACCGTCGGCCTGCGCCGCGACCTTCTCGAGCTCGGGGGCCAGCGTCCGGCACGGGCCGCACCATGGCGCCCAGAAGTCCACGACGACCGGCACCGGGGCGCTGCGCACGAGTTCGTCGAACTCCGCGCCCTCGAGCTCGATGGGTCGCGCCGGCGGTGCGAGCTCGGCCTGACACGCGCCGCAGCGACCGCGCTCGCCGATCCGCGAGAACGGCACGCGATTGGTCTTGCCGCAGCGGGGGCAGGTGGGGAACCATCCGTGTCGCATGCGCGCAGTCTGGGTCGAGCCGTGGGTTCGCGGAACGTGCGACGATGCGCTGAAACTGCGGCCCATGAACGACGTTCGGAACCCTGTCCGCGGCACGACGAGCGCTGACGCCCGGTGCTCTGACCGCGACCGCGCGGGGGACGTCCCCCGATGAGCGCTCACTTCGCGCCCGGTGAGCCCCATCCGCTCGGCGCGACCGTGGGCGAGGGCGGCGTGAACTTCTCGGTGTTCTCGAAGCACGCCACCGTCGTCGAGCTGCTGTTGTTCGCGTCCATCGACGACGAGGACCCGCGCGTGATCCGGCTCGACGCGCGTACACACCGGACGTTCGACTACTGGCACGTCTGGGTGGACGGCCTGGCCGCCGGCCAGCTCTACGGCTATCGCGTGCACGGCCCGTGGCAGCCCGAGGCCGGTCACCGCTTCGACGGCCACAAGGTGCTGGTCGATCCCTACGCGCGCGCCATCGCGTACGGCGACGCGGCCGCGGCCCACGACGACGCCTCGCGGGCCGGATCGAATCTACGCTCGGCGATGAAGGGCGTCGTCGTGGACCCCACGACGTACGACTGGGAGGGCGTGACCCCGCCGAAGATCGATCCCGGCCGCCGGGTGATCTACGAGCTGCACGTCCGCGGCTTCACCAATCACCCGTCGTCGAACACCGCGCACCCCGGGACCTTCGACGCGCTCATCGAGAAGATCCCGTACCTCGTCGACCTCGGCATCACCACGGTCGAGCTGCTCCCGGTCTTCCAGTTCAACGAGACCGACAACGCCTTCACCGACCCGGCCACGGGCAAGCGGCTGACCAACTACTGGGGCTACGCTCCGCTCGGCTTCTTCGCGCCGCACCGCGGTTACTACATCGAGGGCTGGGAGCGGATGCGGTACCTGACCGGGTTCCGCGATCTGGTCAAGGCGCTGCATCGCGCGGGCATCGAGGTCTTCCTCGACGTCGTCTTCAACCACACCGGCGAGGGCGACGACCGCGGCCCCACGATGTGCTTCCGCGGCATCGAGAACTCGATGTACTACCTGCTGGATCCGGCGGACCGCTCGCGCTACGCCGACTTCTCGGGCACCGGCAACACCGTGAGCTGCAACCACCCGATGGTGCGGCGGCTGATCCTCGACTGCCTGCGCTACTGGGTCGAGGTGATGCACGTCGACGGGTTCCGCTTCGACCTCGCGTCCGTGCTCGCGCGCGACGAGCAGGGCAAGCCGATGATCAACCCGCCGCTGCCGTGGGAGATCGAGATGGATCCGACGCTCGCCCGCACGCGCCTCGTGGCGGAGGCCTGGGACGCAGCCGGGCTCTACCAGGTCGGTACGTTCCCCGGCGAGCAGTGGTACGAGTGGAACGGGGTCTTCCGCGACGACATGCGTCGGTTCCTCCGCGGCGATCGGGGCATGGTGGGCCTCGTCGCCGCGCGCGTGCTCGGCAGCCCGGACATCTACGAGCGTCGCGGTCGCGAGGCCCTGCAGAGCGTGAACTTCGTGACGTGCCACGACGGGTTCACGATGCTCGACCTGGTCAGCTACGAGCGGCGGCACAACGAGGCCAACGGCGAGGGCGGCCGCGACGGCACCGACGCCAACTGGAGCGCGAACTACGGCGAGGAGGGCGACAGCGCGGACCCGGCCATCGCCGCCGTCCGCATCCGCCAGGTGAAGAACGCCTTCGCGCTGCTCCTCCTGGCCCAGGGCACGCCGATGATCCTGGCGGGCGACGAGTTCTGCCGCACGCAGGGCGGCAACAACAACGCCTACTGCCAGGACAACGCGACCTCGTGGATCGACTGGCGGCTCCTGCAGCAGCACGCCGAGGTGCATCGCTTCGTCCGCGCACTGATCCACTTCCGCCAGCGCCACCCCATGCTCCGGCGCCGACGGTTCGTCCTCGGGGTCGACGTGCCGATCACGAACGGAGACAGCACGCGCGTGCGCTGGCACGGGGCCGAGCCCGATCACCCCGACTGGAGCGAGGCGGCGCGGACCCTCAGCTTCACGTTGACCGGGGCGGTCGACGACGCGCCGCTGCACATCGTGCTCAACATGGACACCGCGCCCGTGCGGCAGCGGATCCCCGCGCCGCGGCCCGGCTCGTGGTGGTGCCGAGCGATCGACACGTCGGCGTCGGCGCCGTTCGATCTGCCCGAGGCCGACGACGCGCGGGCGTGCGCCTCGCTCGATCAGGTGATTGCGCCGCGGACGGTGCTCGTGCTGGTCGAGCGCTGCCGCTAGTCCAAGAAGCTCCCCGTCACGACGCCGCACCACCCCGGCGAGACGACGTCGCCGGGCACGTAGAAGGGCTCGCAGTGGCCGTCCGGGTGGAAGTCCGGGTGCCAGTGGATCGTGCCCGCGTAGCCGTCGGCGTTGCACTGCCCATACTGGAGGCCGCTGTACCCGCCGGGGATGAGGCAGCACGCGCCGACGCCGAAGTGCGACTCGCAGGCCTTCTGCGCCCGGGTCTCGGTGCTGTCCCCGGCGTCGTAGCAGTAGAGCGTGCCCGTGCCGACGCCGTTCTCGGCCGTCAGCGCGCCGCCGCCGGGATTGCCACATTCGTTCGTGCACAGCGCGCTGCAGCCGTCGCCGCCCGCGGCTCCGCCGTCGTCGCATTGCTCGACCCCTGCGTACACGAAGCCGTCGCCGCACGATGCGTTGCTGCAGCTGCCGGGGCAGGCGTCGGAGTTGTCGCCGTTGCCGTCGTCGCACTGCTCGGTGCCGATGCGGACGAACCCGTCGCCGCACACCGCCGCGACGCAGCTGCCGACGCACGCGTCGGCGTTGTCGACGTTGCCGTCGTCGCACTGCTCGACGCCGGCGTACACGAAGCCGTCGCCGCACACCGCCGCCTGGCAGCTGCTCGGGCACTCGTCCCCGTCGTCGTCATCGCCATCGTCGCAGCCCTCACCGGGATCGACGACGCCGTCACCGCACGTCACCGGGGGTCCCGAGGCCGTGCCCGTCGTCGCGCTGTCGGTCGTCTCGCCGCTGCTGTCGCTGACCGATGTCGGCCCCGTCATCGAGGGATCGGTCGCGGCGCTGTCCTCGGAGCCGATCGACGTCGCACTCGGATCGCCGCTGCTGTCGCCCGGGTCCATCGTCGTCGGGGCAGTGGCGCTCGCCTCGGCGCCCGATCCCAGGGACGCCGAGCCGATCGTCGCGCCGCTCCCACCCTCGCCGACGGCACACGCGACGCTCGCTGCGAGCCACGGCACGACCAGGACCACACCGCGGAACTTCGCCCCCATCATCGCGCACCCCATCGGATCCCGAGGATACCGGACGTGGGGCGTGCGCAGGGATTTCCGACCACGCCGCGCGGGTCCCCGCGTATCGTCGGACGGTGCTGCGCCTGGTCCGAGTCCTCCTGCCCGTCGCGGCGTGTGTGCTCGGGTGTGCAGCGCCCGACGATTCCGAGCCGAGCACGGACACCGACGGCTGGGAGGTCGCGCGGACCTGCCTTCCGCCGCCGGGGCTCGGCCGGCCCGAGCACATCGACGGGGTCGTCGCGCTCGTCAACGCGCTGCCGATGCCGGTGACGCTGCCGTGCGTGCTCGAGGCGCTCGAGCGTCCGCTCGCAGTGCTCGGCGCGACCTCGCCCTTCTCGGCGCAGGCGACCACCGAGCAGGACAGCCCGCGGCTGTTCGTGTTCTCGGGCGACCTCGTGCTGAGCGTCGTGACGACCGGCGAGGCCCGCGAGCTGCTCGAGCTCGGCGAGTACGTCGAGCCGGGCCGCACCCTCAAGGCGGAGATCGAGTTCCCCGTCGAGGCCCCCCTGCCCGCCTCGGCGCCCTTCGAGCACGCCCTGCTCGGCGAGTCGACCAGCTGCGGCCTGTGCCACGGCTCCGAGCGCTACGCCGGCAAGGTCGGCGAGATCTCGACGTACACGTCCGATGCGCTCGCCGCCGAGGCCGACCGCGTGATCCCGATCGGGCTCGTCGAGCAGCACGCCCGCGACTGCGACCCGACCCGCGATCCGGCACGCTGCGACCTGTTCGAAGGGATCTTCGCCCACGGCGACGTCGTCGCCGGGCGCTTCGACGACCAGACGCGGATCTGCGTGACGCCGTAGGGCCGCGTCAGCGCGCCACGGGGAGCTTCACCGACCAGCCCGCCGGCAGCTCGGCGCTGCGCTCGACCCCGTTGAGCACCGCGAGCGTCGCCGCATCGACCGGCGTCGCCTTGCTCGCTGCGAGCGCGTCGATCGTGGTCGCGCGCTCGAGCACGACGGTGTGGATCCGCAGCGGTCCGACCTTCGCGAGCTTGGGATCCGAGATGCGTCCGAAGCTGGCGAAGCTCTGGGCGAGCAGCTCGGAGCGCGCCGCCCAGGTCGCCTCGGGGCCGAGGGCGACCATCGCGATGACGGTCTGCTCGTACTCGACGAAGGCGACCAGGCCCATCAGCGTCGAGCCGTCGTCGTCGGCCAGGGCGAAGGCGCGCGACGCCATCGCGAAGCCGCCGACGACGCCCTCGTACGCGGCGCCGCCGGTGAGCGCACCGTCGGCGAAGAAGTCGGTGATCGCGGCCTTGCGATCGGTGAACTTGGTCGGCATCGCGACGAACACCGCCCGCTCGTCCTCGCTGATCGCCAGCACTTGATCGCGATCGTGCGCGACCTTCCACTTGGGCGGCAGCTCCAGCATGAAGCCGCGTCGCGGCTGCACGAACACGTTGCCGACGAGGTAGCCGTCGCGCGGGTCGTCGCCGTACGCGAGGCCCTCGATCGCCGCGAGGTACTCGGGCTCGGCCGTGGGCGCCTGGGCCTCGGGGATCCCCAGCGCCGCCGCAGTCCGGGCCCGGCGCAGCGCGGGGTCGGGGTGCGTCGAGAGCCACGGCGGGGCCTTGTCGCCATCGGCCGGCAGCGACGCGAGCACCGCGAACACGCGGACCAACGCCGCGGTGTTCCACCCGCCAGCGGTCACGTAGCGCACCGCGAGATCGTCGGCCTCGTGCTCGTCCTCCCGCGAGTACCGGAGCAGCGCGAGGCCGGCGGTGCGGGCCGCGATGCCCCCGACGTGGCGCAGCTGCGGATCGATGACGCGGAACAACCCGACGCTGCGCCGCGCCGTGTTCTGCTTGCGCAGCTGGACGACCCCGTGGCGCGCCGTCACGTGCCCGGCCTCGTGGGCGAGCACGGCGGCGAGCTCGTCGTCGCTGCCGAGGTGCGCGAGCAGTCCCCGGGTGACGTAGACGAAACCACCCGGCACCGCGAAGGCGTTCACCGCGGGATCGTCGACGAGCGTGAACGTCCACGGCAGCTCGGGTCGCTCGCTCGCGGCCGCGATCCGTGCCCCCGTCGCCGCCACGAGCTTCGCGGCGGCCGGCACCTCGTCGTACGGCGGCATCTGGGCGCGCACCTGGGCGTCGGCCTCGCGACCCAGGACGATCTCCTCGTCGTCGGACGGCAGCCCGAACTGCAGCTGCCCGGTCGCCGGGTTGCGCGAGCACGCCGACGCGCCCAGCAGCAGGAGCACCGCGGCGCGTCGCAGCCGAGCCGGCATCACCGCGGGACTCAGCCCTTCTTCTTGCGGCGCTTGCCGAACCCGAACAGGCCCTTGGCGGGCGCCGACACGGCCTCACCACGCTCCTCGGCGATCTCGCGCAGCACGTCCTCGTGCTCCTCGCTCAGATCTTCGGGGACCACGACCTCGAGGTGGATGTGGTGATCGCCGCGACCGCGGCCGCCGAGCACCGGGATGCCCTTGCCGCGCCGCACGACCGTGTACCCCGGCTGTGCGCCGGGCTCGATCTCGATGGTCTCGGTGCCCTCGAGGGTGTCCGCGGTGACCTTGCAGCCGAGCGCCGCCTGGAACATCGACACCTTCGCGCGGCTGTGCACGTCGAACCCGTCGCGGACGAACCGCTCGTCGGCGTCCACGCGGATGACGACGTAGAGGTTGCCCGGCGGACCGCCGCGCCCCCCCGGGTGACCGCGGCCCTGGATGCGCAGCGTCTGGCCCTCGTCGACGCCCGCCGGCACGTTGATCGTGATGGTGGACTCGCGCTGGATCACGCCGGTGCCGCTGCAACCACTGCACGGGTGGACGATGAGCTTGCCCTCGCCGCGGCACACCGGGCACGTCGTCTGCAGCGTGAAGAAACCCTGGCGGTGGATGACCTGCCCCTGGCCGTTGCACTGCCGACAGGTCTCTGCGGTGGTGCCGGTCTGCGCGCCCGTGCCACCGCAGTCGCCACAGCGATCGCGACGGGGCACCACGATGTCGTGATCGCCACCCTCGACGACGTCCCCGAGCCCGAGGTGGAGCTCGACCTTGACGTCGCCACCGCGCTGCGGACCACCGGAGCGGCGCGAGCCGAAGCCGAGGTTCTCGAACAGGTCTCCGAACAGATCACCGAAGTGGCTGAAGATCTCGTCGGTGCCGGAGAACCCGGAGAAGCCCGCGCGCGAGGGCCCCTCGTGCCCGAACTGATCGTAGAGCTTGCGCTTCTCGGGGTCGCTCAAGACCTCGAAGGCCTCGGCCGCCTCCTTGAAGCGCTCCTCGGCCTGCGCGTCGTCCGGATTCCGATCCGGGTGATACTGCATGGCCATCTTGCGGTACGCCCGCTTGATGTCGGGCGCGGGCGCATCGCGCCCAACGCCCAGCACTTCGTAGTAGTCGCGCTTCGCGGGCACCGCGCGCGCAAGCTAAGCATCGGCGCGAACGGTGTCAACCGAGCCAAGCGGCGCTTCGGCCGGCGCGCGGAGGCATGGGTGTCAGGCCCCGCGGACGCCCAGCGGCCCGAGAGCACAGGCGAGCTCGGGCGCGGGGTCGGACCGACGGGCGGCCCGCGCGTTCGCGCCGTACCGACGCGTGTCCGGGGCGGCCGGCTCGAAAACCATCGGCGGCTCCGCGCCACCGCAGGGTTGTGCTAGCGTGCTCGGCGCGCCCGTCCCTTCGGCCGTCGTCATCATGCAAGCACGCCTGACTTCCTGGCACCTCGTCTCGATCCTGGCCCTGGGCAGCGCGATTCCGGCCTGCTCCGATCCACCGCCCGGCAAGCTCTTCGACGAGGAGGGCGCGTGGTCGGTCGTGCAGTACCAGCTCGAGGACGGCCTCGAGGACATCTTCGCGATGTCGCGCAAGGACGCGTTCATGCTCTCGTTCGACTCGAAGGCGAACGTCATGACGACCGCGGCCTGCGGCAACGAGATGACGGGCTTCGAGCCGACGAACTCGCCGTGTCGTGCCTCGCCGTCGACGACCGAGTGGCAGTGCCGCTGCTTCTCGTACGCGTTCCAGGAGGACGTCATGCAGATGATCGAGTTCGACGCGGGCAAGACCCCGCCCGAGGTCGAGTTCGACTCCGATCTGATGCCGGGCCAGAGCAGTGGCACCGGCTCGGCCGAGTCGGGCAGCGGCAGCGGCAGCGGCACCGACGGGGGCAGCGGCGGTGCGCCCATGGGCGGCCCCGTCACGGCGATCAAGATCTCGCCGATCCCGGACCGCATGGACACCTACGACTTCGCCCCGCTGCCGGTCGGCGTCTTCGGTGGCAACGGCGCCAACCATCACTTCATCCTCGAGGCCCGCTCGACGACGAAGTTCAACGAGGTCTACGACGATCCGATGGGTCGCCCCGGCTGCGAGCGCTGCTACGCGGCGCCCGGCGGCTGATCGCGATCACTCGCGCCGCCGCGCCCATGCGTGCGACGGCGCGACGATGATGCTAAGGTCGCGCCGCACGGAGGCGCTCGACGTGCTGGTGCTGTCCCCGGTCTTCAAAACCGGTGTGGGGTGCGAGGAGCATCTTGGGCAGGTTCGATTCCTGTGCGCCTCCGCTGCGGAGGGCTCCGTCGGCCGGCGATGCGCCGTTCGGCGAGGTGCTGTTGCTCGCGCGCATGGACGACACCGCGACGACCAACCGCGGCGGCGAGTTCCTCTACGACGGCGACGCGACTACGCCGTCGAGGAGCTCTGAGCATCCGTCGCCCCCGAGTGAGCGCGCGCACGGGTGGGCCACGCACGAATCCCCGCTACGGTCCGCCGCACGCGGCGTCTGCATCGGCGACATGCGCCGCGCCCACGCCCTCCTCCCGTCCCTCGTCCTCGCGCTCGCCTGCGGGGACGACGATGCCGGCGCCCCCGGCAACGAGCTCGGTCCCTGCCTCCAGGGCCAGTTCTGTACCAGCCCGCTGCAGTGCATCGACGATCTGTGCGTGCACCCGGATCAGCTCGACGACACCGGCGGCGCCGGGTCCATCTCCACCACCGCGGCGACCTCGGTGACCGACAGCACCACCAACCCGGGCAGCACGGCGGGTGACGGCACCGCGACCTCGGGCGCCGCGACGGGGGCCGACACCGGCGGCAGCCCCGAGATCCACTGCACCACCGATACGAGCGTCGGCTGCTACTGCTCCCACAACGCGGACTACGGGCCCACCGGCGTCGCCTGCTCGGCGGCGGTGCTGCCCCCACCCGCCTCGTGCTGCGCGAACGAGGGCTGGCCGAGCTACGGCGGGTGCAGCTGCTGGACGTATTCGTGCCGCATGATCGCGCACGACATCTGCTACTGCGGCCCGGGACAGCCGGACGGCATGGACACGCCGGTCGAGTCGTGCACGCCACCGGTCAACGGGGCGGGCAGCGGCAGCGGCGTGTGCTGCAACGACCCCGGGCTCGGCACGTGCTCGTGCTACGCGGATCTCACGGCGTGCCTCGAGGGCGAACTGCAGGTGAGCGGGTGCTCGACCGGCAGCATCCTGTGCAACGAGGGGAGCTCGGCGGTCTCGGCGTGCAACTAGTCCGCCGGGACTAGCCGATCACGCGGAGGTGCAGGCGCGCGCCCCAGGCCACCAACAGGTAGCCCGACGCGAAGGTGAGGTCGAGCAGAGGATCGAGCTGCGCCAGGCCGAACACCGAGACGAACGCGAACGCGACGTCGCCCGCCGCCAGCGCGATCACACCGACCACGATGGCGAGCCACCCGCGCCACAGGGCACCGCCGCGCAGGTGCCCGATCTGCCGCATCACCACCACCGCCGGGGCGAGCAGCGCCACGTCGAGCAGCGGATAGAGGCCGGCGAGCAGGCGCTGCCCGAGGGGATCGGAGGTCCCGAGGACGACGGACAGCGGGAACGCGAGGACGCCGAGGGACACCGCCACCACGATCGCCGCCGTGCGGCGGGCCTGCGCGCGCGAGCCGAGATCGAACCCGCCCTCGACGTGCGCCGCCGCGAAGTCGGTGAGCGCCGCGGCGAGGACGAGCGTCGCGACCACGAAGCACGCGTCCGCCGGTGACGGGAACGGGGCCGCAGTGGCCGCGCCGATGTGCCAGCGGGCGAGCACGAGCTGCCCCGCGGCCATCATCGCCATGCCATGACCGAGCCAGCGCCAGGCGCGACGCGTGCGATCGCCGGGGTCGAACCGGCGCGCGCACGCCCAGGCACCGGTCGCCGCGAGCAGCTGCAGCACGAGCTTCAGCACCGCGGACAACGGGAACATCACCGCGTCGGGGAACAGCTCGCGATACACCCACGCGTGCGGCCACGCGAGCTCGGGCAGCAGCCACGCCGCGAGGACCACCAGCGCGACGGCGTGGGGATCGCGGACCCACGATCGCGTCGGCGTCACGCGCTCAGGCACCGTGCCCTCCGATCGCCGCACGGACCTCGGCCAGCAACGCCGCCGCCTTGGGCGAGCCGACGAACACACGCAGGGCCTTCTCGAGGGCGCCGAGGACCGCCTCGAGCTGGGCAGCGTCGAGCTCGTCGCCGTGGATCCCGAGGCGCTCGAGGTGCGCCCGCAGTGCCCCGCGAGCCAGCGCGACGCCCAGCACCGGCGCGAGCGTGTCCTCGATCATCTGCCCGAGGGCGTGTCGCTGCAGGGTCCTGGGCCTCCACCCCGGTGTGCCGACTCCTACGGGGCGACGAGCCGCGATTTGACCATTCGGCCAATTTCGCGGACCCGCCGCGGCTCAGCGCGGGGGCGGAGCCGCGCCCGCGAGCAGGTTCTGCGCCTGCTCGACCATCCGCACGCGCGCCTCCGGCTCGGTCGCGATCGCCTCGAGCACCCCGCGGGCGAGCGTCGCGACGCGCTCTGGATCCTGCCCGGCGTGATCCAGGGTCGCGGCGAGCTGTAGCTCGATCTGGGCCGTCAGCAGCGGACCGACGTCGACCTCGGTCCACAGCGCGAGCGCTCGCTCGAGCATGGGGATCGCCCGCTCGGGCTCGCCGTCGTCGTCGTACGCGCTCGCGATGCACGACAGGTGCGGGACGAGATCGGGGGAGTCCTCGCCCCGAGCGGCGCGCTCGATCTCCAGCGCGCGGCTGCAGACCTCGAGCGCCCGCGCGGCGTCGTGATCGAGCACGGCGCACTCGCCGATGCCGTTGAGCGCGCCGGCGACGAGCGGATGGTCGGGCGGCAGCCCGCGCTCGAACGCGGCCAACGCCTCCTCGTAGTAGCCGCGCGCCACCACGCGATCGCCCGCGTCGAAATAGATCGACCCGAGCAACCGCAGCGCGCGCCCGATGTCGGGGTGCTCGGCCGGCAGGTGCCGCCGCCGCATCTCGAGCGCCTCGTTCGCGTAGCGGATCGCCTCGCGGCGACGCCCGACCTCGTTGAGCAGATCGGCGAGGAATCCCAGCGTCAGCGAGGTGTGGTGG
>LNFB01000063.1 GCA_001464385.1 Deltaproteobacteria bacterium Ga0077550 | reverse complement strand
TCGTAGAAATCGATCGTCACCTCGGCGACGCGGTAGGCGTGCGCGCGCAGGTGCTCCCGCACCGCCGCGGTGACCTCGGGGCTCGTGCCCTCGAGCAGGAACGGATAGCGAAACGTGCGGAACACGGCGGGGTCGTCGACGTACTCGGCGAGCACCGCCTCGTTGCGATCGATGTCGGCGAGGTACGCCGGCAGCGGCAGGTCGTGCATCTGCGGATGCGAGAAGGTGTGGTTGCCCAGCGGGTGGCCCGCGGCGACCCACGCGGCCAGCGACGCGCGGCCGCCGTCGGTGTCGTCGGCGCGGCCGGCGTTGATGAAGCCGTAGACCTCCGGCACACGGTGGGCGGCGAAGGCCGCGAGCAGGCGCTCGTGGATCTGCAGCCGCGTCTGGCCCGGCGGCATCGGCCCGTGCCGTGACGGCGACGCGGATCGGCCCCGCCGGCGGCGCGACGGCCCGCTCCGGCGGCGTCGTGGCGGCCGGTCGGCAGGCCACGAGCACCGCAGGGGCCGCGAGGCCGAGCGCGAGGGCGAGCGCGACGCTGCGGCGCATCACTGCTCGACGAGTCGGCGAATGACCTCGCGCAGGCGGTGGACGCCGCCCATGTCGCGCGCGAGGAATTCCAGGCCGACCCCGTCCGGGTTGTCGGCGTTGCGGACCACGGCGAGGACCTCGAGCGGACGCTCGCTGCCGGGCGGCGTGATCTCGACGATGATCTCGTCACCCTGCGGCGGGGGGCTGCGCGTCAGCAGCAGGGCGCCGCCCTCGCTGATCTCGGAGAGCGCCGCGATCGCGAACTCGGTCGCGTTCTGCCGCCGCCAGCGGACCTCGACCATCACGGGCAGGCGCACGTGGCGGCGACGCGCCGTCAGATCGATGCTGCCGGTGCCGACGTCGCGCAGGAACTCGAGCTTGCGCCACTCGGTGCCGGTACACCGCAGCACGCCGCCGGCGCGCACGCGCAGCCGTGGCCGCGCCGAGTGCCACTCCTTGCCGATCGCGCGCACCATCATCTTGCCGGGCAGGCCCGCGAAGTAGACCTCGAGGAGCACCTCCTCGCCGGGCTCGAACGGGTCGGTGGAGAAGACCTGCAGCGAGTGCGGCTCGCTGTTGGGCTCGAGCGCCTGGACGTAGGCGTCGGGCGAGGGGTAATGGCAGCGAATTTTCCGCAAGGTCGACTACCGCTCCGAGGATACGTGTTCGCGACACTATCACACGCCCGGCGGTACGATGGTCAAGCGCCGGCGTGCGCTCGCCGACGTCGTGCCCCGCGACGGCGCAGGAGCGGCGCCGCGAGGACGACGAGCCAGCCCCTCGGGTCGCCGGCCGTCGGGGCCTGGCAGCCGCACCCCGCCGCATCTTCGGACTCGCCGTACGTGTCCGGGAGGGCCGGTGCGTCGCCGGGCGCGGGGCCGTCGGTGCCCGCGTCGCCGGAGTCGCCGGCGGTCCCGGGATCGGCGGGTGGCGGGGCGGGCCCATCGGTGCCGGCCGACTCGCCGCTGCCCGTGGTGTCCCCGGTCGCCGCGGGGCTCGGCAGCCGGACGACGACGCGCGCCCCGGGGAATCCCGCGTGCTCGATCGGCAGCGACGCGGGCTCGAAGTCCGTCGCGGTCGCGTCGATCGTGTGGGCGCCCGCGCCGACGTCGGACCACGCGAACGCCCCGTCGGCGCCGACGACCACGGCCGCGCCGCCGTCGAGCGTCACCGTCGCGCCCGCGACCGCGAGCTCCTCGGGCGCGCAGAAGCCCGTGAAGTGATCGGCGAACGCGAAGCCCTCGCCGAGCGCCGCGCACGGCCCGTCCTCGGCGAGCACGAGCCGTCGGTGCCCGACGCGATCGTCGCCCGCGTGCAGGTAGTCCAGCTCGGTCCCCGCGGCGACGAAGCACTTGGCGTCGTCGCCGAGGTCGGCCTGATCCTGCAGCGTGGCCTTGACGTAGGTGTCGCTGGTCGCGGTCAGCGTGCACGCCAGCGCGGGGTCGACCACGACGCCCTCGATGCGGCCCTCGCCGACGAGATCGTGCACGAGGGCCATGTAGAGGTCCCAGTCCCAGTTGCCGCCGGGATCGGTGTGCGTCTGGTTCGGCAGCTCCACGTGGCCGACGATGTGATCGCGATCGAGCGGCAGCGCGAAGCGATCGGCGAGCCACCGGGCCAGCTCGGCCGAGCGGCTGTACATCGCGAAGGTGTACCAGCTGGCGTCGTCGACGAACCCCTCGTGCTCGATGCCGATCGCCCAGGAGTTGGAGTTGCCGACGTGCCACGCCCGATCGTCGAGGTGGACCATCTGTGTGATGTCGCCGTCCTCGCTGCGCACGCAGAAGTGGGCCGACACGTCCGAGTCGGGGTTGAGGAACCAGTTGATGCTGCCCTCGTAGGAGCCCTGCATCGTGTGCACGACGACGTACTGCACGACGTCGATGCCGCCGGCGGTGAAGTTGCTCGGGTCGGCCTCGATGAACTGCGCCGCGAGCGGGTACTCGGCCTCGGCGAACGACGAAGGCGGCATGGACCAGCCCGGCGCGGCGTACTCCGGCGGCGGGTGGTGGTGATCGCCGTCGGGATCGTCTTCTGCAGCGGCGGACCCGGGGGCCACGAGGCACGCGACGAGGACACCGAGGGGAGCGGGGTACAGGCGCGTCATCGCAGCAGCAGCGTCCCACGGCCCCGCATCGCCCGACAACGCGGCCTGGCCGGCGAACCTCGCCCGGCTACGCAGTTGTGCCTACCGCGCCGGACGCGTGGCGGTATGGTGGGCCCGATGAGTCCGCCCGAGCGCACCGTCGTGGTGCTCCCGACCTACGACGAGCGGGAGAACCTGCCGGTGGCGCTGCGCGAGATCTTCGCCGCGCAGCCCGACGTGCAGGTCCTCGTCGTCGACGACGCGAGCCCCGATGGCACCGGCGAGCTCGCCGACGCGCTCGCGCGCGAGGACCCGCGGATCCGCGTGCTGCATCGCCCGGGCAAGCAGGGGCTCGGGCGCGCGTACGTCGACGCGTTCCGCCACGTGCTCGCGTGGCCCGAGCGGGTCACCCACGTGATCCAGATGGACGCCGACCTCTCGCACGATCCGCGGCAGATCGAGCGGTTGAGGGCCGCGTGCCGGGCGGGGGCCGACGTCGCGCTCGGGTCCCGATGGGCGCCCGGCGGCGGCACCGTCGACTGGCCGCGCCGTCGACAGTGGATGAGCCAGGGCGGTAGCCTCTACGCGGGTCGCGTGCTCGGGGTCGACATCTCGGATCTCACCGGCGGCTTCAAGTGCTGGCGGCGCGAGACCCTCGAGGCCCTGCCGCTGGGCGAGATCCTCACGGCGGGCTACGGGTTCCAGATCGAGATGACCGCGCGCGCGATCCGGCTGGGCTTCCGCGCCGTCGAGGTCCCGATCACCTTCCGCGAGCGCACGCTGGGCCGCTCGAAGATGTCGGGCCGGATCTTCCGCGAGGCGCTCGTCGGGGTCTGGCGGCTGCGGCGGGTCCCCGCGCGTTTTCGCGGCGGGAACCAAGCCCGGGCTTCGGGCAAAGTGGACGTCGACGAGCTGCGCCCGCCGTGACCGACGACCCGACACCCGCCGCGGAGGCACCGACGATCGACGCCGATCCGTCGCTCGACGGCTCGTTCGACCTCGGGGCGCGCATCGCCCTCGGCTCGGTCCTCGCGCGCCTGCTCGGCGGATCCCACAGCACGCGGCTCGGCCGCTACGAGGTGATCGAGACCGTGGGGCAGGGGGCCTGCGGTCAGGTCTACCGCGCCCGCGATGCGCAGCTCGATCGCGACGTCGCGATCAAGGTCCTGCTGCCCGGTCACTTCCACGACGACGACGGCGTCGAGCAGCGCCGCCTGCTCGACGAGGCCCGGGCCCTGGCGCGGCTGCGGCACCCGAACGTCGTCGAGGTGTTCGACGTCGGGGTCGCCGACGTCGCGCGCCACGCCGACGGCACCACGCAGCACGGCGTCTACCTCGTCATGCAGTGGTTGCCGGGCGAGACGCTCGCGCGCTTCGCCGCGTCGCGTCCGCCGTGGCGCACGCTCGTCGAGGCCTACTGTCAGGTCGCGCTCGGGCTGCAGGCCGCCCACGACGCGGGCCTCGTCCACGGGGACGTGAAGCCGCACAACGCGATCATCGACCGCGCGGGGCTCGTGCACGTCGTCGACTTCGGGCTGGCGCGCGACGCCGAGGCCCCGTCGGGGTTGCGGCGTACGGTCGAGGGCAGCGGCAGCCGCACGGTCGCGACCGCGATCGTCGGCACGCCGCTGTACATGGCGCCCGAGCAGCACCGCGGCGAGCTGTCGCCGCACGCCGACCAGTACGCACTGTCGGTGAGCCTGTGGCAGGCGCTCGTCGGGGCCGCGCCGTTCGTCGGCGACAGCCTCGTCGAGCTCGCGATCGCGAAGCAGCGCGCACCGGCGCGGCCGCGGGGCACCGGGATCCCCCGCGCGCTGTGGGCCGCGCTCGGCACCGGGCTCGCCGTCTCGCCGCTGCAGCGGCACCGCGATCTCCGGGCGTGGGTCGACGCGCTGCGTGCGGCCAGCCGCGCCCGGCCGCGGTGGCAGCTGCTCGGGGCTGGCGCCGCGCTGACGGCCGCGTTGGGGGTCGGCGGTGCCGCGGCGACGCGGGGCTGGGGCGCGCATCCGTGCGACGGGGACCCGCTCGAGCTCGAGTCGCTGTGGGACGACACGGCGCGGCAGCGGACGCAGGCCGCGCTCGCGGGGCTCGATCACCCCGACGCGGCGCGGCTCGGCGACGCGGCCGTCGCAGCGCTCGACGAGCACGCGGCACGTTGGCGCCGCGAGTGGGCGCAGGCGTGCCACAGCGACGCCGCACCCGACGTCGCGCTGCGGGTCCACGCGTGCCTGTCCGAGGCCCGCGACGCCTTCGCCCTCGCGGTGTCGCGGGCGAACTCGGTCGAGACCGACGGCCTCGACGCGCTCGAGTCCAAGCTCGCCGGCGAGCCCCCGCGTTGCCTCGAGCACGCCGCCCGCACCGCCGAGGAGCAGGCCGAGATCGCGGCGCTCGAGCAGGTCGCCGCCGCGCTGCGCCGCGATCTCGAGGGGGGCGTCGCCGACGTCGATCTCGTCGCCATCGACGCGGCGATCGTCCGGGCCGACGCCCTGCGCCGCGCCGACCTCGTGGTGGCGCTCCAGGGCGATGCGGCGGTCGTGGCCCTGCGCCGCCGCGATCTCGAGGCCGCGCGCGAGCGGGTGCACGACGCGGTGTTGCGCGCCAACGCGGCGGGCCTGTCCGCGGAGGCGCTCGATCTGATGACCCGGCTCGCCAGCGTGCACGGCCAGCTCCGCGAGACCGAGGAGGCCACGCGGATCCTGGCGATCGCGCGCGAGCACGCGGCGCGGCACGGCAGCACCGACGAGCAGCGCGCCGCGCTCGACTACGCCGCGGGCGTGGTCGCGTCGTTCTCGCGCGAGGTCCACGACGGCGCCGAGGCCCACTATGCGCGCGCGTGCGAGACCTTGATCGCGCTGCCCGATCCGACGTCGAAGGTGATGCACTGCACCGTGTCGCTGGTGCTCGGCGCGCTCGATCGCGGGGACGTCGACGCGGCCGATCGCCACCTCGCCGCCGGCGTCGCGGCGAGCGAGCGCGTGCGTCGACCCAGCGCCGGGATGTACGTCGAGTTCGACGCCGCGGCCGCCGAGATCGCGGCCCGCCGCGGCGACTTCGCCAGCGCGGCCCGGGCGGCGCGGCGCAACCTCGAGCGCGAGCGTGCCCGCGGGCCCGGCCACGCCTCGCTGCCCGCCGAGCTCGCGACGCTCGCCGAGTTCGAGGCCGCGCAGCTGCACTGGGACGCCGCGCTCGACGCTTGGAACGAGGCGATCGCGGTGGCGTCGGCCTCCGATCGGCCGCCCTTCGATCAGATCGCGATCTGGCAGGAGTCGCGGCTCGGCGTGCTCCTCACCGCAGGTCGCTTCGATCGCGTGCCCGCCGAGGTCTCGCGGATCATCGCGACCACCGAGGGCGACGCCGAGCAGGTCGAGGCGTTCCAGACCGACGCGCGGCTCATGCTCGCGTGGAGCCTGTGGGCCACCGGCGACGCCGACGGTGCGCGCCGCGAGTTCGCGCGGCTGAGCATCGAGCCTTCGCGCGTGGACCAGCTCCCTGCGTTCGCCGACCGGCTGCGGCTCCTGCTCGACCCCGGGGCGCCGGCCGCCCGGATCGACGCGTTCCTCGACGCCGCGCGGCGCCGTCGCGCGGCCCGGGCGGGCTTCGGCGACGCGCTGTCGCTGCGGGACGCGACCGAGCCAGTGCTCGACGCCCTCGCGGTGGCCATGGTCGCGGCGCGGGCCGTCCCGGGGCCCGGCGGTGCCCCGCGCGACGCGGCAGCGCTCCGGGCCGCGTACGTCGATCACGCCCGCGCGCTCGCGATGATCCGCCGCGTCGCCTTCTCGGCGGCCCCCCAGCAGTTCTGAACCCCGCCGCGGGATCGGTCGAGGATCGAGCGGCCCGTTTGCGGGGGCCGGTCGGCCATGCGACGCTTGCCCGAGGTGTCCGAACGCGAGCCCGACGACGCGCTGCTCCGCCGCTGGCAAGCCGGCGACGCGAACGCGGCCGAGCGCCTGGTGAAGCGCTACTTCGCCGTCGTGTTCCGCTTCTTCCGCAGCAAGCTGCCGGCCGAGGCCGAGGACATGACGCAGAAGACCTTCGCGGCGTGCCTCGAGTCGGCGTCGCGCTGGCGCGGCGAGGGCTCCTTCCGGCCGTACCTCCTGGGCATCGCGCGCAAGCAGCTGTTCGCGTCGCTGCGCCGGCGCGGCCGCACCGAGAAGGTCTTCGATCCGTTGGCCGCCTCGGTCCACGGCGCGATCGATCCGGGGATCATCTCGCCGTCGGTCGGCGTCGCCGCGCGCGAGCACGATCGCCTCCTGCTCGAGGCGCTGCGCCGGATCCCGATCGACTTCCAGATCACGGTCGAGCTGTTCTACTGGGAGGACCTCTCCCTCGAGGAGATCGCGGGCGTCCTCGAGGTCGCGGTCGGCACCGTGAAGAGCCGCCTCGGTCGCGCCCGCGTGATGTTGCGCGAGCAGCTCGAGGCGCTCGCCGCCGATCCCCAGACCGCCGAGACGACGATGACCAACCTACAGCACTGGGCCGGGGCGCTCCGCGACGCGCTCGACCGGCCCGAGTGACGGGAGCGAAGCGTGGGCACCAAGATCTATCTCTCGACCACCGGCGCCCCGGTGGATCCCGAGGACGCGCGCATCAGCGTGTTCGACCGGGGCTTTCTCTACGGCGACAGCGTGTACGAGACGATGCGCAGCGCGGGTGGTCGGCCGGTCGAGCTGGCACGCCACCTCGCGCGGCTGCACCGCAGCGCCGCGGGCATCGGCCTGGTGATCCCCTTCGCCGACGCCGCGCTCGGCGATGCGATCGCGCAGACCCACGCGGCCACGGGCAACCCGGAGAGCTATGTCCGCGTGATCGTCACACGCGGGGTCGGGCCGCTCATGCTCGATCCGCGGCGCTCCGAGGATCCGACGCTCGTCATCATCGTGCAGCCGCTGGTGGTCCCTGACGAGGCGGCGTACCGTCGCGGGCTCGCGGCGGTGATCGTCGGGCAGACCAAGACCACCGGCGGTCTGCTCGATCCGGCGATCAAGAGCGGCAACTACCTCGGGAGCATCCTCGCCCTGCGCCAGGCGATCGCCGAGGGCGGCGACGATGCGATCCTCTGCGCGGCCACCGGCGAGATCGCCGAGGGGGCGACGAGCAACGTGTTCTTCGTCGCCGAGGGCGTGGTGCGCACGCCCGATCTGCAGGCCGGCCTGCTCGCCGGCATCACCCGCGAGGTCGTCTGCGAGCTGTCGGCCGAGCTCGGGCTTCCGGTGCAGACCGGGCGGGTGTGGCCCGACGATCTGCGCGGCGCCGACGAGGTGTTCCTGACGTCGTCGGTCCGCGGCATCATGCCGGTGACCAAGCTCGACGGCCGTGTCGTCGGGGGCGGTGTCGAGGGCCCGATCACCGCGCGGCTGCGGGCGCGCTACGACGCCTACCTCGCGGCGCTGGGCTAGCGCCGCGCCGGCGCGCGGCGACGCACGAGCCCGGGCGAGGCCTCGAGGCAGCGCAGCTTGCAGGCCGCGCGGGGCGACGCGGCGCGCTCCGGATCACAGCGGGCCTGGCAGCGCGAGAGCACGAGCCACGGCCCGGCCGCCGCCTGGTTCACCGCGACCGCGGCGGCCCGGGGCGTCGCGGTGCTCGCCGGCCGCGGGGCCGCGGCGCCGCGCTTCCCCGTGGTGGTGGTGGTCTTCGTCGTGCCGTCGGCGGTCGTCGTCTCCGTCACCGTGGTGGTGCCCGACTCGTGCTCGTGCGGGCTCCCCGGCGGCGCGCCGCCGAGGTGCTCCTCGCGGCGCCAGGTCGTCATGCCGCTGTCGCGCGGCGCGTCGGCCTGATCGCACTGCAGCAGGCACGTCTGCCGGTCGGTGCCCGCCGCGACGGCGGCACACTCGCTCGCGCAGGTCGTCGTCGGGGCGGCCGCGGGCGCGCCGAGCGTCAGGAACCACCACATCGCTGCACCGAGTCCGAGCATGTGAGCCCGCGCCGCCCCCCGGCGGGATCGTACCCGTACGGCCAACCCACCGCCGACTACCGCGGAATTCCGATGCCCGACGCCGACTTGCACGCCGCGGGACCGCGGGCTAGCCTGCCGCCCTTCCGTCGTTTCAAAGTCGCGTATCCCATGAAGCCCATCGAGATCTGCAAGCACCTCGGCCCCGAACGGGTCGACGGGTTCTACGGCGAGCTGTCCGGCAAGGAGGTTCGTCAGGTCCTCAAGGCCGGTGGCGTCGGCTCCAACGTGCCCGAGACCGCGTTCACCCGCGCCGCGCGGCTCAAGGCGTGGCGCAAGCGCTTCGACGCCGAGTTCGGCGCCGGCAACGAGCAACTCGCGCTCGCGCTGCTCATCGAGTGGCTCATGCGCCACCACCGTTCGATGCTGGTCGACTTCCTCGACCACCTCGGCGTGAAGCACAAGCAGGGCGAGACGGACGAGGACTTCTGCGAGACCCGCACGCCCGAGCAGCTGCGCGAGGGCGCCGACGTGCTGCTGGCGAAGTACACGCCGTTCCACGTCGCGGTGTACCTGCTGCTGGTCGGTCACCTGCAGGAGACGCCGGTGTTCGATCGCACGCCCAAGCTCCTCGCCGCCCTCGGCCTGCCCGACGACGTCGCCGCGGCCTACATCGCCGATCACGAGAAGACGTGGACGCCGCCCAAGAAGGGCGCCGCGTGAGCCCCGGCCCCGGTCCCATGGACCGGCTCGCGATGCTCCGGCAGATGGCGGAGCGCTCGCCGGGGGACCCGTTCGTGCAGTACGGCCTCGCGATGGAGCTGCGCAAGCGCGGCGACACCGACGGGGCCGTCGCCGCGTTCGGCGATCTGGCCGCGCGGCACCCCGGCTACGTGCCGGGCTACCTGATGTTCGGCAACCTCCTGCGCGAGCTCGGCCGCGTCGCCGAGGCCGCGGAGATCTACGACCGCGGCATCGAGGCCGCGGGCGTCGCCGGCGACTCGCACGCCCGCGGCGAGCTCCAGTCGGCCCGCGCCGAGCTGCCCCAGGCGGAGCCCTCGTGACCAGCGGCGCGCCGGGCCTCGTGTTCGCGAGCCCGCGCAAGCTGCCCCGCGCGGCGAACCTGGCCGGACGCGTGGTCGTCCTCGACATCGCGTTCGCGGCGGTCGGGCTGGGCAAGGGCTTCGAGAAGACCACCGGGGCCTTCATCACGCAGCTCGGGCCCCGGCTCGCGCGCTGGGTGGATCACCACGATCACCCGCTGCACACGGAGTTCCGCCGCGATCGCCGGTTCGTGCTCGCGACCAAGGCCGAGCACGGCGCGTGCCCGGAGATGATCACCCCCGAGCTCGTCGCGGACACCGGCCCGGTCGAGACCATCGTCTGCCACTTCGACCTCGACGGGCTCTACGCCGCGGCCAAGTGGATCAAGGGCGGCGTCGAGCCGTACCCCGGCGCCGACGACGACGCGCGCGTGGTCGACACGCGCATCGGCGTGGCCTCGGCCGAGGCCGACCGCATCGATCGGGCGCTCCGGGCCCACTGGGTCGACGAGACCCTCAAGCTGCGCGTCGTGAACTACCTCGTCGGTGGCCTCGCGCCGGGCATCGAGCGCGACAGCATCATCGCCGCAGCCGCCGACTTCGGGCGCATGGCCGCCGTCGCCGAGGGGCTGGCCGCGCGGTTCGTCGTCGAGGATGGCATCGCCCTGCTCGAGATCCCGTCGAGCACGCCGGCCTTCGACAAGACCGAGCTGCTGCTCATGGGCCAGCGCCTCGCGCCGGTGTCGATCGTCGTCGAGGCCGGCAACGCGACGATCGCCGCCGACTTCGAGAGCGGCCTCGACTTCGTCGCGCTGCTGGACATCGGCGGTGGCATGCCGACGCGGGTGAACATCCCCGGCAAGCGCGTGCCCGAGGCGATGCGGACGATCCGCGACGCCCTGGCCAAGCGCGGCTG
>LNFB01000062.1 GCA_001464385.1 Deltaproteobacteria bacterium Ga0077550 | reverse complement strand
TACGGGGATCGCATCGGCGACCCGCGCGTGTTCGTGTCCGACGGCGACGCGTTGCGGCGCGTGCTCTACGAGGGGTACGTGGGTACGTTCGAGATGCAATGGACGTTTCCTGTCGCGCAGCACGAGCCCCCGTTCACGCTGATGGTCAGCGACGACGACGGCGTGCTGCGCATGGGCCTGTTGACGGGCACTGTGCAGGCCGATCCGTTCGCGATCGGTGTGGTCGGCGCTGAGCTGACGGTCGTCGACGATGCTGCGGTGGATGGGCGCGCGGTCTACAACTACGTCTCGACTGTCGAGTTCGAGTACGCGGCACGGGCGGCCGACGGTCGCACGGTGGTGGTGCTGGGCCCCGAGCAGTCGGAGGACTACGACCACTATCGACTCTTCCTTGGCACCGACGATCTCGTCGAGCACGAGGTCCTGTCCTTCGTCCGCGAGCAGGACGGCGGCACCACGACGATCGACTTCACCGCTGGCGACGGGGCGGCGACGGCGTGGTTCCCGACGCCGTTCTCGCCCGAACTCTCCCCGACGCTCACGATCGACGGCGACGTGGTCGATCTGGTCGCGGTCGATCCGGGTGCGCTCGACGACGCGGTCTATCTCTGTCGCTGAGTCGCGCGGCGACGCCGACGAGGCGCGGCGCAGCAAGGGCATCGTCGCCGACAACCCTCAGCCAAGCACGAGCCAAGCACGCGTCACGTCAGCGCCGTGGGTTCGAGGTTCGCGGGCTTGTCGGCGAGCTCTTCGGGTGTGAGGCGGGCGTAGATCTCGATGAGGTTCCCGTCGGGGTCCTCGAGCCACAGCTCGTGGAGCGGCGTACCACGCCACGTCGTGCGCGGCGGCTTGCTCACCTTGAACCCGGCCATCGTCGCGAGCTCGTGCGAGCGAACGACCGCGGCCTTGTCGGCGACCGCGATGCCGAGGTGGTACAGCGTGTCTCGGTGCAGTTCCTTCCCGTCGGACACCACGAGCACGAAGTTGGTGCGGAGGTCCGGTCGAACGAACGTCGAGTAGCGGTGCGTCCACTCCTTGGGCTCGGCGCCGAGGAGCCATGCGTAGAAGCGGGTGCTCGTCGCGAGGTCCTTCACGCGTACGCTCGCGTGGAACTCCTGCGGCCGCGGGCCCTCCGGGATGGCCAGCAGAGCGTCGAACACCTCGAGCCGCCCCTGTATCTGGTCCCGGGCGGCACGAAACCGCGAGAGCATTTCCTCGCGCGGAGTCGACGGGTCGTGAGTCGCCGGATCTTGGATCGGCCAGTGCATGCGCCGCGCTCCGCCGAAGAACGCCGGGCAGACCTCCTCGGCGCAGAGCGTGATTACGGTGCTCACCGTCGCCGGATCGATCGTCTGCACCGACTTCGAGTGATGCGCGCTCAGGTCCACCCCGACTTCACGCATGACCTCGATCGCGTAGGGGTTCACGCTCGACGGCTCGCTGCCAGCGCTCTGCACGGCGACGCGGCCGCCGAATCGCCGCCGCGCGAGGCCCTCGGCCATCTGACTGCGGGCCGAGTTCGCGACGCAGAGGAAGAGGAGCGACTCGTCGGTGTTCATCGCGGTCAGGCCTCCTCATAGCGCAGGGGACGGCGGTCTTCCCTTCGCCGCCCCCTCTCACTCCACCGTGACCGACTTCGCCAAGTTCCTCGGCTGGTCCACATCCGTCCCCCGCAGATCCGCAATGTGATACGCGAGCAACTGCAACGGCACCGTCGCCAACAACGGCTGCAGCATCTCGTCCACGTCCGGCACCAGCACCACGTCATCCGCCTGGTCCGCGATGTCCCGGTCCCCCATCGTCGCCAGCGCGATGATCTTCCCCCCGCGCGCGCGCACCTCCGACAGGTTCGACAGCACCTTCTCGTACCCCGGCCCGCGCAGCGCCATCACCACCACCGGCAGGTTCTCGTCGACCAGCGCGATCGGCCCGTGCTTCATCTCGCCGGACGCATACCCCTCGGCGTGCACGTACGAAATCTCCTTGAGCTTCAGCGCCCCCTCGAGCGCCACCGGGTACCCGAGCCCGCGGCCGAGATACAGGAAATCCCGCGCATGCATGTACCGCCGCGCGATCGTCCGCACCGCCGGCATCTGCCCGAGCAGGTGCGCCATCGCCTCGGGCACCGCGGCGATCTGCGTCATGCGCTCGCGGATCACCTCGTCGCTCAGCTTGCCCGTGCGCTTGCCCAGGTGCAGCGCCAGCAGCACGAACACCGTCAGCTGGCTCGTGAACGCCTTCGTCGACGCGACGCTGATCTCCGGCCCCGCGTGCGTGTAGATGACCTGATCCGCCGAGCGGGCGATCGACGAGCCCACCACGTTGCAGATCGCCAGCGTCTGCGCGCCCAACCGCTTGGCCTCGCGCAGCGCCGCCATGGTGTCGGCGGTCTCGCCCGACTGCGAGATCGCGACCGCCAGCGTGCCGGGCTCGACGATGGGCTCGCGGTAGCGGAACTCGCTGGCCAGGTCGACGTCGACGGGGATCCGCGCCAGGCGCTCGATCATCGTCTTGCCGCACAGCGCCGCGTGGTAGCTGGTGCCGCAGGCGAGCAGCACGATGCGCTTGATGTTGCCCACCGCCAGATCGACGCCGAGGCTGACGTCGGCCTGCTCGTAGGACATCCGGCCGGCCAGGGCGTCGGAGATGACGCGGGGCTGCTCGTGGATCTCCTTGAGCATGAAGTGCTTGAAGCCCTCCTTCTCGGCGGCGACCGTGCTCCAGTCGACGTGGCGCTCGGCGCGGGTGACCGGCTTGCCCTGGACGTCGAACAGCGCGACGCGATCGGGGGTGACCCACGCGACGTCGCCGTCGTCGAGGTCGACCACGCGGCGGGTGTGCTCGAGGATCGCGGCGACATCGGACGCGACGAAGTTCTCGGCGTGCGCGCCGTCGGTCGCGGTGCCCAGCCCGATGAGCAGCGGCGCGTTGTGGCGACCGGCGACGATCTCGCCGGGGTGATCGTCGTGGATCACGCAGATCGCCCAGGTCCCCCGCACGCGGCCCAGCGCCCGGGCCACCGCGGCGCGGAAGTCGGTGCCGTCCCTCGCCAGATCGCGGTCGATCATGTGGGCGAAGATCTCGCTGTCGGTCTCGCTCGAGAACGTGCAACCCGCGGCGACCAGCTCGGCGCGCAGCTCGACGTGGTTCTCGATGATGCCGTTGTGGATGATGCTGACCTTGCCCTGCCGGTGCGGGTGGGCGTTGGCCTCGCTGGGGCGGCCGTGGGTGGCCCAACGCGTGTGGCCGATGCCGCAGTGCCCGCGCAGCGGCTCGCGCTCGAGCACGTCGCGCAGCCGGCCGAGCTTGCCCTCGCAGCGCACCACGCGGGCCGGCGAACCCGCGGTCAGCACCGCGACGCCCGCCGAGTCATAGCCGCGATATTCGAGTCGACGCAGGCCGTCGAGCAGCAGTGCGGTCGCTTCGCGATGTCCGGTGTAGCCGATGATGCCGCACATGGGAGGTCAGTATAACGCAGGGCTCCGTGCTAGCCTTCCCGGGCCATGGACGAACGCGAGGGTTTCTGTCGCGTGGGCTCGATCGAGGCCGGCGAGGCCCAGTACGGGACCGCAGCCGCCGGGGTCGACGCCTGGTTTGCGCTCGAGTTCGATTGCCCGTGGGCGTCCAAGGCGTGGGAGGCGGCCGCGATCCCCGAGGCCGCGCGCGCACACGTCGACGCCTGGGTCGCTGCGACCCGCGGCGCACGCATCCAGCTGATCCGCCGCGAGGGCCGCCGCGGCGCGGGTGATATCGTGCTGCTGCTCGCGAGCACGCGCCAGGATCGACCGCTCGTCGCCGAGTTCCGGCTCGCGTCCCTCGATGCCCTGACCGCGCTCGATCTGCACGCCGCGATCGCCGAGCTCCGCGCGGGTCGTCTGCCCGCCGCCGCGCGCGTCCCCGCGCTGCCCATCGCGCTGGTGTGCACCAACGGCAAGCGCGATCGCTGCTGCGCCAAGTGGGGCGTGCCGATCTACGAGGCGCTCGCCGCCGATCCGCGGGTCGAGGCCTGGCAGACCACGCACCTCGGCGGCCACCGCTTCGCCGCGACGCTGGTGTGGCTGCCCTCGGGCATCTGCCACGGCCGCGTCGGCCCTGGCCACGTCGACGCGCTGGTCACTGCGATCGCCTCGGGCGAGGTCGGCCCGCTCGACCTGGTCCGCGGTCGCACGAGCCTGTCCGAGGCCGCCCAGGCCGCCGAGGTCCTGTGCCGCCAGGAGTCCGCGCTGCACGGCCTCGACGACGTCGTGATGGACGCGACCGCGATCGAGACCGACGGCACCTGGCAGGTGACCGGCCGCATGCTCGAGCAGCCGGTCCGCTTCACGCTCCGCGAGGTCGCCCTCGGCACCACCGCCGCCCCGAGCTGCGGCAAGCCCAGCGAGCCCGTGACCCGCTGGGAGCTCGCGTGAACTCCGACCCCCGCGCTGCTCAAGGATGATCCCCCCGCTTGCGGGGGGAAGCCGCGCGCGAGCGCGTAGCGTTTCGCTCGCGCCGCCCGTGGGGGGAAAAGATCATTTCTTCTTGAGCTCGCCGTCGTACTTGATGATCTTCGCCTTCGGCAGGACCTCGAGGATCTGCTTCTCGACCTTGTCGGCGCGGCCGACGATGACGATGTGCGGGATCGGGTGCACGTACTTGCGCGCGACCTCCTGCACCTTGCCCGTGTCGACGGCGTCGAGCTGCTCGGCGTAGACCTTCCAGTAGTCCGTCGGCAGATCGTAGACCAGGGCCTCGCGGAGCCGGTTGGCGATCTGGTCCGCGGTCTCGATCTCGAGCGGGAACGAACCGACCATCTTCTTCTTCACGCCGTCGAACTCGGCGGCGCTGGGCGCCTCGCTGCGGATGCGCTTGATGTGCTCGAAGATCGCCGCGAGCATCTCGCCGGTGGACTTGGTGCGCGTGCGCGTGCTGATCGCGAACGTGCCGGGCGCCTGGGCCTCGTCGACGGCGGAGTAGATGCCGTAGGTGAGGCCCCGCTTCTCGCGGATGTCGACGAACAGACGGCCGCTCGCGTCATCGCCGAGGATGTTGTTGGCGATCTGCAGCGCGGCCCAGTCGGGGTGGCTGCGGGCGATGGACAGGTTGCCGACGATGATCTCGCTCTGCGCCGAGCCGGGACGATCGACCAGGTGGACCGTCAGCTCCTTGGGCAGGTCGTAGGTCTTGTACTGGTTCAGCGGGTTGGGGGGCAGCGCGCTGCCCTCGGGCACCGGCTTCCACGCCCCGAACGCGCGACGCACGAGCGGCTCGGCCTCCTTCTGGGTGATGTCCCCCGCGAGGATCAGGAACGCGTTGTTCGAGCGGTAGAAGGTCTCGTGGAACTTCTTCAGGTCGGCGACGGTGACCGCGTCGATCTGCTGCTCGGTCGGGAACGGTCGGCCGTAGGGGTGACCCTCGGGGTACGCGACCATGTCGAACAGCGTGGTGGCGAGGTTCGCCGGCTGCGATTTCTGGAAGCCGAGCGAGGTCTTCGCCTGGCCCTTCAGCTTGCCCAGCGCGTCCTCGGGGAACACCGGGTTCATCACCTCGTCGGCCATCAACGTGAGCGCGAGCTTGAGGTTGGGCTTGAGCACGCGCGAGCCGAGGTTCGACACGTGCACGCCCGCGCCGCCGCCGATGCTGCTGCCGACGAACTCGATCGCCTCGTCGATCTTGGCCTTGGTGCGGGACTTGGTGCCCTCGCCGAGCATGCTCGCCGCGAACGCGGCGACGTGCTCGTTGTCCATCGTGCCCGCCCGCACCGCGAGCTGGATCGCGACGACCGGGACCTCGTGGTTCTCGACCACGTAGACGGCCAGTCCATTGGGCAGCGAGAACGTCGTCGCCGACGGGAAGTTGAACGGCTTGGCCGGGGCCGGCGGCGGCGGATCGGGGTAGTCGCGCTCGGGCGCCTTCGCCTCGACCGGCTTGGGGTCCGGCTCGGGCGTGGGCGTGGGCGCGGGGGCGGGCGCCGGCTCGGGCGTCGTCGTGGGCTTCGGCTTGCAGCCGCCGGCGGCGAGCGCGAGGCTGAGCCCCATGCAGAGCTGGAGGCCGAGGGTGCGGGCGATTCGGGTGCGTTGCGTGTTCATGGTGTGAGCCCTTGGCGTCGCGCGATCACTTCGCAGGCACGACTTCGGCGGTCATCCACTCGCTGGTGAGATAGGTGTTGGCGACGCGCTTGATGTCCGCAGGCGTGACCTTGCGGTAGCCCTCGACGTCGGTGAGGACGTACATCGGGTCGTTCTCGAGCAGCGCGCCGAAGGCGATCTGCATGCCGCGCCCGTTGTTGGTCGACAGGCCCATGACCGTGTCGGCGGTCATCTGGTTGATCGCCTTCTTCAGGTCCTTGGCGGCGATGCCCTTCTTCTTGACGGCGTCGATCTCGGTCGTGATGACCTGCTTGACCTGGTCGAACGTGACGCCCTGGGCGGGCACGAAGGCGGCGAACGCGGTGCCCGCGTCGCGGCCACCGGCGGCGTTGCTGGGCATCGGCAGCGAGGCGACCGCGAGCTTCTTCTCGTCGACGAGGATCTTGGTGATCCGCGACGAGCTGCCGCGCAGCAGGATGTTCATCAACAGCTCGACGGCGTGGCGGTCCTTGTGCGACTGCGGCACGGTCTTCCACCCGAGCAGGTACAGCGGCTGCTGGGCCAGCTTGTCCTCGAGGCGCTGTTCGAGCTTCTTCTGCGTGTGGTCGATCGGCGCGAACGGGGCCCGGTCGGCGCCGCGGGGGATGTCGCCGAAGTACTTCTCGACCTTGGCCTGCACCTCGGTGGCCGAGACGTCGCCGACGATCACCATGACGGCGTTGTTCGGCACGTAGTAGGTGTCGAAGAAGGCCTTGATGTCCGCGGTGGTCGCCGCCGAC
>LNFB01000061.1 GCA_001464385.1 Deltaproteobacteria bacterium Ga0077550 | reverse complement strand
AGCCCGTCCTCGCAGGCCGAGCCGGCCGGATCGTTGCCGCCGCAGGAGTTGGCCGCCTCGTCGCACGTCTCGGCGCAGTTGCTGTCGCCGTCGGGGCCTGCGCACGGGGTCGCGCCGCCCTGGCACACGCCGCCGGCGCTGCAGGTGTCGCCCGCGGTGCAGAACAGGCCGTCCTCGCACGCGACGCCGGGCGAGACCACCTCGACGCAGACGTTCGCCTCGCAGCTCGCCACGGAGCACTGCGGCGCCGCGGGGCACTGGGTGTCGTCGTTGCACCCGACGCACTGGCCCGCGCCGTCGCACACCAGGCCGCCGTTGCTCGAGCAGTCCGTGTCGATGGGGAGATCGGGATGCGCCGGGTTGCCGGCCTCGCAGACCTCGCCGGTGCAGTCGTTGCCGTCGTCGGGTGGCAGATCAACGTCGTCGCGGAGCTCGACGACGTTGCCGCTGCCGTCGCACTGCCGCTCGAGGCAGTCCCCGGACGACTGATCGAGCCCCGGCAGCGGCGTGCCGGCCGGCTCGTCGTCGACGCCGCACATGCCCGCGATGCACGTGATCGTGCGGCAGAAGCTGTCCTCGCCGCCGCAGTCGGCGGGCACCAGGCAGCCGACGCAGGCGCCCGCGCCGTCGCACACGCCCGCGCTGCACGGCGTGCCCGCGGCGAGCGGCGTGCTCTCGGGCACCCCGTTGTCGCAGGTGTCGGTGGTGCACTCGAGGCCGTCGTCGAGGATGTCGGTGTCGTCGGGCTGCCCGACCTGAGCGCCGGCGCCGTCGCAGACCACGAGATCGCAGTCGCCGGGGACCTGCGGATCGACCGGTGTGTCGGCGGCGGTGAAGGTCTGGCCGCAGGCATTGTCCTCGCACGTGCGCGTCTGGCAGTCGTCGTCGACGGGGAGCTGATCGCAGTCGTCGGGGCTGAGGCACTGGCTGCAGGTGCCGTTGCCATCACACGTGCCGTCGTCGTTGCACGGCGTGCCCGCGTCGGACGGCGGGTTCGACGGGCCGCCGCTGGCGCACACGTCCTCGGTGCAGACGTTCATGTCGACCGGCAGATCGTCGTCGTTGTTGGTCGGCACCGGCTCGCCGAGCACGCAGAGGATCACCTCGCAGTCGCCGTCGACCTGGATCCCCGGCGCCGGCTGCTGGTGGAGCTCTTCGTGCACGCAGCCCTCGGCGCTGCAGGTGTCCTCGGTGCACGGGTTCGTGTCGACGCAGTCCTCGTCGATGCGGCACGGCTCACCGCCGGTCGACGCCTCGCCGCTGCTGTCGACGGGGGCCGCGGTGGTGTCGGCCGAGCCGCCGGTCGTCCCGGTGCCGGTGCCGGCAGTGGTGTCCGCGACGCCGCTCGATCCGCCGCTCGAGCTTCCGCTCGATCCCCCCGTGTTCGTCCCGCCAGCGGTGCCGATCACCGCGTCGGATCCCCCGCACCCGACGGCGACCGAGACGAGCAGGACACCCAGGCACGCACGCAAGGCAAGGCGATCCATAGCCCATGAAATTCGCACGGTTCGTCGCGACCGCAAAGCCGGACGTGCGCGCGGAATCGTCAGGCGCCCGAGGGCTTGCTCGGCGCGGTGCGCCACGCCTCGGCGTACAGCTCGGTGCGCAGGGGCAGATACCCCGGGTATCCCCGAGTCGCCGCGGTCACGGCGTCGGCATCGACGGTCGCAATCGTCATCGGCTCGGTGCCCTCGATCACGATCGTGCCGTCCGGTGCGATCGCGCAGCTGGGTCCACCGAGCGGCGTGCCGCCCTCGGATCGCGGCCGATTGACCGACAGGATCCAGCAACCCGAGGTGATCGCGGCGGCCTGCAGCACGCACCGCCACGAGGCCCACGTGTCGGGCTCGGTCGCGCGCGGGTGCAGCACGACGTGGGCGCCGTGGGCCGCGAGCGTCGCGATGCCGTGGGGCCGCATCACATCCGAGCAGATCTGCAGGCCGTATCGCAGCCCGCCGTGCTCGAAGGGCATCGCCGCGACGGGGCCGTCGGCGTAGTGGTCGCGCTCCCAGAACCCAGGCTCCTGCGGGACGTGGGTCTTGGCGTAGCGGTGGATCACCCGGCCGTCGGCGTCGACGAACAGCGCGGTGTTGTGACGCGTGCCCGCGGCGTCACGGACGATCGCGCCGCCGACCACCGCGATGCCGACCGCATCGGCGACCCGGCAGAGCAGGTGCTCGCGCGGGCCGCCCTCGGCCTCGGCGTCGTCGTCGTGGGGCGTGCGCGTGCACGGCACCCACGGATCGAGGGCGAGCTCGGGGAGCACGACGAGCGACGCGTCGCGATCGCGGGCGGCGACCAGCGCGTCGACCAGGCGCGGCTCGGCGCCGGGCCCGGAGAACACGTCGGAGACGAGCGCGATGCGGGTGCCCACGGCGATCACTTCCCGAGCGCGGTGTGCAGCGTGCGGCGCAGGCCCGCGACGAGCTCGGCGTCCTTCACGTCGATGACCGGCGTGTTGTCGTACTGCTCCCAGAACACGGTCGACGGGCGCTCGTCCTCGATCTCGAAGACGCGCCGCAGCTTGCGGTTCTCGGGGACGAAGCCGCGATCGAGCAGGCCGGTGACGGTGTTGGCGATGGTCCCGTTGAGCCCGCAGATCAGCACCGCGACGCGGTCGGGGCGCAGCTCGCCGCGCGAGAGGCCGAGGGCGTCCTCGGCCTCCTCGCGCCGCGCCACCTCGCAGATCGACTCGGCGCGCCCGCGCCAGCCGGTCCAGTCCGCCGTGGGGCGGCTGACCGCCGGGATGTAGCGCAGGCCGTTGGTGCGCGCGAGCTCCTCGAGCTCCGCCCGGTAGCCGAGCCCCGTGGCGTGGCTGGCCCCGTGGACGATCGCGAGGTCGTCGAGGCGGGCCTTGGGATCCCTGCGCACCCGCGAGCGGGCGATGCTGACGAACGGCGCGAGCCCGGTGCCCGCGGCGACGCAGAGCTTGAGCCGGCGATCCTCGAGTCCGACGGTGTGCTCGACGGTGAAGTGCCCCGTGGGCACGGCGCGGCAGTACATGCGATCGCCCACCGCGATCGGCCACATCAGGTGCGTCAGGGGCAGATCCGACTCGGGCTCCCCGACGCGGCGGATGTAGAACTCGAACTCGTCGCGATCCTCGGGCGGCGACGAGATCGACATCGGCCGCCGCACCGAGAGCGGCCGTGGATCCTCGACGCCCTCGACGACGGCGCGGTTCATGCCGATGGTGACGTACTGCCCCGGCTCGAACCACGGCCCCGACTCGTGGCGTTCGATGCTGTCGGGCCGCAGCCGGAAGACCGACAGCGTCGGTTCGAGGTCCTCGCGCGCAACCAGCGTGGCGTTGTACTCGAGCAGCTTGGACATCGTGGATCGAAATGTTACCCGGCCACCGCGGCGCTCACCAGCGCGACGAGATCGGGCGGCAGCTCGCCGAGGATCCCTACCGCGGCCCGGTGCCCGGCCTCGGACATCTTCGCCCAGGTCTTGGCCACGATGGTCCGCACGGCCTCGGGCTCGCGGCCGGCGGCGAACAGGGCGAGCTCGTCCTGGACGAAGCGCACGCACACCGCGTCCTCGAGCAGCGCCGCCACCGGGTCGTGCGCGAGGCGCTTCTTCAGCATCACGTCGGTGGTGGCGGTGATCGTCGCCTCGTCGTACGCCGCGGCCGCGAGCTCGACCCGCGCGAGCTCGGCCTGCCGCAGACCCGCCGCGGCGCGCCACCGCTTGTAGCCGGGCCCACCGGCCGGGTACGCGTCGCGCGGGAACTCGAACCGCCGCACGTGCTGCGCGAGCGCACCGAGCCGCGCGGGGATCGGTGCGGCGGGATCGAGGCGGCGGATCCAGAGCGACACGCGGGCGTGGTAGTCGAGCGAGACGGTGGTGGTGACGCCGTCGCGGGTGATCGGCCGCGGATCGGCGGCGTGGTGGTGGGTGAAGGCGGCGACGGCGGCACGCCATCGGGGATCGGCGTCGTCGGGCCAGGCGTCGATGGAGAGGGTCATGCGCGGGGGGCCTGTCGCGGCCGCCAGCATGCTACCCCGACCGCGACCACGATCGCCGCGGCCAACCCCCACGCCACCGGCAACACCCCCCAAGGCGGTGCCCCCATCGCGAACACCCCCAACAG
>LNFB01000060.1 GCA_001464385.1 Deltaproteobacteria bacterium Ga0077550 | reverse complement strand
ATCACCTGGTTGGGGGAGAAGGACGCCCGCCGCTGCGCGACGGTGATCCAGACGCCGTCTCGCCACGACGCGACGGTCTGCACGCAGCCCTCGTCGAAGATCCCCATGGGTCCGAGCTCCGCGGGCGCGCCCGCGCCCGGCGCCCAGACCCGATTGCCCAGGCGCACGCCGTCGGCATCGAGCGCGGCGATCCACTGGCCGCGCCCCGCCGGGTACTCGCGCGTCCCGGCGTGATCGACGACCAGCAGGCGATCCGCGTAGGCGATGCCCCACGCCAGCTCGCCCGCGGCCATCAGCACCGCCTGGGGCGACGGTGGAATCGCGCGTCGGTCCGCGGGCACCAGCCGCTCGGCGTACCGATAGATGCGCGGCGTCACGGCGACCCGCGATGCCCGGGCCGCCCCCGCATACTCGGTCGAATAGCTCGCAGGCAGCGTCATACCGGCGTCACCGTCCCCGCGCCGCGGCCCAGCGTGGTCGCCACGAAGGTGTTGAGCGGCGCCAGATCGGCCGCGGTGATCGCCGCGTTGTTGCGGGCGTTGAACACCGCGGCGGTGGGGCTCAACGCGTAGCGCATCAAGAAGTGGCCGACGTCGCCCTCGCGGATCGTCAGCACGTCGGGGCTGCCGGTGACCAGCGAGCGCGCGCCCGTCTTCACCCGTACCTCGATGTCGGCGTTGGCCAGGGTCTCGAGGTTGTTGTCGAATCGGGTGCTCGGGTTGGCGCCGTACTCGAATCGTGGCTGCAGGATCACGACCACCCGCTGCATTCGCGTCGCGCCACCGGGGCCCGCGACGAAGAATTTCGGGCACAGATCGGTCTGATAGTACTCGCGACCGAAATTGTCATACATGACTTCCCAGCGATCCGAGAGCGCGGCGATCGACGCATCGAAGGTGAACCAGAACTTGGGCGACACCACCAGCACACCGTCGAAGGCGTTGGCGAGGATCCCCGAGGCGGTGACGATCGGACCGCGGGTCGACTCGTCGTCCCCGGCCATGTAGAGATTCACCTCGCTGCGGCCCACGCGGCCGTTGATCGGCGTCCACGGCTCGGGATCGGCGCCGAACTGGGGGACGTCGGTGGGCAGCGCATAGTTCAGCGTGCGGGACCCCGCGACGTACTGGGCGCGGAACGGCGCCTCGGCGCGCGACCAATGCGTCGCCGGCAGTGATTGGGCGAGCCGCGCGAGGTTCCGGACCCGCTGCCACGCATAGCGCAGCCGCGGCGTATGATTGCCGCGCATCATCGAGATGCCGTCGAGGTTGTACGGCCGCGGGCGCGAGTCGAAGCGCGCGAGGGTACCGTTGGTGGTCGCACCGGCGCGCACCCGCTCGACGTATTCGTCGGGCAGGCCCATCGAGTGCCCGAGCTCGTGGGCGAGCGTGAACTGCACCTCGCTGGCGTTGTCGATGCGATCGAGGGCGGGGGTCGTGCCGGCCTCGAAATCGTAGGGCCGCGGCGCGGGCGGGTGGGGATTCACCGGCGGGGCCGGGAACAGCGGCCCGAACACGAGGTAGAGCTGCATCGGGTTGCCACCGGTCGCGCGACCCGCCTGCGGGTGGACGTTGATCGTGACCAACGTGTCGGGCGCGGGCGGCACCGCGGGCGGCGGTATCGCGGGCGCGACCGCCGAGACCCGGCCCGCGTTCGCGCGCGAGCCGAAGTGGTGCCGCATCCGCACCACCGTCTTCTCCGCGGTGAGCCCCGCGGCCGAGAGGATCGCGTAGGTCTTGCGCGGCGTCGGGGCGCTCGGATGCGCGGGGTGGATCTGATCCCACACCAACGCGGCGTCGAGCAGCAGGTGCTCGCACAACGGCACGCCGATCGTGCGCGCCGCGTTCACGCCGCCCGGCATGTCGTCGGCCGCGGGCGCCGTGACGAACGCGGGCACGTAGACCAGCACGTGGGCCAGGCGCGCCGCCGTGCCCTGGTAGGTGTGCCGGATCCACCGCGTGTCGACGAGGTGCACCTCGTTGTTGCCCTGCGAGACGCCGGTGACGTTCGGCCCCGTGGGCACGACCTGGGCCTTGGCCGCCCGCGCGCCGACCATGAGATCGAAGCCCATCAGCCCGCGCACGCGGTGCTCGGCGACCGAGAACAGCCGCCCGTCGTAGTCGACGATGCGGGTCATCGTCTCGAAGCCCTGCCCGGCGACGAACATCGCGTCCTCGGCTCGCAGCGGATACTTGGTGAAGTTCAGCTGCGAGTACGGCAGGCCGCCGTGGGCGTTGCTCGCCGGGCTCCGCAGCGCGAGCAGGTGATCGAGCAGCGCGACGCGGCTGCTCGGCAGCACCACGGTGTGATCGCTCTGCTCGCCGAGCAGGTGATCGTTCGTGTGCGTCAGCCCGAGGTCATCGAGGTGGAACGACAGCGGCTGGTCGCTCGTCGTCCCCGAGTGGCGCAGGTCCGCGAACGCCTTGCGCGCCGACGCGCTGGGGTTCCCCGTGCCCGTCCAGCACTCCTGCCCCACGCTCGCCCACTGCGCCGGCAGCAGGTAGTGGGTCTCGAAGCGCAGCGTATCGAGTTGCGGGAGCGTGTCGGCGGTCCCGGTCGCGTACTCGATCCACGAGAACGCCGGGGTCTCGAACTGATAATAGAGGTTGGGCAGCTTCTCCTGCGTGCCGCCGTGCACGACGTAGGTCGAGCCGTTCGGCAAGACGACGCTGCTGCCCCCGACCACGTTCAGGATCCCGTTCTTCGCGATGACGAGCGGCCCCTGGCCGACGTTGCGATCGGCCTTCGCGACCGGGTCGTAGCAGCGCAGCCGCACGTGCGTGCGCAGCCAGTCCTTGTCGACCTGCATCACCCAGGGCGCCTCGCGGCTGCCGTGGGGCAGCAGCTCGGAGGTCTTGAGCACGCCGGTCGTCGCGAACGTGCCGCTGTGCGGGAACGTGCCGACGAACGTGCCGCCCGACTCGACCATCCGCTTGCTCGACCACAGCGGGATGCGCAGCAGCTTGCGGGTGGCGAGGTGCTCGTATCGGGTGCCGTCGCGGATCTCGTCGCCGGGCACCCACTTCTTCGCCTCGAGATCGATCCACGCCTCTTTCTGCGTCGCGTAGAGATCCGAGTCCGGGCGGCCGTCGTAGATCGGGATCATGTAGAGATCCCACTCGCCGTCGGGCGGCACGTCGCCGCGCGCCGGCTCGAAGATCGTCGAGAAACCGTCGGCGTCGCTGGTGTTGCCCTCGCCGTAGGCGATCTCGCTGTGGGCGATGGCCCAGCGATGCGGCGGCAGCGGGGCGTCGGCGTTCGCGATCGGGTCGAAGAACATCCCGCGGATCACGAACAGCGCCCGCTCGAGGTACAGGACCTCGGCGCTGCCAGGGGCCACCGACGACATCGCCGGGAACGGTGAGAAGACGTCGTCGGGCATCTACTCGAAGGGATCCGGTGGAGGAGGCGCGTTGAGGATCGCGAGCAATCGCGGGATGCGGACGACGTCGAGGCCGCGCGACAGCTCGGAGATGCCGTGGAACGGGGTGTGGGTGAAGATCGTGTACGGCGACGCCACGCCCTCGACGCGCAGTCGATAGCGCGCGGCGTCCGGCACGTGCGTGAAGTGCAGCTCGACCATCTCGGGGCCCGCGGCCGGGGCGGGCGCCGCGTTGCCGGCGTCGTCCCCCTCGGGCGCGGCGCCCTCCTCGACCACCGCGCGCGCGTCGTCGGCCAGGGCGTGCTCCTGCGAGAACGGCGGGGTCGGGTCGTCGTCGTCGGGCTCGTCCTGCGCCTCGAGGATGAAGCGGTGCCCGAGCGACCCCGAGGTCTGGAGGTTCATGAAGAAGCGGACGATCACGTCGTGCGCCAGATCGGCGCCGCCGGCCGACTGGCAGCAGGTCGCGATCGACTGATAGAACTGGCACCGATAGAACGGCCCGGGCGCGTCGGCATCGAGCGGCGGGTCCAGCTGCGCCTTGCACGGCTTCACATCGCCCAGCACGCACGGCGGGGCCTGGGGCTGCGCCGCCGGATCGAAGATGAACACCACCGTGCGCCGGCTCTCGCGATCGTGGGCCGTCAGCGACAGCGGGTTGTACTCGCCGCAGCCCATGAACGCCGCCGCGCCGATGGGCGCGATGCGGGCCGGGTCGACCGGATCGCGGGCGATGAGCTTGGCGTAGGCGAGGAAGAGCTGCTCGCGGAACCCGGCGTCGACCGTGGCGTTGTCGGGCAGCGCCGCCTGCTCGGAGGGCACGTCGGGGTAGTCCTTGCGCTTGAACCGGCGGATCGCCTGCTGGGTCTTGCCGCCGAGGTTGCCGTCCTCGCCGAGCGGATCGCCGGCGTCGTCGGGGCAGCGCAGCGTGTTGAGCATGTGCTGCATCTCGCGCGTGCCCCAGCGCTCCCACCACGGCGACTCGTTGACCGTGGCGCGCCACATCTCGTCCCACTTCGCGAAGTCGTGGGTGAAGATCGCGAAGATCGCCTTGGCGCGGCGCTCGCTGAGGCGCTTGTTGACCAGCTCGGGGCCGGCCATGTCGGTGTGGCCGAAGATCCACCCGAGCTGGCCGTCGTCCTGCTGTAGCTCCTCGGCGATGTTCGCCATCGCGAGGATGCCCTCGCGCCGCACGAAGCTGCGGCCGAAGTCGAAGGTGCTGGCCGCGATCTCGCGGCACGCGAACCGCGGGAGGATCACGAGCGTCGTCTCGAGCTCGCGCGCGAGCCGGACCGGATCGAAGTGATCGTCGAGGCGCTCGAGCACGACGGGCGCGTCGGGGGCGTCCTCGGGAAGCACCGGCGTGCGCGGCGTGGTCCACCGCGGCGCCATGAGCTGCTGCAGCCGCGACGCGCTGACGATGGTGACCAGGGCCGATCCGCCCTGCATGCCCTCGATGCGGGCGCGCCCGCTGCCGTCGGTGCGCGCGTCCTGGGTCTCGCCGAGGACCTCGAACTGCAGATCGAGGCCGTCGACCGGATCGCCGACCTCGTCGACGACGCGGATCGAGAACCACGTCGTGTCCGGGGGCGGCGGCTCGACCGGCGGATCGTCCTCGAAGGGGTTGATGAGTCCGTCGCCCAGGGCCGAGGTCGCCGCGACCCGTGGCCGAGCGGTCAGTCGGAGCTGGCCGTGGCGCACCTCGTAGGCGAGGGCCTCGCGCACCGTCCGTTCGGCCTCGATGAAGTCGGTCGGATCGGGAGGCTCGCGGCGCTCGACGGCGCGATAGATGCTCTCGACGGTCCGCCGCGCCTCGGCGTTGCCCTCCCAGTAGGCCGCGGTCAGCAGCTCGTCGAGGAATCGCTGGGCCGACGCCGCGTCGGCGTCCGAGACCACGCCGGCCCAGAATTCGATCTCGAGGACGTGACCCGAGGTGGAGGCGGTCCAGCTGAGTAGGCGGTGGCCCACGTGGGGATGATGAGACGGCACCGCGGCCGCGAGCGCAAGCACGACCGACCACGGACGACCGACCGCCGGTGGTGCCACGCCGTTTCCGCGGGGGCGCTCGCGTGCCCTCCGACGGCGCGCCGGATCCGATGGGCGCCCGCATGCGCCGACTGTTCGTTCGATCGATGCTCGCCCCCGACGCCCGCAGCTCACCGCCACGGCTGCACGGCGCTCGTGGTCGTCGAGCACCGGCGTTGGGCCCGACCCCGACACCGGGACCAGCGGCGGCGTAGGCGGCACCACCCGCACCGTCGACACCGGCGGCGGTCGACACCGAGCGCGACGATGGCTGCGGGTGTCGTGCCGACGAGTCCCCGACGCGCCGGCCCCTCGTATGCGCGACGCTGGTCCTGCTCGGTGCACGGCGTCGTCGTAGCGCGCGTTGACGCGATCGAGGCGGCGGTACGGTGCCGCCCCTTCACCCGACCTGTGCGAGCCGGAGTCGCCCTGGCCATTCGGCCGCGCAGGTAGTCGTCGAAACGTGGTCGGATCCCCGTCAGATTCGCCGCGGTCGCGCACGTACAGAACGTCGCCATGACGAGTGCCTCCGACGACGACCCGACGATCGTGCGCAAGCAAAGTACTCGGGCGTTCGAGCGCATCGCGGGTTGGACGGGTGATCTCGTTGCGGCAGGAAGCTCCGACGACCTCGATCAGCTGCGGTTTCTCCTCGCTGCCGCGGAGGGCGCGGACGGTGTCGAGGACGCGGCGGAGTCCGCGGAACGTCCGACACTCGACGCGGACTTCACGCCCGAGATCACTCTTGCAACCCGCGCGATGCTGGCTGAAGGGCGGCTGCACGCCGCGCCGCCGCGCACGACCTCCCTCGGGGCGCTCGTCCGCGGCGAGTCGCTCGTGCGGTCCGCGATCGCGTCGACGATCCTCGGGCCATTTCGCGATCGGCTGGGGCTGTTGCGGTGGTTCGACTTCTACCGGCCCGCTGCGCGCTTGCTCGTCTTCGAACCCGGCGACGCGACACCGGTACTCGTGCTCACCTCGGCTCGCATATCGCGGCTGGGCACCCTCGAGATCGATCTCGAGCCGGGCACGGTGTGGCTCCGGGCGAACAAGCTCGTCGCCGATCCCGCGATGCCCAGCGAACTGTTCCTCTCGCTTCGCGTGCGCGACGGCAAGCTGAACGTCGCCGGCGCGTCGGCGGCATCGAGTGACACGCTGACACTTCCAGGGCCAATCTCGGGCTCGCTGGACATGGCGCTCGAGCCGCTCGCTGCCGCACCGTCCGCATGCGGCGGACCGTCGATTCAGCTGCCCGAACGCGTGATCCTCCGATGGAGCGGCGCCGGCGTATCGGGCGAACTGGTCGGTGGAGGTGTCGAGGCGTTCGGCACCGTCTACGATCTCTCCGGCGCGGCGCAGCTCGTGTTCGATCCCCTGCTGCGTACCGTCGTCGCGCGAACACGTGCAGTACCCGGCACGATCGACGCGTCGCTCGTGGAGTCGAAGCTGGGTGCGCTGAGCGGGGTCGCGACGATCGACAGTGCCGGACTCGCGCTGCCAGGTTTCACGCCGACGAGCCCGGCATCGCTCCCCGAGGCGGTCGCCGGCGCCTCGTACGTGATGCACTCGTCGTCCGACCTGCGCGCGAAGGTCCGCACGGGCGGAGTGTTCTCGTTGCCGGACACGACGTGGCTGTTCGCGGCGAGCGGGCTCTTCATCGCCTCGACCGCAGCGACCGGCGATACCGCAACGATGCCGAGGATGAAGCTCCATCGCCAGTCGGTCGGCGAGCATCGCATCGCGCTCGAGCTCGACACCTCCCGTCCCGGCATGTTCGGCCTCGGCTGGAGCGACGACGCCGGGACCTGCGTTCATACGGCACTGCTGACCGCGAGTACCTGGGCTCGCTTCGATCGCCCGCTCGACGTGCTTGGCAACCCGCTGCGGCTCGATCCAACGTCGGTCGCGCTGGTCCTGCAGCGCCGCGACGACACCACCACCGCAACACTCCTCGGGTCGACATGGACGTCGTCACCCCGCGGCACGTCCATGGCGATCGAGAACGCGGTGATGCGTGCCTCGCGCGCGCGCCTGCTCGGTATCACCGGCACGCTGATCGGCGACGACGATCTCGAGGATGGCACCGCGTGGATCGAGCTCGAGCTCGCTGGTTGGGTGCCGACGCAGCCGGACCCCTACGTCTCCAGTATTCGAGCGTCGTTGCGGAAGCCTCGCGGTGGCTCGCGTGCGTTCGCGAAGCTGTCGTGGACCGATCGCGGTCCGGCGACCGTCGCCTTCGAGGGCCTCCTGGCAGACCCGGCGACAGTCGGCGCGCCGGACACTCCGCCTGCGGTCCAGCAACCCCACGGCGATCAGGCAGCGAAACGCCGCGTCCGCCGCTGGCGCCTGTCGTCGCAGACCACGGCGGGACGGGTCGCTCGCAGCGATGCCGAAGCAGCGAAGTGGCAGCAGGAAGAAGCCGCGATGCACCACCGACTCGCCGCGCAGCAGGGGCGAGCGAACGAGATCAATGGCCAGCTCGTCAAGCGCCTGCGCGGTGAGCTGGATGAGATCAGCCCGCGCGTAGACGGGCCGCTGTTCCTCGATGTCTCGACGCGTCGCCATCAGATCGGCGTGCAGGTCGGCATGCGGACGAATCCCGACGGCCGGGCCGCTGCGACCGTACGACTGTCGGGCATGCGCATCGTCGCACCGCTGCAGAACGTCCGCGTGTTCACGGTACCGCAGGTCCAGTGGGAGCCCGTGCGCACGCTCGACAAGGATCAGAAGCTCGACCTCGGCCTGTTCCCGACCCCGCTCGCATCGCGTGACGACGGCGGAGCGACGCTGATCGCCACGCGGTCGTCACGCCTGGCCCCCGTGATCCCGGATCTCGCGCTCGTCGACATGGTCGAAGAACGAGCGCTCGGGCGGCCGATGGCGATCTCCACGACGCTTCCGTTCGGGCTCGCGGCGACGATCAAGCTCCGCACACCGGGCGCTGCTGGGGCACCGGATCAGGTCGACATCCTGCGGCCGGCATTCCCCGAGCGCGCGCTCGAGGGCGCGCACCAGCTTCGTCTGATCGCCGGCGGCGTCACGATCCCCGGGGGACCTTCGGCGCACTTCGAGGGCCGCACCGCGCAGCTGCTCAACGGCAGCGACCTCGCGACCGGCAGCCCGCTCGGGATCAGCGTGCTCGGCTCGACGCTTCAGCCCGACAGCGCCGTCGAGTCGATGTTCAACCGCGAGTTCGCGAGCGATCGACCACGCGTACCGCTGACGCGGCTCGACCTGTCGGGCTACGGCGCATCCACGTTCAGCGACTGGACGAACCCGCAAGGTGCATTCGCCGAGGCGACGAAGGTACAGTTCCAGCTGCTCGTCGGGCGCACGGCGCTCGAGATCATCAAGTTCGCGAGCATCATCTATCCGTGGGGCATCCGCGTCACGCGAGCGGTGACGATCGAACGCACGGGTGGTGCCGGTGTGATCCGCCGCGATACCGGATGGCAGGCCTCGAGCGACGGCCTGTTCGACTTCCGCTGGCAAGAAGCCATCGGTAGTCCGCCGACATCGTACGTGGCGCGGCCGAACCCGTTCACGTTCCACCCCGGTCTCGTGCAGGGCGTCCACCGCGTCACGCGGATCCGGCCCGCGCCCGGAGAGAAGCGCACTCTGCCCGACGGTGGCGAGGTCGTACCGCTGTACTTCGACGCGGACGTCTACCTCGACGGCGTCGAAGGGGGCGTCGTACGCAGCGAGGGAATGCTGGGCTTTCTCCACCTCGCCCCCGTCGGCCGCATCATCTCCAATGCAGACCTCGCGGCGATGCTCGCCGACGAGGGAGGGGTCGGCGGTCCGATCGACGCGAGAGTCGACGTTGCCGGATCCAGCTTCGCCGTGCGTGCGCTCCGCGTCGAGGCCACACCGACCGCCGACGGCACCGCGATCGTCTGTGCGGTGCGCGGTGCACCGCAGTTCCGCGCTGGCGGTGCGTGGTCGACCGTGCGCATGCCGGGGCCCACGAACACGAGCATTCCGCCCGAGGCGGTCGCGCTCGGCGACGGTGTACCGCTCGTGCAGCCGGGTGTCGCGATCGATCCGACCGGCGATCGCGTGCGCCGATCGAGCGCAACCATCGGAAGCTACCGTTTCGCGGAGCCCGTCGATCTGTTGCGACCGACGACGCCCGCGTTCGACGTCGCGTTCCTGCAGACCACGCCGACCCACGCGTTCGTGTTCCGGCGACCGTTCATCGCGACCGGCACCGGGCGCATCGAGTCGACGCTCGCCCCTCAAGTCGCCGATCTCTTCGCGCGCAGCTCGTTCCGCTCGCTGTTCCCGCCGCCCGATGCTGCAATCACGCTGAGCGATCGTCCGTACTGGCTGCGCATCGGTGCGGGAGGGGCGTTCCGCCTCGAACCGAGCGTCGCGTTGCCATCGCCGCGGCCCGTGCTCGTTCTGTCCGCCGGTCCGGACGCCGGACGACGGATGTTCTACGACGAGACGACGCTCTCGCTGTCGATCGGCGAGACATCGTGGTCGATGTCGATGCCGCGGCTGCGGATGTGGTCGGACCTCCCCGAGATGAACGAGCTCATCGGCATGCGGATGGGCCTCGTCGGCGGCTCCGCGATCAAATCGCAACTCGTCGACGTCGAGTCGTTGGTGCACTCGGCGCTCGCGTCCGCGCTGACATTTCTGCCCGGCATCGCCGGGCGCGCGCCGGTGGGTCCGATCGACCTCACGCCGACGAACCTGAAGACGCAATCGAAGCTCGCGCTCACGTTCTCCGGCAAGGTGCCGCCGAGCGGAAACCCGTTGATGCAGGTGAAGTACTTCGGTGGCTTCGACATCACCGGCATCAACGGTGGCCTCGAGGAGCCGCCGGCGGGCGCACCTCCGCCAACGGGTCCAGTCACGATCGCCGGCGGCGGCGGCCTCGACTACGGCACGTTCGGCATCAAGGTGGGCTTCGAGTTCCGCGCCAAGACGCCGACGGTGCCGTGGTTCCTGGTGTTCGGCATCCTCGTCGAGGTGGGCGGCAAGTTCTTCCTCGGCGACAAGAACAACGCGCTCATCCCCGAGAAGGACCGCAAAGACAAGGTCGTGATGACCTTCAAGGTCTACCTCGGTGTCGGCTACGGCGCCGATCTCGGCCCCTTCAGCGCGAAGGTATTCATCGCCGCCGGCCCCGTGTTCATCATCGAAGGCTCGACGTTCAAGCGCGGAGGCTTCTTGATGTTCGAGGCGAAGGCCGGGGTCTCCGGCATCGTCACCGTGAAGGTCTTCGGCGAGTTCCAGTGTGTCTGCTTCACGAAGGCGCTCCCGGCCGGGCCGAAGGACTACCTGCAGTTCTCTGGAGAGCTCGGCATCAACATCGAGATCCTCTTCTTCTCGATCAAGATGTCGGTCGCCGTGGTCGGCGATCAGCCGGTCTGAATCCACCCTACGCGAGGACCTCGACATGGCGCCGCCCACTTCCAAGCTCACGCTCGCCCCCTACCTCCAGTCCTGGGATCCGACACGCCGTGTCGTCGCGCTCCGCGTCATGACCGTCCCTGTGGACGACCCGCGCGCGCCGCTCTCCACCGGTTGGGCCGTGCCAGCGAGCCCGTCGTTCGACACCGCGAGCCTCGTGCTCCGTGCCCACGTCGGTGGCGACGCCGGGCGGCTGCCGACCCTCGCCGATGTCGCGGCCGAACCCGCGACGATCGCGCTCGCCGCGGCTCCACACGCACGCTCGATCTTCGACACCTTCGCCGAGCGATTCCCGATCACCAAGCCGCAGGAGTCCCACGAACGCACGTCCGCGTTCACGCTGCGCAAGTACCTGCCGAGCTCGTACCAGACGAGTCACGCGTTCACGCAGCCGCGCACCCGCCTCGCGCTGACCGACGACAGCTACCGCTGCATGCTGAACTGTCCGCCGAAGGCGGCCCCCGATCTCACACCTCCCCCGCCTGATCTCACGTGGGGTGAGGTCTTCGCGATCGGCATGCGCAAGACCCAGGTCGCCCGCGCCATGGGCTTCATCCACGACGTCGAGATCGAGGTCGACGATCGCCTGCGTGACGGCGGCTGGATCTTCTTCACCCTCGACGCGACGAGCGACTTCGCGGATCAACAGGCGGCGGACGCTCGCTTCGTGAAGACGTTCGCGACGCGGGTGCCCAAGCTCGAAACCGGCACCGAGAGGCCCGTCTTCACGCCGGTGCTCTTTCCGGTGGCTGCCACCGCGGCGGACGCCGCGGCGCTCGGCTCCTACGACGCCGTCTTCCGCGAGGCGCTGCGCTTCGACGACGGCTTCGCGCGCATCGTCCATGCGCGTCAGCCGGTCGCCGCCGACCTCAACGCCGAGACCACGGAGAACGAGCTACGTCCGCTGATCGAGAACGGCGTGCAGCTCGCGTGGGACGACGAGGACATCCTCATCTCGCAGAACCGCGGCGTCGGCACCGACTGGGACGGCACACCGCTGCCCGAGGCGCCGCGCGGTGTATTCGGCTATCGCGTCGACGTGCGTCGCGCAGGCACGACGACGTGGGCCTCGCTCTGTAAGGTGCGCTCGTCCGGGCTGCAGGTCGGCGACGCGATCGTGCCCGCATACGTCGACGAGCTGCGTGTGGAGGTCCATCCCTCGAAGGTCGACGGTCGGCTGTGGCTCCCGCCGTACTTCACACGACTCCGAACGCACTCACTCGTCGCGAGCAGCCCGGATCAGCGGATGCTGCTCGGTCGCCCCGACGACGTGCCCGACGTCGATCAGCCCGAGACGGCGGCCGTTCCGCCGCTCCTCTACGGACAGCGCTACGAGTTCAGGGTGCGGCTCGTGGATCCGACCGGCGGTGGACCCGACGAGGCCGCGGAGATGCTGCACGAAGGCGAGGCGCCGATCGCGTCGCTGCCGCTGCGTCGCTTCGTACCGATGGGCAAGGTACGGCTCCAGACCACGGCGATCGACTCGTTGCCCACGTCGATCCGCGCAGGGCGGCCGACGCTCGGCTACCCGGCGGCGATGTTCGCCGGGATCGCGAACGCAGAGGCACGGCTCGCGGCGATGGCCCGCGCTGCGATCGCGGGCGCAGTCGATTCCGACATCGGCTTGCCCGATCCCGACGCGCGGTACCTCGAGCTCACCGTGCTCGTGCGACATCCCGCGTTCGATACGGGGAACGACGACGATGGATTCCGTCCGCTGTACGCGACACGTCGCGCATTCCCAACCGATCCCGATCAGTCACTCGACATCGCCATCGCTTGGCGCGACTGCGATCGGCTGTACGACATCACCTGGCCGTCGGAAGCCACGCCGTGGGGGACCGAGACCGGACCGCTCGAGCTGCCGACCGGTCGCGACGTCATGATCGTCGCCCGTGCCGCGGCGGACAACGACCTCGTGCGACTCGGTGATGTGGTGCTGCGCTTCGGTGAGCCCGTCCGGGTCACAGACACTGCGATCTCACGCCTCCCACTCGCCACCACGCCGCTCGTCGAGATGGCCCCCGACGACATGATCGTCTCGACGTTCCTGCAGGCCGAGGCCCCCGCCGTCGCCGAGACCGCCGTCGCCGCACCGCAGCGTCGTGACGCGCTCGAGTTCGCTCGCCGTGTCGCGCAAGCGGCGGATCTCGCCGTCGACGAGGGGACACTCTTCGGTCCCGAAGGGCGTCGGACCGTGTTCGGGTGTCATGGCCTACGTCACGCGACGGCCCCGGATCGCTCGAGCCTGGTCCTGACCGCGCTCGACGAGCTGCCTGGACAGTGGATCAACGTCGTCCGATTCCCGATCGAGCGCGATTGGAGCTTCGCTGCCTACGAGCCCGAGACCGTGCGGCTGACGCGAACGATCGAGTTCGTCGGCGCCGGCGTTGCGGCGCGAACCGAAGTGCTCGCGCCGCTGGGCGTCACGCACGCCGTCAATCGCCAGGCGACGATTGGCGAAGTCGATCGCGATCGCCTCGAGATCTGCTATGTCGACGCATTCGTCCCTCCGCTCGTCGGTGGTCGACCGTACGAGGTCCGCGTGCGGTACGACGTCACGGTGCGCCTGCGCGGTGGTATCACGCAGTCGGTCGCCGTGAACAACCACCTGCCGGTGACGACGCGACCTGCGCAGATCCCCGTCGTCGCGTCGTGTGGTCACGCGTTCGGCGAGTACACGATCGCCGAAGACTACGCGGCGACCGGTATTCGGCAGCGCGCACTGTGGATCGAACTCGCCAGTCCACCCGACGATCCGCGTGACGCGTACTTCGTGCGCGTGATCGCGAGCGCACCGGACCCGATGCTCCTGCCGGGCTACGAGCCCGTCGCAGATCCACCGCCGCCATCGCCCGCCGTGATGCCGGAGCCGGTACGCGTGGTGCGGCCCGGCCAAGCCGACGACTTCGCGGGGCTCGGCGGCATGCAGCGGCTGGTGCCGTCGTCCGATTCGGACCGTCACTACCTGCTGCCGCTGCCGCCCAACCTGGCGGCCGACGCCCCCGAGCTGTTCGGCTTCTTCACCTACGAGATCGCCGTCGGGCATGATCGTGGCACCGCGACCCAGCCGTTCTGGTGCACGGGAACTGCGCGATTCGGCGCGCCAGTCGTGCTCGATGGGGTGCAGCATCCGCCGCCACCACTCCGTTGTGCCGTGGTGCGGCGCGACGACGGACTGCGACTGTTCTCCGAGTTCGCCGGTCCGGTGCTCGATGGGCGTGTCGTCACGCCGACGCCTCCGAGCACCGAGCTGTGGGGAGTGCTCTACGGCCGCGTGATGCAGGCCGATGGTGCGACTCACCGCAACGTCGAGCTGGGTGTCCGTCGCCTCGCCTCGATCCCGAACGATCGCGAGGTCGGAGCGCCGGCTGACCGCGCGGCTCGGGCATACTGCGACGTCGCATCGGACGAGCTCGAAGCGATGCTCGGCGCGTGGGGCCTGCCAGCAGACTCGGCGGTGAGTGTGCTCGCCGTCGAGCTCCTGCCCGAGCCGCACTCGCCCTACGCGGAGCCGTTGTCTCGCGATCTGGGTGCGGTGCGTTTGCTGCGGACGTCGCCGCTCACGAACGCCGGTGATGGTTGCTGCTGAAGAAGATGCACGAGTCACGCCGCTACGCCGAGGTGCAGCAACAAAGCCGCCCACACCGCGATCGCGAGCCGTGATCGTCCGCGGTTGGGGTGGCCAGGGGACGCGGACCTGAAGCCGGAACGACTTGATCGATCGGCCGCTCTCCACCACGCCCTGCATGCGACGTGCCCCCGAACGACCGACGCCGGCAGGCCCCGAGCTGCGGGACCGGCCACTGCAGGCCCTTGCGGAACGGAAGCGCGACGAACGGGCGACGCCAGCAGGCGTGGGGGGGCATCGCCGTTCCGCTCGGCTACCGCGACGTGCCATACTGCCGCTCCGACGGCGCGCCGGATCCGATGGGCGCCCGCATGCGCCGACTGTTCGTTCGATCGATGCTCGCCCCCGACGCCCGCAGCTCACCGCCACGGCTGCGCGGGCGGGTGCCGCTGCTGGGGGCTCCCGCGGCGCTGTTCGTCGACGCGATCGAGTTCCAGCGCGCGGGGCATGCCGCGCTCGGCGAGGTGTTCTCGACGTCGATGTTCGGGCTGCCCCTGACCTTCGTCGGCGGCACCGAGGCGGTCGCGCGCCTGGCCGCCGCGGGCGACGACGAGCTCGACCTCATCGGCGCCTACCGCAAGATGCTGGGGCGCCTCATCGGCGAGGACATCTTCATCGAGCTCGGCCAGGACGTGCTGCGGGCGCTCTCGGGCAGCGCGGTGCGGCGCTCGAGCGGCCCCATGGCCCAGCTCGCGACCGACTTCGTGCGCGCGCGCATCGGCGACGGCGGCGAGATCGACATGCTCGATCTGACCAACGCCCTGGTCATGCACATGGCGTGTCGCTACGTCTGCGGCGACGTCCTCGACCCGGGGTCGTGCGACGAGCTGGCGCAGCTGTTCCACCTGCTCGAGAGCGACTTCAGCGTCGCCGGCATGCTGTTGCCGATCGAGACCCGATCGATGAAGCGGCGCAAGGCCGCACGGGCGCGGATCCTCGAGATCTTCGAGGGCGAGGTGCGGCGCGCCGTCGCCGGCGCCCAGGTCGATCCCGAGGGGTACATGGCGGCGGTGCTCGAGCACGCGCTGCCGACCGATCGCGCCGCCGCCAGCCCCGAGGAGATCCGCGCCGCTGCCCTCATGATCATGGGCGCTGTGTTCGGGGCCCACACGAACACTGCGATCTCGGTGGCGGTCACGCTGTGCGATCTGCTCGACCACCCGGCGGTGCTCGAGGCGGTGCTCGCCGAGCAGGCCGAGGTCCTCGCTGACGCGCCGCTGGACCTCGCGACGCTGTGCCGCTCGCCGCAGCTGCTGCGGGCGATGAACGAGTCGATGCGCCTGCACGGCAACGGCGGGCTGTGGCGGCTCACGCGGCGGCCGATCGAGATTGGGGGGCATACCATCGCCGCCGGCACGCTGGTCGGCACCTCGATGGGCTTGGTCAACCTCGACGCGCAGACGTATGCCACGCCCGCGGCGTACGATCCCGATCGTTACACTGCGATGCGCGTCGACGAGCTGCAGAGCCCGCCGGTCAAGGATCGCACGTTCGGGGCGTTCGGCCTCGGCCGCCACCTGTGCCCGGGGCGGCGGCTCGCGTACACCATGGTCGGCGTGGCGGTCGGGGTGTTGATCCGCGATTTCGAGCTCGCCCTGGTGAAGCGACCGCGGGCATGGCTGACGTTGATGACGGCTGGGATGGCGCGGCCGGTGGGACGATTTGTGGTGCGCGCGCGGCCGCGGTGAGGGGCGGGCGGTGGATCGGATGGCTGGACTTCCGGCATGATTGCGGCGTGATCGCCTCGCTCCGCTGCCCCCTCGTGTGCGCGCTGGTCCTCGCGTCGTGTGCAGGCAAGGATGAGGCGCCGGCGCCGGGGGCCGCGCCGGCGCCGGGGGTCGCGGGGACGTCCACGGCCACGGCCACGGCCGCGGCCACGTCCACGTCCACGTCCACGGCCACGGGCGCGGCCACGCCTACGGGCGCGGCTATGGGCGCGGGGTCGACCGTTCCGGCGATGGTCGATCCTGCGGCGCGGTTTCCCCTCGCGATTGCGACGCTCGTTGGTGCCGCGTCGCCGCCGGTCGTGGATGCGAAGGCGGCGTGGGCGGATTATGAGGCGGGGCGGTTCGCGGAGGCGCAACGTGGGTTCGCGGCGGTCGCACTCGCTGACACGAAGGCGTGGAAGCATCCGTTCAACCTCGCGTGCGCGGCGGCCCGTGGCGGGAATGCAGAGCTCGCGCGCGTCGGGCTGGTCGAGGCGGTGCGACGCGGGGGCAAGGCTGCCGTCGACAAGGCGCGGCGCGACGCCGATCTCGCGAGCGTGCGCACCGAGGCGTGGTTCGAGCCGGTGATGAGGGGCGAGGATCCGGCGCCACCGGCCGCGCCGCCGACCACGGCCGGCGCCGCGCCGTCGATCGCAGCCCCCGTCGCGCCTGCGTCGAGCCCGAGCGCGCCGGCGGAGCCCGACGAGCTCCCTGGCTTCTCGGGCGTGAGTGATACGCCGATTGCGGGCGCCTCGCTCACCACGCTGAAGGCGAAGCTGGTCGAGACCCATGGTGTGCCGGTGGCGATCCGTGGGTCGCTGCAGCTCGCGGCCGGTCCCGACGGCGCGCGCGAGGCCTACGCGCTGTATGACTTCAGCCGGTTCGCCGAGTGCGTGAAGACCTCGAACAAGAAGGCGTGCCGCAAGAAGCTCACGGGCGACGAGGAGGAGGACAACCAGCTCGAGTGTACCGACGCGTTCCTCGTGCGGGCGTCGCTCGCCGCGGCGGGCACGTGGGAGATCCGCGCGACCAAGCCCCTCGATCTCGGGTGCGAGGTCAAGCGGGTCCTGAACCTGCTCGCGCTCGACCTCGATCACGACGGTGCCGACGAGATCCTCCTCGACGTGACCGGTCAGCACGCCTACGCGTCCGTGCGCGACGAGATCAACGAACGCGTGCGGATCGTCCAGGTCTTCCGCCTCGACGGGTCGACGCAGCTCGAGCTGCGGACCGAGTTCACCGAGGCGTTCATGAGCAGCGACGGCGACGCCCACCGCCACTACTTCGCCGACGGCAACGCGGATGGCCACGCCGACGTCGTCCTGCAGAGCGTCGAGCTCCGGGGTGAGGAGGCCTTCGCCGTGAACGACGAGCTGTGGTCCGACGACATCGCCGAGGACTCACCGATCTCCACCCAGCTCGTGCCCTACGATCCGGTCGCCGACGCATGGCCGGGGGTCCCGGCCCGGCGATGAGCCGACGCGCGCGCTCGGGGCTCGTCGCGACGGGACTCGTCGCGGCGGCTGGCCTGCTCGCCCACGTGGAGCCTCCCGTGCACGCGGTGGACGACGGCGTCGCCTCGACCCCCGCGTGGCTCGATTGCGCGGCCTGCCACGCCGAGATCGACGGGCAGTGGCGGGACTCGTTGCACGCCGCCGCGTGGACCGATCCGATCGTGCAGGCCGAGTTCGCACGCTCGCCCGGACCGTCGTGCCGCGGCTGCCACGCCCCGGCGAGCGTCGCGGCGCCCGACGATGCGGACGCAGCCGCGCGCGGCATCGACTGTGTGGCGTGCCACGTCCGCGACGGCTGGATCCTCGCCGCCTGGCCGAGCCCCGCCGGCGTCCTCGCCCACCCGGTCCGCGCCGCGCCGGCCCAGGCCACCGTCGACGCCTGCCGCGGGTGCCATCAGTTCGACTTCGCCGACGACGGGATCCACGACCCGCGCGAGCCGCTGCAGGACACCCTCGCCGAGTGGGCCCGCAGCACCGCGGCCGAGGAGGACCGCACGTGCCAGTCGTGCCACATGGCCGAGCGCCGCGATGCGGACGGGGTGCGCCGGACGAGCCACGCGCTGCGGGGTCTCGACGATCCGGAGCTCCTCGCCGAGGCGGTGCGCGTCGACGGCGAGGCGATCGCAGACGCCACGGGCGTCACGGTGCAGCTCGAGCTGCACGGCCATCGCATCGGCCACGCGTTCCCCACCGGCGACCTCTTCCGCGAGGCCGTCCTGACCGTGCGCACCGACGACGGGGCGAAGGACGCGCTGGTGCTCAAGCGGTGGCTCGCGAGCACGATCGATCCCGACGGCGACGATCACCACATCCGCCAGGTCGACGACACGCGCGTGCCCCCGCCGGGGGACGGTCCCCTGCGCGACGAGCTCCGGCTCGACGATCCCACCGCGACGCGCGTGCAGTGGGAGCTGCGGCTGCACCGACTCGCGCCCGGCGCCGCCCGCTCGCGGGGCCTCGACGCGCACGCCTCGGGCATCGCCGTCGCCCGCGGTGAGTTCCCGGTGCAGCGCCGCCGCTGACGCCGACGATCGACCGTGTGCCTCGGCCGAACGCCGGCGGTTCGCGTTCGTCGGGGATGGACGCCGCGCCGGTCGGACGGCACGCTTCGCCCATGCGTCGCGGAGCGTGGGTGGGGATCGTCGCGTGCGCCTGTGGTCCGGTGGTCGGCACGCCGCTCGGCGAGGCGCAGGGCGATGGGACCACCGGAGGCGCCGACGACTGGGCCGAGACCGGCGTCGACGCGACCGACGGCGACGACGCAACGTCCGGCGATGCGACCACCGGTGGCGACGGGGGCGTGTGCGGCGTGGCCTCGTCGGCGTCACCGCTCGCCGTCCTCACGCGATCGGAGCACGCCGCGATCCTCCGTGCCGACGGCACCGAGGTCGAGCTGCCGTTCCCCAGCGATCCGGTCGCGCCGAGCTACGTGCTCGGCGTCGACTCCCACGCCGAGCGCGTGGTCGTGGCCGCCGGCTCCAGCACCTTCGTCGACGACGTGTTCCGCTACACGGGGACGCTGTCGATGTTCGACACGGCGGGCACCGAGCTGTGGATCCGCGCCGAGGACCACGGACAGATCGCCGGGCCCTACCTCGGTGCCGACGGCACGGTCGCCGCGACGCTGTCGCTCGAGGAGGGCACGTCGGAGGCAGTGGTCGTCGTCGAGGGCGAGATCACGCGCTCCGCCGCGGGCTTCTACGTGCTGGGTCCGCCGGACGCCGCGGGCCACGTACCCGGGACGGTCGCCGCCGACGGTCGCCCGGGGTGGTGGCGCGGCGACAACGGCCTGGTCGCCGGCATCCGCCACCCATCGCCGTACTGGTACGTCCGCGACGACGACGCGTTCGTATATGTCCTCGAGATCGAGGGCATGCCGACGATCGTCCGCGAGTCCCTCGACGACGTCACGGAGACGGCGCTGCCCGAGTTGGACGGCTTCCCCGGCCTGCAGGTCGAGTGGCGCTCGAGCGCGTCGTGGGTGCTCGTCATGGCGCTGGATGTCCAGGGCCTGCCGCAGGGATGGGCGCGGATCGAGGTCGCGACCGGCGAGATGACCTGGCTCGACACGACGCTCCCGGGCGCGTGGACGCGCCTCGAATGCTACGGGAACTCCGCCGTGCTCGATCGCCGCGGCCGCCTGCTGCAGCCCGCGCGCGACGCCGCGACCGCCCAGGTGCTGCGCCTCGACCCGAGCACGGGCGCGTGGGATCCGCTGGGTCGTCTGCTGACGCAGGTCGACGCGGTGGACGCGACCGCGGTGGGCGACTCGCTCGTGGTGCGGGCCGACGGATCGGGCATGACGTTCTGCCCGCTGCAGGCCTTCGAGCCCGCGCCCGAGGCCCTCGCCGGGACATCCCTACAGATCCTGCGATCCGGCGATCGCGAGTCGATCGTGGTCCCCACCGATCGGTGGCCGGTCGTCCGCGAGGATGGCCGCTGCGCAGCCCTCGTCGGCGCCGAGACGGTGACGCTGCTCGATCTCGAGGCCAACGCGCAGCTCGAGGTGTCGCCCGACGGCGAGGGCGGTGGCTACGGCGTGACGTGGTGGCGCCCGTGAAGCGGCGCCGGGTGTAGTGTCGGAGGCATGCGCACGATCCTCGTCGGAGCCACGGCCCTGTGCACAGGATGCTTCTCGCCCGAGGATCCGCGGGCGACGGGGACGATCGGCCCCGTCGACACCTCCGGCGCGCCGACGACCGATCCCACGACGACCGATCCCACGACGACCGGCGCGACCGATCCCACGACGACGGACGCGACCGATCCCACGACGACCGATCCCACGACCGATCCCACGACGACCGACGCGACGACCACGGACGCCGACACCACGGCGGCAGAGAGCAGCAGCACGGGCCTGCCCGATCCGGTCTGCGGCAACGGCGTCCCCGAGGGCGACGAGCCGTGCGACGACGGCAACGACGTCGACACCGACGAATGCACCAACGCGTGCGCGCTGCCGGCGTGCGGCGACGGGATCGTGTCCGGCGTCGAGGTCTGCGACGACGGCAACGGCGTCGACGACGACCTCTGCGACAACGCGTGCGCGAGCACCCTGCGGCCGAACCTCCTGCTGTGCGGCGACTCGACGCAGGACATCGCGACGTTCATCCCCGACGGCGCCGTCCTGACGGTCGTCGCGTCGTGTACCCCCGACGCCAGCACACAGGCGATGGTCATCAGCCGCAACGGAACCATCGACGCGCCCACGCTGCAGGCGTACGTCGCGGGCGGCGGGATCGTGCTGACCGAGGTCTTCATCAGTGACGCCGTGTTCAACGCGGTGTTCGGCACCGCCGTCGTCGAGGACGGCTTCTTCGGCAGCTGCACGGACATCGCCCCGACGGTCGAACAATTCTCCCTCGGCGACCCCTTCTGGGCCGCCAACGCGTTCCAGGCGATCACCCTCGAGCAATCGGGCTGCGGCTCGAACGTGATCAACTACCCCGGGCTCGTGCCGCTCGCGGGCTGGGCACCGGGCCAGGTCTCGATCGGCTACCGGGACGACGGCGCAGGCCGGGTCTGGATGACCGAGTTCGATTGGAGCGATGGGGAGATCAACGACCCATACACCGAGCAGCTGATGGGCTCGATGATCGTCACCGACGGGTGAGGCCGCGGCCGCGACGAGACGAACCCCGGCGTTCGATGCTACGCTCGCGCCGGGCTCGCCGTGGATTCTGGGACCATCGGGACGTCGACGGCCGCGGACGCGGCCCTCCTGACCGCGCTCGTCGAGGCATCGCCCGTCGGCATGGCCGTGTTCGACGCGTCGCTGCGGTTCGTCCACATCAACGCCGTCCTCGCCGACTTCAACGGCGTCCCGGCCGAGGCCCACCTCGGCCGCACCATGGCCGAGGTCTTGCCCGATCTCGCGGCGGTGGTGGATGCGATCCTCCGAGGCGTGCTCGCCTCCGGGATCGCGGCGCGCGACATCCCGATCGTCGGCAGCGTCCCCAGGTGGCCCGGCGAGCTCCGGCACTGGCTCGCCAGCTACGTGCCGATCGACGTCGCGGGTACGCGCGCCGTCGCCGTGTACGTCGAGGATCGCACCGAGCAGCGCGCAGCTCAGCTGGCGCTGAAGGCGAGCGAGGACCAGTTCCGCACGATCGCCGAGGCCCTGCCCCTGGGCCTGATCATGACCGATGCCGCGGGCCGGGTCGTGTACGGCAACCAGGCCGCCGCCGCGATCCTCGGCATGACGGTGGACGCCGCGACGGACCCGGGCTGGCAGCTCGTGATCCACCCCGAGGATCTGCCGCGGGTGGTCGACGGGGTCCAGCGCGCCATCGCCCATCGCACGACCTTCGAGAGCGAGCATCGCCACGTGCTCGACGACGGCCGCCTTGTCTGGGTGCGGACGCGTTCGTTCGGCGCCTACGTCGACGGCGAGCTGCGCAGCTTCACGACCGTGCTCGAGGACATCACGGGGCAGAGGATCAGCGCCGACGCGCTGCGGGCCAGCGAGCTGCGCTTTCGAACGATCTGCGAGGCCGCGCCCCTGGGGATCTTCCTCAACGACGCCGAGGGTCTGCTGCTGTACGCGAACCCGGCCGCCCGGACGATCGCCGGCTTCCCGCCCAGCGAGCTGCTACCGGCGTCGTGGGGGTTGTCGGTGCATGCCGACGACGTCGCGGGGCTCATGACGGTCTCGGAGCGGTCGATCCGCGAGCGGTCGGACGGCTTCGAGGTCGAGGCCCGCGTCGTCCGCCCCGATGGCTCCATCGCGTGGACCGAGACCCGCGCGCGCGAGCTGTACGACGGTGACGTCCGCATCGGTCGGGTGTCGCTCACCACCGACGTCAGCGAGCGTCGCGAGATGCTCGCCGCGCTGCACGAGAGCGAGACGCTGTTCCGCGAGCTGTCGGAGAACGTCGACGCGGTGTTCTACCTCGCGCGGCCCCACCGTGACGGGGTCGTGGTCGACTACGTCAGCAGCGGGTTCGAGCGGGTGTGGGGCCGACCGCCCGACGAGCTGCGCCAACTTCCCGAGCTGTGGAGCGCCACGATCCACCCCGACGATCGCGACCGCGTGCGCGAGGAGGTCCAGGCCGATCCGTACGGCGCCCGCGTCGAGTACCGCATCGTCCGCCCCGACGGCGGGATCCGCTGGGTCTCGGAGCGCCGGTTCCCGGTACGAGACCCGAACGGCAAGATCGTGCGGATCGCCGGCGTCGCCACCGACGAGACCGAGCGACGGACCCTCGAGGCCCAGCTGCTGCAGGCCCAGCGGCTCGAGAGCATCGGCCGCCTCGCCGGGGGCGTCGCGCACGACTTCAACAACTTGCTCACGGTCATCCTCAGCCACGCCGCCCTCGCGCGGCTCGAGGACACGGTCGTCGACGGCGACCTCGTCGCGATCGAAGAGGCGGGCCGCCGCGCCACCGCGCTGACCGGCCAGCTGCTGGCGTTCGCGCGGCGGCAGGTGATCGAGCCGCGCGTCGTCGATCTGAACCAGCTCACCTCGCAGATCGATCGGATGTTGCGCCGCCTCATCGGTGAGCAGGTGGTCTTGGCCACCGTGCTGCAGCCGGGCCTGTGGCCGGTCCGCGTCGACCCGGCGCAGATGGAGCAGGTCCTGGTCAACCTCGCCGTCAACGCCCGAGACGCCATGCCGCGCGGTGGCACGCTGACGATCGAGACCGCCAACGTCGTGCTCGACGCGGGCTACGTCGCCGAGCACGCGGACGTCACCGCGGGGGAGTACGTGCTGGTCGCGGTGAGCGACACCGGCACCGGCATCGAGGCCGACGCGCTGCCCGTCATCTTCGAGCCGTTCTTCACCACGAAGCCCAGCGGCGCGGGGACAGGTCTGGGGCTCGCGACGTGCTACGGCCTGGTGAAGCAGGCCGGCGGCCACATCTGGGCGTACTCGGAGCCCGGCCACGGCGCGACGTTCAAGGTCTATCTGCCCAGGGTGCACGGGCGCCCGAGCGAGCCCGAACGGCCCCAGACGCCGGTGATCGGCCGCGGCACCGAGACGATCCTCGTCGTCGAGGACGACGTCGCGGTGCGGGCCGTCGCGGTGCGGGCGCTGGCGTCCCACGGCTTCACCGTGCTCGAGGCCGTCGACGGCCTCCACGCCCTCGAGGTCGCACGGGCGCACCGGGGCCCGATCCACCTGCTGTTGACCGACGTCGTGATGCCGCGCATGGGCGGCAAGGTCCTCGCCGAGCAGCTCCAGCGCGAGCGCCCGGCGATGCGGGTGTTGTTCGCGTCGGGCTACACGCGCAACGCGATCGTGCACCAGGGCGTGCTCGAGGAGGGCACGCAGTTCCTCCCCAAGCCCTACGTTCCTGCGAGCCTGGTGAAGCGCGTGCGCGAGGCCCTCGACGCGTGAGCGTTGAGCGCGGTGCTAGTCCAGGTCCTCGAAGTCGTCGCCGAACGTGTCGCCCTCTTCGCCGCCCTCTTCGCCACCCTCTTCGCCGCCTTCTTCGCCGCCCTCGTCACCGCCCCGCTCGGGGTGGGCGTCGTGGGATGCGGCGGCCAGCTGCAGCGCCGCGGCGACGCCGGGCAGCTGATCGCACGCGGCCAGCGCGAGGGGAAACAGGACGAACAGGGCGAGCTTGGACGTGGTTCGCATGCTCGTCTCTCCACGGCGACGCGCCTGATGCTGACAGGGCCGCGTCACCGTCCACGTCCAGCTACTCCTCGACGTAGCGCCACACACCCGACGACCACATCGTCCCGACGAAGATCTGGTGGGTGCCGTCGCTGGTGACGGCGACGTGGTTCGCACCGATGATCAGCGCCTCGGGCACGGGGGGCATCGACCAGTCGTCGCCGGGCAGCGCGGCAGTGCTGAAGCTCGCGCCGAGATCGCAGCCCGAGCACGCCCAGGCCCACATCGAGTACACGCGCGTCGGCGATCCCCAGACGATGCCGACGTTGCCCTCGAGCACCCGCGTGAAGCTGTCGCCGAAGTCGGTGCTGCGGTAGACGCCGCCGCCCGGATCCCCGAGCCCGCCGGCGAAGATCGTGTCGCCCTGCTGGAAGATCTGCGCGTTGCCGTGGGGATGGAGCAGGCCGTCGATGCCGGACGGGACGGTCCAGGTCGCGCCGCCGTCGCGGGTGATCGTCGCGCTGCCGTCGTCCTGGGGGATGGCGAACCAGGAGCCTCGGGTCGTCGTCGCGTCGCCGGTGTCGAGGAAGAACGGATACCAGGACTTGCCACCGCCGGGGAAACCCGCGCCGCCGACGATCTGCCAGGTCAGGCCGCCGTCGTCCGATTCGACGATGCCGTCGGCCTCGTGCAACCCGCTGATGAGGTGCGTGTCGTCGTAGGGGTCGACCACGATCGAGTAGAGCTCGGCCGGGAGCTCGGCCGGGATCGTCTCGAAGGTCGCGCCGCCGTCGGTCGATCGGTACACGACGTTGTAGCCGGCCACCCAGACTGTCGCGGGCTCCGTGCCCGCGACCGCGATGATGAGACCCATCGGCACGTAGCCGATCGTGTCGTTGATCTTCGACCACGTGTTGCCATAGTCGGTCGACTTCCAGATCCCATCGCCGCCCCCACCCATGTAGAGGTCGCTCGGGTGCCCCGGATCGACCACGATCGGCCCGGCCCCGAAGTCGAGCGCCGCGAGCTCGGGCGGCGTGACGTTGATCCACTCGCCGGGCGGACACGTGTTCGCCGCGATGCAGGGATCGGGTGGCAGCGGCTCGCCGCCTGTGCTGCTGCCGCCGTCGTCGAGGGTCGCGCTGCCCTCGGCGTCGTCGCCCGCGGTGGTGCCTGGCGCCCCCGTGGTGTCGCCGCTCGCTTGGGTGGCGGCCGAGGGATCCGACGCGCTCGCCGACGTCGGGCTGCCCGACGCGGTGGACGCCGACCCCGTGCCGCTCGAGTCCCCCTCGTCCGAGGACGCTGGATCACCGCAGGCAGCGGCAGCGACGAGGCCGAGGAGCAGGGGAATCGCGCGGCCGGGGGATGCCATCGTGGGCAGTCATGCACCCAGGCGCGCGAACCCGTGAGGAATTGCGCCGCGCGATCACGGCAACGGTCGCACGGTGACCCGACCGTTGTCGGCCCGCACGCCCACGGTCGTGTCGACGTCGATGCCTTCGCCCATCCACGACGAGCCGCCACCGCCGCCCGCCGCGTAGGCCGAGCCGCCGCCGTAGTAGCCGCCACCCCCACCGCCGATGTGGTAGTCGCTGCCGACATTGCTGCCGCCGGCGCCGAGGGCCCCGGCCGCCCCGGGGTTCGAGCCCGCGGGCCCGCCATCCATCTGCGTGCCACCACCGCCGGGGATGAAGCCGCCGCCGCCGTTGTCCCCGTCGTTCCCGATGAGCCCACCGCCCGCTCCGCCCGCGCCGTGCTCGGGGCAGCCACAGTTGCCGCCGCCGCCACCACCGGCGACGACGATCCGATCGCTGAGCTCTTGGCCGCCGAGGCGGACGTCCGACGCGCCGCCACCACCCGCGCCCCACTGGCCACCGGCACCACCGCCGTTGAATCCACCGCCGCCCTCGGTCGCGCCTTCGCCCCCGACGAGGATGTAGAGCGTGTCGCCGCCGAGGACATCGAACGTGCCGACGGCGTAGCCACCCAGGCCGCCGTCGTCCTGCACCGACGAGTCGCAGCACCGGCTGCCGCCACCCTGGGCGCCGTACGCTTCGATGCGTGCGGCGGTCGCCCACGGCGGCAACGCGATCGACTGCACGTCGCCGGTGAACTCGAACGTGAGCGTCTCGATCACGCAGGCGCCGTCGCAGAAGTCACCGGGCATCACGCCGCCGTCGTCGCACTCCTCACCAGCGGTGAGGTTGAGGACCGCGTCCCCGCACTCGGCGGCGCTGCAGTTGGGGTTGCACGTCGCGCTCTCGCCGGCGTCGTCGCACTCCTCGACACCCGCGTAGACCAGCGCGTCGCCGCAGGTCGCGACCACGCACAGGCTGGTGCAGCCCGCGTCGTCGGCGTTCGCGGCCCCGTCGTCGCACTCCTCGTTCGGATCGATGTTGCCATCGCCGCAGAAGGGCGCGACGCCGGTGCTCGAGCTGCTGTCGTTCGCCGTGCTCGACTCGCCCGTCGTCGGATCCTGCGTAGTCGTACCGCCGCTCGACGACGTGTCGTCGGCCGTCGTGGTCCCCGAGGTGTCCGCGGGCGCGGTGGTGCTCGTGTCGAGCGTGGTCGCCGTGCCTGTGCTCGAGCTCGAGCCCGCCTCCGTCCCGGACGAATCCACGGAGGTCGCCGACGTGCTGCCCCCGCCCGTGCTGTCGCTGCTGCCGGTGCCGTCCGTGCCGCTGGTCGAGCCGGCATCGTCCCCGCACGCGACGAGGAGCAACGAGATCCACAGGGACTTCGAGGAGATCATCCGAGGTGACATGACTCGGATTCTGAAGAGGGCGGCGCGGTGCTGTCCATCGCGAGCGCCTGAGAAAATGCGATCTCGGGGCCGCTACGCGGTGTTTGCGTGCGGATCGGAGCGGGGCGCGTTCGGGTTCGAGCGGGCGCGCAATCGCGGTGATATCGACGAGGGAATCGCGCGCGGGGCCGCTCAACCCGCGGGTGCGAACGGCGGTCGAGCGAGACAAGCCGTCGGCCTTCTCCGCCTCGAACCCCGCTCGCCACGAGTGTCTTCGCCGCGCGCCGCGGGCCGACCCTGGGGCGCCTGTCGCGGCCGAATCAGAACTTCCCGTTGGGGTTCTTCCACGACTCGCGCGCGGGGATCGGCTCGATCGTGTCCCAGTGCTCCGCGATCTTCCCGCCCTCGACGCGGAACAGATCGTAGAACGCCGTCGCCACGCCACCGTACTCGCCTTCGCTCATCACGAGCACGAAGTTGCCCTCGGCGAGGACGCGATGCACACGCGTGTACCTCATGGTGATGCCCTTGGCCGCCATCTGCTCGAGCGCGGTCGCCAGCCCCGACAGACCGTCGGCGATGCCCGGGTTGTGCTGCACGTAGCTGTCACCATCGAAGTAGTTGGCGAGCCGGTCGAGCCGCCCATGCACGAGGACGTCGTCGACGAACGACGCCACGAGCGCCCGGTGGGCGTCGGTCCTGTCGAGATCGCCGAGCTCGGTGGCCCCGTCGATCATCGTGTGCTGGCTCGGGTTCGGCGCCGCAGTCGTCTGGAGGTTGTCCCAGTGCTCCACGATCTTGCCGTCCTCGAATCGGAACACGTCGAAGCCGATCTTCGGCCCGAAGAAGTCGTACTCGGTGTGCGCGAAGACGAAGTCGCCGTCCTCGAACACGCGCACCGTCCGGGCGCGTGCCGAGCCCGGGGGGAGCTGGGCGAGCACCGCCCCGAATCCCGCGAGGCCATCGGCCACACCGAGGTTGTGTTGGATGTACTTGTCGGGGTTGATGACGGCCGCGGGACCGTGCTCACCGGTCTCGATGCTGCGCAGGAGGGCTTCGACTTGGCTCTTGTGATTCATGGCAGGTTGTCCTGGACTCGACGGGATGGTGGTCGCGGACGCTCCATCGACGGCGCCAGCGGCACATGCCGGTGACGCGACGATCGACGCGACCAGAGAGAGTCAGCGGGCGAAGGCTCGTGTGATCACGCGTTCGAACACCGGCCCAGTGTGGCGGCGAGCGGGTGGATGCGCGAGGTATGCTCTGGATCAGACCATGGTGAAAAATGGACAGACCGGTTCGCCGAAGGTCCGGCGCGTCGCGTGGCAGCCGCGGCGCAGCTTCGATCAAGTCGAGATGCGTCGGCTCTCCGAGATGGTGCGGCTCGTGCCCGAGGGCGTGCCCGAGCGCATGGAGTTCCACATCTTCGTGCTCTACCTGACCGGCACTCGCGGCCACGAGGTCGACTTCGAGCGACACGCGTGCCCCTCGGGCACCCTCGTTCACGTCCGTCCTGGACAGGTGCATCGGTTTGCACTCGAGCCTGGCGTCGAGGGCTTCGCCCTGCTGGTCTCACCGACCTTCCTGCTGCCCAAGCGGGTGCGGGCGAACGATGCCTGGCACGAGGGGTTCTTCGACGATGTCGGCTGGCCCCCGGCGCTGCGGATCGACCACGACGATCGCGACGCCGTACGTGGCGCGATGGAACGCCTCGAGGAGGTGATCGCGTCGCACGACGCATCGACGCTCACGTTCTCTTTGCTGCGCCACCTCCTCGCGGCGACGCTGATCGACATCGCGCGACGCGCTCGGCTTCGACGCGACGGCCCCGAGCCTCGCTCCGCCGACGCCGATCGTCTGCGTGCGTTCCGGGCCGCGATCGAGCGCTCGTTCCGGGTGACCCGCAACGTCGACGAGTACGCCCGCGCGCTGCAGTGCTCGGCGCGGACGCTCGACCGGGCGGCCCGGGCCGGCCTCGGTATCTCGGCGAAGGCAGCGATCGATGCCCGCGTCGTGCTCGAGGCCAAGCGCATGCTCGTGCACGAAGCCACGAGCGTGGCGGCGATCGGCGAGGCCCTGGGGTTCTCCGAGGCGACGAACTTCGTCAAGTTCTTCCGCGCGCGCACGGGCGAATCGCCGGGCGGTTTCCGGGCGCGCTACCAGCCCGCAGGCAACCGCGGGGTGGCTCGCTGAAGCTCGGTGTCCTGCGCGGTCGGTCCGCCGGCCCTACGCGAACACCTCGCCGAAGAACCGCACCATCTCGGCCCACGACCGCCGATCCGCCTCCGCGTCGTAGGCCATGCCGGCCGCACGATCGTTCGCGTTTGCATTGGTGAAGGCGTGCACGACCCCCGGGTACGCGTGCAGCTGCCACTCGGCCCCGATGCGCTTCATCGTCTCCGCGAACGCGCCGACGTCGGCCGGGGGCGCCATCGGATCGTCCTGGCCGTGGAGCACGAGGATGCGCGCGTGCACCCGCTCGTTCAGCGTGGCGTCGGTCTTCAACAGGCCGTGGAAGCTGACGACGCCGCGCAGCGGCAGGCCCATGCGCGCGGTGAGGATCGAGCACAGCCCGCCGAAGCAGAAGCCGATCGTGCCCATGCGATCGGGGTCGACGCCGTCCTGCCCCCGCACCGCCTCGAACGCGGCGGCGAGTCGGCGACGCAGCCGCGGGGGGTCCGCGATGAGCGGCTGCATGAGCGCCTGGCACGACGCGGTGTCCGTGCCGCGCTTGCCGACGCCGTAGAGATCGATCGCCGCGCCGACGTAGCCGAGCTCCGCGAGCCGGGCGGCGCGGGCCTCCATCGCGGCGTCGCGGCCCACCCACGTCGGGCACACGAGCACCGCGGGGCGCGGGCCTGCGGCGTCGGGGCGGACGATGACCGCGTCGAAGAGGTCGTCGCCGTCGCGGTAGGTCACGGTCTCGATCGGGGAGCTCGCCATCGCGGGCGAACGTATCAAAGCCGCGGACGCGGGGCCTGCGGTAGGCTCGGCCACCTGCGATGCACCCGCTGCGACGAATGCTCCCGTCCCCGACGCTCGTGCTGACCTGTGGTGTCCTCGCCTGTGCCCGCCCCGCGCCGACGCCCGCGGCCGCGCCCGAGCCCGCGGGGCCGACCGGCGTCGCATATCGGCTCTCGCCCATCGTCGCGACCGGCGGTCTCACCGGCCTGTCGGTCGAGCTGCGGTTCACCGGCGATCCGTCGGGTCGCACGCGCGTGCACCTGCCCGAGGAGTGGGCGAGCGAGCGCGAGCTGTGGCGGCACGTCGAGGCAATCGAGGTCGACGGTGCACGCGCCGTCACCGAGGACGGCCCCGCCGTGCGGGTCGTCGACGCGGACCCGAACGCCGACCTGGTGATGCGCTACCGCGTGGTGTCGGCGTACGACCACGAGCCCTCCGCGGCCGACGGCCAGCCGTTCGCGCCGATCGTGCGGCCGACGTGGTTCTACGCCTTCGGCGAGGCGCTGTTCGCCGAGCCCCACGAGGATCCCGACCGCCCCGCGAGCTTCGCGTGGGTCGGCGCGCCGTCGGACTTCGGCTTCGCGTCCGACCTCGAGCACCTGCCCGCGCACGCGGTGGTCGGCGACGTCCGCAACAGCATCGTGCTCGGCGGCCCCGCGATCGCGCACTTCCACGAGACGATCGGCGACGCGCCGATCCACGTCGCGATCCACGGCGGCTTCGGCTTCGAGCACCGCACCTTCGTCGACATGGCGCGGACCATCCTCACCGCGGAGCGCGACTTCTGGGGCGAGCACGGCGAGCCGTTCACGATCGTGCTCGCGCCGCTGCGCGCCGAGCCCGGCCGCAGCTCGCTCGGCGGCACGGGTCGCTCGGACGGCTTCACGATCATGATGTCCGACGACGCGCCGATCGACCCGGTGCGCCACCTCATCGCCCACGAGTACTTCCACACCTGGAATCCGGAGCGCCTCGGCGGGATGCCGGTCGGCGACGCGGAGGGCCAGGATGCGCCGCCCGAGCTCGAGATGTCCGGCAAGTGGTTCACCGAGGGCTTCACCGAGTTCTACACGTGGCGCCTGCTGCTGCGCGCCGGCCTCTACACGCTCGAGGACTTCGTCGCGGTGTGGAACCGAGCGCTGCTCGAGTACGCGAACTCGCCGGTGAAGAACGAGCCGAACGCGAGGATCGTCGCCGACTACTGGACGGTGCCCGACGTCGGGCAGCTCCCGTACCGACGCGGCCCGCTGTTCGCCGCGCTCGTCGACCAGCAGCTGCGCACCGCGACCGCCGGCGCCCGTGACCTCGACGACGTGCTGCACGCGATGCAGGCGAGCCTGCGGGCCGCGCCCGATCGCGCGAGGGCGCCGGACGCCGCCACCGCGTTCCCAGCGGCGTACGTCGCCGCGGGTGGGCCCGATCTGGGGCCGCTCGTCCTGCGCTACATCGAGCGCGGCGAGACGATCGAGCTGCCCGCGGACGTCTTCGGCGGGTGCATCCGCGTGGTCACGATGCCCGGTGCATCGGGGCGACCGACGGTGCAGCGGCTGGAGATCGTCGGGGCGACCACGCCGGCCGAGCGGGCGAGCTGCGCGACGACCGTCTCCGGGGGGTGACTCGCGCGAAGTTACGCCGCTGTTGGAATCGCGGGGCCGATGCGACCCTCTGCTTCGCCGCCGTGCTGCAGCTCGCGAACGATCTCGGTCATCGCCTGGCTCGCCCTCTACGGCACGCTGCGCCTCGTGTTCCCCATCGGGACGACGTTGATCGGCCAGGCCGGGGTCACGCGGTCACGTGGAGTGCCGCCGCTGCCCGAGGACGCGGAGCGACGGGCTCGGTGATCGTTCGGCCACGCGGTGGTCCAACGCAGCGTTTCACCGGATCACAGGTGTGCGCGGTATCCTCTACGCGATGGATGGCGTAGATGATCACGAACTTGTGCGCCGCTGGCAGGCGGGCGACACCAGCGCGGGCGAGCAGGTGCTCGCGAGTCACTTCTGGCCGGTCTACCGGTTCTTTCGCAGCAAGCTCGAGAGTCGCGCCGACGACCTCGCGCAACGCACCTTCCTCGTCTGCCTCGAGGCACGCGACCGGCTTCGCCCCGAATTGGGGGTGCGGTCTTTCCTGTTCGGCATCGCGCGCCGCGTCCTCTTGGAATCCCTGCGAGGACTCGACCGCGAGGCCAAGTTCGCCCCGGAGATCACATCGATCGCCGCGGTCACACGCAGCCACGGCAGCGCGCTAGATGCGAAGGACGCCGGGCGTGCGCTGATCGACGCGCTGCGCGAGCTACCCGTCGACTTCCAGATCGCGGTCGAGCTCCACTACTGGGAGGGCCTCACTGTCGTCGAGATCTCGGAGGTGCTCGGGGTGCCCACGGGCACGGTGAAGAGTCGGCTCTCGCGGGCCCGCCGCGACCTTCGGACATACCTGGGGGACCGCCTGCCGGACGAGCTGACCAGGAGCGAGGGGTGACGCGGAGCGTGGCGGGGTCCCGGCGATCGCGATCCGGCGGGGATCGTGTAGGCGCACGGTCGAGTTCGACGGGCACGTCCAACCGCGAGACCGGCCTCGGGGCGCTCCTTGCGAGCGCGTCACCGCGACCGGACGCCGATGCCGTACGCGCGCTCGCGGAGGCGCGGCGACGCCTCCTCGGCGTACGCGCGGCCCCCCTACTGGGCCGCTACGTCGTGGGTGAACTGCTGGGCTCTGGGGGCATGGGCAAGGTGTTTCGCGCCCGAGACCAGGCTCTGAGTCGGGATGTGGCGCTCAAGCTGCTCCGCAGCGGGCTCGATGTCGCCTCCCTCGAGCGCGAGGCGTTGGCACTCGCGCACGTCTCCCATCCGAACATCGTCCGAGTCTTCGACCTCGGGCGTACGCCCGAGGTCGATGGCGTCTTCATCGTGATGGAGAGGATCTGCGGCGTGACCCTGCAGCGATGGCTCGAGGTCGAGGCTCGACCGCCGACGGCGATCCTCGCGATGTTCGAGCAGGTCGCGGGGGGTCTTGCCGCCGCGCACCAGGCCGGGATCGTCCACGGCGACTTCAAGCCCAGCAACGTGCTCGTCGACGACAAGGGGTGCGCCAAGCTCGTCGACTTCGGGCTCGCCCGGGCCATCGGCGGCACCCAGTCGAGCGTCGACAGAGGGCAGCGCCACGCGACCCTCCGCGGCGGAACGCCCGGCTACATGGCCCCGGAGCAGCTCGGTGGCGCCGCATGCGACGCGCTCGCGGATCAGTACGCCTTCTGTGTCGCGCTGCGGGCCGCGCTGGGCCGGGCGCCGCGCGTGCCTCGGGTCGTCGCGCGCCTCCTCGCACGCGGGCTGCAACACGAGCCCAGGCGGCGCTGGCCCAGCATGCTCGAGGTCGGCGCGCAGATCGGTCGGGCGCAGCGTCGACGCGGGAAGACCCCGATCGCCGCCGCCGCCGCAGTCGCGACGTCGCTCTGGCTC
>LNFB01000059.1 GCA_001464385.1 Deltaproteobacteria bacterium Ga0077550 | reverse complement strand
CGGGCGAGCCGTGCCCGCGGCTGCCGACCGAGTGGGACGAAGCCCGTCGAGCATCGACGACGGCCGCGCTCGTCGCCGCCGACCGGCCCTGGGGCCCGGCGATGGCGACGTTTGCCGGAGCACGGCTCGACGCGCGCGCCGAGACGCTCACCCACGCCTGGCGGGCAACCTGTGGGCCGGCCACCGCAGCGCGCGACGCAGCATCGGCGCGCGAGTGCGTCGCCTACGCGGCCGCGGCCTTCGATGATCTCGCGGACGCCCTCGCACGCGGTGATGCGCTGGTGGCCGAGCACGCGCCCACCCTGCTCCTGCTGCTCGCGAGCGAGACCGCGTGCGGGCCGAGCACCTCCTCGATCGACGCGGTGTCGCATGGATGGCCGCATGACGTCGCCGCGGTCCTGTCGGCGATTCAGGCCGGCCAGACCCAGCACGGCCGCGTGCTCGTGCGTGCGCTCCGCGAAGCGGCGAAGCGCGATGGAGACCAGCGACGCCTCGCGTTGACGCACTGGCTCGATGCCACCGCTGCCCGCAAGGCTGACGATCCCGGCGCCGAGGTGCTCCTGCGCCAGGCCGTCGAGGCAGCGGCGGCCGCGGGTACGGCAGGCGTCGAGTTCCTCTCGGCCCTCGATCTCGCGTCCCTCCTCGTCGCTCGCGGCGACAATAACGGGGCCCGACAGTGGATCCGGCAGGCCGAGGCGCTCGCGAGCCGTCTGCACGAGTCGGATCTCGCCCGCGCCAAGGTGCTGATGGCGCAGGCAGACGTCGATCGCGTCACCGCCCACGTGGAGGGGGCGCAACGCGCCGCCGCACAGGCCCTCGACATCCTCGAGCGTAACCTCGGCGCTGCGCACCCGGACACCGCGCAGGCCCACGTCACGCTCGGGAACATCGCGCTGCTACGCGGCGAGCGTGGCACCGCCCAAGCGGAGCTGTGCGGCGCCGAGACCGTGCTCGTCGACTCGAAGGGGACGTCTCACCTCGCCACCCTCGAGGTCGCCCAGCGTTGCGCGGTGACGCTGCTGCTACTCCATCCCTTGGAGGCGCATCGCCGGCTGACGGCACTCTTGCCGCGATACGAGGGGGTCGTTGGTCCCGACGACGCGCGCGTCGCGAGCGTGCTCATGCACCTCGGAATCGCGGAGAAGCACCTCCAAAACCCCGTCGCCGCGGTCGAGCGCCACCTGCAGGCCGATGCGCTGTATGGCCGGACGCGCGTGCCGAACCACCCAGGCCGCGTCGCCGTGCTCGCGAACCTCGGCTCCGCCCTGCTGCTGAGCGGTCAACCCGATCAGGCGGAGGTCGCCTACCTGCGGGCGACGGCGCTCGCGAACGACGTCCTCGGCGAGGGCCACCCTCACACGGGGCAGGCCTGGGTCGGCTTGGCCGAGGCCCGCCTCGCGCTCGATCGCACCGACGCCGCGATCGAGGCCGTCGAGCGCGCCCTCGAGATCCAGACGAAGGCCGGGTTCGTCCCGGCGCAGCTGGCCGAAACCCAAACGGTGCTGGCCGAGGCGCTGATCGCCGCTCGTCGCGATCTCCCACGCGCGCGCATCCTCGCTCGGGCGGCTCACGCGACATTGAGCGGGCGCTCGGTCGCGACGAAGGAGTACGCCCGAGTCACCCGACTGCTCGCGACCCTGGATCGCGTCTCGCCCGAGCGCAAGCCAGAGCCCTGATCGAGATTTCGTCGCGCGTGCGGGAACCAAGCCGGGGGCCTTCCGCAAGTCCCCACTGAGGACCCGCCGTGACCCGCGGGGCAAACGAGACATGAAGAACGTATACATCTCCCTGTTGCTGATGATGAGCGCAGCATGCACCGTGACCACCACCAAGACCGAGACGTGGACGTACGACGACCAGGGCAGACTGTGCGGACACAGCTGCACGTCCTCGACGTCGATCACCGCCAACGGCACTACGGCGGAGGGGTCCGTGGACTTCGGGATCGGTAGCGTGAAGTTCAAGGTCGGGGACAAGACCAGCGAGTGCACGCCGAAGAACCCCGACGCGATGGGGGCGGCGAAGAAGGCCCTCGAGGCCTGCGCGTGCGACGAGAACGGCGACGATGCCGGCTTGGACGAGGTGTTCGACGAGACCGAAGAGGCTGAGGTCGAGCCCGGTGCGTGCACAGAGCCCGTGGAGTCGAAGACCGAGTGCACCTACGAGTTCACGGAAGCCGACTGGGACTGCAAGGAGATCTAGCGAAAAGGGTCGCGGGACCGCGGAACTCGACTGGTGTCGAGATCTCCTGCCCGCCCTCAAGGCCGAGGCTCGAGCAGCTGCTGGTGCTCGGCCTGCATCGTCGGCACGTGCACGTTCGACTGGATCGCCGCGACGCTCGGGGCCACCTCGGTCTGCATGCAGTGCACCGCGTCGCCCCAGCGGCTCCAGCCGACGCCGGGGGCCTCGCCGGTGATCGGCGTCAGGCCGTGGTGCTTGCAGAAGCGAGTGAGCATCTCGCCCCAGACCTCGCGCACCATGTCGGGGATGCTGCCGACGGCGAGCTGGGAGTGGGCGAACGCGGCGTGGGAGAAGCGCTCGATGGCGACGGTCTCGAACACCACGCGACCATCGCGATAGCCGAACGAGCTGCCCACGTCGAAGCGGAAGCCTCGGCGCCCCGCGAGGAAGTGGTGCTGGTTGATGTCGACCGCGATGTCGGCCAGCTTGCGGGCGATGATCGGGACCAACGGCGCCGCCACCGGGAGCACGGCTGCGGCGGCCGCAACGACGCCGAGCACGGCGCGACGGATCGTCGCGTCGTCCTCGTCCTCGAAGCGCCGCTTCAAGGTCTGGACGGTGAAGCCGGTGCCATGCTGCACGACGAGCCCCACGCAGTCCGTGTGGAGATCGGGCGCCATCCAGTCGCGGATGCTCGCGGGCACCGGGATCGGGATGGGGATGCCGGGGATCGGCAGGGACGTGATGACGCTGAAGGGACGGATGCGGGCGACGCCGCGGAATCGCAGCGTCGGTTGGCCGTTCCACGTCCGATCGCTCAGCTGCGCCGACGCGGTGCTCGCGGCCATGTAGCGCGGCATGTTCCCCATCAAGGCGCGCCCGATGCTCGTGATCTGCCCGCTGTCCCTCGGCGCGCGCACACAGATGCGGAAGCGGTTGAGGTGCACGGAGCCGTAGCCGTCGTGGATGGAGAGCGGCGTGAAGTCCGACATGCGCGGGTGCGCGGCACCCATGGCGCCGACGCCGTGGGGGTCGGGATGCTTCACGGAATCGACCGACGCGCTCGCCACCGTCCTAGGGTGGTACGCTGCCCCGATGCGTGGCGTCTCCCCCTCGATCTCCCTCGGCCTGGCGATGGGTGTGGCTGCGACGACGTCTTGCTACACCGGCGCCGACGCGGGCGATGGCACCGGCACCGACGCGACGACCACCGCCGGCACGCCCACCGGCCCCGGCTCCACGGTCGCCGACGACACGCTCACCACCGCGGCGGACTCCAGCGACGGCAGCACGGATCGACCCGACGTCGGCGTGCCGAACCAGCCGCCGGTGGCGATGTTCACCGCGACGCCCGACGCTGGGGCCGCGACGCTGGCCACGATGCTCGACGCCAGCGCGAGCGGCGACCCGGACGGCACGATCCTCGCGTATGACTGGGAATTCACCGACGGCGGCGCGGCCGAGGGCGTGATGGTCAGCCATGACTTCACCGCGGTCGGCTGCCACGACGTGACACTCACGGTGACCGACGACGACGGCGCCACGGCGAGCGCCGCGTCCACGCTCGTGGTCGCCCAGGGCGCGCCGGAGGTGCCGGGCACGGCCACCGTCGACGTCGCGCCGCGGCCCAGCGCCGTGCTGGCGCGCGACGTCGTCACCGACGTGGGCACCGCGACCTTCCACGGCACCGTCGCCTCGCAGGGCTACACCCACGTGTTCGCGGAGGTCCGCGTGGGCGAGGACGTCCGCTCGCAGACGACCGTGCCGCTGTGCGGCGCCGCCCCGGTCGCGTTCGACCTCGCGGTGCCGATCCCCTCGGAGCTCACCGCCTTCGACGTGCACCTGTCGCTGGTCCGCGACGACACGCGCCAGGAGTTCTTCACGGTCACCGATCTCGTCGCCGGCGATCTGTACGTGATCACCGGCCAGTCGAACTCGGTGGCGGGACAGGTCAGCGGCGACGCCAACGAGAACCAGGGCCCGTTCATCCGCAGCTTCGGCAGCAACACCACCGACGGCAACGCGAGCGCGGCCGACGTCGCGTGGCGCATCGCCGACGGCAACGGCTACGGCGGCAACGCGATCGGGCAGTGGGGCATCCGCATGGCCGCGCTGCTGTCGGCCGCCCACGAGACGCCGATCGGCGTCGTCAACGGCGGCCTCGGCGGCCAGCCGATCGGCTTCTTCCAGCGCAACGACGCCGACCCCACGGATCCCGCGACGAACTACGGCCGCCTCCTCACCCGGCTGCGCAACGGCGGCGTCGATCAGTCGCTGCGCGCGATCCTCTGGTACCAGGGCGAGAACGACGGCAACGCCTCGCAGGTCCACCGCGACGGGTTCCTCGCGCTGAAGGACGACTGGACCGAGGATTTCGCGTTCGAGCGGATCTACGTCACCCAGCTGCGGGCCGGCTGCGGTGGCGATCTGCTCGGCACCCAAGAGGTGCAGCGCGTGCTCGCCGACGAGTTCGCCGAGATCACCGTGATGTCGACCACCGGCCTCGACGGTCACGACGGCTGCCACTACACCTACGAGAACGGCTACCGCGAGCTCGGCAACCATTACGCAGGGATGCTCGCGCGCGACCTCTATGGCGAGGCGCCGGCGCTCGACGTCGCGCCGCCCAACCCCGAGTCCGCCGCGCTCGCGGGCGGCGGCACGCAGATCGTGATCACGATGCGCAACGCCGCGTCGGCGCTCGCGTACACCCAAGGCGCCCACGTCGACTTCCGCGTCGAGGGGGCCGCGGTCGCGATCACCGGCGGCAGCGCGAGCGGCAACCAGATCACCCTCGAGCTCGCCGGCGACGCCAGCGCGGCGACGGGGGTGAGCTACCTCGGGCACCCAGGCGCCGGCCCGTGGGTGGTGAACGAGAACGGGGTCGGGCTGCTGGCGTTCGCGAACCTGCCGCTGCAGTGAGGTGGATGGCCGATCAGGGTCGTCGCGCGTCCTGGGTCGGTGCGAGGGCGCGCCGAAGCGCGCGCAGCTCGACGAGTTCCCCCGACAGATGCTGTGCTCCCTCGGCGACGTCGAGCCCCGCCTCGATCGCCCTGAGCGCGCGTGGCCGGGCGATGGTCCGCGCGCTCGCCAACCCGATCGCCGCCCGCGTGCGCACCCGATCTCCCGCTCGTGGCTCGCCGATCAGCCACTCGAGCGCGCGCAGGAGAGCCTCCCTGCTCTCGCTCTGCGGAGCGTGATCGACGAGTTCGAGACACTCGAACGATCGCCCGCCCGCCGAGAGCGCGCACACCGTCGCGCCCAGGTGCACGCCGATGGCGCCCCCGGGTCCGAGCCGCGTCGCGAGGGTCCCGCCGCGAAGTCCCCATGCTTCGCCCTGCGTCTCGAGCACGGGCAGCGGCGCTTGTCCCTCGCGCAGCAGGTACACGCGAACCTGCGCGATCTCGTCGAGCAACGTCGGGCTCACGTCCAG
>LNFB01000058.1 GCA_001464385.1 Deltaproteobacteria bacterium Ga0077550 | reverse complement strand
TCGATCGGGTGCCTCCGAGGCGCTCGCAGACCTCCCGCTGCAGTGAGGCCGGTGCCTCCGCGAGCGGCTCACTCGCAGTCGAGCAGCGCGATCTCGGCGAGCCCGCCCGCGATGTCCTCGTGCTCGATCGTCGCCGCGTTGTCGAGCACCACGATCACGAGATCCTGATCCACGAACCGGACGAAGTCGGCGAAGAAGTAGTCGTTGCCGCCGTTGTGGGTGATGACGGTGCCGACGCCCGGGACGTCGAGGATCCTCGTAGCTCGTGCCCGCGCGCAGCTCGATGATCGCGGCCAGGATCCGCGTGCGCCGCGACGGGGTCGAGCGCGAGGTCCTGCTCCGCGCCGAGCGGGTGCTACCGGCGGCGGTCGAGGCCTCCGCGGCCCTGCGGTCGCTCCGGCCGTGCAGGCTCACCCGTCGACGTGGGCGACGATCCACGCCACGATCGGCGCGACCATCGTCTCGACCGCGCTCGAGCCGTGGCCACCCTCCGCGGCGACGAGCTTGGACTTGTCCGGCGCGGCCGCGGCGTCGAGCAGCGCGTCGAAGCTCGAGGGATCGACGAGCGCGTCGTGGGCCCCCTGCACGAGCAGCAGCGGCGCCCGCGAGGTGGCGGCGTTGCCCGGACACCGCGCCATCACCCTGCGCTCGCCCATGAGGTACCGCAGGCTGAAGTAGCGCACCACCAGCGGGTCGCGCTGCATCGCTTCGCCCTCGTCGCGATCCGGCGCGAACGCGACGCACGATGGCGCGCGGTTCATGTCGACGGTGAGCGCCGAGCGACGGATGACGGCGTTGATCGCATAGGCGACGTAGTCGCGGAGCGTCGGCCCCATGCCCTCGGCGTAGGTGAGCCGCCACGCCGGGTTGACGAGGACCACGCCGGCGAGTCGGTCGGACGACACCGCCGCGAGCTCGAGGGCGAGCGCCGCCCCGACGCTGTGACCGAGCAGCACGATCCGCCCGAAGCGATCGGCGAGGTGCTCGAGGAACAGCCGGCGGTCGTCGAGCAGCCGTGCGAAGTCGTCGATGTCGCCGCGCAGCCCGTCGGAGAACCCGGTGCCGCGGGCGTGGAGCACTGCGGTGGCGAGGCCGGCGTCGTGGAGCGCCGCGGTCAATCGCGGGTACGGCGGGGCGGACCGCACCTCGGGTCCGAGCACGAACCACACGACCCCGCGCGTCCCGGGCCCATCGATCGCGGCGTAGAGGCGGAGATCCCCGCGACCGCGCAGGAACGTCGCGTCGGGCGGCGGTGCGATGGGCGGCGTCGTGCGGCGCGGCGCCTTCATCTCACCGACCGAGGTATCCGCGGCACCACTTCGCCAGCGTCGACTCGCCCGAGCTCGGGCAGTGCGCCTCGTCCTTGGCGATGTCGTTGCCGCCGAGCTGCAGCGTCGTGAGCCGGTCGAGGCCGGCCAACGGGGAGAGGTCGCGGATCGGGTTGTTCGACAGCCGCGCGAGCTCGAGGGAGGTGAGCGTGCGCAGCACCTCGATCGAGGCGATGCGGTTGTCGTCGAGGTAGAGCTGCGTGACGCTGGTCGCGTTCTCGAGCGCGGCAAGATCTCGGATCCCTCCGTGCTCGAGGTGGACGTGGTCGAGCGCGGGGAGCGTCGCGAGCGGCGGCAGCTTCGCGCCGGGCGCGAGCCGCAGCGTGAGCTCCTGGAGCGCGACGAACCCCGCGATCGCGTCGACGTCCTTCACCCCGACGCCGCCGAACACGGACAGCTCCTTCAATCCCACGAGGGGCGCGATCGCGTCGAGGGAGCGCACGCCGTTGGGCCCGTCGACGTCGAGCTGCTCGAGGGTGGTGAGCCCCGCCAGCGGCGAGAGATCGGACAGCTTCGCGTTGTGCCCGATCCACAGCGCGCGCAGCTTGGGCAGCTTCGACAGGGGCGAGAGGTCGGTGACCTTCACGTACTGCAGGTGCAGCACCTCCAGCCGGGTGAGCGCCGCGATCGCGTCGATGTTCTTCACCGACCGCGCCGTCGCCGTCAGCTCGACGAGTCGCGTGAGACCCCGCAGCGGCGCGAGGCTCGGCGCGCGGAGGCTGTGCACGTTCAGCGTCTTCAGGTTGTGCAGCGTGCCGACGGGACCGAGATCGCGGATCTCGTTGAAGGAGAGATCGAGCGCGACCAGGGAGTCGAGGCCGACCAGCGGCGCCGCGGTGGTGATCCCCTTCATCGACAGATCGAGCGTGCCGAGCCGCTGCAGCGCGGCGAAGCGCTCGGCGCACGGACCGGGATCGACCTGCTCCGACAGCAACTCGACCACCGCGCGCTCGGCCTCGGTCGCCGGGCCCTCGCAATAGGCGACGAACGTCGGGCGATCGCGGGTCGGAGGCGGCGGCAGCAGCGGCTCGTCGACGACCGCGGGCGTCGCGGGCGGCTCGGGCGTCGCGGGCGTCGCGGGCGTCGCGGGCGTCGCGGGCGTCGTGGTCTTCCCCTCCGGTGCCGCGGCGACGACCGGTGGATCGAGGGGCTGCTGGGGGCCCGCGTCGACGGGTCGATCACACGACGCTGCCGCGACCAGGAGGAGACCGAGGATTCGCCGACGCATGGGGACTACGGGATCATCGGACGCGCGACCGCCCGCGTCCACTCCACGGGCGAGCGGGTCCGCGGCTCACTCCGGACGCACGGTCGCGCAGGTCGTCTCGAACGCGTCGATCACCGCCTCGCGATCGTCGGACCAGGTGTGGAGCGAGAGGATGATCGCGCGCTCGTGGCCGGGGTCCAATCGGTAGCAGTCGAGCCTCAGCGCGCTGCCCTGGCCCCCGTCGAGGCGGACGCTCCCGCAGCGTCGCGTGCCCCCGTCGGTCGCGTCCAGCACGACCTCGACCCGCTCGCCCACCCCGTCGAGCGGCCGCGGTTGGAGCACCTCTCGACAGCCCTCCTCGATCCGCTCGGCGATGTCCGCGTCGGTGCACGGGTGGCAGCCGAGCGTGGTGACGTCGAGGTACGCCGGCGGCGCGCGGCGGGTCCACTTGGCGCCGAATCCACTTCGTGATCCGAGCTGGAAGTCCACGGGCACGACGAGGCTCGCGGTCCGTGCCTCCCCGTCGCGCGCCTCGAACGTCACCTGCGTGCGACCGTCCGCGCCGAGCACCGGGACGGGCGGCAGCGTGGCCTCGCGGGCCGCCGCCACGGCCTCGGGGGTTCCGCCGTCCGTCACCCGATCCTCGGCGAGCGCGCGGACGGCCGCGGGGTCGCCCGCGATCGCGTCGCGCAGCGCCGCGGCGAAGGTCGGATCGTGCTGGAAGCCGAGGCTCTGGACCTCCATGTCGCCGAGCACTCCGCCGAACCGCGGGGCCCACAAGAGGCGATCGGCGACGGCGATGGCGTAGTACGCATCCACGACCGGGGCCGTCGCGGCGGGCAGGCGCGCGCGTCCCGAGGCGCTGATGCCCGCCTCGACACCGCCCGCGCGGCCGGCACGGACGGCGACCCACGCGAGATCGGAGCCGTGCACGACGATCGGCTCCCGCTCGACGACCTCGATCCCCAACCGCTGATCGTCGCCCGCAGGACGCACGAGGCCGAACAACCACCGCCGATCCGCGGGCAACGTCATGCGGTCGAACCACGGACGCACGCGCGCGAAGGTCTGCGCGAGCGTCTCGCCCGGCACGCGATCGATCTCGAACACGAGGCCCTCGTCCGTGCCGCTCGTGCGCGTCGCCACGCGCACGCCCGCCGGCGGCTCCCCCTTGGGCAGCGTCAGGCTCGGCGAGAGATCGACGCGGTGCAGCGCGAACGCGGTCGCGTCGGGATCACGCGGGAGGACGGCGCCCGGCGGCGGATCGAAGGGCGAAGGCCTCGGCGCCGCGGTCACGGGCGGCGTCGGGGTCGTCACGTCATGGACGACGGAGGTCGCCACCGACGCCCGCGGTGCCTCGGGCGCCGGCGCTGCCGCGGGCTCCGGCGCCCTAGGCTTCGGCGCTGCGGGTCCCGTGCGCACCTCGGGCAGCGAGCCGGTACCGCACGAGATCTGGATGCTCGGGACCCCGCAGCCCGCGACGAGGAAGAGGATCGCGACCGCGCGTGCCTTCATCTCCGCGAGGATACACACCGGACCCGCGGCTGGGCGATCGGGCCCGTTGGGCGGCGCTCCGAGGTGGAGGACGCCGCCCGCCGGCGCTCACTCGCACGACGAGGCGGCGTCGCGGATGTGGACCGTGATCGTCTCGGCGAAGATCTGCCCGTCGGCGTTGCGACAGCCCGCCGCATCGCAGACGTCGTCGCAGGCGCCGACGACGTCGATGGGGCAGCCCGCGGTGTCGCTGCCGCACGTGCGAACGGCCGCGGTCTCGCCCGCGGGCAGGCACGCATACATCGTGACCGGCGAGGCGAAGAGGTCGCCGAAGTACGTCGCCTCCTCGACCGGAAACGCGATCGACTCGTCAGCAGTTGGTTCGAGCCCCGGGTGACCGCCGAGCAGGGAGATCGGCACCGACTCGCCCTTGAAGTTGGTGCGCGCGAGGAGGCACGCGCTGACCCAGCCCATGCACGTCCCGTCGCACGCGCCCTCCGGGGTCCCCCACGCGGGCGCGAGGCCGAGCGATCCTGGGAACGTGCGGATGTCGCCATCGACCACGACGTCGACCGCCTGATCGGGGGCGAGCGCACACGAGACCGTGTACTCGAGCAGGCTCGCCGTGTCCTCGTCGGCGAGCGCATCGGGGGCGAGCGACGCCGCGAGCGAGTCCGACGTGAGCGCGACCTCCGGCAAGGTCCTGCCCAGCAGCCCATTGAGCGAGATCCGGTTGAGCGCGATCCGGTTGAGCGCGATCCGGTTCGTCGCGAGCTTGTTGGCGGCCAGCTTGCGCTCGGCGACGCAGATGTCGTCGGGCTCGCTCACGCAGGCGGAGAACCCCAGGACCAGGGTGAGCAGGGAGAGTCGGGTCGTGGTCGAGCGCATCGTGGCGGTCTCCTCGTGAGGGGGGTGCAAGAGGGTAGACAGGCTCGGCGGCGATTCGATCACAGGGGTGGCAACGATCGCCGCTGCGCCGGCGTGTCCCCCGGTTTGGGGCTCACCCGGGCTCGTGGGCCTGGGCCCGCCCGTTCGACGCGCCCCCTCGCAGCCCCTCGCGGCGCGCGTGCAGCAGCCGGAGCTCCGCGCCGTTCTGCGTCAGCGCGATCGCCTGCGCCAGGGCGGCCAGCGCCCCGTCGATCCGCCCGAGCCGCGCGAGCAGGTCGGCCCGCGCGGCGTGGTAGAGGTGATAGGAGTCCAGCGCGAGCCCGTCGAGCAGCGCCAGCGCGGCCGCCGGATCGCCGAGCTCCCCCACCGCGATCGCGCGGTTCAACGCGACGATGGGCGTGGGCGCGATCGCCAGCAGGTGATCGTACAGCGCCACGATCTGCGACCAATCGGTGTCCTGCGCCCGCTCGGCATCGGCGTGCACCGCAGCGATCGCCGCCTGGATCTGGTAGGGCCCCGGCGCGTTCCGGCGCAGACACGCCCGCACGATCGATTGGCCCTCGGCGACGAGCACCCGATCCCAGCGACCGCGATCCTGATCGCGCAGCAGTACGAGCGCGCCGTCGTCGGCCACGCGAGCCGCTCGCCGCGACTCGGTGAGCAGCTGCAGCGCGAGCAGCCCCTGCACCTCGGGCTCGTTGGGCAGGCACTCGACGAGCCCGCGCGTCAGCCGGATGGACTCGCGCGCGAGGTCCTCGCGACCGACGGCGTCCCCGCTCGACGCGACGTAGCCCTCGTTGAACACGAGGTAGAGCACCGCGAGCACGCCCTGCAGTCGCTCGGGCAGCTCGTCGATCGCGGGGACGCGGTACGGGATCCCGGCGGCGCGGATCTTGTGCTTCGCCCGGACCAGGCGCTGCGCCATCGTCGGCTCGGGCACGAGGAACGCCCGCGCGATCTCGGCGGTCTGCAGCCCGCCGACCAGCCGCAGCGTCAGCGCCACGCGGGTGGGCAGCGCCAGCGCGGGGTGACAGCAGGTGAACACCAATCGGAGCTGATCATCGAGCACGGCGGCAGGGTCCATGGGAGCGTCGGGGGCAGCGTCGGGATCGGAGTCGGGCTCGAGCGCGTCGCGGCCGTGCAGCCGGACGCTCTCGCGCTGGCGTTCGTCGCGGGTCGACTCGCGGCGCACGCGATCGATCGCGCGGTTGCGGGCCGTGGTGACGATCCAGCCCACGGGCGAGGGCGGGATGCCCGAGCTGGGCCAACGCTCGAGCGCGACGGCGAACGCCTCCTGCACCATCTCCTCGGCGAGGTCGAGATCGCCGAACGACCGCGCGAGCGTGGCGGTGGCCCGCCCTGCCCCGTCGCGGAACGTCCGGGCGATCTCGGCGGCCGTCGACGACATCAGTCCTCGGCCGGATCCTGGAACGGTCGCACCTCGACCGGGTTCGCGCAGGCGACCGACGCCTCCTTCGCCCACGCGAGCGCGGCGTCGAGATCCGGCGCCTTGATCACCCAGAACCCGCCGAGGTGCTCCTTGGCCTCGGCGAACGGCCCGTCGGTCAGCAACGCCTCGCCGGCCTGCACGCGCACCACCGTCGCAGTGCCCGGCGGATGCAGCCCTCCGCCGAAGACCCACGCCTTCTTCTCCATCAGCTTGGCGTTGAACACATCGACGTCGTGATAGGCCCGCTGCATCGCCTCGGCGGACGGCGTGGGCGCACCCTCGACGGAGAACACGGAGAGTAGGTACTGGTTCATGGGACTGGCTCCTTGGTCGCCCGCGTCACGGCGGGCGAGCATCGAATCCGGCGACCGGCCGGGTCAAGCGGGGACCGCGGGATGCGGCGCCCTCTTGGCCCGTACGAAGCCCTCTTGGCCCGTACGAAGGAGAATCGGCGGGATCGACAGGGGCGGAGATCTTTTTCTTCGGGTCGGTCGATCCCGGAAGTCCCCGAACGAAAGCGGCCGAGATGCCCGCCTCGGCCCCGAACTCAGTTGGACGACAGGCCCACGCCCCCACGTCCATCGCCCTTGCGCGGCAGCCCATCCGCCAGCGCGCGCAGCTCGTGCTCGAGCCCCGCGCGGACCAGGGCGAGCTGGTCCTTCGCGCGCGCGCCGAGCACCGCGGCGCGCTCCTCCAAGCCCTGCATTCGGATCTCGAGCTCGGCCCACGCGTCCCTCGCGTCGAGGCCGGCGAGGTGGATGCGGACGCGGAGCTCATCGGCCATGCGTCGGAGCTCGGGGAACACCACCGCGGCGTCGTCGTGGGTCGGGTTCATCGGTCGGAGTGTGGACGCCGTGCTGGGCGCGGCAACCGGTTGCTCGTGGCGCTCCGAGCTGGGATCCCAGCGCATGTGCGGCCTCGCCCGGTCGCGCATCTCCGCCACAGGCGAGGTGGGCACTACGGTCGGCCGCACGCGAGGATCACGAGGGTCCTCGCGTGGCGCGACCTGGGAACAGCCGTTGCAAATGCCTCGTCGCATGAATGTTGCGCGCACGGGCTCGCACGCGGACGCGACGATGGCGGCGATGATGGACGGCGCGCTGGCGCAACGGCTCCGCGACGAGGAGCTCGCCCGCGAGATCGGCAAGGCGCTGGCCCGCAGTCGGCCGACGCTGGATGACCTGCCGGACTTCGCTCGACGCAGCCGCCGCACCGCCGGGCCCGTGGATGCCCGCGTCGACGAGCCATGGGGGGACTTCGAGAAGAAGCGCGCGACCTCCGAGGACCAGCGCGTGGCGCTGTTCGAGACGGCCGCGATCACCCCGTACCCGCCGACGCCGCGGCCGGCCGTCGTCGCTCCGCGGGCCCAGCGACGCGCGGTGCGCTGGCCGTGGATCGTCGCCACGACGATCGCGGCCGGTGTCGCGGTGCAGCTCGCCGTGCCAGAGTGGTGGCCGGCGGTCGGTCAGCGCGCGATGCAGGGCGTGGACGATCTGCGCAACGCACTGAAGGCTCGACAGTCGCACGATGCACCGACGCTGCCGGTGGCGGTCAGCGCGATCGCGACGCCGCCACCCGACCTCGAGGCCCAGGCGCCCGAGTTCGTGCCACTGCCGATACCCGCGGTCGTCACGACGACTCCGCGGCTCGTGCCGCCCTCGACCGCGCCGCCGCCGCCGCCGCCCGTCGTCACGCCGCATCGCCGATCGCCGGCCGCCGCGAAGCCGCGCGCGCAGGCCCAGCCCATCACGCGGAGCACGGAAACCTTCGATGCCGCGACCGAGGCGCACGCCGAGGCAGCCGAAGACGCACCGATCCCCACGCCCTCCACCACGAACGAGCAGACCGCCATGGCCGATCCGACCCCCACGCCCACGCCGCTCGAGGATCCACCGAGCGAGAGCCCGGCGATCCGAGAACCGCCGCCGCCGGATTCACCACCGGGCGAGGTCCCGGAGATCCGAGAACCACCGCCGGCCGACATGCCGACGCCGATCCCGACCGAGGGACCGACCGCGCAGTGAGCCGGCAGCGTCGAGCGA
>LNFB01000057.1 GCA_001464385.1 Deltaproteobacteria bacterium Ga0077550 | reverse complement strand
CCCGAGCTGTGCGAGGACGACAACGCCAACGGCATGATCGACACGTCCGCCGGCCCGGGCAACGTGCTGGCGTTCGACGCCGAGGAGTGCGTCGCCTGGCACACGCCGTTCCCCGCCGCGACGACGCAGCGCCCGGTCGCGTGGACGAGCGGCGCGTTCAACCCCCGCACCTGCGAGTGGGAGGACCAGAAGGTCTGGACCGCCGCGGCCAACGGCACGCCGGGCGGGACCTGGCCGTGCGACGGCGCCGACGGCATCTACGTGTATCGACTGAACGGCGACACCGGCGAGATCGAGGACGAGGTCCACATGCCCGACGTCACCTGCGGCGGCACGCTCGGGCCCTACGGCGGCGCGGTGGATTTCGAGAACGACCTGTGGATGTACATCTGGTCCGCCGGCACGATCGTGCACGTCGACTTCGACACGCTCGCGTACGAGACGATCTCGGGCGGATCGTACGGCATCACCGTCGACAGCGAGGGCCGCGTGTGGGTCGACTCGGGCTCGCGCTACGATCCCGCGACCGCGACGTGGGCCAACAAGATCCCCGCCAACGGGCTGCCCGGCAGCGGCGGCAGCGGCGTCGCGGTCGACACGATGGGCCGGGTCTGGACGGCGACCCAGGGCGGCGTCGGCTGGATCGACGCCGAGACCATGATGGTCGGCGACACCGTGCCGTTGCCCGAGGGCGGCCTGTACCGCGGCATGGCGGTCGACGTGGACGGATACATCTGGGCAGTCATGCTCGGCGGCACGACCGCCCACCGCATCGACCCGCTGACCTACGAGATCGAGACCGTGAACGGCCTGGCGAGCCCGTACACGTACTCGGACATGTCCGGCGGCCAGCTGAACAACGTCACGTGCAACCCACCGGCGGGGTGACGCGGCCGCGGCGTAACTCAATTCGCGCGCCGGGATTCAAGGGCAGGCGATGGCCCGAACCTCCCCGACCCTTCTCCTGATTTGGCTCTGCGCCTCCTGCACGTCCGGTGACGCCGATGACACCTCGAGCGGCGGCACGTCGGACGGGGCGGACACCTCCGGTGCCGCCGACGATGCGACCACCGAGGGTGTCGCCGCCGTACCGACCGACGCGGCCGCCATGACGGCGTGGCTCGCCGACGACGGCTACGCCGGGTGGTCAGCGGAGACCGCCGCGCACGCCTCGACCGGACCGCACGGCCGCGTGCTCACCTTCTTCAACGACGACCTGGTCGCGTCGTTCGACGGGGGCAACACGACGCACCCGGTGGGCAGCGCCTCCGTCAAGGAGCTGCTCGCCGACGACGACAACGTCACCGGGTGGGCGGTGATGGTGAAGACCGCGGCCGGGGACGACGCGGCGTCCTGGTACTGGTACCTCGCGATGGGGGACAGCGTCAGCGCCGAGGGCAACGGGCTGGGGACCTGCGACGGTTGCCACGCCGCGACCGGGATCGATCGCGTGCTGACGCCGTACCCGCTGCAGTGATCCGCGCGGGGTGGGTAACCGGCGCGGGGGACCTGGAATACCCCCGCGCGTGCGGATGCGTCTCGTCTCCCCTTCGCTCCCCTTGGTCGCTTCGCTGCTGGCGTGCGGCACCACCGAGGAGAGCCCGGATGCGAGCCCAGGCGAGGCGATCTACCGGGGCACCGTCGCGGACGGCAACAGCTGGTCGTGCGCGACCTGCCATGCGCTGGAGGAGCCCGCGGACGACTTCCGTCGCCCCGCCCACCCGATCGGCGATGCGGCCGCGCGCCCCTCGTACAAGAATGGTCAGGTCGCCCAGATGCGCGACGCGGTCAACAGCTGTCTGTCGGAATGGATGAACGCCGAGCCGTGGTCGGCCGAAGACCCGCGGTGGATCGAGCTCGAGGCGTTCCTCCGCGACATCGCTCCGTCGAGCGCGCCGGCCCTCGTGTACACCATCGTCGATGCGCCGGTGGAGCTCGACGGCGGCGATGCCAGCGTCGGGCGACAGGTGTTCGATGCCAGCTGCGCCGTGTGTCACGCCGCAGGCGGCGAAGGCAGCGAACTGGCGCCGCCGGTCGCGAGGTTGGGACTCGATCCGGCCTATGTCGCCGAGCGCGTGCGCCACAGCGGCCGCGCCGACAGCGAGGTCTACGACGGCCTCTCGGGCGGCATCATGCCCTTCTGGGCGGCCGACCGGCTGAGCGATGCGGAGCTCCGCGACATCATCGCCTTCCTGCGCGAGACCGACGCCGCAGACGACGGCGTGGCCGAGGGTGGTGGCGGCACGCCCGGGGATGCGGACGACGGTGCGAATGACTCGGGTGACGCCGACGCGGGGAGCACCGACGACGGCGGTGAAACCTCCTCCGCCAGTGACGGCGCGCAGGACGACGACGGTGACAGTGGCGGACCAACGCCCGTGAACTGCCCCATCACCCACGAGCGAGTGGGCTGGGTCGCCGACCTCTCGGCCCAGTTCCACGGCGTCGGTGGGCGTGCGGAGATCGTCGACGACTGCACCGTGGTGATCCACGACTTCACCTACGACGGCACGGGGATCGACGTCCGCCTGTACGGCGGAGTCGACGGCGACTACGACGGCGGCTATCCGATGACGGACGACCTCATCAAGCCCGGTGGCTACGACGGGACCGAGCTCGAGGCGGTCCTGCCCGACGGCGTCACCCTCGACCAGCTCGACGGCGTCAGCGTGTGGTGTGTCGACGTCGGGATCGACTTCGGGAGTGGGTCGTTCTCACCGCCGTAGGGCGGGCCGGGCGCCGAGACGCCGCGGGCGATGGCCGCGCTGCCGAAAGGGACGAACTCGCGATCTTCCACCCCGATCGCCACGCGCTCCCTGGTAGCCTGGCGGTTCCATGCGTCCCTCCACCGTCGTCCTCATCGCGCTCGGCCTCGGTTCGACGACGGCGTGTGGTCGCACCGACTTCACCGTGGCGGAGGGCGGCGGCGACACCAGTGGCACCGAGACCTCCGCGACCGACGGGACGATCGGCGACCCGACGAGCGCCGAGGGGACGTTCACCGAAGCGACGATCTCCGACTCGGTGACCATCACGGACTCCGACTCGGTGACCATCACGGACTCCGACTCGGTGTCCGACTCGATCTCGGATTCCGACTCGATCTCGGACACCGTCACCGACTCCGACTCGATCACCGATTCCGACTCCATCACGGATTCCGATTCCGACTCCGACTCCGACACCGACACGGGCGAGTTCTGCACCATCGACCAGGAGTGCTCCTCGGGTGACCCGTGCTTGAGCGGCACCTGCGACGGCGGCACCTGTGTGATGAGCCCGATGGACGCCGACGGCGACGGCGTGTCCCCGGGGCAGTGCGGCGGCTCGGACTGCAACGACCTCAACCCCAACACCTTCCCCGGCGCCGACGAGGACTGCTTCGACGGTGACGACAACGACTGCAACGGCGTCGCCGACTGCCTCGACCCGGTCTGCGACGACGGTGCCGCGTGCGGCTGCGAGCCCCAGCCCGGCGGCGAGAACTGCGGCAACGGCCAGGACGACGACTGCGACACCACCGTCGACTGCAACGACGCCGACTGCGTGGGCACGCCCGCGTGCGGCTGCGCCGACGGCGAGTCCGGGCTGTGCGTCAACGGCTTCGACGACGACTGCGACGGCGACTTCGACTGCGACGACGCCGAGTGTGCAGGCGACATGGCCTGCTCGTGCATGGGTGAGTTCGAGACCTGCAGCGGCGGCGTCGACGACGATTGCGATCTCCTGATCGACTGCGTCGACCCCGATTGCGAGGGCCTGTTCCCGTGCACCTGCCAGGGCGTGCCGTCGCCCGAGCAGTGCGACGACGGGGCCGACAACGACTGCGACGAGCTGGTCGACTGCGCCGACCCCAACTGCGCGGTCTCGGCGGCCTGCGACGACTGCTCGCCCGAGGTCTGCGGCAACGGTGAGGACGAGGACTGCGACGGCCGCATCGACTGCGCCGACGAGGCCTGCGTGTTCGATCCGGGCTGCGTGCCCCAGGCCGAGATCTGCAACAACGACCTCGACGACGACGCCGACGGGGCCATCGATTGCGACGACGAGGAGTGCTTCGCGGTCCCGGTCTGCGTGGCGAGCCAGTCCAACTGCGGCACCGCGGCGTCGATCTTCGCCAGCGGCACGTTCTTCGGCGACACGACCGGCAACCCCAACAACACCGAGGGCACCTGCGGCGGCGGGGCCGGCGAGGCGGTGTTCCGGCTCGAGCTGTTCGCCGCGTCGCACGTCACCCTGGACTCGATCGGCAGCGACTTCGACACCGTGCTCTACCTGCGCGCGGGCTCGTGCGGCGCCGGGCTCGAGCTCGGCTGCGACGACGACAGCGGCGGGGTCGCGTGGTCGTCCGCGCTCGACTTCACCCTGCTGCAGGCCGGCATCTACTTCATCTTCCTCGACGGCTACACCATCGATCAGTTCGGCGGTCCCAACGAGGGTCAGTGGCAGCTCAACGTCGAGATCGTCGAGGACCCGCCGGAGGTCTGCAACGACGTCATCGACAACGACGGCGACGTCTACGCCGATTGCGGCGACCCCGATTGCGTCGCGGCCCCGGGCTGCGCCGGCTGCGTCGGCGGCAGCGACCCCAGCGCGGAGTTCGGGGCCGAGGCCTGCACCAACGGCCTCGACGACGACTGCGACGGCACCACCGACTGCGCCGACGACGACTGCAGCGCCAGCGATTTCTACGTCACCGAGTGCTGCGACGGCGTCGACGAGAACGGCAACGGCATCCCCGACGATTTCAACTGCCGCTGCAACAACGACTCGGAGTGCGGCGGCGGGCAGATCTGTTACGACCACACCGCGGATTCGTGCGGGATTCCGTGCACGAACTTCTTCGGGGATGTGTGCCCGTTCGTCGCGCCGGGGTCGGCGTGCAACGAGGCGACGAATCAGTGCGAATTCTAGCAGGGTGCGGAAGAACGCAAAGCGTTCTTCCGGACACCCTGCTCCGTGCCCGTGCCCGTGCCCGTGCCCGCCCGTGCCCGCCCGTGCCCGCCCGTGCCCGTTCACCCGATCCGATCAAACGAGAACAACGGCGCCATCGGGTGCCCACGCCCCTCGACCAGCGCCCGCAGCAACCCCGCCCCGATCATGCTGTACGTGATTCCGTTGCCGCCGTAGGCCATCGCGAAGTGCACGCGGGGCCCGTGCTCGGCGTGCGGACCGAAGAACGGCAGCCCGTCCTCGGTCTCGGCGAAGGTCCCGGCCCACGCGAACGTCGGCGCGAGCGGAATCCCGGGCAGGAGTTTCTCCGCCTTCTTCTGCAGGCCCCGCGCCTTCGCGTCGACCCGTGCATCGCGGCGCGCCGGGACATCGACCGCGTCGTCGTCGCCGCCGACGAGCAGCCGCCCGTCGCCGGTGCTGCGTAGATACAGATACGGCCGCGCCGATTCCCAGAGCATGGTGGTCGCGAATGCGCCGAGGACGTCGGCGTCGATCGGATCGGTGATGAACGCGTAGCTGCTGCGATTACGGGCGACGCTCTGCTTCAGGACGTGCTGGCCGGCGTAGCCCGCCGCGAGCACGACGTGATCCGCCTGGACGCGCCCGCCGGCGGTGTGCAGCGTCACGCCCTGCTCGGTGACCTCCATGCGATCCATCACGGTGCGGTCGAAGACGTGTCCGCCGCGCTCCACGACCCGAGCGAGCAATCGGCACGCCATGCGATACGGGTCGACGCGCGCGGCGACCGTGCTGAGGATGGCGCACGGCGCCTCGATGCCGAAGCGCTCGCGCACCGCGGCCGCCTCCAGGAGCTCGACCGGGAAGCCGTGGGCCTGGCGCAGCGCGAACTCCTCGCGGAGGTCCTTCGCGTGCCCGCGCTTGCTGGCGTAGTACAGGCTGTCCATCGCCGCGAAGTCGACGTCGCCGAGCTCGGTGGCGACGGCCTGCAGCTGGGGGATCGCGTCCAAGCACGCACGATACGCGAGCACCGCGTCGGCCTCGCCGTAGCGCTCCGCGAGCGCGGTCATGTGCGTGTCGATCTCGTATTGCAGGAGCGCGGTGCTGGCCGCGGAGCTGCCCCACCCCACGTCGCGCTGCTCGAGCACGACCACCGCGTGCCCGTGCCGCGAGAGCTCGTCGGCGATGAGCGCCCCGGTGATCCCGCCGCCGACGATCGCGGCGTCGCAGCGCACGTCGCCCTGGAGCGGCGGGAACGCGGTCATCAGGCCGTTCTTGATCGCCCAGAAGGGATAGCCGCTCTTGAGATCCATCGGAGGCTGGGCCGCGGCTGTGCAAGAACGGATCCCGACGCGGCGCCGCATCGATCGAGACGATGATCCCGCTCTCGATGCGCTGCGCAGCGAGCCCAGGCGCCCGGTGGGCGGCGCCGCTCGACGGATCCGCACCGTGGTCCGAATCGCGATCCGACGTAGGATGACGCCATGTCGAGTCCGCCTCTGGATCCGTCGATCGGTCGCGCCGCGTCGCCGCTGGGCGACGCGCTGGGGCCTATCGACGAGGCATTCCACGCCGGGTACGCCGACGCCCGCGACGCGGCGGCGCAGGACGGGCCGGTGCTGGTGCTGCTCGGCGACGAGCTCACGTTGGTCGATGGCGACTACGCGGGCGGAAGCGCCGTCCGCAACATCTCGCCGGATCTGTTCCATGCGTTGAAGGC
>LNFB01000056.1 GCA_001464385.1 Deltaproteobacteria bacterium Ga0077550 | reverse complement strand
GGCGACCCCCGAGACCCCCGCTACCGACGCCGAGGCGCCGACCGACGCGCCCGCCGAGGGCGACGCCGCGGCTCCGGCCGAGGGCGAGGCCGCTCCGCCGGCCTGATCGCCTGCGGTGCTCCGAGACCCCCGCGGCCCACTAGGCCACGGGGGTTTCTTTTTTGGTTCGCCGCCGCAGCGCCACCAGCACGAGGCCGAGCAGACCGGCGCGCACCGGCGATGACCCGCTCGTCGCGCAGCCGCAGCCGCCCGCGTCGCCGTCCGCCTCGCCGAACGTATCCGGCAGGACCCCGGGCGCACCATCGTCGGCCGTGCCGTCGCCAGGCTCGAAGGTCGTCTCGCCCGCGGAGCCCGTCCCGTCGTTGCCCCCCGACGATGCGTCGTCGCCGACGGTCGTCGACGCGGGCATCGTGGTCATCCCCGCGTCGCCGCCCGAGGACGCCTCCGCGGACGTCTCGTCGCCGACGCCGCCCGTGGTCGGATCGACGACCCCCGTCGTGTCCCCCGGCAGCGGCAGCACGCAGGCTCCCGGCGCCTGGGTGATGCCGATGTCGTCGCCGTAGAAGAACTGCAGGATCGCGGTGACGCCCTCGCCGTTGTCGTTCTCGAGGCACCGCGCCGACCACTGCCCCATGCACCCACGGTTCTGCCCATAGCCGTTGTCGGCGGGCTGGTGGATGAACCCGAGCTCGGTCTGCTCGACGTCGGTCCCGGTCTTGCCGGAGTTGTAGGTGATCCAGTGCTCGGTCGCCGCGTTGGCGTCGACGCCCACGCAGCCCGGGCCCGACACGCCCGAGTCGCCGGCGACGAAGAACGCGTACGTCAGCGTGTCGTTGTAGTTGAGGTACTGCCCGCTCGTCTCGTTGACGGCCTGGTAGTGGATCGGCTCCGGATCCGCGCCGCACGAGTAGACCTGGCAACCCTGCGAGTCGCAGATGCCACCATCGGTCTCGATCGCGTAGTAGGCGACCGAGCGCGCCGCGATCGCCTGGGCCTTCAGCGCCTCGAGGTTGGCGCCGCCGTTCTCGCACTGGATCACGTGCGGGAGGTAGTCCTCCTCCATGCTGACCACGCCGACGCCCTCGACGTCGATGTCGCAGTGCGCCCCCGCCAGCGGCGCGGGGATGCGCTGGATGGGCGCGCGCGGGACGAGCACGCCGTCGCGCAGCGGCTCGCGGAAATGCTCCGCATCGTCGGCTGCACACCCGGCCACGACGCCGGCCAACATCATCGAACCCAACAGCTTCGTGCGCGTCGTCATCGGATGGTCCACGGCAGCGTCAGGCTAACAGCCGAACGGCGGGGCGACCAGACGCGGGCCACTGGCCACGGGATCGATCGTCGGTCGATACGCAGGTCGATGTAGCGGTGGCCTCGCGCGCGCGGTCGCTGCATCGGGGCATCAGCCCACCGGCGTGACCACGTTCTGGATCAACCCGGTGAGGCAACGGACAGCGGCGCTGAAGTCGTCGTCGCAGATCGACTCGAAGCAGCAGCGCACCTCGGACTGATCGCCCGGCACCGTCGGATCGTCGGGCACGTCGAGGCTCTCGCACACCGAGCGGATGCGGACCGGTGGCACGGCCTGCCCGGTGAACGTGCCCGAGGCCGCGTCGTACCCGGTGCAGCCCGGGCCGACGCCGAACTCGAACTGCTTGTCGACGGCGCGGGTATTGTCCGCCCACTCGTCGGGGAGGATGTCGCCCGCGGGGTACTCCGGATCGCGCCAAGGTCGGTACTGGACGTCGGCGATGCCCCCTTCGGTCGGCTCGTACGGGGGCGTCTCGGCGTGCGCGGTCACCTCGGGCACGCCGAGGATCCCGAGCATGATCACCTCGCGCCCCTGCGCGCGCAGCGAGTCGAGCACCTGGATGTACCGCGACACGGGGTGCAACACCGCCTCGTCGTCGGGCACGCCGGGCGCACCGTTCTTGCCGTGGTTGGCGGCGAAGCAGCCGCTGTAGCGGCCGGTGTCCGGATCGAGATCGCCGCACTCGACCCCCGCGTGCCAACAGATCGCGCTGCTCGGCTTGGGCGTGCCGTCCTCGGGGCTCGGCTCCATGAAATCGGCGTCCGCCATGATCGAGTAGTCGCGGACCGAGCAGTCGACCTCGTCGGTGATGAGCACGATCGCCAGCACGGCGCCGTCGCGGAGGAACGGCCGCTCGATCCACGACCACTCGGGATCGTCGCAGGCCTCGGGGTCGTTCCAGCACGCCGACGGGTTGAGCGCCTGCAGCATCGACTCGAGCGGCGCCTCGTAGCCGCAGCCATCGATGCCCTGGGGCCCGATGCAGGCCAGCGCGGCCGCGGCGTCGCCGGCCTCGACGTTGTCGCCGTTGCGATCGAAGTGGATGAACTGATCGCTGGGCGCCACCGGGTTGGCGGGATCGCAGACGTCGGTGCACGCCTCCTCGACGACCAGCCCCGGCGGCGCGTAGCCGGAGAAGCGGGCGATCCGCTCGGTGCACGGCGTCGAGATCGGGGAGCCCCGCGCCGGCGCGTAGTCCGGGGCGACCCACTTCCCATGGCACGCGGGGTTGTCGACGTCGGTGGTGGTCACCATGATGTTGACGTCGGCGCCGACCTGATGGCCCTGCCCGTCGTCGAGCGCCTGCAGCTGCGCGATGAGCATCGGGAAGTTCTTGGCGAGGTTGAGCTGCTCCTCCGCCATCGTCCCGGAGTTGTCGATCACGAACAGCAGGTCGATCTTGTTCTGACACGGCACGTCGGGATCGCAGCCGTCCAGCGGCGGGAGGTCCGGCGTGGGGATCCCCGTCGAGCTCGACCCCGTGCCCGAGACCGTCTCGACCCCGCCGCTGCCGCTGGTGCCGGCGCTCCCGAGGACCAGCGAGGGGTCGACGCAACCGCCCAGGGCCGCGGTGAAGACCGCGGCCGCGACCGCCGACACGCCGGGGCCCGGGGACACGCCATGGGACGCCGCGGGCGGGCCCTGCCGGCTCACGGACGAATTCTTGAGCCGATCGGGCACCGACGCGTGATCTTAACCCGAAGATGGTGTCGTTCGCCTCGGTCCAGGGACCCGCGTTGCGCCTGCACGAGCAGGACGACGGCGTGCTCGTGGCCCGGGCCCAGGGCGGGGACCGCGCCGCGTTCCGCGAGCTCTACCTCCGCCACGCCCGGTACGTCGCGGGGGCGATCGCGCGGTGGCTGGGTCGCGACGCGGAGCTCGACGACATCGTCCAGGACACGTTCGTGCGGGCGGCCGAGCGGATCGACTCGCTGCGCTCCGCGACCCACGTGCGACCGTGGCTGGTGACGATCGCGATCCGCATCACGCACTCGCGGCTGGTCCGCGAGCGGCGTCGGACCTCGCTCATGCGCTTCTTCGTCGCGCACCAGCCCCAGTCCTCCGACCCACGGATGCAGGGCCCCGCGGACGAGCTCGGCGCGGCGCTCGTGCGCATCCCCGAGGGCCTGCGTGTGCCTTGGATGCTCCACCGCATCGAGGGCGAACGGCTCGAGGACGTCGCGGTCACCTGCGGTGTCTCGCTCGCGACGGTGAAGCGTCGCATCGCCGAGTGCGGTCGTCGGCTCGAGAGCGCCGGCGCATGGGAGACGGCGACGACGACGGCGGCGACGACGACGACGACGACGGCGACGACGACGGGAGGCACGCCGTGATCGACGAGGCGGTGAGGGCGATGGCCGAGCGCGAGGCCGCGTGGGATCCGTTGCGCGAGCGTCGAGTGCTCGCGCGCGTCGAGGCCGAGCTCGATCGCCGCGGCGCGCGGCGACGCGTCGGGCGCTGGGTGCCGGCCGCGATGGTCGCCGTGGCGGCGATCCTCGTCGCCGTGCTCGCGTGGCCCCGGGGCGAGGTGGCCTCGGGTCAGGCGATCCTCGGCGGGCTCGCCAGCGCGGTCGAGCCCCTGCCCGCCGTCGAGGTCGGGTCGCTCCCGGCGATCCCAGCGATGCCCGCGGGCGCGATCGCCCTGGGCGACGGCTCGATCGCGACGCTGCACGACGGCGCGCGCATCGAGCTGCGCGTGCAGACCCCCGACGAGACCCGCATCGCGCAATCCCTCGGTCGCGTCCACTACGAGGTGCGCCCCGGGCTCCCGCGGACGTTCGTGGTCGAGGCCGACGACGTGCGCGTGATCGTGGTCGGCACGGCGTTCTGGGTCACCCACGATCCGGACGCCGTCCGCGTCACCGTGGAGCATGGTCGCGTCCGGGTGCAGCGCGACGGTGACGATGCCGCGGTGATCGCCGAGCTGGGCGCGGGCGACGAGCTCCGGGTGGGCACCGCACCGGAGGTGACGCCCGCGGTGCGCCCGGCCCGACCGATCGCGAAGCTCCGCACCAAGCCCGTGGCCGAGGGCCCGAGCGTCGACGAGCTGCTCGCCCGGGCCGACGACGCGCGGGCGCACTCCGACCTCGCGGCCGCAGCCGCGGCGCTGCGCCAGGTCGTCGAGCAGCACCGCGACGATCCGCGGGCGTACGGCAGCGCGTTCCAGCTCGGCAAGATCGAGCGCTCGCGGGGTCGACACGCCGCCGCGGCCCGGGCCTTCACCGGCGCGGCCGAGCGCTCGCCTGCGGGCGCCCTCACCGAGGACGCGCGCGCGGAGGCGGCGATCTCGTGGTTCGACGGCGGGCTGTACACCGAGGCGCGCGAGGCCGGCGAGGACTACCTGTCCCGCCACCCCGAGGGCGCCCACGTCGCGCGCGTGCAGCGTATGCTGCAACGTCTCCCGTGATCGACTGGTTGCTCGCCCCTGCCCTCGCGGCGGTTCAGACGACCTCGGCGCCGACGGTGACGCCCCATGTCGAGCCCATCGAGGTCGTCGAGGTCGGCTGCGGGGCCCTCGAGGCCGACGAGATCGCACGCCTGCTCGCGCTCGAGCTCGACGACGTGGTCCCGCAGATGCGCAGTGGCCCGCCGCTGCGCATCGAGCTGACGTGCGAGGCACCGCTGCTCGCGATCGCGATCGTGGATCCGATCACCGACAAGCGGATGGCCCGCGACGTCCCGCTGCCCCTCGAGGAGCCCGGCCGCGAGCGGGTGATCGCCCTGGCGATCGCGCAGCTGTTCGAGGCATCGTGGCTCGAGCTGCTGCTGCCGACGCCGCCGCCGGAGCAGACGGTGACGCGCGAGCCATCGCCGCCCCCGGCCGCGATCGAAGCCGCGCGGTCCAGCGCCGCCGCCGTCGTCCGCCGGCCGAGCCGCAGCCTCGCGCTGCTCGTGGCCGGCACGATCCACGGCCGCGCGCTCGAGCGCGCCCCGACCCTGGCCGGCGGCGGTGAGCTCGATGTCCGACCGTGGTTCGGCGCCGCCGCGCTCGTCGTCCGCCTCGGCTTCGACGCCGCGCAGTTCCGCCGCGACCTCGGCACGATCCGCGGGTGGCTCCTGACCCTCGGCCTCGGGGTCGCCGGCCGCGTGCGGATCTCGCCGCGGTGGCACCTCGCGGGGGCTGCCGTGATCAGCGGCGGGCTGGGTCGGCTGCGGGGCGTGGCCTCTCGCCCCGACGTGCCGACCGGGGCGATCACCGCGCCGACCGGCCAGCTCGCCGTGGACCTCGGTCCGCAGCTGCGCCTCGGCACGACGGTGCTCGCCCTCGAGGCCGAGATCGGCGGCACCCTGCGCGCCCCGGAGGGCCTGGTCGCCGACGGCGAGCCGGTCTCCCTGGGGGGGCTCTGGGCCGGGGCCGCCCTGCGCGTGGGGTTCGAGTGGAGCCCAGCGCGACGGCGGCCATGACCACGCGACGGTCTTAACCACGCGACGGTCGTAACCAGTTGACTGCCAGCACGACAGGTTTAGCCTGCGCGCGCATGTCCGCATCCGAGCAGCCCACCACGCCTGCGTCGCCCACCACACATGCGTTCAAGGCCGAGGTCGCCGCCGTTCTCCGGCTGGTCACGAACTCGCTCTACACCAACCGCGACATCTTCCTGCGCGAGCTCATCAGCAACGCGTCGGACGCCCTCGACAAGGCCCGGTTCACCGCGCTGGTCGACCCCACGCTCGAGGGTCAGGAGCTCCCCGCGAAGATCACGATCACCGCCGACGCCCAGCGCCGCGTGCTGGTGGTCGAGGACAACGGGATCGGGATGACCCCGGCCGAGGCGGAGCAGAACCTCGGCACCATCGCCCACTCCGGCACGCTGCAGTTCCTGAAGGACGCGCCGCGCGGCGCCGACGGTCGACCCGAGGTCGACCTCATCGGCCAGTTCGGCGTCGGCTTCTACTCCGCGTTCATGGTCGCCGACCGCATCGACGTCACCACGCGCTCGGCCCAGGCCGGGAGCGCGGCGGTGCTGTGGAGCTCGACGGGCGACGGCGGCTTCACGATCGCGCCGGGCAGCCGTGACGTCCGCGGCACCCGCATCGAGCTCCACCTGCGCGAGGACGCCAAGGACTACCTCGACCGGTCGAAGATCGAGGGCATCGTCAAGCGCTACAGCGACCACGTCCTGCACCCGATCGAGGTCGCGACGATCGACGAGGCGGGCGCCGCCGGCGAGGCCGCCCACCAGGTCAACTCGGCCCGAGCGTTCTGGTCGCGCAGCGCCAAGGAGCTCACCGACGAGGACTACGCGGAGTTCTACAAGCACGTGATGGGCGGCTTCGTGCTGCCGTCGGACAAGCCGTTGGTGCGTCTGCACGCGACGATGGACGCGCCGATCCAGTTCAAGTCGGTGCTCTTCGTGCCCAGCCGTCGGCCGATGGATCTGTTCGGCGAGGACGCCAAGCACCTGCGGCTGTACGCGCGCCGCGTGCTGGTGATGGAGAGCTGCGACAAGCTGCTCCCGCCGTACCTGCGGTTCTTCCGCGGCGTGGTCGACTCCGAGGATCTGCCGCTCAACGTCTCGCGCGAGATGCTGCAGGAGCACTCGTCGCTGGCCGCGATCCGCCGCCAGCTCACCCGCAAGGCCATCGGCCTGCTCGTCGACACCGCCAAGGACGACGCCGAGACGTACACCAAGATCTGGCGCGAGTTCGGGGTCTTCCTCAAGGAGGGCCTGCACACCGACAACGCCCACCGCGAGCAGCTCACCGAGCTGCTGCGCTTCGACTGCACGGGCAAGGACGGCGCGCTCGTGTCACTGCGCGAGTACGTCGACGCGATGCCGGAGGGCCAGGAGGCCATCTACTACATCGCCGGCGAATCGGCGGAGGACCTCGCCCGCAGCCCCCACCTCGAGGCGTGCCGCGCCCGCGGCTGGGCCGTGCTGCTGATGACCGACGCGGTGGACGAGTGGGTCGTGCAGGACCTCGAGCGCTACGCCGAGAGGCCGCTGGTGAACGTCACCCAGGGCGAGCTGACGCTGCCCGCGTCCGAGGCCCCGGCCGACGCCGGCGAGCTCGCGCCCCTGTGCGCGCGCGCCCGCGCGGTGCTCGGCGATCGCGTCAAGGACGTCCGGCCCTCGCGGCGCCTCACCGACTCGGCCGCGTGCCTCGTCGACGACGAGGCCGGCCTGAGCCGCAACATGGAGAGGATCCTGCGGATGTCGGGCCGCGAGATCGCCCCGAAAGCGAGGATCCTCGAGCTCAACGGCGGCCACCCCTTCGTCCGCGCGGCGCTGGCCCGCGTCGCCGAGCGCGACGAGGACCCCAACGCCACCCTCTGGATCGAGCTGCTGTTCGATCAGGCCGGCATCGCCGAGGGCCTCGTGCCCGACCCCAGCGGCGCCGTGCGCCGGATCCAGCGCGTGCTCGACGAGGTCGCTGGCGTCGGCGGTCAGGGTGCAACACGGTGACGCCTGGACCCATCGGGGTCTTGCTGAGCAACCTCGGCACGCCTGACGCACCACGGCCCCCCGAGGTCCGCCGCTACCTGCGGCAGTTCCTGTCCGATCCGCGCGTCGTGGACCTGCCCATGCCGCTGCGCAGCGCGCTGCTCGAGCTGGTGATCTTGCCGAGCCGACCCAGGACCTCGGCGAGCGCGTACGCCAAGATCTGGACCGACGCCGGTTCGCCGCTGTTGACCTACTCGACGGCGCTGCGCGACGCCGTGGCCGCGGCGTTGCCCGAGCCGACGTGGAAGATCGCGCTGGGCATGCGTTACGGGCAGCCGTCGCTCGACGGCGCGTTCGAGTCGCTGGTGCAGGCCGGTTGCACGCGGATCCTCGTGGCGCCGCTGTATCCCCAGTACGCCGCGTCGAGCACCGGCTCGACGCTCGAGGTCGTCTACGGCCTGGCGGGCAAGGCTTGGAACACCCCGTCGCTCTCGGTCGTGCCGCCGTTCTACGAGGATGCCCGCTTCATCGGCGCGTTCGCGGCGGTCGCCCGCTCGGTGCTCGCCGAGTTCCAGCCGGACCACGTACTGATGAGCTTCCACGGCCTGCCCGAACGACACCTGCGCAAGGGTGACGTGAGCGGCGCCCACTGCTTCGCGAGCCCGAGCTGCTGCGACACGATCACGACGGTCAACGCGACCTGCTACCGCGCCCAGAGCCACGCCACGGCCCGCGCCATCGCGGCGCAGCTGGGCCTCGAGGCCGATCGTTGGAGCCTCTCGTTCCAGTCGCGCCTCGGTCGCACGCCGTGGATCCAGCCGTACACCGACGTGGTCCTGCCCGAGCTCGCCAAGCGCGGCATCCGACGGATCGCCGTGATGTGCCCGGCCTTCACCGCCGACTGCCTCGAGACCCTCGAGGAGATCGGCATCCGCGCGAAGGAGGACTGGCACGCCGCCGGCGGCGAGGAGCTCGTCCTCGTCCCCTCGCTCAACGCGACCGCGCCGTGGGTCGACGCGGTCGTGTCGATGGTGCGCGAGTACGCCGGGCCGACCACGTGATCCGCTGAGCCTCAGCGCGGCGGCGGTGCTGGGCCGACGCCGAGCGACTCGTCCGGCCCGAGCTCGATCGCGCGGGCGAGGGCGTCGAGCTCGAGCGCGGCCGCGGCGGCGGCCTCGAGCTCGAACACCACGCAGCGCCGGCGATCGCACCGCTGCAGTGGGGGCTCCGCGGGGCGCGACTCGATCCGCGCGAGCGCGGACAGGGGCACCCGCGCGCCCTCGACCGTGGCCACGGTCGCCTCGCCCAGCGAGCGGGCGTCGGTCGCTGCGCCGACGCGGACCACCACCGGCGTGCGAGCGGGATCCGCGAGCGCTCCGATCACCTCGCCCGACGTGGACAGCGTCACGACCCGCACGACGTCGGACTCCGACACGCCGAAGCGCGCCGCCGCCACGCGATCCGGCACGACCTCGAGGCGCGGCGTCGAGCTGCCCGCGTCGGGGTCGACCGCATCGACGACGTGCTCGCGCAGACGAAGTGCCGCCGCCCGCAGCCGCGCATCATCGGGCCCCGAGAGGCGCAGCTCGCCGACATCGACGCGCGCAGGCGCGACGTGCAGCCCCGGCGCCGCGCGCCACTGCTCGAGCGTGGCGGCCACGTGCGTGAGGTCGTCGGGGAACCACACGGCGCTCGCCCGCGGCGCGTCGATGACGAGCGCGCCGTCGGCCGGCGGGAGCCGACGCAGGATCTCGACGTCGGGCGCCCGCAGCTGGATCGGCCGCGCAGCCCCGCGGGCGATCGGTGTGAGCCACACCGAGACGCCGCCGACCTCGAGCACCTCGATGCTCGACGCCACGGCAGACTCGACCCCCGCAGTGTCGCCCTCGGTGAACCGCAGCGAGATGCCGACCGCCGGCGCGGCCCCGGCCCGGACCTCGCAGCCGGGCACATCCTCGTCGACGCGGCGCAGGAGGCCGCTCGACGCGGTCGCACCGACGCGCGACAGGACGACCGCGGGATCCACTGCCGCGGCGTCGAGCACCGCGCCGCGGAGGGTCATGCTCTCGACCGGCGCGCGCGCGAGGTCGGCGATGCGCGACGGATCCACGCCGAACGACGCGGCCGCCTGCGGATCCACCTCGAGCACCACGCGTCGCTCCGGCACGCACGGGGTCGCCTGGCGGACCCCAGCGACCCGCTCGAGGCGCGTCGACACCGTGCGCGCGGCGTCGACGAGCGCCGGCATCGTCGCGCCGGACAGCACGATCCACCGCGAGGCGACGTCTCGCGGCGAGACCGACACGGTCGGCATGGCCGCGGGAGAGAGCGCCGGCTGCGTCGCTGCGATCGCGTCGCGCACCGCCGACGCCGAGCCCAGCGCGTCCTCGGTGTCGAACGCGATCGCGACGATGGCCCCGCTCGAGTCGACGCGACTGCGGATCGTCGTCACGCCGGGGATGCCGGACGCCGCCTGTTCGATCTGCTCGACGTCGTGCTCGCACGCCGCTGCGTCGCAGGCCCACGTCACGCGGATCCACGTCGGGGCGCGCGGCGCCGTCGGGACCGTCGGCGCCGCGGACGGCGACGAGGGCGAGCGCGCCGTGTCGCCGCAGCCGGACGCCGCCAGGACGTGCGCGGCGAGGCCGAGCGCTGCGGCCAGCCTAGAGGGGCGCACCGTGTCCCTTCACCGCGGCAGCGTGCCCCGCTCCCGTCGGCGACGCAATCGGACCGCCGATGGGCGCGGAGGTCCCCGCTGGCTTGACGCGCTGCGGCCTTTGCCCAACGATTCGAAGATGAGGCTTGGCTGTTCGATTGCCGCGATGCTCGGCGTGCTCGCGATTCCCTCGATCGCCGCCGCGGCGCCGATCGAGTTCGTCGAGCAGCGCGACTCGTACATGATCTTCCGCGACGTCGATCAGTCGGTCGAATACGCCGACTGGTTCAACCGCGATCCGTTCCTCGCCGGGTACGACGCGGTCGAGTCCGGGTTCCTGGCGGTCCACCCCGACGACAGCCAGTTCATGGTGATGTTCACGACCTGGGAGCTGCCGCCGCCGGTCGGCGCGCTGTACCAGTCGGTGGCCAACGACGTGCACGGCATCGGCTACGAGCACATCGCCCCCGAGGACGCGGTCATCCCCGACGAGGGCATGGGCTACTTCGACGACACGCCCAACAGCCAGGTGCAGGGCTTCCTGCACATGAACCACTGGACGAACTACCTCGGCGGCGATCCGGGTGGCGTCAGCGACAACTACATCTCGCTGGTCTTCGGCCAGGAGCTCGGCCACGCGTGGCTCGCGTTCGTTTACTTCGACCAGGGCCAGGGCCTCGACAACGCCATGCTCGGCCGCTCGAACGCGCACTGGTCGTTCTACATGAACACCGGCGGCTCGCCCGTCCAGGGCCACGAGTGGATCGACAACGGCGACGGCACCTTCACGGCGGTCAAGCAGGCGATCTACGAGTACAGCGATCTCGATCTCTACCTGATGGGCCTCTTGCCGCCCGACCAGGTCGAGCCGTGGTTCGTGCTCGACAACCCGACCAACTGCATCGACTCCGCGGCGAAGGACGGCAGCTGCGCGCCGCTCGACGCGTTCCTGTTCCAGGCGGATTCGTACACGGTCACCGCCGATCGACGGGACATCACGATCGAGGACGTGATCGCAGCCGAGGGCGAGCGGATCCCGGCGTGGCCCGACGCGCCGGACGCATTCGACGTCTCGTTCGTCCTGGTGACGCGCGCCGACGAGGTCCTCGACGAGGGGCAGAAGGCGCTGATGGACGCGATCATCGGTCGCTCGATCGAGATCTTCGACGCCCAGACCCGCGGCTACGCCCACGTCGTCAACCGCACCGCGCCGGGCCAGGGCGGCGACTCCTCGGGGTCGGGCGGCGACGACGGCCCGGGCGACACCACGGCGGACGACAGCGGCGAAGCCGGGACGCTCGGGACCGCCGGCGACGCCTCCGCGAGCGCCACCGGGGCGAGCGGCACGGCGACCGCGGGCACCGCGGGATCCGCGGACGGCAGCAGCGACTCGAGCGGCGACGCCGGTGCGGACGACGGCGCGGGCGGCTGCGGCTGCGCATCGACCCCCGGCGGCGGCGCCCCGTGGCTCGGCGCGCTCGTCGTCGCGGCGGCACGCCGACGCCGACGCTGAGGCAGCGTCGCCGTCCGGGGTCGCGGCGAGCGACCACGCCGAACATCAGCGGCGCGCGGCAAGGTGCGCGAGACGGTCGATCGGCTCGACGCACGGGACGTGCACGGCCGGGATCGCCGCATGACGATTTTCTTCGTCACAAGCTCGAGGTGCGTTCTCCAAAACGCAGCGCCGGATGGCGCGCCCGAGCTGTCGCCCATGACACTGTCCACCGTCCAACCATCCCCGGTCTCCCCATCCTCTGCCCACCTGCTCGACGCAACGCGCGCCCTGTTACCGCTCGTGCGGGAGTTCGCCGCGCAGGGTGAGACCGAGCGGCAGCTCCCCCGCGCCCTCGCGGATGCGTTCAACGATGCGGGCATCTTCCGGATGTGCCGGCCCCGCGCCCTCGGGGGGCTCGAGGTCGACCCACCGACGATGATGCAGGTCGTCGAGGCCATCGCCCAGGTGGACGGCGCCGCGGGGTGGTGCGCGATGATCAGCGGCTCCGGCAGCGCGTTCGATGCCTTCGTGCCGCCGGCGGGCGCCCGCGAGATGTATGCCGACCCACGCGCGGTCACCACCGGCGTGCTGGCCCCGAACGGCCGCGCGACGCCGGTCTCCGGGGGCTACCGCGTGTCGGGACGGTGGTCGATCGCCTCGAACTGCCGGGCGAGTGACTGGCTCGGTGGCTCGAGCGTGGTGTTCGACGGGGATCGCCCGCGGATCAGCCCCGCCGGGATGCCCGAGGTGATCGTACCCATGCTCGCGGCGCGCGACTGCAGGATCCACGACACGTGGCGGACGATGGGGTTGCGCGGGACCGGCAGCCACGACTTCGAGTGCGCCGACGTGTTCGTCCCCGAGCACCGCGTGATCCGGGTGCCGATGCTCGCGCCCTTCTACGAGGGACCGTCGTTCACGTTCCCGTTCCTCGGCTTGCTCGCCGCGAGCATCGCCTCCGTGGCGCTGGGCATCGGGCGCCGCGCGGTCGACGAGCTCGAGGCGGTGGCGAAGTCGAAGACGCCGTTCGGCGGACTCACGCCGCTGTCGGGTCGCCCCACGGCGCAGCTCGCCGTGGCCGACGCCGAGGCGGCGCTCGCCTCGGGCCGGGCGTTCCTGTTCGACGAGGTCGGGCAGGTGTGGCGCCAGGCGCTGGCGGGGCGCCAGGCCAGCCCGTTGCAGCGGGCCCGACTGCGGCTCGCGGCGACGAACGCGGTGTCGTCGGCGGCCCGCGCCGTCGACCTCGCCTACACGACCGGCGGCGCCTCGGCGATGTACGAGCGCAGCCCGCTGCAGATCGCGTTCCGGGACATCCACGCGATCACCCAACACTTCACGGTGGCTCCGCCGTCGCGCGAGCTGCTCGGCCGCGCGCTGTTCGGGCTGCCCGTCGAGCCGCACCTGCTGTGATCGCCGGAGGACCATCATGAAGACCATCTTCAAGCTGATCAGCGCCCAGGCGCGGCTCCTCCAAGGCCACTCTCTGTTCACGGAGTGGTTCGCGAACCCGTCGATCTCACCGCAGGGCAAGCTGTCGTTCTGCCCCGCGGCGATCGACTTCGTCATGGGGTTCCGCGATCTCAACCGGTACTTCATTCGGTACCCCGAGCCGCAGAGCGAGCTCGAGCGCGCGCTCAACGAGCACGCGGCCGAGGACGCGACGCACTCCGAGCTGTTCCTGAAGGACTGGCGGTTGCTCGGGGTCGACGAGGCGCTCGGCTGGGCGCCGCGCGACGTCTACTGGTGGATCACCAGCGACGACACCCTCGAGGCGCGGCGGCTCGACTTCGAGCTCGCCTCCCTCGTCCACCGCAACCGCGACCCGCGGCTGCGGTTCGCGATCATCGAGTCGATGGAGGCGGCGGGCAACGTGTTCTTCCGCCAGACCGTCCCGTTGGCGGCGCAGATCGAGTCGGCGCGCAACATCGAGCTGCCGTACTTCGGCCAGTACCACCTCGACCGCGAGACGGGGCACCTGCAGGCCGGGGGCGAGAAGCTGTTCTTCGCGGAGCCGATGTCCGACGACGACCGCGCGAGAGCGGCCGCGCTGGTGCTGCGCACGTTCTCGCTGTTCCACGCGCACTTCCGCGGTTGGGAGGCCCACGCGCGCCGGTTCGTGGCGGGCGAGCGACCGCCCGAGGTGTCGCTGGCCGCCCGCGCCGCGGCGACGCTGCGGCCCACGCCCGCCCACGACGTGTCGGCCGCGATGTCGCTCTCGCATCCCGCCCACCCCTCGGGCTACGGCGAGGCCCTCCGCGACCACCTCCAGACGGCGTTCGACGAGCTGTGGGCGCACCCGTTCCACGCGTGGATCCGCAAGGGGCCACACGCCGGGTTCCTCCCGATGATCCGATCGTTCTTCCTGCAATGGGTGGTCGACGACTGGACGTGCGCCGACTGGTTCTTGCTCGACACCACGTACCCCGATCCGAAGACGCCGCTCGAGCGCGGCATCAACCGGCTCTCCGCGCTCTACGCCGCCGAGATGAACCGCCGGTACGTCGAGTGGGAGACCCTCGGGTTCGACGAGCTGACGGGGTGGACCGCCGCGGACGCGCTCCAGCACTACTGGCTCGACGAGCGGGTGGAGGAGCACCGCGAGGTGTTCGCCGATCTCCGCAAGCTGACCCTCGATCACCCGTCGCCCGTCGCCCGCTACTGGATCCTGAAGTCGTTCGTGCGGTTCGGCGACGCTCTCATGCACTCGATCGGCCACGCGATGGCGCACCACGGCGTGCCCACCGAGGCGTTCCTCGCGTTCGCGGGCCAGCCCGAGCGGATGCACCCCGACCTGCCGCCCGATCCCGAGGCCGACGCCGCGGTGCTGCGGCTCGAGACCGAGCCGATGCGCCAAGAGGACGCTGCGCTCGCGCACGAGCTGCTGCGGGCCACGCACGCGCAGGAGGCCCGTCGCGCGACCATCACCTGGCGGGTGCTGCAGGAGCGCCGGTACGCGCACCTCGGGCCCGTCAACGCTCCGGAGACCGCCGCCATGACAGACTTCGCGCTCGAACGCACCCTCGATGCGCCCGCCGATGCGGTGTGGGAGATCCTCGGGGACTTCGGTGCGGCCGTCCGTTGGGGGGCGCCGGCGATGGAAACGTGCGTCGTCGAGGGCGTCGGCGTCGGCGCGGTCCGGAGCTTGTCCGGGCAGGGCCTGACGGTCCGGGAGCGGTTGCTCGCCCACGACCCAGCCGCGCGCCGGCTCTCGTACTCGATCCTCGAGCCGCACCCACTCCCCTTCGTCGACTACGTCACGACGATCGAGGTCGAGCCGCAGGGGCCGGGATCGTGCCGCGTCCGGTGGAGCGCGACCTACTCGCCCAAGGGCGCCCCCGAGGCGGCGAGCGGGTTGCTCGCGAAGGTGTACGACGCGAACCTCGCGGGGGTGCTGCGCGCGCTGGGCCTCATCGCGGCCTGAGCTCGCTAGAGTCTTTGGCGTGGTGCTGCGCGGGCGACGACGCTGACGAGCTCAGCCGTCGCGCCGCGCGACCACGCCGAACATCAGCGGCGTGCGGGCCACGCCCTCGGGCCACACCCAGCGGCGCGAGCCCGGCTCCCGCACCAGCCCGCGGTTCACTCGACAGCCGTTCGCCCACGGATACTCCCGCACCCGCTCGATCCGCAGCCCGGCCTGCGCGAGGGCGTCGAGGACCTCGGCGAACGTGTGCTGCCAGCTCGGCGCCGCGACGTCGTTGACGCCGGGCACCGGCTCGTCGAGGGCGCCGAGCGCGTCCGCCGAGTCCGCGACGTAGTCGCCCACGGGCTCGACGAACGGCTCGCGCGCGAAGTAGTCGTCGCGATCGAGCACGAACGTGTCCCCGATCGACCACACGAGCGGGTGGAACTCGACGTACACGAAGCGACCGCCGGGCTCGAGGATGCGCGCCACGCCGCGCGCCCACGCCCCGAGATCCCGCAGCCATCCGACCGCGCCGTAGCTGCTGAACGCGAGCTCGAAGCGCAGGGCGGTCTCCTGCATCCACGACACGACCTCGGCGCGCACGAAGTTCGCCGGGATGCCGGCGTCGGCGGACAGCCGCTCGGCGAACGCGATGGCCTCGTCGCTCAGGTCGACGCCGGTGACCTCCGCCCCCCGTCGCGCCAGGCACAGCGAGTCCTGCCCCGCGTTGCACTGCAGATGCACGAGGCGGCGGCCGTGCAGCTCGCCGAGCAGCTCGAGCTCCTCTTCGAAGAGGATCTCCTCGCCAGCGGCCAGTCGCGCGGCCTGATCGCCCTTGTGGGCGTTGTGGTTGCGCGTCGCGATGTTCCAGCTGCGGCGCGTCGGATCGAGCTCGTCGTCATCGAGGCCGGTCATGGCCGCGGGAGCGTAGCCGAAACGAGCGCGCCCGCGGCTCACACCGCCGCAGCCAGGGGCGCGAGCGACCGCGGCACCGCGCGACGCTCCTCGACCACCAGGCACGCGACGTTCGGCCAGGCCAGGCCCGCGAGGGCGGCGCCGAGCGTGTCCGCGTCGGGGCGGCAGAAGGTCCCCACGTAGCGGTGGCCGAGGGCGTCGAGCTCCTCGTCCTCCGGCTCGGCGTGCCAGAGCATGCCGAACGGATCCAGCCACACGGTGCGGTACCCCACCGAGGTCCGCAGCGAGGTGACCACGTCGTCGATCTGCCGCACGAGGTTCCCGTCGATCGTTTCCACCTGCATGGTGGTTCGCGAAGTTGGCACAGCGCCGCGGACCGACCAAAAAATCGGCATCGACACGGGGTTACGCGGGGGTGAGCGCCGCCCGGATCCGCCGCGCCGCCTCGAGCATCCGCGGGCCCGGGCGCCCCGAGAACCGCTCGTCGAGGGCGAACACCCTGCCCTCCTGCACCGCCCGCAGCGCGTCGAGGCCGGGCCGACGCCCGACGCTGTCGGGGTCGAGCTTGTGCGCCGCGACCCCGCACCACGACACGAAGCACACGTCGGGATCGGCGGCGAGGAGCTCGTCGGCCGTGATCTCGATCGAGGACCCATCGCGGTCGCCGAAGACGTTCACGCCGCCGCCGAGGGCGATGAGCTCGTTGCTGAAGCACGCCCGGCCGGGCGCGTACATCGGCCGCGGCCACCACTCGAGGTAGACGCGTGCCGGGACGGACGGCGGATCGGCCCGCAGCGCGTCGACCTCGGCGTGCATGCGCGCGACCGCGGGGCCCGCGTCGACGCCGATCGCCGCGCCGAGGCGCTCCAGATCCGCGATCACCTCCGCGACACCGCGCGGCGCCGAGACGACCTGCGGCACGCCGCGGGCGCGCAGCCCGGTGACGATCCGCTCCATGCCCGGCACCGTCAGCGAGCTGACCACCAGCGCGGGCTCGAGGGCCGCGACGCGATCGAGATCCGGCGCGAGGTCGGGCCCGAGCCGCTCGCACCGCTCGACCGCCGCCGGCGTATCGGACGAGTCCTCGCACGCGACGACGCGATCGAAGGCGTCGAGCGCATCCACGAGCTCCGCATTCGACGGCGCGAGCGTGATCACGCGGCTGGCCCCCGTGACCGCGTCGCCGAGCTCCGCGACGTCGAACGCTCGTACCGCGATCGGGCGGTCGCGGTCGTCGTGCAGCGCGATCGCCCGACGCCCACGCGCGACCAGCCAGCACATCACCGCGTGCGTGAGATCGGGATCATCGGTCGCGGCGCCGTCCACCCGCTGGTGATCGAGCCCAACCGTCGCCGACGCCGTCCGGCCGTCGGCGCCGCGCAGCAGCAGCCGCTCGGCCCGCACGTCGTGCTCCCACGGCGTCCCGAGGCGCCACGTCGGCGCGGCCGCCGGATCGGGCACGGCGAGGAACCGCCGCGTCTCCCAGCGATGCTCGGGCTTCTTCACGCGCCCTAGCCTGTCACACTACGGCACCACGCTGCAGTAGCAGAGCGACTCGAGGCCCGGTGGCGCGTCGCCGTCCGGGTACGCCGCGACACAGCTCTGCGTGGCGTCCGGACACGCTGGCGGCGCCGCGAGGGATCCGACGACCGTGCAGCAATGCGCGGCCTCGCAGCCCGGGACATCCGCCGGCCACGCGCACGCGAGCCCCTCGTCGCAGAGTTCGCCGAACGCCGAGCATGACTCGCCGTAGCCAGCCACGGCGTTGAGCGGCGCGGTCGCCTGACACACGAAGTGCCCGAAGTCGGAGGCACCGGCGCGGGTCCCGTGGGCACACGTTCGACCCGGCCCACACGCGGGCGCCAGCGGATCGCATGTCGGGAGGCACAGGATCACCGTGCCCTCGTGGGCGACGTCGCAGCTGCTGCCGACCGCGCACTCGGGGTTCGCTCGGCTGCCCTCGCACTGCGCGACGCAGGTCCCTGTCTGCGCGTCGTCGAGGAACCAGCAGACGCTGTCGGCCGCGCAATCGTCGAGCCCCGACCATGGGCCCTCCTCCCGCATGCACGGCTCGCCGACGGCGGCCGGATCGGGGTCGAGCGGTCGGCAGCAGGTGTCCGAGAACCACTCGAGCGCGCCGAGCGAACAGGGCACGCACTTCTCGCCTCGGGAGCAGTCCTGGGACCACACGTCGCACTGCAGACCGGGCGCGCCGCCGTCGGGGTTCACGATGAACATGATCCCGGAGTCCGAGCTCGAGTCGGCCGGCGCCGACCCACCGCTCGAGCTCGCGGGCTCGCCCGTCGTGCCGCTGGCGTCGTCGCCGGTCGCGCTCGAGGGCCCGGCAGAACCACCGCTGGCGACGGTGTCCGCCGCGACCGACGTGCCACTCGAGGTGACCGTGCCGTCGGTTCCATCCACGACAGGCCCACAGGCGACCATCAACAGTGCCGACGCGACGCCACGATGCAACGACCCCACGCCATCGACCGTACGTGTCGGCGTGGGGTCCGTCAAACCGCGGGCGCCCTCGTCGCCCTCGCTCTCAGGACACGCGCTCGCCCGGGCGACTGCGGCCGTCGAGCTCGAGCACGGTGACCGCGTCGTCGCTCGCGCCCGAGGCCAGGATCATCCCCTCGGACATGCCGAACCGCATCTTGCGGGGCTTGAGATTGGCGAAGAGCACGACGTGCTTCCCGACGAGCTGCTCGGGCGCGTAGCTCTTGGCGATGCCCGAGAAGACGTTGCGGGTGCCGAGCGGCCCGACGTCGAGCGTGAGCTGCAGGAGCTTGTCGGCCCCGTCGACCTTGGCGCAGGTGAGCACCCGGGCGACCCGCAGGTCGATCTTGGCGAAGTCGTCGATCGTGGTCTCGGCCTGCAGCGGCTCGACCTCGTAGGTCGGCGCTGCGTCTGCGGCCGTCGTGTCGGTGGTGCTCATGGGGGTGCTCTCCTTGCTCGCCTCGATGATCGCGGCGACCTTCGCGGGATCGATGGGCTCGGCCAGGGTCTCGTAGTCGCCGATGCCGTGCCCGGCGGGCAGCGGCGCGCCGCCGGTGGCGAAATCCAGGCGCTGCGGCAGCTTCAGCATGCGCTCGACCTTGGCGGCCCACGCCGGCAGCACCGGCGCGAGGATCGCCGCGATCACCTGCGAGGCGTAGACGCCGGCGGAACAGACCGCGCGCGCGCGCTCGACCTGGTCCGGGCCGAGCTTCCACGGCGCCTGCTCGGTCAGGTAGAGGTTGAAGTCCTCGCCGACCTGCATCGCGCAGCGCACCGCGCGGGCCGAGTCGAACGCGAGGTAGTGGCCGCGGGCCTCGAGCAGGCGGGCCTGCGCGGCGGCGACGATCGACGCCGCGTCGTCGGGGAGCGCCGCGAGCGTGCCACCGAGGCGCGACGTCACGAACTTGCACGATCGGCTCGCGAGGTTCGCCGCCTTCTTCACGAGGTCGGCGTTGCAGCGCAGGACAAAGTCCTCGAGGTTGAGATCGATGTCCTCCTGCGTGGTGCCGAGCTTGCTCGCGAAGTAGTAGCGCAGGTAATCGGCCGGGAGGTGATCGAGGTACGTCCGCGCCAGCACGAACGTGCCCCGGGTCTTCGACATCTTCTCCCCGCCGACCGTCAGCCACCCGTGCACGTGCACGCGCGAGGGCGTGGTGTAGCCGCCCGCGTGGAGCATCGCCGGCCAGAACAGGCAGTGGAAGTAGACGATGTCCTTGCCGATCACGTGGACCAGCTCGGTCTGCGTGCGATCCGGGTCGCGCCAGTAGGCGTCGAAGTCGCGGCGGTTCTCGCGGCAGTACTTTTCGGTCGCGCCGATGTAGCCCACCGGCGCGTCGAACCAGACGTAGAAGAACTTGCCGGGGTGACCGGGGATGCCGAAGCCGAAGTACGGCGGGTCGCGCGAGATGTCCCAGTCGCGCAGGCCGCCCTCGACCCACTCCATCACGTAGTTGCGGACGCTGGGCTGCAGCTCGGTCTTGCCACCCGCGTCGGGGGCCGCCAGCCACTCGCGCAGGAACGCCTCGTGCCGGGCGAGCGGCACGAACAGGTGCTCGCTCGAGCGCAGCTCGGGCACCGTGCCGCAGATCGAGCAGTGCGGATCACCGAGCTCGACCGGCGAGTACGTGCTGCCGCAGACCTCGCACGAGTCGCCGTACTGATCGGCGCTCTTGCACTTCGGGCACACGCCCTTCACGAAGCGATCGGGGAGGAACATCTGGTCGTGCGGGCAGTAGAGCTGCTGCACCGGCCGCGACGTGATGTCGCCCTTGGCCTCCATCGTCGTGAAGATCGCCTCGGCGTGCCGACGGGTCTCTTCGGAGTGCGTGGTGTGGAAGATGTCGAAGCCGATGTCGAAGTCGGTGTAGTCGCGGCGGTGCTCGTGCCAGGCGCGCTCGATCAGCGCCTCGGGCGTGATGCCCTCGCGACGCGCCCGCAGCTCGATCGGCGTGCCGTGGGTGTCGGCGGCCCACATGAACACGCAGTCCTCGCCCGCGAGCTTGCGCGCGCGCGCGTAGACGTCGGTCTGGACCGCCTCGAGGACGTGACCGAGGTGGATCGATCCGTTCGCATACGGCAGCGCGGCGGTGACGAGGACCTGCTTGGCCATGGCCCACGACTCTTCCCACGGCGGGGTGCCGCGCGGCAACCGGCCCGCGAAACCATGACCGGCCGCAGACGTCTCCGGGACGTCTGCGGCACCGCGCGCGGCGCTATCGACCCGTCGGGCGACGCATCCGCAGCTCGGTCTCCGAGAGGTACGGCATCGTCGGCCGCGCGTGCGAGGTCGCCTGCTGGACCTGCTGCTGGACCTGCATCTGGACCTGCGGGTCCGCCGATGGCCCCGCCATCTCCTCGAGGCGGCGCGCGAGCGACTCGGCGACCGCACAGCGACGCGCCATCGCCTCGGCCACCTCCTCGACCTGGGCGGACAAGCCGGCGACGAGCTCGGGCAGGACGTCGATGGCGGCGTACCGCAGGCGTCGCGGCGCCTGCAGCACGGGGACGAACTCGCCGGGGGACTCCGTGGCGAGCGCCCGCTTGGACTCGTGGACCTTCACGGTCTTGATCGCCAGCGCGTACACCTTGCCGATGCGGCAGTACGCGAGGTACGCCATCTCGATCGCGCGCTTGCCGTCGCGATCGTAGGTGACGGACTCGGCGAGCGGCCGGGGGTGGACGTAGTCCATCCCGATCATCAGGCGGCCGAGCAGCGCGTCGATGCGGGCGATGAGGGCGTTGAGCTGCTCGGACCCGTCGTTCAGTCGGCGGGCAGCTTGGCCGAGGGCGTGGAGTTCCTGGGTGATCGGCATCGGTCGTTCTCCGGGAGGAGGGCCCCGTCAGGGGTGGTGGGGTCACGCGGTCGTCAAACCGCGGCCCGAGCGAGCGATGAAGCCAAGGTGTCGGCGATCAGACCGACCTTGGCAGCGTACGACCGGCATGCAGTGGCGGCAACCGCGAAGATCGCCCGCGCCGCCGCCCTGGACGTGGGCGGTATTGCCCCGATCGCACCGATGGACGGCGAGCCGCTACTCCCAGCGGATGCCCTGCGCGAGCGGCAGGGCGTCGCTGCCGTTGATCGTGCACGTCTGGCGGCGCATGTACGCCTTCCAGCTGTCCGATCCGGCCTCTCGGCCACCGCCCGTCGACTTCTCGCCCCCGAAGGCGCCGCCGATCTCCGCGCCGGAGGTCCCGAGGTTCACGTTCGCGATCCCACAGTCGCTACCCGATGGGCTCCAGAACATCTCGACCGCGCGGACGCTGTCGGAGAAGAGCGACGACGAGAGGCCCTGCTCGACCGCGTTCTGCCACGCGATCGCCTGATCGAGGCGGTCGTCGGGGAAGCTGCGGATGTAGAGGATCGCGCTGAACGTCTCCTCGTCCATGAGCGGGAACCGGCCCTCGTCCGGGGCGCGCACGAGCGTGGGCTCGACGAAGAAGCCCGCGCCCGGCCGCGCATGGCCACCCGCGAGGATCTGGCCCCCGTCGGCCTTCGCGCGGGCGATCGCGGCGACGAAGGCGTCGCGCGAGCGGGCGTCGACCAGCGGGCCGACGAGGTTCTTGTTGTCGCGCGGATCGCCGATGCGCTCGCCGAGCTGGCGGTAGGCGGCGACGAGGCGGCGCGTGAGCTCGGCTTCGACGCCCTTGGCGACGAACAGGCGCCGCGTGGTCGTGCAGCGCTGCCCCGCGGTGCCCGCCGCCCCGAAGGCGATCGCCCGCGCCGCGAGATCGAGGTTCGCGGTGGCGTCGACGATGATCGCGTTGTTGCCCCCGAGCTCGAGCAGCGAGCGGCCGAGCCGCGCCGCGACGACGGGACCGACCCGACGGCCCATCGCGGTCGAGCCCGTGGCGCTGACCAGCGGCAACCGGGGATCGGCGACCAGCGCGGTCGCGACCTCGGCATCGGAGCCGATGACGAGCTGCATGGCCTCGCCCAGGCCCGCCTCGGCCAGGATCGGCTGCAGCAGACCGTGGGTGGCGATCGCCGACAGCGGCGCCTT